>NZ_CP062803.1:2609562-3261952 GCF_008801925.2 Cupriavidus basilensis | reverse complement strand
TGGCCACCGTCGGCACCTTCAATCTCGACGTGCACCTGCCTGCCGACCAGAAGGGCACGCACATGTCGCGTTTCGTCGCGTTGCTGGAAGAAGAACGCGAGCCGCTGGAGCTGGCGAGCTTCCGCACGCTGCTCGACAAGATGCTGGTCAAGCTCGAAGCCGAGGCTGGCCGTATCGAAGTGACCTTCCCGTATTTCATCAACAAGACCGCGCCGGTATCCGGCGTGCAATCGTTGATGGACTATGAAGTCACGCTGATCGGCGAAGTGCGCAACGGCGCCACCAAGGTCTTCCTGAAAGCCCTGGTTCCGGTCACCAGCCTGTGCCCGTGCTCGAAGAAGATCTCGCAGTACGGCGCGCACAACCAGCGCTCGCACATCACCATGAACGTCGAACTGGCGGCCGACCTGCCGGTCGAGGCGCTGGTGCGCATGGCCGAGGAAGAGGCCTCGTGCGAGTTGTGGGGCCTGCTCAAGCGCCCGGACGAGAAATTTGTCACCGAGCGCGCTTACGAGAACCCCAAGTTCGTCGAGGACTTGGTGCGCGATATCGCCATGCGCCTGAATGCGGACGATCGCATCGTGGCCTATGTGCTGGAGGCCGAGAATTTCGAGTCCATCCACAATCACAGCGCCTACGCCGTGATCGAGCGCGACAAGCGCGCGCAGTAAGCCCGCCGTGCCGCAGTAAAAAAGCCACCGTGAGGTGGCTTTTTTTACTGCATCGAGGCGTTCGCCTCAGGCGGCGGGGCGCTCCGGCAGCCGGATGTCCGACAGCTCCCAGCGCGGCGTCACGCCGTAGCCGTAGTCGCGCTTGGCCAGCTCCGGCGCGGCTTGCAGCCGCATGGCGCCGGCGAAGGCGATCATGGCGCCGTTGTCCGTGCAGAAGGCCAGGTCCGGATAGTAGACCTCGATCTTCTTCTGCGCGCCAAGCTGGTTCAGCCGCTCGCGCAGTTGCCGGTTGGCGCCCACGCCGCCGGCCACCACCAGGCGCCGGTGCCCGGTCTGCTTGAGGGCGGCCATCGACTTGGCGGCCAGCACGTCGACGATGGCATCGACAAAGGAGCGCGCCAGGTTGGCCCGGTCCTGCTCACACACATTGCCCAGCTTGCGCGTTTGCGTGAGCACAGCGGTTTTCAGGCCGGCGAAGGAGAAATCGAGGGTGCCCGAATGCAGCATCGGACGCGGCAGGGCGTACGTGCCGGGCACGCCGAACTCGGCCAGCCGCGAGACTTCGGGGCCGCCCGGGTAGCTCAGGCCGAGCAGCTTGGCGGTCTTGTCGAACGCTTCGCCGGCGGCATCGTCCAGGGTCTCGCCCAGCAAGGCGTACTCGCCGATGCCGCGCACTTCCATCAGCTGCGTGTGTCCGCCCGAAACCAGCAAGGCAACGAACGGGAATGGCGGCGGATTGGGTGTCAGCAGCGGCGACAGCAGGTGGCCTTCGAGATGGTGCACGCCCAGCATCGGCACGTTCAGTGCGAAGCCCAGGGCGTTGGCCACCGATGCACCCACCAGCAGCGCGCCAGCCAGGCCGGGGCCTTGGGTGAAGGCAATCGCGTTGATGTCCGCGCGGGTGCGGCCGGCTTCGTCGAGCACCTGCTGCAACAGCGGCAGCACGCGGCGGATATGGTCGCGCGAGGCGAGTTCAGGCACGACGCCGCCGTAGTCGCGGTGCATGGCGATCTGCGAATGCAGGGCATGGGCGAGCAGGCCGGCTTGCGTGTCGTAGAGCGCGAGGCCGGTTTCGTCGCAGGAGGATTCAATGCCGAGGACAAGCATGGGGCAGGCGAGGCCGGCATCAAGCGAGGCCGGCAAATCAAGGGGTTGGAGCGGGCTGCAGACCATCGGGCCGGCAGCCGGGCATGAGGCCAGCAGGGTAGCACAGCGGCGCTGGCCATGCTTTTCGCTACAATCGGCGCTTCTTCCGCGGGCACTAATCAGGCATTCATTGGGCAAGACAGACATGGGCAGCAAGCAGACCACAGAGACCGGCCGGGCCGGCGCGCGCGCAGGGCGCTTCGACGTGGCGGTGCTTGGCGCCGGGGCCGCCGGCATGATGTGCGCCGCTGTGGCGGGGCAGGGTGGCGCCAGCGTGGTGCTGATCGACCACGCCACCAAGGTGGCGGAGAAAATCCGCATCTCCGGCGGCGGGCGCTGCAATTTCACCAACCTGCAGGCGGGGCCGGCTAATTTTTTGTCGGCTAATCCGCACTTCTGTCGTTCCGCGCTCGCTCGCTACACGCCGCAGGATTTCCTCGCGCTGATGCGCAAGCATGAGATCGACTGGCACGAGAAGCACCGCGGCCAACTCTTCTGCAACGACAGCGCCGAGCAGGTGATCGAGATGCTGCGTGCCGAATGCGGCGCGGGCAACGTGCACTGGCGCACCGGCTGCGGCGTGGACGAGGTCAGGCGCGAGGGCGACGATTTCCTGCTGATGACGGCAAGCGGGCCAGTGCGTGCCGGCGCGCTGGTGGTGGCCACGGGCGGCCTGTCCATCCCGAAGATCGGCGCCACCGACATCGGCTACCGCATTGCCCGCCAGTTCGGGCTGGGCGTTGTCGAGACACGCCCGGCGCTGGTGCCGCTGACGTTCGACGGGCAGGGCTGGGCGCCATTCGTGCCGCTGGCGGGCGTGTCGATGGAGGTAGACATTGCGACGGGAAGCGGCAAGACGGCCGGCGCCTTCCGCGAGGACTTGCTGTGGACCCATCGCGGCCTGTCCGGGCCGGCCGTGCTGCAGATTTCCAGCTTCTGGCGCCCTGGCACGCCGATCACCATCGACCTGTTCGACGGCAACGACGCCAGTGAATGGCTGCTCGAGCAAAAGGGTGGCAGCCGCAAGCACCTGGCCAACCTGCTCGCCGAGCGCCTGCCCGCCCGTCTGGCCGACGCCTGGTGCGCGGCGGCCGGCCTGAACGGCGCGCAGCCGCTGCACGATATGCCGGACAAGGCACTGCGCCGGCTCGGCGCGGCGCTCAACAGCTGGCAACTGGTGCCGGCAGGCACGGAGGGCTACCGCAAGGCGGAGGTCACGCTCGGCGGTGTGGACACGCGCGCGCTGTCGTCGGCGACCATGATGGCGCGCACCGTGCCCAACCTGTATTTCATCGGCGAGGTGGTCGACGTCACCGGATGGCTGGGGGGGTACAACTTCCAGTGGGCGTGGGCATCCGGCGTGGCCGCCGGGCAGGCCGTGGCGGAGAATGCAAGGGCCATGGCGGCGGGGACGGCCTGAGTATCGTAAGCAGCATGGCGGCAAAAAAACCGCCATACGGGCTTGACAGCGGTTGTGCTACACTTGTAGCTTTCGTAAAACCGCTAACAGCTGCTACTTATTTCAGCAAAATGACCACGATCCACCTTAAAGAAAACGAGCCGTTTGAAGTTGCCATGCGTCGTTTCAAGCGCACCATCGAGAAAAACGGCTTGCTGACTGAATTGCGGGCTCGCGAGTTTTACGAAAAGCCGACGGCGGAGCGCAAGCGCAAGAAGGCCGCCGCCGAAAAGCGCCACTACAAGCGCATCCGCAGCCTGATGCTGCCGAAGAAGATGTACTGAGCGTACCCTTCGCGTTTCGCATCAAAACCCGCTGTGGGCAAGGCTCCGGCGGGTTTTTGCATTGGCGGCCGACGGCCGGCGTTGCGCCTGACCGGCACCATCCCGCCCACACTTTCCTGGAATAATGCGATGTCCCTCAAAGCCCGTGTAACCGAAGACATGAAGGCCGCCATGCGTGCCCGCGAGACCGAGCGCCTCGGCACCATCCGCCTGCTGCTGGCTGCCATCAAGCAACGGGAAGTGGACGAACGCGTCGAGCTCGACGACACCGCCGTGCAGGCCGTGATCGAGAAGCTGATCAAGCAGCGCAAGGACTCCATCTCCCAGTTCACCCAGGCCGGCCGCAACGACCTGGCTGACAAGGAGAGCGCGGAAATCGATGTGCTCAAGGTCTACATGCCGGCGGCCCTGTCGGATGCGGAAGTGGCCGCCGAAGTGCAGGCCGCGGTCACGGAAACCGGCGCTGCCGGCCCGCAGGACATGGGCAAGGTCATGGCCGTGCTCAAGGGCAAACTGGCCGGCCGTGCCGACATGACCGCGGTCTCCGGTCTGGTCAAGGCCGCGCTGGCGGGGCGTTGAGCGGGGTGGGGCGCTAGCTGGCACCTGGCGGCCGGAGGCTGCGGAGTCTGGCTGAGGGCACTTTTTGCCTGGCACCCCTCGCCGGCGCTGGCTGCAATCCGTTGCGTCTGCACTACAATGTAGTGTTAAGGGGCCGGAAAGCGCAGTGCCGGTCACGCACTTCATGAACCAGATATCGCCGCCGCCCGGTTCCACGGGTGGTTCGGCCATAGGACGACAAGCCGGGTGATTCCGCAATCCTTCATTCAGGACCTGCTCAACCGTGTCGACATAGTCGATGTGGTGGGCAAGTACGTGCAGTTGAAGAAGGGCGGCGCCAACTTCATGGGGCTCTGCCCCTTTCACAACGAGAAGTCGCCGTCGTTCACGGTCTCGCCGACCAAGCAGTTCTATCACTGCTTTGGTTGCGCGGCGCATGGCTCGGCCATCGGCTTCCTGATGGAATACTCCGGGCAATCCTACCCCGATGCCGTGCGCGAGTTGGCGCAATCGGTCGGCCTGTCCGTGCCCGAGGAGCGCGACCGGCTGCCGCCGGCCCAGCGCGCCGAAGTGCAGGCGCGCTCGCTGGCGCTCTCCGATGCCATGACCCGCGCGACCGAGTTCTATCGCAAGCAATTGCGCAGCGCGCCGCAGGCGATCCAGTACCTCAAGAGCCGCGGCCTGACTGGCGAGATCGCGGCGCAGTTTGGCCTGGGCTATGCCCCGGACGACTGGCAGGGGCTGGAGTCGGTGTTCGGCAATTACCGCGACGATGCGATCGCCGGGCCGCTGGTGGAAGCCGGCCTGATGATCGAAAGCGCCGAGAAGCGCGACGCCGACGGCAAGCCGCGGCGCTACGACCGCTTCCGGGACCGCATCATGTTTCCCATCCGCAGCACCAAGGGCCAGGTGATCGGCTTTGGCGGGCGGGTGATGGGGCAGGGCGAGCCCAAGTACCTGAATTCGCCGGAAACGCCCTTGTTCAGCAAAGGCACCGAGCTATATGGCCTGTTCGAGGCCCGCCATGCGATCCGGGAAACCGGCTATGTTTTGGTGGTCGAAGGCTATATGGACGTGGTGGCCCTGGCGCAGCTGGGCTTTGCCAACGCCGTGGCCACGCTGGGCACGGCCTGCACGGCGGTGCACGTGCAAAAGCTGTTGCGCCAGACCGATGCCGTGGTGTTTTCGTTCGACGGCGACGCCGCCGGGCGCCGCGCGGCGCGCCGGGCCCTGGAGGCCTGCCTGCCGTACGTGGCGGACAACAAGACCATCCGCTTCCTGTTCCTGCCGGCCGAGCACGACCCGGACAGCTATGTGCGCGAGCAGGGCACCGACGCGTTTGCCGCGCAGGTGCGCGATGCCATGCCGCTGTCGCGCTTCCTGCTGCAGGTGGTGTCGGAGGGGCAGGAGCTGCGCCAGGCCGAGGGGCGCGCACGCGCCCAGTACGAGGCCAAGCCGCTGCTGCAGTCCATGCCCGCAGGCGGCCTGCGGCTGCAGATCGTGCGCGAGCTGGCCGATGCCACCGGCACCACGCCGGCCGAAATCGAAGCCGTCTGCGGGCTGGCGAGCGACCCGGCGCGGGTCGGGCGTTTTGCCCAGCCGCGGCCGCGCACCAAGCGCCAGGCCCCCACCGGCCTGGAGCAGCGGGTGCTGCAGTTGCTGATGCGCTACCCGCAGCTGTCGAGCCGGCTCGACGCCGATAGCCGGGCACTGCTGCTCGAAGACGAGCAGGCCGACGCCGAAGTGCTGGCGCACCTGGTGTCCGCCTGCGACGAGTTGCAGGGCGAGGTGAACTTCGCGGCCTTTAGCGAGCATCTCGCGCAGTCGCCGTACGCCGAGGTCTATGCCAATGTGCGCGCCGCGGTACTGCGCGAAGAGATTGATGAGGAACCTGCCGAGCAGGAGTTCGACACCGCCATCGCCAAGCTGCTGGCGGGGCCGTTGCGCCGCGAGCTCGACATGCTCCAGCAGTCGGTGATCATGGGCACTGCGGATGAGCAAGGCAAGAGCCGCATGCGATGGCTGGTCAGCGAGATCAATCGCCGGCGGCAGTTGGGTTGATTCGGGTTGAACCGGGTTGACCGTCCGGTAGGTCGGGCAAGGTGGGTGGTGACAAATAAGTGAGGGCTTGGCGCGGCATGGCTACGCTTAAGCCTTGATTTTTCAGGTGAAAACCTCACCTGTTGGGAAGCCGGCTAATTGCTAGTGCTACAATAGCCGGTTTGGATAGCGAGATCTTTCTCTCCCCTTCTGGTGAAAGTGAGCGTGCCAATGGCAAAGGCCAAAGCAACCGAAAAGGTTTCCACTACAACTCCCCAATCGGGGAGCGGCAAGGCGTCCGTGAAGACAACGGCGGCTGCGAAGACGGCCGCGTCAGTCAAGGCGCCTGCCCAGCCTGTGCCTGCCAAGACAGCTCGGAGCGCCAAGGCGCCCGCAGCGTCCACTTCCACCGGGATCCGCCTGTCCGAAAACCTGAAGCCCTCGACTTCGGCACACGAGAGCGGCGATAGCGCCAATACAAGCGGCAAGAACGCCGCATCTGTACCTGTGAAAGGCAAGAGTATTACCGTGGCGAAACAGCAGAATACCGAAGTCGAGAGCAAGAAAGCGGCAGCGACCAGCGCCAAGACCGGAGACGCCAAGCCAGGCGCCGCCGAGCCCGAGGCCACGCCGAATGCCACAACTTCCGCCCCCGTTGCATCCGAGCGTCCCGCCGCTCCGGCAGTCAAGCCGGAGCCCAAGAAGCGTGGCCGCAAGCCCAAGGCCGGAGCGCAGCACGACGACAGCACACCAGACGACGTGACTGAAGAGCTTTACGAAGACGAGATCCCCGCGGCGGCAACGCCGACTGCCGCGCCCAAGAGCGACAAGCAAAAGGCTCGCGACCGCAAGGCCAAGGAAAAGGCGCTGCTCAAGGAGTTCGCCTCGACGCAGCAGGGTACCGAGGAAGAGCTGGAAGTACGCCGCCAGAAGCTCAAGGCGCTGATCAAGCTCGGCAAGTCGCGCGGCTACCTGACGTACGCGGAAATCAACGATCACCTGCCGGACGACATGGTCGATTCGGAAACGATCGACACGCTGGTCGCCACGCTCAACGACATCGGCATTGCCGTCTACGAACAAGCGCCGGACGCCGAAACGCTGCTGCTCAACGACAACGCCCCGTCGGCCACCAGCGAGGAAGAAGCCGAAGAAGAGGCGGAGGCGGCTCTTTCAACCGTTGACTCCGAATTCGGCCGCACCACCGACCCCGTGCGCATGTACATGCGCGAGATGGGCACGGTGGAGCTGCTGACGCGCGAAGGCGAAATCGAGATCGCCAAGCGCATCGAGGCTGGCCTGAAAGACATGGTGATGGCGATCTCCGCCTGCCCGGTCACGATCTCCGAGATCCTGGCCTTGGCCGAGCGCGTTGCCAACGATGAAATCAAGATCGACGAGTTCGTCGACGGCCTGATCGACCCGAACGCCGCGGACGTACCCGTGGCCCCGCCGGCTCCGGCCGTGGTGGCGGCTGCCGAGGAAGACGAGCTGGAGTCTGACGGCGAAGAGTCCGACGAAGACGAGGATGACGATGCCGGCGGCCTGGCTGCCTCGGCGCGCCAGCTCGAAGAACTGAAGCTGGCCGCGCTGGAAAAATTCCGCGTGATCGCCGAGCAGTTCGACAAGATGCGCCGCTCGTTCGAGAAGGAAGGCTACAAGTCCAAGTCCTACGTCAAGGCCCAGGAAGCCATCCTGAACGAGCTGATGTGCATCCGCTTCACCGCGCGCAATGTCGAACGCCTGTGCGACACGCTGCGTGGCCAGGTGGACGAGGTGCGCAAGCTCGAGCGCTCCATCCTGAAGATCGTGGTGGACAAGTGTGGCATGCCGCGCGCGGATTTCGTCGCCCGTTTCCCGGGCAATGAGACCAACCTCGAGTGGATCGACACGATTATCAAAGACGGCAAGCCGTACAGCACCATCGTCGAACGTAATGTGCCGGCCGTGCGCGAGCTGCAGCAAAAGCTGATCGACCTGCAGATGCGCGTGGTGTTGCCGCTCAAGGAGCTCAAGGAAGTCAACCGCAAGATGAGCGAGGGCGAGAAGCGCGCCCGCGAAGCCAAGCGCGAGATGACCGAGGCCAACCTGCGCCTGGTGATCTCGATCGCCAAGAAGTACACCAATCGCGGCCTGCAGTTCCTCGACCTGATCCAGGAAGGCAATATCGGCCTGATGAAGGCGGTGGACAAGTTCGAATACCGCCGCGGCTACAAGTTCTCGACCTACGCGACGTGGTGGATCCGCCAGGCCATCACCCGCTCGATCGCCGATCAGGCGCGCACCATCCGTATCCCGGTGCACATGATCGAAACGATCAACAAGATGAACCGTATCTCGCGCCAGATCCTGCAGGAAACCGGCAACGAGCCGGATCCGGCAACGCTGGCCGAGAAGATGGAGATGCCGGAAGACAAGATCCGCAAGATCATGAAGATCGCGAAGGAGCCGATCTCCATGGAAACGCCGATCGGCGACGACGACGACTCCCATCTTGGCGACTTCATCGAAGACACCAACACGCTGGCCCCGGCCGAAGCGGCGCTGCACGGCTCCATGCGCGACGTCGTCAAGGACGTGCTGGATTCGCTCACGCCACGCGAAGCCAAGGTGCTGCGCATGCGTTTCGGCATCGAGATGAGCACGGACCACACGCTGGAAGAAGTCGGCAAGCAGTTCGACGTCACACGCGAGCGGATCCGTCAAATAGAAGCCAAGGCATTGCGCAAGCTGCGTCACCCGAGCCGCTCGGATAAGCTAAAGAGTTTCCTTGAAGGCAGTTGATCGGTATCATGCCGGTCTGACTTTCCAGGGCCTCTAGCTCATGCCTGGTTAGAGCAGCGGACTCATAATCCGTTGGTGCCGTGTTCGACTCACGGGAGGCCCACCATTGTTGAAAAAGCCCCGCAGGAATCTGCGGGGCTTTTTCTTTGCCGCGTCGGACTTAAGCTAAGCAGGCTGCGCTACTTGTCCATGCCGGCAGTGGGCGATTTTTTCTGGCTTGACGCCTTGCCAGCCGGCTTCTTGGCAGACGCTTTTGAGTCGGTGAGCGCCGAGGCCGTGTTCTGGTTGGCACCCTGGGTGTACGGGTCGAACTTGTCGTTGGCCTTCGCGGTGTCGGGCACGTAGCCATCCTTGTTGGTGGCGCGTTCGGCATCGGGTACGTAGCCGTCTTTATTGGTCGTGCGCTGAGGGTCCGGCACATAGCCGTCCTTGTTGGTGCTACGCATGTTGTAGTCGTAGCGATCCGCTGGATTCGCAGGGCCTGCGGCGTAGACGGTAGCAGGGAGGAGAACTGCAATTGCCATTGCGATAGCGATCTTCATGGATGACTCCTTCCAATCAAAGTCGATGCAAAGCCGATGACCCTCGCGCGCTCAGCTGGCGCAACGGTCTGCCTATTAGCGTAGCCGCCAGGCTTGCAGAATTCCAGTGATCATTTTGCCGCGCGCTTGTGGCTGCGTGCTTGTGGCTGGACCCATGTCGGCAGTTCGCTACTTCAACCGCATCCAGTGGCAACGCGGACGGCCGCGCCTGCCGCGCTCGCTGCGATTGCTGTGTCTTCCGGCGTTTCCCTGCCATCGCGCCGGAGGTACCATTCTGACCAGGCTCAGGCAAGGAGGACGTATGCCGCAAGATTTCCGCACCCGTCGCAAAGCGCATCGCATCGCCCTCGCCGGCGCATGCTTGCTGGTTTCCTGCGCTGTTGCCCAGGAGGCTGCGCCGCCTGAGCTGCGGCCCGCCGACGCCCATCGCACGATCGCGACCCTGCACGCATCCGGCGTGCAGATCTATGTCTGCAAGCGCGATCAGGGTAGTGCATTGGCGTGGGCGTTCAAATCCCCCGAAGCGGATCTGCGCGATGATTCCGGCAATCTCATCGCCAGGCATTACGCCGGGCCGACCTGGGAGGCGCCGGACGGCAGCAAGATCACCGGCAAAGTACTGCGGCAGGCCGCAAATGCCAGGGCGCCCGACAGCATCGCGCTATTACTGTTGCAGGCGACGAGTTCCGGAGCGGCGGGCATGCTAGCGGGAGTGCATTACGTTCAGCGCCTGAATACGCAAGGCGGCATTGCGCCCGCTCAGGCCTGCACCGAGGAAGGACAGGAAAGCCGCGTGCCTTATCGCGCCGACTACGTATTTCTCGAATAGACGCGTCTTGTCGAGGCAGGCGCGTTCGTTCCGATGGCGTTGCCGGTCTTGCCGTTCGTGCCGCTCGGGCGAGCCGCGCAGCACCAGGCCTTCAAAGCTTCTGCACCGCAGCCAGGTCGAAAATCTTCGCCCAGCGCAACGCTTCCTTCCGGCTTGCCATCGGGATCTGCCAACTGCCTTGCGCCTGGTGTTCGAGACGCAAGGCAAGCATCCATGCGCTGCCGTTTTCCAGCGCGGTAGCGCTCGCTATATCCGCAAAAATAAACTTCGCCTGCTGTCCGTCGACATCCAGTGCGCCACGCTTGCGTTCCGGATCCACGCGCATCGTCCCCCATGCGCCCTCCAGCGACAGGATGCGCTCGCCCTTGATCTTGACGCCGTGGATCGCGCGGTAGCGGCGCACCAGGCTTGCGACGAATGCGACGAGCAGCGCCGCGCAGAACAAGACAGCGGCGGTCCCGGCGATCGCGCCATAGGCTGCGGCCACCGTGGCGTACAGGCGGACCGCACCGTAGATGAGGGCACCGATCAAGGCGAGGCCGGCGATGATGAATGGCACGTCTTTTCCCTTAAAGAAACCGTGGTGAATGGAGTGGCTTGCCGCTAAGGCGGCTAGTGCGGCTAATGCGGCTATGGCCGCTGCGGCGTGACCGATGTGCCGAAGGTATTACCCATGCGGTTGCTGGTCGCCGAGTGGTTGAACAGCCCCAGCGCGTTGGAGGGGCGCTCCACGATGGCTTCGGACGCCAGCTTGCGCTCCGAGGGTGGCTGCCCGGCCGCGGGCTTGGGGCTTAGCTTCTGCGTCAGGCAAGGAAACGACGGGGCCCGCATGCCATTGACTTCGACCTCGACACAGTTCGCCGTGCCTTCCCCCGTCGGTGGGGATGCCTCCGCGGCGAGTAGCGGGCAGGCCGCGGCAAGGCTGCCTGCGGCAATCACTACAGCGTTCAGCCATCCGCGCATTTCGTGCTCCGTGTTCATTGGTTGCCAACCCCGCCATTGGCGATATGCCTGAAGTGTAGCGCTCCATCCCGAGTAGTGCGGCATGCAATTGCTCTGCGATATCGCTGCCGTTGAGGCGCATCGCCATGCCCCGCGCCCGCAGATGAAGCTTTCGTGACAAACGACAGTCGGCGCGCGGGCCGTTCGTCTAACCAATCGTACGCGGCGCTGAAATGATGACCGCTCATCATGGCCTCATCGGATGCGATCGCTTACGACTTGCCTCTGGTCGAGGCGCCGGCGCAAGGGAACGACGGCAATTGTTTCGCAAGGGATTGAGCAAACACATGCATGACAAGAACAAGAACGATGCGTCCGCGCGCTGGAGGGCGCTATGTCTGGCGGTGCTAGGACTAGGGACGCAGGGAACCGCGATGGCGCAGGCCCCCGCTGCCACCGAGGCGGCAACGCCTGGCGTGCAGGCCGACGCGGAACGGCGCGTCGACATCAACGAGTACATCGTGCGTGGGAACACGGTGCTGGATGCGCGCGCGATCGAGCGCGCGGTCACGCCTTATCTTGGACCGAAGCGCACGCTGAAGGATATCGAGGGCGCGCGCGATGCGCTGCTGGCGGCCTACCAGGCAAAGGGATACCAGTCGGTGTACGTGGACCTGCCTGAGCAGCAGGCGGTTGGCGGCGTGGTCTTCCTGCAGGTGAGCGAGACCAAGGTGGGCCGCGTGCGTGTGGTGGGAGCGCAGTACAACTCGCCGGTAGAGGTGCGTGAGCAGGTGCCCGCGCTGGCGGAGGGCGCGGTGCCGGACTTCAACCAGGCGCAGACGGAGCTCACTGCCCTGAACCGGACCGCGAACCGGCAGGTGATGCCGCTGGTCAGGCAGGGCGCGCTGCCAGGCACCATGGACGTTGATCTCAAGGTCGAAGACAGCAGCCCGTGGCGGGCGAGCGTGGGCCTGAACAACGACTACAGCGCGGATACCAAGCAACTGCGGGCCACGGCTTCGCTGGGCCACGACAACCTCTGGCAACTGGGGCACAGCGCCTCGGTCAGCTTCTTTGGCGCCCCGCAGGACCTGAACCAGACCCAGGTGTGGTCCGGCTCGTATGTGGCGCCGCTGCGTGGCACTAACTGGGGCCTCGAGGCTTCCGGCTACAAATCGGACAGCAACGTCGCGACGCTAGGCGGCACCAATGTATTGGGCAAGGGCTATGCGGTTGGCGTGAAGGCCACCTACACCGTGCCGAACACCGGCGCATGGTGGCACGCGTTCAGCGCCGGCGTGGACTTCAAGGACAACGACGAGGTGACGCGCCTTGGCAGCGCCGCCGATACGGTGCCGCTCAAGTACGCGCCGATCACGCTCGGCTACTCGGGCTTTGGCCAGACGGAGCGCGGCACCTACGGCCTGAACCTGTCGCTGGTCGCGGGCACGCGCAGCTTCCTTGGCTACGGCAGCACCGCGCAGCAATTCGACTACAAGCGCTACAAGGCGTCGCCGAGCTTCATGGTGCTCAAGGGCGATACCAATGGCTCCTACACCTTCGCGGGCAACGCGCAGCTGGGCTGGCGCCTGGCGGCCCAGGTCACGGATTCCCCGCTGGTCTCGAACGAGCAGATCGCGGCCGGCGGCATGAACTCGGTGCGCGGCTACCTGTCCGCCGAGTCCACCGGAGACTATGGCGTGGTCGGGTCCGTGGAAATGCGCACGCCGCCGCTGGCCTTCTTCACTTCCGTGGTTGAAAACTGGCGTGCCTACCTGTTTGCCGATGCCGGCCAGGTCCGCCTGCGCGATCCGTTGCCCGAGCAGAAGAGCAACGTCTCGCTCGCCTCGGTGGGGGTGGGCACTACGTTCCGCCTCGGCCAGAAAGTCACCGGGCGCCTGGACCTGGGCTATCCGCTCAAGGACGGGCCACGCACGCAGCGTGGCGACCCGCGCGTGAACTTCAGCGTCACCGCCAGTTACTGAGCGCGTGCGGCGCGCCGCTTCCAACCTGATACATCGACTCCCGACGAGCTAACCGAGAACCACTGTCATGCGACGCATCCTTTTGCTCGTGCTCACGCTGCTGAGCACACTCCTGCCCGACCTGGCCCATGCCTGGTGGCAGCCCGACTGGGCTTATCGCAAGCCGATCACGATCGATGCCGGCCCCAAGGCCGGCGCGATCGGCGGCGATGCCGGGCGTACCCCGGTGCTGCTGCGCCTGCATACCGGCAACTTCAGCTTTGAAGGCGTGAGCGAGACCGGCGCCGACCTGCGCTTTGTTGCCGCCGACGACAAGACCGTGCTTAACCACCAGATCGAACAGTTCGATCCGCTTCTGGGCATCGCGCTGATCTGGATCGACGTTCCGTCGGTCTCCGCCGCCGGTCCGCAGCAGTTGTGGATGTACTACGGCAACGCCAAGGCGCCGGCATCGGGCAATGGCCAGCGGACCTTCGACCCTGACTACACGCTGGTCTACCACTTCGCCGAAGGCAGCGTACCGGCCCGCGACACCACGGCTTACGGCAACCACAGCCAGACCGCTGTGGTGAGCGTCGATGGCACGGTCATCGGCAAGGGCGCGCAGCTCGGCGCCGCCCCGCTGGTGCTGCCGTCGTCGCCGTCGCTGGCGCTGGCCGCGGGCGCGCCGTTCGGCTTTTCCGCCTGGGTGCGCCCCGAGAGGCTCGGCCCGCAGCAAGTCGTCTATGCGCGCCGCGATGGCGCGGGCGAACTCGTCATCGGCATCGACCAAGCCGTGCCGTTCGTGCAGGTCAATGGCCAGCGCAGCAATCCCGGCCAGCCCGTGCAGGCGGGGCAGTGGTCGCACCTGGCAGTCAAGTCCGATGGCAAGAGCGTGTCGCTGTATGTCGGCGGACGTCCTGCCGCGTCGCTGGCAACCGCCTTGCCGGCGCTGAACACACCGGCCACGCTCGGTGCCGACGCGGCCGCGGCCAACACGCCGGCCGCAGCGACCGCGCTGAGCCCGTTCACCGGTGCCATCGATGAAGTGCGCTTGTCCAAGGTGGCGCGCCCGGATGCGCTGATCCTCGCCGACGCCGTATCGCAGGGTGCTGAATCGCGCCTGGCCGTGTTCGGCGCGGACGAGCAGCAGGCCGGCAAGAGCCATTTCGGCTTCATCCTCGCCGCCATGCCGCTGGACGCCTGGATCGTGGTGGGCCTGCTCGGCATCATGATGGCGCTGTCGTGGGCCATCATGATCAGCAAGGGCCGCAGCTACGGCGCCACCTCACGCGCCAACGCTGCCTTCATGGTGCATTTCCGCGAAGCGGCCGGCGCGCCGCTGGACCAGCTGGCCAAGAGCAACCGCGTACCCGAGGCCGTCAAGGCGGATTCATCGCTGTGGCGCTTGTATGAGATGGCGGTCGAGGAACTGCACCGCCGCCATCAGATGGGCTACGACCTCAACGCGGTCTCCGACGCGACCATCAGCGCGATCCGCGCGGCCATGGATGGCGTGATGGTGCGCGAGAGCGAGCGCATGGCCAAGCGCATGAACTGGCTGTCGACCACCATCGAAGGCGCGCCGTATGTGGGCCTGTTCGGCACCGTGATCGGGATCATGCTGGTGTTCGTCGTGGCGGCCATGGCCGGCGCGGTGGATATCAACTCGGTGGCACCAGGCATGGCCGCGGCCTTGCTGTGTACCGCTGCCGGGCTGGGCGTCGCGATTCCCGCGCTGTTCGGCTACAACTGGCTGGCCTCGCGCTCGGATTCGATCGGCGCCGACATGGCGGTGTTCGTGGACGAGTTCGCCACGCGCCTGGCCGAAGAGCAGGGCGAGGGACGTCGCGTCCCCGCTGCCCTGCACCGGGCTTAAGGGGAGCGCGCGGCCATGGCAAACGCAGCCAAGTTCGGCACCAAGAAGCGCACGGGCGGCATCAACATCACGCCCTTCGTCGACGTGCTGCTGGTGGTGCTGGTGATTTTCATCCTGACCAGCAATGCCAGCATCCCGGGCATCAAGGTGGACCTGCCCAAGGCGAGTTCGTCGGTCGCGCTGGAGAAGCCCAAGACCAAGGCCATCACGATCGACAACGCGGGCCAGGTGTTCCTCGACGCCTATCCGGTGACGCTGCCGGAGCTGGAGGAGCGCTTGCGCACGGAGAAGGCGCTCACGCCGGATTTCCCCGTGATCGTGCGGGGCGATGCCGCCGTGCAGTACGCGAAGGTGGTGGAGGTGCTGGACCTGCTCAGGCGCATCGACCTGAACCAGATCGGCCTCGTCACCGGCAAGCCGGCGTGAGGAGAGTCGGGTGAAACATCGTGATTCAACTCCTCCTGCCCGGCAGCGCGCCGTCGCCTTGTGGCGCCGCTGGGGCGGGCTGATCATCGGCGCGCTGGTCATCATCGGGCTGGCCGTGCTGGTCTGGCGCTTGCTGTCCGACACTGCCAGCACCAAGCGCGAGGTGGCGGCCACGCCGATGCTGGTGCTGCCGCCGCCGCCGCCGCCACCCCCCGAGCCTGAGAAGCCGCCCGAGCCCGTGCCGGAGAAGGTCAAGCCGGAAGTGGTCGAACCCGAGCCCAAGCCGGCGGACCCGCAGGAAGCGCCGAAGGACGACGCCCCCCCAAGCCCGTCGAAAGATCTCGGCGACCCGGTCACGATCGACGGCGCGGCGCAAGCCGGCACGGATGCATTTGGCATCCAGGCCGGGCGCGGCGGCGGCATGACCGGCGGTGGCGGCGGGCTGGGCAGCCGGTCCTATTCGAGCTACGTTTCGGGTGCCTTGCAGCAGGCCTTTGCGCGCGACCAGCGCACCCGGCAGCTGGCGTTCGAGGACATCCGCATCGAGCTGTGGCTGGACGCCGACGGCCGCGCCACGCGCGTGCAACTGGTGCGCAGCACCGGCAACGCGCAGACCGATGAAGCCGTGCTGGCCATGGTGCGCGATTTCCGGGCCGACGAACGGCCGCCGGCGTCGCTGCGCTTTCCGATGCGCATGTCGATCAAGGGGCGCCGGCCGTGACGCGGCCAGCGGGCCGCCGCCGCATGTCCCACCGCATGCCCTACCTATTCCACCTCATTCTCGTGAACGAACCGATGAACCATCCAGCAAACTCCCGGCGCCATGCGGAGCCGGCCCGCAAGACCCACGCGCTGGCCGCCGCCATGGCGATCGCACTGCTCGGCGCAAGCGGCGCGGGCTACGCGCAAAGCGCGGCGCCCGCCGATAGCACCATGGTCAAGCTGATCCGTGGCCTGATGCAAAGCGGTGCCCTGAAAAAAGATGCCGGCGAAGCCTTGCTCGCCCAGGCCCAGACCGAAGCCATGGCGCAGCAGCAGGCGCAGCGCCTGGCGTCGGCAGCCCCGGCCGCCGCCGCCGCCGCCGGCGGCATGCGCGTGGAGCCGGGCGACGTGCGCGTGCCCTATATCTCCGATACCGTGCGCGACCAGATCCGCGACGAGGTCAAGGGTCAGATCATGGCCCAGGCCCAAGCCGAAGGCTGGGCGGCACCGAACGAAACGCCGGAGTGGACCAAGCGCATCCGCATCGAAGGCGACGTGCGCGTGCGCGACGAATCGCGCTTCTACTCCAGCAACAACAGCGATATCGCCATCGACTGGGCGGCCATCAACCAGGGCAGCGGCTTTGACGTCAACCCGAACACCAATCTTTCGCTGCCGCCGCTGCTCAACACGCGGCAGAATCGCGTGAGCCTGCTGCGTGCCCGCGCCAGGTTCGGCGTGCTGGCCGATATTTCCGACAGCACGCATGCGGGCATCCGCATTGCCACCGGCAACGACGACAGCCCGGTGTCCACCAACCAGACGCTGGGCGGCGGCCTGGCCAAGAAGAATGTGTGGCTGGACCAGGGCTGGCTGTCCTACAAGCCGGCGGAATGGGTCAACCTCACGGCTGGCCGCTTCGGCAACCCGTTCGTGTCGTCCGACCTGCTGTTCTCGAACGACCTGAACTTCGACGGCCTGGCCGCGCAGTTCGACAAGGCGTTGCCCAACCGGGACGTCGCGCTGTTCGGCACGCTGGGCCTCGTGCCGCTCGAGTATTCTTCCGACAGCTTCCCCAGCCGCAGCCAGAACAAGGCGAGCAGCGAGAAGAAATGGCTGCTGGGCGCGCAGATCGGCGCGAGCTGGAAGCTCAACAACGACAATCGCCTGCGCGGCGCGCTGGCGTACTACGACTTCCGCAACGTCAGCGGCCAGGTGTCGCAGCCTTGTGCGTTGTACGCCGGCGCCGATGGCTGCAGCACCGACTGGTCACGCCCGGCCTTCATGCAGAAGGGCAACACGCTGATGCTGTTGCGCAATATCGCGCTCAATCCGCTGGATCCGGCCGGCACGCCGCAGCCGCAATACGTGGGCCTGGCGTCCAAGTTCCAGCTGCTGGACCTGAACTTCCGCTGGGAAACCAAGGTGGCGGGCAGCCTCGGCCTGCGCATGGATGCGAACTACATCCGCAACCTGGCCTACGACGAGGGCGGCATGTTCTCGCGCGCAAACGGCGGCATCGTCAACAACTTCGGCGGCAGCGGCGGCACCAGCCGCGCGGACTTCAAGAGCGGCGGCAACGCCTATATGTTCCAGGCGACGCTGGGCAAGCCCGTGACGCTTGCCAAGGGCGACTGGAACATGCTGCTTGGCTACAAGCGCATCGAGCCGGATGCCATGCCGGACGGCTACAACGATTCGACCTTCCACCTGGGCGGCACCAACGCACGCGGCTACTACGTGGGCGGCTCGTACGCGCTCGACAAGAACACGTGGGTGACCGGCCGCTGGACGTCGACCAAGGAGGTCTATGGCCCGCCGCTGGCAATCGATATCTTGCAGGTCGAGATCAACACGCGCTTCTAGGAGGGATACAGTGTCATCCACATCACGCTTGCGCGGCGCCTGGCGTCCGCTGGCGCTCGCCGCCAGCTTCATGATGGCCGGCGCAGCGGCTCACGCCCAGCCGGCCCAGACCATGGAAGAGCGCCTGCGCGCCCAGTTGCGCGTCACCACCACGCAGCTGCAACAGGCGCAGAACGAACTGGCCGCGCTCAAGGCCGGCGCGCCACATGCCGGCGCCGCGCCATCCGGCGCGGACGGCGACGTGAAGAAGGAACTGGAGCGTGCCCGCGCGCAACTCGCCGCAGAGCGTCAGGAGCGCGAACGGCTGAGCGACAGGAGCCAGCAGGCGCAACAGCAGGCACAGGCGGTTGCCGAGAAAGCCAGCACGCAAATTGCGCAGTACCGCAACGCTTATGACGAACTGCTCAAGCTCGCACGCGCAGCCGAGGCGGACCGCCAGCGCCTGGCCCTGGAGGCCAAGACGCTGCACGCCACGGTGGCGCAGTGCGAGGCCAAGAACGCGAAGCTCTACGCAGTGGGCCAGGAGATCCTGCGCGCCTACGAGACGGTGGACCTGGGCACGGTGATGATCGCGCGCCAGCCCTTCGCGGCGCAGAGCCGGGTGAAGTTCGAGCAGATCGCGCAGGAGTATGGCGACAAGCTGTACGAAGGGCGCTTCGTGGCCGGCGCTGCGGCAGCCGCCGACGCACCCGCGCAGGCGGCCGCCGAAGTCAAGGATGCGCAGAGCACCACGAACACTACAAACACCACAAGCGCCACGGGCGCGGCAGAGGCGCCACGCCCATGACGCGCAAAGCCGGCAACGGACCGTGCATGGCGGTGGCGCCGAGCCTGCTGTTGCTGGGGCGTGAGTGTTTTGTCATGTTGCTGCGATGTCATGAAGCGCGCGGGCCAGCGCGCGGGCAAGGCGATGCCGCCGGCCCGCGCAAGCGTTCGCCCGCGCTCACAGAGAAAAAAGGTAAGACACAGATGATTCGAATGAAATCGCACGTCCAGTCCATGCTGCCGCCCGTGCGCACGGCCATCGGCATCCTGCTGGCCTCGTGGCTGAGCGCGGCGCCGGTGCAGGCGGCGGAGCCCGCACCGGCAAGCGGTCCGGTGGTGGCGCGTGCCGGCTCGGTCACCGTTGGCCAGGATGACGTGGAACGGCTGCTGCAGGGCCTGCCAGAAGCGGACCGCGCCGCGGCCAGGAGCAACCGCGCGGGCATCGAGAGCTGGCTGCGCCAGCGCCTGGCCAGTGAAGCGTTGCTGCGCGAGGCACAGGGCAAGGGTTGGGCGGAACGGCCCGAGGTGAAGGCGCGCGTCGATGCCGCCATGCGCGAGATCTCCGCGCGGATCGTCGCCTCCACCTACCTGGAGTCGGTCACGCAGGTGCCGGCGGACTATCCGTCCGAGCTTGAGGTGAAGGCGGCCTATGAAGAAGGCAAGGCGAACTTCCAGGTGCCCGCCACCTACCGCGTCGCGCAGATCTTCCTGGCTGCCCAGGGCAGCGATGCCGCGGCCACGGCCAAGGTGCGCGACGAAGCCCGCAAGCTTGCCACGCAGGCACGCCAGGGCGACTTCGCGGCGCTCGCCAAGAGCCGCTCGCAGGATCCTCGCGGTGCCGAGCGCGGCGGGGAGGTCGGCACGCTGCCGCTGGCGCAGATGCTGCCGGAAGTGCGCGACACCGTTGCCAGGCTCAAGGTTGGCCAGGTAAGCGACCCGGTGCAATCGGCCGCGGGCTTTCATGTGGTGAAGCTGCTGGACACGCAGCCTGGCCGCACCGCAACGCTCGACGAGATCAAGCCGCAGTTGGTGTCGGCGATGCGCCAGCAACGCCAGCAGCAGCTCGTGCAGGCCTATATGGCGAAGCTGGTTGCGCCAGGCGCGGCCAGCATCGACACCGCCGCGCTGGATGCCGTGCTGCAGAAAGCGAACTAGAAAAACGATGCGGGCGCGGATCACGGCGCCCGGTCACGCAAGCCTCAATCCCGATCCAGATTTCAATACCAGTCCCAATCATTTAAACACCAGGATACCCATGAACACCACCGCAACCCAGATCGACACCTCGGCAGACAGCCAGCCCGCACTGCTGATGGCAGTCACTTCGGAGCAGGTCTGCGATGCCATCAAGGCCGCCGGCTGCGCTGTGACGGCCATCGAGCAGGACGGCGTTCAGCGCCTGCACAGCGCCAGCCACGGCGTTGGCTTCCAGGTCCTCTGGGGCAACTCGGCTGCGCCGGATGCGTACCTGGATTTCACGCTGAGCTGCCCGCTGCGGGTGCAAGGCGGCGCGTTGCCCGAAGGTGTGCTGGGCGACTGGCATCGCGCCAAGCGCTTCGCGCGCGTGGCGCAGCACGGCGAATTCCTGGTGCTTGAGATGGACGTGGTGATTTCCGGCGGCGTGGGCCCCGACTATCTCACCGTGGCGCTGCAGCTGTGGACGCAGATGATGGGCCAGTTTTTCCTGCATCTGCGCAACTTCCAGCCGGCGGTATCGGAGGCAACCGCGGAGGCAACCGCGGACGCACCTGCGCAGGAAGAGGCAACCGCCGCGTAACAACTAACGCACGGCCGGCTAGCAGGCATGTTGTAGCAAGGGCCAATGCGCGGGGCGCGGACCTGAGGCGGGCCTGATGCGGCGGGGCATATGAATCTTCCGTGACAAACGACAGGTCCGGGCGATGTGTTCCGTCTTGCTATGACGAGGTTGCGGCCCTGCGTGGTGCGCAACGCACCATGACGAAAGACAGGAACTTCGATGCATTCCCCGATTGAGCCAAGCCGGCAGGCCAGTCCTGCCGCGCGCAAGCTGGCTGCGCCCTGGAAAATGTGGGGGCGTTTGCTCCGTACGCTGGGGCTGGTGGGCCTTGGCCTGGGCGCGGCGTCTTCCGCCGCCGCCCCGGCGCAGCCGTTCCCGCAGCACTGGATGCGCTATGCGCAGCTGGCCAGCGCGGAGTTCCAGGCGCGGCTGGGCGATGCGGCCGACGCGAGCGCCCTGCGTTTGCAGGATTGGATGCAGGCCCGCGCGCAGCCGGCCACGTCATTGGTGATGCGTGTGTGGCTTGCTCCCAATGGCCGCGTGGAGCGCATGGAGTTCGACTCGCTGGGCAATCCGCAGGCCGACGCGGACCTGCGCGCGGTGCTGATGACCAAGGCGTTGCCCGAGCCGCCGCCGCCGGATATGCGCCAGCCCATGGTGCTGGAACTGGGGCTGGATGGCGCACAAGCGAGCTGATATGGCGATGGCTTTGGACCCGGGTCGCCGCAGCGGTTTCGTGCGGCGCTCGCTGGCCTTTGCTGCCATGGCGCTGCTCTTTGCGCTGGCGGCAGGCACGGCCGGATGCGCGCCGCTGCAGGCGGCAGCGTGGCGAGCCGCGCCCGATTTCTCGCGGCTGGTCCGCGAGAATGGCCCGGCCGTGGTCAACATCGGTGTGGCCCGCGAGGCATCGACCGATCTGCTGCGCGGGCGTGCGCAGGGCCAGGACAATGTCGACGAGACCAGCCTGGGCTCGGGCTTTATCCTTAGCGGCGACGGCTATATCCTCACCAACGCGCACGTGGTCGCGCGCGGATCCCTGGTCAGCGTGAAGCTGACCGACCGGCGCGAGTTCAAGGCCAGGCTGATCGGGCTGGATGCCGTTGCCGACGTCGCGCTGCTCAAGATCGACGCCACCGGCTTGCCGACGGTGAAGATCGGCGACGCCGCGAGCGTGGAAGTGGGCAGCTGGGCCCTGGCCATCGGCTCACCCTATGGTTTCAGTAACTCGGTCACGGCCGGCATCGTCAGCGCCAAGGGCAGGGTGTTGCCTGGCGCCGAGTACATGCCCTTCCTGCAGACCGACGTGCCGGTCAACCCCGGCAACTCCGGCGGCCCGCTGTTCAACCTCAAGGGAGAGGTGATCGGCATCAATTCCCGCATCTACAGCCGCAGCGGCGGCTATCAGGGCTTGTCGTTCGCCATTCCCATCGATGTGGCCATGCGCATCAAGGACCAGTTGCTGCGCCAGGGCGCGGTGACACGCGGGCGTATCGGCGTGGCGGTGCAGGAGGTCTCGCAGGCCCTGGCCGATTCGTTTCGCCTGCCCCGGCCCGCGGGCGCGCTGGTGAGCTATGTGCAGCCCGGCGGGGCCGCCAGCCGGGCCGGCATGAAGCCGGGCGATGTGATCCTGCAGGTGGGCGCGCGCGATGTCGTGCAGTCCGCCGATGCGCTGATCTGCATCGCGGACCTGGCCCCCGGCGTCGCGGTCCCGCTGCGCATCTGGCGGGACCGCGCCGTGCTCGTGCTGGAGGTGCGGCCCGATCGCTTCGACGCGCCACGGGTGGCGCGCACGGCCACGCCCGGGCACGCGCCGCTGGGCATGATGGTCAGGCCGCTGTGGGCGCAAGAGCGGCAGGTGCTGCGTATCGACGGCGGCCTGCTGGTGCAGCGCGTGAACGCGGCCGCGTCGCGCGCCGGCATGCAGGCCGGCGATGTGATCCTCGCGCTCAACGGCCAGCCGGTCGACAGCATCGAGGCGCTGGCCGACGAGGCCAGCGCGGCGGACGGCGCGGTGGCGCTGCTGGTCCAGCGTGGCAACGCGCGGTTGTTTATCGCGATCGAGACGCGGCAGCCGGCGGGTCCCGGCCAGGAGGAGTGAGCCATGTCACCGCAGTGGCTGGCACGCCTTCACGGCGGCGTCACATTGGATCCCTACGATGCGCACGAGTATGCACTTGGGCCACGCGCCCGATGCGGCAAGGACTCCTCAACGCACATGGCATTGGATCGTGATGGCAAGTTTGGTCGCAGCCCCCGGTGCGCGCGCACTGGTCGTCTATATGGCGGTCCTGGCCCTCTGCCTCGCCTGCCAGCAGACCCGCGCCCAGCAGCCCGCCAACCGCGGCGCGGTCGAGATGGCATTCGACCTGCCGGCCCAGCCGCTCAAGCAAGCGTTGGCGCAATACGACGCGCAGACCAGCCTGTCCGTCTTCTTTTCCTCCGAGCTGGCAGCGGGGCGAACCTCGACTGCCGTCCACGGCACCTTCAGCCCGGAAAACGCCTTGCGCAAGATGCTCGAGGGCACGGGGCTGAGCGTGCAGGCAGCCGCGGCCGATGCCTTCGTGCTGGTGCCCGCGCCGCGCTACGCGGACACGGCCGTCGCGCAGCCCCCGGCCAGCGCCGCGCGGCAATATGACGGCGCCGTGCAGTCGCAGGTCTATCAGGCGCTATGCGCGCGGCCCGCACTCGCGCTCGGGGAATATCGTCTCGCGCTTTATGTGCAGATCAATGCGGCCGGCCACGTTGCGCACGTGCGCCTGCTGGACACCACCGGCGACAAGGCACGCGATGCGGCCATCATCGAGACCGTGGAGCACGTCGATGTGGGCCAGCCGCCCGGGGATCCGGCCAAGGCATTCGTGCTGCTGGTCAAGCCGGTGCGCTGTGACGGCGCCGCGGCCCGCTCCGGCTCGTGCCAGCCTCCCTGTGGCCGGCAGGCGAGCCGATAGATGAGCGACTCCAGCCGCTCCAGCTTGCGCGAACTGCTCGCGCAACGCTACGACGACCTCAAGCGCCGCCTGACATGGCGCCTGGGCTCGGCCGAGCTCGCCAGCGATGCGCTGCACGATACCTGGGTGCACCTGGAAGACCGCAAGGAGGAGGGCGAGCCGGTCAAGAGCCCGGCCGCCTACCTGATGCGCATGGCCACCAACCTGGCGCTGGACCGGCTGCAGCGCGACCGCCGCTACATGAGCGCCGAAGAGATGGAGACGCTGATGGCCGAGATCGTCGATCCCGCGCCCGGCCCCGCGCAAACGGTCGCGGCGCGTGACGAGGTCGAGGCCGTTGCACGCCTTATCGAAAGCATGCCGCCACGCCGGCGGGCGATCTTCCTCGCGGTGCGGGTCGATGAACTCTCGAACCAGGAGGCCGCGGTGCGCTTCGGCGTGTCGCCGCGCCTGATCGGCCTGGAGCTCAAGCGGGCCCATGAGTACTGCATGGCCCATAGCCCCAAGCATGGATGAAAAAAAGCATGCCGATCTGTTGCTTCCCAACCGTCTTGTCTATGTCCACGGGCAAACCACGGTGGCGGCTCGCTTGATGCCATGATACGAATGATGATTCCTGCGCGACAACCGGAACGCACGCTTGATGCGATCGAGCGGCAGGCGCTCGCCTGGGTGCGCCGCGTGGCGGCGGGCGAGATGACGCAGGCCGACGGCGCCGCGCTGCGGCGCTGGTGCATGGCCGATCCCGCCAACCGGGCCGCTTTGTCCGTGGCACGGCAGCGATGGGCGCAACTGGGCGAGGCCAGTCAGCTGGTGGTGGCCCGCAACCCGGCCAGCCTGCGTTTTGCCGGGACGCCGCGCGCGCCGAACTGGCAGCGGCGTGCATTTCTCGGCGGCGCCATGAGCGCGGCGGCAGCCGCGGCGACAGTGGCCGTCATCCGGCCGCCGCTGGGCCTTTGGCCTTCCGTGGAGGAGATGCGCGCGGATTACCGCACCGCGACCGGCGAGCAACGCCGGCTGGCGCTGGCCGAGGATGTCACCGTCGAGCTCAATACGCGCACCAGTATTGCCGTGCGCTCCGGCGCGGGGCGTGTGCAGGGCATCGACCTGATCGCCGGCGAAGCCGCCGTCGATACCTTGAATGCGCCGCAGCCGTTCGCGGTGGTCGCCGGGCCGGGGCGCGCGTTTGCGCAGAGCGCACGGTTTGAAGTGCGGGTCACGCCCGCCGGTGTCTGCGTGACTTGCGTCGAGGGGACCGTGCAGGTGGCGCACGGTGCGGGCATCGCGACGCTGAGCGGCAAGCAGCAACTCACCTACGATAGTGCTGCGCTCGGGCGCATCGTGCATGTCGATCCGACATGGATGCCGGCGTGGCGCGATGGCTACCTGCGGTTTGCCGACGCGCCATTGCATGAGGTGGTTGAGGAGATCAATCGCTACCGGCCGGGCAGGGTGGTGCTGTTGGATAAGCGGGTAGCGAGCAGGCATGTGACGGGGCGGTTTCAGATTCGGTCGCTGGATAAGGCGATTGCGCAGATGCAGCGCTCACTTGGGTTGGAGGTGAGGTCGTTGCCGGGGGGGATTGTGTTGCTTAGTTGAGTGTTTCTTAAGGGGGCGTTTTTTGCGCTGCTGGCTGCTGGCTGCTGGCTGCTGGCGCAGATTGGCGTTTTTGGGGCGGGGTTTTATTGCTTCTAGCTGCTGGCGCGGCTGTACGGTGTTGGCTGTTTTGGAACGTGTGAGATGTTACTTTTCTTTACTCGTAAAGAAAAGTAACCAAAAGAAAGCGATCCTTGCAGGAGGCTGGCGTGGCGTCATTGGGAATCCCAATGGTTTCGTCGTACGGCCCTGGGTGCTAATGGACTCGTGCCGTTACCAGTTTAGATCACCACGACCCAGCCAATGCCCAGGGATTCGTGGTGGCCCCCACCGGTAGCCATCACCACGAATTTGAAGCCGTCTGTCGCTCGCGGTGCGGGCGGCCACGAAGTTGCAGGCGTCCCGTTTCCGTCGTGGGCGCGGTGGCAACGGCTTGATTGGCCGATGAACTTCGTCACCGCGCCCACCCCACCACGAAACCATCATAGCGTGATATATCGTGGCGCTTTGCGCCGGTACCGGCAGATGCGTGAATGAGCAGGGATGCCTCTACCGAGCAGCCTCACCACGAAACCAGCGTCATTTGCTGGGTCGTGGTCCTTTAAACCGGTTGCGGTACGAGGCCATTAGCACCCGGGGCCTGACGACGAAACCACCGGGCTGCGCAACCCCGAAAAGCCAGCCTCCTGCAAGGATCGCTTTCTTTTGGTTACTTTTCTTTACGAGCGGCGTGTGTCAAGGTAGTTGTCGCCTCAGCCGTTACGCTGCTTGCTTGTAATTCTGTCCGTTTTGCTGCGCTCGCTCCGGGTTCAGGTACACAGCATCTGGTAGTTCCCAGTTGCGGATGCCCGTGGTCCAACGCTGCGGATTCCGGGCGCGCACAACTTCATACAGTGCCGTTCTCTGCGCCAACAGAGCGGTGGCTGTGCCCTGATGCCGCTGGTTGGGCGTGACGTATTTCAGGCTGCTGTGTCGGTGCTCGTCGTTGTACCAGCGCACGAAGCGCAGCACCCAGTCACGCGCTTGTTCCAGGCTATCGAACGGGCGTTCCGGCCACATCGGGCAGTACTTCGCCGTGCGGAACAGCGCTTCGGCATAGGCATTGTCGTTACTCACCCTGGGCCGGCTGTAGGATGGCACCACCCCTAGGTCATACATTGCTGCCAGCATGGTGGCCCCTTTCATGGCCTTGCCGTTGTCCGAGTGCAGCACCAGCGGACGACCCGCTGTCTGCTCCCGCAAACAGCCGTGCATCAGCAGGCGGCTGGCGTGCTCAGCCGTCTGGCTCTCATGCACCTCGTTGGCTACCAGCTTGCGGCTGTAGATGTCCTTCATCATGTACCAGTAGAAGAACTTGCCCTTGACCGTAGTCGGCAGCCAGGTGATGTCCCAACACCACACCTGATTCGGACCCGTGGCCCGGTGCGTCGTCAGCGGGCGCGTGCACGGGGCCTTGCTGCGGCCACGCCGACGGCTTTGTCCCGCTTCATGCAGCACCCGGTAGATCGTCGATACCGATCCCACGTAGATGCCCTCATCCGCCAGCTTTGGCACGATCTGGTGCGGCGTCAGGCTCGCATAACCTGGCTGGTTCGCCGCCCTCAGCACCGCCTGCCGTTCTGATTCGCTGAACTTGTTGGCCGGTGCATCACGACGCGCTTCAAGCCGCCCGTCGGCGGGGGCATGCCGCCAGCGCTGCATGGTCCGCTCGGTCAAACCAAGCGCCTCGCACGCCTTCGCCTGACGGGCCCCGGCGCCTACGGCTTCATCGATCAACTCTATGGCTTCCAAGCGATCCGGGGTGCTGATCAGTCTTCCTCGTCCCGTCCCCAGATCGCTGCGGCTTTTTTTTGCAAGACCAGCAGTGCCGCCGTCTCCGCCAGCGCCGCATTCTTGCGCTTGAGCTCGCGTTCCAGCTCACGCACTCGCCCACGCGCCGCTTCGTCTTCCCGCCGCTGCGCCAACGTTCGCTTGACGGGGGTAGCCGCATTGGCCTGCTCGCACGCCTCACGCCATTGCTGAATCTGCTCCGCCCGGATGCCCTTTGCGCGGCAGTACTCCGACAGCTCCGCTTCGCTTAGCGGCGCTGTCTCCAACACAACGCGAAACTTGTCCGCGCTGGACCATTGATCACTCTGCTTTCCGTCACCCGGCACAATTCTTCCTGCTTCTCTCGCCATCCTGCGCCAAGTCCGCAAGGTCACTGTCGTGATCCCTGTGGCCTTGGCCAACTCCACTATCGACCGGTTCAGCGGCGGCATCATCTGCTCCACCACCCATTCCCGATGCTCGATTGCATATCGTGTCATCACCTATTCGCACACCGCCCTCCATTTTGCTTCACCAAGGAGACGGAGACGACAAGTATCCTGACATGGAGGGCGAGTAAAGAAAAGTGACATCTCACACGTTCTAAAACGGCCAATACCGTACAGCCGCGCCAACAGCTAGAAGCAATAAAACCCCGCCCCCAAAAGCCAACAGCAACCAGAAGCCGCCCAATACCCCCCCAATTACCCCTCCTATCCCTCTGTCACGAAATCTTCAAATAAAACCTTGCCGATTCCCCCGCGCCCAACGGTCTAGATCCCAGGAGCATCGACGGCGCTTGCCATCGATGGACATGATCGCAGTGCCTGTTCGTCAAGCAATGCCAGGCAATGCCGGGCGAGCGGGCCACGCCGAATGAGCTAGACGGGAATGGAAGCCAGAATGAACATGCGCGTTCACTACAAGAAGATGCCCTCGCGACAGACAACGCGATTCAGCAGAACGGTTCTCACGATCCGGCCCCTGGCCCACGCCATCGCATTGCTCGTGGCAGCCGGTGGCAGCATGCAGAGCGCGCATGCGCAACAAGCCTTCAGCCGTGCCTGGATGGCGCAAAAGAACATGATGCAGGACACGGCGGCGGCAACCGGCCGCCTGCCCAATGGCCAGCCCGCCGCATCGCTGACCAACCCGCAGGCGCAACAGCAACGCGCTAACGAACAACTGCAACGCTCCATCGACAACCTCAACGTGGCGGCGCGCGGCATTGCTGCCATGCAGGCCGCGCAGGCTGCCGCGCGGCAGGCCGCGATGAGCGATGCGTCGGTGCCCGATGGCCTGGCCGAAGGCGGCCTGAAGGTGGATACCAACAGCCTCACCGCGGGCTGGATCAATGCGAGGCCGCTGGACAAGGAAACCGGGCAGAAGGTCGTCGACGGCAGGACGCAGGTTACCGTCCGGCAGACCGCGGACAAGGCCATCCTGAACTGGGAGACCTTCAACGTCGGGCGTAACACCACGGTGCAGTTCGACCAGCAGCCGAGCTGGTCGGTGCTCAATCGCGTCAACGATCCGCAGGCGCGGCCCAGCCAGATCCAGGGGCAGATCAAGGCAGACGGCACGGTGATGATCGTCAACCGCAACGGCATCCTGTTCTCGGGCAGCAGCCAGGTCGACACGCGCAACCTGGTGGCGGCAGCAGCGGGCATGACGGATTCGCAATTCCGCAAGGGTCTTTACAGCGATGCGCTGGGCGTTGGCTATGTGCCGACCTTCGCCAACGACCTGGTCAGCACCCCGAGCACGTCATCGAACGGCAATGCCACGGGCGACGTGATCGTCCAGGCCGGCGCGCGCATCGCAACGCGCAAGCCGCAATCGGTGACCGAAGGTGGCGGCTATGTACTCCTGGCCGGGCGCGAAGCGCACAACCACGGTTCCATTTCCACACCTGGCGGGCAGGTCACGCTGGCCGCTGGCGACAGCTTCATCATCCGCAAGGGCGTTGGCACCGATGCCAACCAGGATTCGAGCACGCGCGGCAACGAGGTCAGCGTGCAGCGCAACCCCGGCAGCCTGGCAGGCCGCGTGAGCAACAGCGGCTTTCTCCAGGCGGCGACCGGCGACATCACGCTGGTTGGCCGCAGCGTGGAGCAGTCCGGCGTGGCGCTTGCCAGCACCTCGGTCACCACGCGCGGCACCCTGCACCTCACAGCCGTAGGCGACGCCGAGAGCCGGGTGATCCTGGGGCCCGGCAGCGTCAGCGCGATCCTGCTCGACGACAGCAACGCCACCGCCCTGGATGCGCAGCGCGATGCGCTGATCAAGGACTCCGCGCGGCTGAGCGATGGCGCCTACAACCGGCGCGACCAGTCTTTGGTGAAGATCGATTCCAGCGGCGACGTCGACTTCCAGTCCGACTCCATGACGCTCGCCACCGGTGGCCAGGTGATGGTGGGCGCCGTGCGCCGCACGCGCGTGGCGGATCGCGCCGCGATCGACGTGGCTGGCGCCGTGGGCGTCAGCGTGGCGATGGAATCCAACAACGTCATGATCAACGTGCAGGGCAACGAGCAACGCGACGCCCCGCTCAACCGCGACAGCAAGCTGCTCAACAACGCCAATATCTGGATCGACCGCCGCACCCTGGTGCGCGTCGCCGCGGGCACCAACGGCTATGCCACCGAGCGCATGTACACGGGCGGCGGCCTGCTGGAAGTCAGCGGCTACCTGAGCACCGGCGGCCACAGCATCGGCGAATGGGCCGCGCAGGGCGGCACCGTGGCCTTCAGCGGCGGCGAGCTGGTCACGCAGGCCGGGTCCGGCATCAATGTCTCCGGCGGTTCGCTGAACGTGCAGAGCGGCATCATCAAGCAGACCTGGCTCAGGGGAGTCGACGGGCGCTTGTATAACCTGGCTACCGCGCCTGCGGACAACCTCTACACCGGGCTGTATCGCGGCTTCGAGAACGCGCACGCGCGCTGGGGCAAGAACACCACGGAATACTTCCTCAGCCCGCTGATCGCGCCGGGCGAGCGGCTGGAGAACGGCTACACGGTCGGGCGCGATGCCGGGCGCGTGGTTGTTGGCACGCAGTCCGCGGTGCTCGAAGGCCATATCGACACCACGGTATTCCAGGGCGATCGCCAGCGCGACGCGCGGGATGTCGGCCTGGACGGCTACAAGCAATCGCAGATCGCCGCGCCACGCGCCGGCCAACTGATCGTTGGGCAACTCACGCCGATCTATGACAGCAAGACCGGCATGCTGCGCGACAGCCCGCAGGCACTGGTGAAACAGGTGGATATCGGCGTCGTGCAAGGCATCGCGGATGGCCTGGCCATGACGGACGCGCTGCCCGACGAGCGCAAGGGCAAGTTGCGCCTGGATGCCGGGTGGATCAATGGGCTAGGCCTGGGCGCCTTGAAGGTCTACGCCAGGGACGGCATCGACGTTGGCGCCGCCGTGCAATTGGCCGCGGGCGGCGACCTCGCGCTGCATGCCACGCAGGTGGACGTCGGGGCGGACCTCGCGGCGCGCGGCGGGCGCATCGCGCTGGGCAACATGATCAATCAGTACACCAGCAGCGCCGGTGGCGCCTGGCTGGACGTGCCGGTGGTGGCGTTACCGGCCAAGGGCTATACGCCCGGCGTTTCGGTGGGGCAAGGTGTCACGCTGGATGGGCGTGGGCTGTGGTCCAACCTCGAACTGGACTTCACCCGGATCGGCGGGCTGCCCTACGTCAACGGTGGCGCGATCACCATCAGCAGCACTGGCGACGTCACCCTTGGCACGGGCAGCGTGCTGGATGTGTCGTCGGGCGCGGCGCTGCTCGCCGGCAACAAGATACAAGGCGGGCGGGGCGGCAATATCACGCTGTTGTCCAACCAGAACGACGTCGCTGGCAAAGGTTCCGGCGCGTTGCGGATGAACGGCGAACTACGCGGCTATGGCGTCAAGGGCGGGGGTACGCTCACCATCGATACCGGCGTGGGCATTGCCATCGGCGGCGGCTTGCTGGCCGACAGCGGCCTGTTGCCGGCGGGCCAGTCGGTATCGGTCAACCTGACGCTGGCGCAGTCGGTCACGCTGCCGGCCGGCACGGTGCTGCCCAGTGATTTCACGTACATGGCGGACATCGTGGCGCCGGGCCAGGCGATGCAAGGCAACCCGCTGTTCAGCGCGACGCGCAAGGTCACGCTGCAAGCGCCGTGGCTGGTGCCGCGCGGCACGACCTGGAACTTCGCGGTCATCGACGACAAGGGCCGCTTTTATTCCAACGGCAACATCGCCCCCGCCGGTACCGTGCTGGTAGGCTCATCGGGCGACCTGGCACCGGGCTACGTGGTGCCAGCGGACGTCTTTCCCAACGGCATGCCCGTGCCCGAGTTCAATAGCACCCTGAAGGCCGGCACGCCGTTGCCCAAGGACGTGGTGCTCGCCGAGGGCTCCAGGCTGCTGGCCGGCACGAAGCTGCCGGGCGCGGTGGCGGTCAAGCCGCTGCTGGTGATCGGCAACGAGGTGTTCCAGAGCGGCTTCTCGCGCTACGCCGTGGCCGCCCAGCAAGGCGTGCAGGTCGCCCGGGATGCCAACACGGCGGTAGCGATGCCGGTGCTGCGCTTTAACGCCGCTGCGGGCCATGCGGTGGCAAGCGGCGCCGATCCGGCGCAAGTCCTGGAGCGCTGGCTGCCGCCCCTGTGGCAGGAAGACCCGCTCAAGGCCACGCTGACCCAGCGCGGCGGCGCCGACCTGGCATTGTCGGCCGGTTCGGTCTACACCCAGGCGCCGCTGGTCATCGGGCAGGGCGCCACCGTGACCGTCGATCCGGGCCGTGCGCTGACCCTGCAGGGCAATGGCCAGATCACCGTCGAGGGCACGCTGAACGCCTGGGGCGGCAATATCGCATTGCTGCCGGGCAAGCTTGGCACCGGCAACCAGGCGGACCGGCCCAACGGCATCGCCGATGCCATGTCGATCTGGATCGGCAACGGCGCCGTGCTCGATGCCGCCGGGCGCGCGGTCACCGCTGTCGACGCGCGCGGGAACGTATATGGCAAGGTGGGCCAGGGAGGCACGATCGAGATCGGTGCGCGCCATAACCTGGACGCCACCCAGATCGACGCCGCGGACGCCTTCGTCGTGGTTCGGCCGGGCGCGCGCATCGATGCCTCTGGCTCTTCCGCACGGCTGGACCTGCCCGGGCTGGGCGCCACGCAGGTGGCGAGCGACGGTGGCGTCATCGCGCTGAGTTCCTTTCGCGGCCTGTTCCTGGACGGCAGCCTGCGCGCGGCCGCCGGCGGCCAGGGCGCCGCCGGCGGCACGCTGGCGCTGAACCTGGAGACACCGGCCTACGGACCGGTGGACAACTATACCCAGAAGAGCCCCAGCGTCGAGGACGCGGTGCGGGCCGCGCGCGAGCTGGTGGTGGCGCAAACGCAGGGCGCCACCGCGCTGGCGGCCGGACTGCGGCCCGGCGAGCGCGATGCCGCCCTGGCCTACGGCGCCGGGCGCATCGGCGTGGACCGCATCGGGGCGGGTGGGTTCGACAACGTTGCACTACTGGCCAACGGCTTGATCAGCTTCGATGGCAACGTCAATCTGGCCTTAGGGCAGAGCTTGCGCCTGACGACCGGCGCGATCGCGCTGGCGGAGCATGCCGCTGCCGGCACCCAGGTCAGCCTGGCCGCGCCCTATGTTCGCCTGGCCGGCACGACCCGTGTTCCGCCCGACTTCTACTACATGCCCAACCCCACTGTGAACACCGTGGGCGTGCCGCTGGTGTCGCAAGGCACCCGGCTGCAAGTCGAGGCGGATCTGCTGGACCTGGTGGCAGCCACGCAGCTCGGCGTGCGCGGCGTCATCAAACGCAACGCTGACACATCGCTGACGGTGGAGCGAGGTGCCTTCGACGAAACGACCCTGCGCAGCCGCGGCGACATGCGCATGTACCGCGCCGCCTCGCTGAGCGTACCCGGCAACCTCACGCTGGCGGCCGCGCAGATCTACCCGGGCATGGGCGACAGTGGTTCGGTGACGGTCGGACAGCGCAGTTTTCTCGACAACTACGGCAACGTCCAGCGCGAATTCGACCCGGCGCGCCACCTCAACATCGAGCGCGTGGGCGATGAACTGCCCGCCATGCCCTATTCCGTCTTCGGCCGCCTGACCTTGCGCGCCCCGACCATCAACCAGGGTGGCGTGGTGCGGGCGCCGCTGGGCAACCTCGAGCTGGGATCGGTGGGCTATGGCGCTGTGACGGAGCACCTGAACCTGCTGCCGGGCAGCGTGAGCTCGATCAGCGCCAACGGCCTGGTCATGCCCTATGGCGGCTCGCTCGACGGGCTCAGCTACCTGCACGACGGCAAGGACGTGGTGTTCAACGGCGTGGGTAATGGCCCGGCCATCACCCTGGCCGGCAAGACGATCGACGTGCGGCAGGACGCGGTGCTGGACCTCAGCGGTGGCGGCACGCTCACCGGCGCGGCCTTCCTCGCCGGGCGCGGTGGCTCGGTGGACGCGCGCATGAATCCGCTGGTGCAGGTCGGCGCCCGCGGCGGCTTCACCTTGCCGGGCCTGTCGACCAACCCGGTCTATGCGATCGTGCCGGGCGTGCAGCCCGGCTATGCGCCGGTGGTGGCCGAGAAAGGGGCCAGCGATCCGGCCATCGGCCGCCAGATCACCATCGGCGCCGGCGTGCCGGGCCTGCCCGCCGGCACCTACACGCTGTTGCCTTCCACCTTCGCCTTGTTGCCCGGCGCGTTCCGCGTCGAGCTCAACGGGCTTGGCCATGGCACGTTGGCGGCCAGCGGCGCCATGGCCATGCGCAATGGCTCGTACGCGGCCTCGGCGCAGCTGGGCGTGGCCAACACCGGCATCCGCAGTGCCGTGCCTAGCCAGGTCTTCCTGACGCCTGCCGACGTATTGCGCAGCTATTCGCAATACAACGAGATGAGCTACGCGGATTTCGCGCTGGCCCAGGCCGCACGCGAGGGCGTGCCACGCGTCCAGCTGGAGCGGGACGCCAAGACACTGCGCTTTTCCTTCGCGCCGAGTGCGCCGCGCGCCCCTGGCGATGAACCTGTCCTGCACTTTGGCGGGCGCACCTTGTACGCGCCCGCCGCAGGCGGCTTTGGCGGCAGTGCGCTGATGATGGGCGAAACCAGCTACGAAATCCTGGCCGCCGGCGCGGCGCCGACGCCGGGTTTTAGCGGCACCTCGCTGTACGCGGCGGATATCAATGCCATCGGCGCCTCGCGCATCGGCATCGGCGGGCTGCCGTCAGTGCGCTATGTCGACTACACCGGCAGCAGGCAACGCGCCAACATCGCCACGTTCGATAGCGGGGCGTGGAGCATCTTCCTGCGCGAAGGCGCGGTGCTGAAGGCCGCCGAGGTGTACCTGGTGACCAGTACCAAGTCCGGCGGCATCTTCGTGGAGCAGGGCGGCGGCATCAATACGCTGGGGCAGGGCAAGGCGGCCTGGGATTCCACCAACGGCTATGTCTACGACCCGGGCTCCAGCAGCGTGCTGGCGGTCTCCAACGGCTGGCTGGACATGCTGGCTCCCGGCTATAGCGTTGATCCCCTCCGGGGCGCGGGCCGCATCGACATCGGGGCCTGCAGCCCGGGTGCTGTCTGCCACGGCACCACGCCGCTGTATTCCGAAGGCACCATCGCTGCCTCGACCGACCAGAGCTTCAACCTGCGCGACGCGGCACGCTATGGCACCCGCAACCTGGTGTTGTCGGTCGGCGCAATCAACGCGGGCAACCAGGCGACGCTGGCGGACCTGGCCGCGCGCAATGCGCTGCCGCCAGGCCTGACGCTGAACCAGGAGGTACTGGACCGGCTCCTGAAGGGCGACACCAGCACCGGCGCGCCGGCGCTGGAGAACCTGGCGCTGACCGCGCGCGACGCGCTGCGTTTCTATGATTCGGTGGAGCTGTCCACCATCGACCCGGCCACCGGCAAGTCCTCGCTCGCGCGCCTGGTGCTGGGCACGCCGGCCATCCAGGGCTATGGCAGTGCCGATGCGCTGGCCCGCATCCACACCGACATCCTGGTGTGGAACGGCGCGACCAATGCGCCGGGGCTGGTGGCAACCGGCGGCGCCGGCACGGGCAGCGGCCGCCTGCAGGTCGACGCGAAGCAGATCGAGTTTGGCTATGGCCCCAACAGCCGCCCCGATACCATCCACGCCATGGACCGGATGGTGCTGGGCTTCGCTCAGGTCGACCTCAACGCCAGCGAGCGCATCACCGCCAACCAGAAGGGCTCGCTCGCGGTCTACCAGTCGCAAGGCGCCTGGGACGACGCCACCAAGGGCTATGCCTACAGCGGCGGCAACCTGAATCTCAACACGCCGCTGCTGACCGGCCAGGCGGGCTCGGTCAACAAGATCACCGCCGGTGGCGACATCCGCTTGACCGCGCCTGCCGGTGCCGCTGCGCCGGCCTTGTCCGGCAAGGCCCTGGCCGAGGCCCTGGGCGCGGAGATTTCGCTCAACGGCAACAGTGTGGCGCTGGATAGCACGGTAGTCTTGCCCAGCGGCAAGCTCACCGTGTCCGCCGAGCGCGACGTGATGTTGCGCGACGGCGCGCGGCTCGACCTGGCCGGGCGCAAGCTCGATTTCTATGACGTCAGCAAGTACAGCTGGGGCGGCGACGTGGTGCTGGAAAGCCGCGCCGGCGACGTGCGCCAGGCGGCGGGTGCGCTGATCGACGTTTCCGCCAAGGAGAACCGCGCGGGCAAGCTCACCGTGCTCGCGCTGGGCGCGGGCGCGGGCACCATCGACCTGCGCGGCAGCGTGCTGGGCGGCAGCAGCGGCCACTACGATGCCGGCGGCACCCTGGTGCCGTTTGCTGCCGGCGGCGCGGATATCCGCGCGCAGCATATCGCCGATTTCACGGGACTGAACCAGCGCCTCAACGACGGCAAGCTCTCCGGCATCCGCAGCTTCCAGCTCAAGCAGGGCGACCTGGCCATCGGCGACGAGCTCAAGGCGCGCGAGGTCAGCGTGTCGGTGGACGGCGGCAAGCTCACCGTGACCGGCACCATCGACGCCAGCGGCGAGCAGGTCGGCAGCATTCGCCTGGCCGCGCGCAACGGCGTCACCATCGGCGGCGGCGCACTGCTCGACGCGCACGGCACGGTGCTGCGCGTGGATAGCTACGGCCAGGTCATCGAAGCGCCCAACCGCGCCACCATCGAGATCAACGCCGGCACGGGCCGGCTCACGCTTGAGAGCGGCGCGCGCATGGACCTGCGCGCCGGCACCGGCGCAGGCGCACAGTCGCTCGGCACGGTCGAGCTCAACGCCCCGCGCCTGGGCGGCGCCACCGGCAACGATATCGATATCGACGCCAGCGGCGCGCTGCGCATCGACGGCGCGCGCTCCATCGCGGTCAACGGCTTCTGGTCTTACAAGGACGCGGCCTGGGGCACCGATCCGATGGCCGACGGCCGTCCCTACCAGGTCATCAACCAGGCCTACCTGGACGCCAAGCACGCAGATAGCCTGGTGTTCATGAGCAATGCGCTGGCCAACGGCGACCTGATGAACCGCAAGCTCGCCGGCCTGCGCGGCTATGCGGATGCTTTCCACCTGCGCCCGGGCGTGGAGATCGTCAGCGCCACGCCGGATGGCGACCTGCACGTCGATGGCGACATCGACCTGTCGCGCTACCGCTATGCCAGCGTCAACCCGCGCACGCAGCAGACCGGCGTCTATGGCTCCGGCGAAGCCGGCGCGCTGGTGCTGCGCGCGGGCGGCAACCTGAATGTCTATGGCAGCCTGACCGATGGCTTCGACGCCTCGGCGCTGCCGGTCACCCCGGACGATCAGGGCTGGGTGCTGGTCAAGGGCAGGGTGCCCTGGGGCGGCGATGTCGTCATCCCGCAGGGCCAGCTGGTCACGCTGGCGGAAGACACCTTCTTCCTGTCCGGCCGCACGCTCAACTACGACCTGCCGATCAAGGCGGTGAGCCTGCGCCCCGGCACGGTGCTGCCCGCACGCGCCACGCTGGCGGCGGACCTGGTGCTGCCAGCCGGTACGATACTGGGCGGCGCGGTGCGCGATGCGCAAGGCAATATCGTGCAAGCGGCGGGTACGGTGCTGTCGCAGCCGCTGACGCTGGCCAGCGGCATGCAGCTCGATGCCGGCAACCGGCTTGCCGGCGGAGCCAGCGTAGCAGCCATGACCTGGCCTGCCGGCGTGCCGCTGCCGCAGACCGGCACGAGCGTGGAGACCGCGCCAGGGGTCTACCTGGCGAACGCACTTGCCTTGCGCAAGGGCGCGGTGATCCCGAGCGAAACGGTGGTCAAGCTGCCGGACGACGCGGTCATGGTGTCGCTGCGCCCAGGGGACGCCAGCGGCAACCAGGGCCGCAACTGGGCGCTGGCGCCGATGCTGCCCGAGGGTTCGCAATCGTGGTCGGTGCGGCTGGTGAGTGGCGCCGACACGCAGGCCGCGGACACGCGCGCCTTGCAGACGCACGGCAAGCAGGCGTCCATGCTGCTGGCCGACACCCACTACGGCCTGGTCTCGACGAACGTCTTGTTGCCGGGCACCGGCTTGCCGGGCGAATACGTGTGGGCGGGGGATTCGCTGGAATTGATCGGCATCGAGCCCGGCACACCGATCGACCTGGACCAATGGGGCGGCGAGCAAGAGGTCAAGAACCTCAACGACCTGGGGTATGGCTTGCTGGTCGTCAAGGTCAAGGACGGCACGCCCCCGGAGTACAGGACGCAGCTGCAGCCAGCCCGGCAGCAGCTCTTCAGCGTGCTGCGCACCGGCACCGGTGACCTGGACCTGATCTCGGGCGGTGACTTCACCATGACCTCGCCGTTCGGCGTCTACACCGCCGGTACGCAGTCCGCCGGTGTGGGCGCGGCGTACAACCTGCCACGCGCCACTGCCTTCGACGGCACGCTGCTGGGCCCGGATGGCACGACGTTTGCGCCGTATATCGATGGCGGCAGCCAGAGCCTGTACCGCGCCTGGTACCCGGAGCACGGCGGCAATGTGCTGGTACGTGCCCAGGGCGACGTGAAGGGCGACCTGATCGGCGTCAGAAGCAACCAGTCCCGGACCGATGCGATCGGCGTCCTGCGCGCCCACGTCGGCTCCACCGCTGTTGGCAACTGGCTGTGGCGCCAGGGCACCGGCAGCGCCGTGACAGGCAGCGAAGGCGTGCCCACCGCCTGGTGGGTCAACTTCGGCAGCTATGTGGCCGGCCCGACGGGAGGCTACGACTTGTTCGCGAGCGCGCCGTTCCTGGTCGGGTTCACCGGCATCGGCACGCTGGGCGGCGGCAACCTGGTGCTGGAGGCCGGCGGCGACGCCGGCATGCTGTCGTCGCGCATGTCGGCATCCGGCAGCTATGTGTCGCGCAGCCAGGGCTTGAACCTGGCGGTGGCCAGCACGGGCCGCGTTTCGGCCGATGGCAAGCAGCTGACCCTGACCGGCGGCGGCGACCTCGACATCCGCATCGGCGGAGGGCTCAACCCCGTGGCGGAAGTGCGCGCCTTCTCCTCGCAGACAGGTGACGTCACGCCGGCCACCCGCTACTCGGGGGTATATAGCGATATCAACAGCACCTTCGTCAACCTGCGCGGGGCGTTGCGCATGGAGGCCGGTTCGGTGGGCGGCATCGAGCTGCGTTTCGACCGCGCGGATCCCGCCGAATCGCGCGCCTACGACGTGTACAAGGCCACGTCCTCCATCGCCGGCGGCGGGCCGGTGCTGGTACCCGGCGATGCCGGCGTGCGCATCGACGCGCGCGGCGACCTGGTGCTCGGCGGCGTGGGCGACCCGGGGCGTGTGGCGCTGGTCAACAACGGCACGCCGTTCCGGGCCAACGGCGCCAGCTACACCGGCGACGGCTGGACCTGGTTCTCGCTGTGGACGCCGGGCACCGCCATCGACCTGTTCAGCGCGGGCGGTAATCTGACGCCGTCCGCCGCGGCGGCGGACAATGGCAATTCCGGCAACCATACGGCGACCGACGGGCGTTTCATGATGCCGTCGGTGCTGCGCGCGGTGGCGGCCAGCGGCAGTTTCTACTACGGCAATTCCAGCACCGGCGCCATCGATGGAACGAACCGGCCGGTCCAGTCCAGTACCACGCTGATGCTGGCCCCGTCACCGGTGGGGCCGCAATATGCCCGTACGGGCGCGGGCCAGCTGGAGCTGCTGGCCGCCGACTCGATCTACGCCGGCGGCTACGGGATCACGCAGTCTGGCGCCGATCCCACTGCCTTGCCAAATCCGTTCAACGCAGCCTTCAGCGGCAGCACGGTGAAGATCATCTACGGCACGCTGAAGCTGAGCAATATCAGCCCGGACGGGCTGGCTGCCAGCGTGTTCCTGGCGAACAACGGCGGCGCAGATACATACCAGGCCTACCCGCTGTTCAGTTTCACGCCACCCACGGCCTCGGGCTACGCGGCCCCCGGCAGCCAGCCGGCGCGCTTCTATGCGGTCAATGGCGATATCGTCGGCCTGCGCACGGGGTCGATCATTTCCCGTGCCAATGGCGTCGGTTCGGCCCTCACGTTCGGTAACTGGTATGAAGGCAGCGGACCGGTGGCGATCCGCGCGGGGCGCGACCTTGTCAATGCGGGTACAGCGCTGGGCGAGGCCGAAGACGTGCCCGCCGATGGCCACGGCTGGTACCTTCCTCCTCGCCGCGGCGACGGCACCTTTGCCGAGAAGCCCGTCCCGGTCCTGAATGCCAGCGCGCGTGGCAACCTGATCGTGCATAACAACGCGGACGATGTGTCCGTGGTCTCCGCGGGCCGCGATATCCGCATGAGCAACTTCTACGTGGCCGGTCCCGGACTGCTGGAAGTCACCGCCGGGCGCGACCTGTACATGGCCGACCGGGCCGAGCTCAAGAGCATCGGGCCGGTGGCCAACGTGACCCCGGGCGACCGCGGCAGCGGCGCCAGCATTGCGGTGGCGGCGGGCGTGGGCCGCAACGGGCTGGACTTCAACGCCTTCGCCAGGCGCTACCTGGATCCCGCCAACCAGGCCGACGCGGGCCGCGCGCTTGCCGATCAGCCGGGCAAGGTGGTGGCCATCTACAGCGGCGAGCTGAAGCTGGCCGACTGGCTGCGCGCCCAGTTCGGCTACGCGGGCGACGAGGCCGGCGCGCCGGCTTACCTGCAAGGCAAGCAGGCGGAGCTTGACAGCGCGCGCCAGCAAGCCTTGGCGGCCGGCGCGGCCGCCCCCAACCGCGACCTGCGGCGCGAGTACGGGTTGGCCGGCCAGCTGCACCTGGTCAACTGGCTGAGTGGCCGCTTTGGCGGGCATAACGGCCTGGGCCTGCACTTCGACGCGGCCAGCATGGACGCGCGGCAGTTCTTCGCCGCGTTGCCGGCCGAGCAGCAGCGGGCCTACCTGCGCAACGTGTACTACGCCGAGCTCAAGGCCGCCGGGCGCGAGTACAACCAGGCCGGTGGCCCGCGCGAAGGCAGCTACCTGCGCGGCCGCGAGGCCATCGCCACGCTGTTCCCCACGCATGACGCACAGGGCAACGCGCTTGCCTACGAGGGCGACCTGACCATGTTCAGCAGCGCCAACTACTACGCCCCGGTCTCCGGGGCGCAAGCCACCAAGCGGCCGCTCAAGGGCGTCACCTACCTGCGGCGCGACGAGTACAAGGCGGCCGGCAACCCATACAACATCGGTGTGTACGACCTGCTGGACGCTGGCATCCATACGGACTTCGGCGGCGACATCGACATCATGACGCCGGGCGGGCGCACGCTGGTCGGCGTGGATGGCGGTTTCGTCCCGGGCGAGGGCTCGGGCGTGCTGACGCAGGGCGCCGGCGAGGTCCAGATCTACGCCAGGGACAGCATCCTGCTGGGGCAGAGCCGCATTTTCACCACCTTCGGCGGCAACATCCTGGCGTGGTCAGCGCAGGGCGACATCAATGCCGGGCGCGGTTCCAAGTCCACCGTGGTCTACACGCCGCAGCGGCGTGTGTACGATGGCATCGGCCTGGTCACGCTGTCGCCCACCACGCCGAACACCGGCGCGGGCATCGCCACGCTCAACCCGGTTCCCGAGGTACCGCCGGGCGACATCGACCTGATCGCGCCGCTGGGCACCATCGACGCGGGCGAAGCGGGCATCCGGGTCTCCGGCAACATCAACATTGGCGCGCTGCACGTGGTCAACGCCGAGAACATCCAGGTGCAGGGCAAGGCCACCGGCATCCCCGTGCTGGCCGCGGTGAACGTCGGCGCGCTGACCAACGCCAGCGCGGCGGCTTCGCAGGCGGTGGGCGCGGCGCAGGACGCGCTGCAGCGCGAGCGCGCGGCGGCGCGCCAGGGCTTGCCGTCGATCTTCACGGTGCGGGTGCTCGGCTTTGGCACGGATGCGGATGAGGCAGCGCCCAAGGCGAGGGAAGGCGCCAAGGTGGCGCCGGCCAGCTACGACCCCAACGGGGTGGTGCAGGTGCTGGGCCAGATGGAGCTGAGCGAGTCGCAGCTCAGCCAGCTGAGCGCCACGGAGCGCCGCAATCTCCAGCGCTGAGCCCCTGGCGGGGGCGTTCCCGCGCGCGCGCCGGCTGCAATGGCGCCACCCGTGGTGGGCGTGGCAAGTGTTGTCATGGAGCGTGGCGACATTGGCTGCGCCCACCTTTCTCACCATCGGCGTGCTGCTGATGCAGGACGCGCGCAGCGATCATCCGTTCTTCTGGCCGTCGCTGATGGGGATCGTGGCGGCAGCCAATGCCGTGGCGATCCTGCGCATCAACCACCTGCACCGGCATGCCGCCTTCACCGGACGCGTGGCACTGGCGCTGCGGTATTCGTGCGCCGGCATGTCGGCGGGCTGCGCCATGTTCCTGGTCCTGGGCTGGGGCACGGGCGTGCTGCCGGAGATGGTGGCGCCGATGGCGGGCACGGTCGACGCGCCCGCGGTGGCGACGGCACCGTGGAGCGCGGTGATTGCCGTGGTGTTCGGCGTCGGCTCCTTCGCGCATGCCGGCGTGCTGCATGCGTGGATCGGCTTTTGCCATGCGCAGGAGGGGGCTGGCTAGCGGATGGCTAGCCAGACTTGCGCACCACCGGCCGCGTGAAGATCAGCGCGGTCTCGGTGCCGGCGGTGTCGGGGTCATAGAGGTCCCAGTCCAGCCCGCACAGCGAGAATCCCAGCGCGCGGTAAAAGCCGATGGCCGGGTAGTTGGTGTTTTGCGTTTCGGCGCGCAGGCAGCGGGCCGGCGTTGCTAGCAGCAGGCGGTTGATTTCCCCCAGCAGCACGCGGCCGATGCCGGTGCCGCGGAACGCGGGCGCGACGAAGATGGCGCTCAGCAGCGCGGACCGGTTCCAGGCTTCGAGCCTGACGGCGGCAAAGCCGCCGATGTCGCCGCTTGCGCTCTCGAACACCAGCGCGTGGTCGGCCTTGGCGCAATCCTGCTCGAAGCCGGACGGGTCGTAGTGGTTGAGCACGGGCTGGCCCAGCACCTGCTCCACGAGCCAGATGCCCAGCGGGCCGCTTTTGACCGCGTAGATGCGATCGGTCTCGTAGGTGGTGTCGAGCTTGAGGATGCCGGCGCCGTCACGCGCCCAGTCGAGCGGTCTGATAGTCATGCGGTGATGCTTTCAAGTGCGGTACGTGCCGGCCTTGACCCGTTTCTCATTCTAGGCGTCCCGCCCTGGTTGTGCATTGCCGATGCGCCGCCAGGGCGCCGATGTCCTCAACGCCGGCGCAGCAGCGCCTCAAGCTCCCCCGCGGCGTGCTTGAGCGCCGGCAGGTAGTGCTGCTCCAGGTGCGCCGCATCCCGGCTGCCCAGCACCATGCTCAGGCCCAGTCCCGCCACCACCTTGCCGGACTCGGCGCGCACCGGCACCGAGATGCCGGCGAAGCCGTCCACCAGTTCGCTGATCAGCGTGCAGTAGCCGTCGCCGCGCACTTGCTTGAGCGTGCGCGCCAGCGCCGTGCGCGAGCTGACCGTGAACGGGGTGAGCTTGCGCAGCTGCGCGGTGGCAAGGTAAGCCTCGAGCGCCTTGTCGTCCAGCCCGGCCAGCAGCACGCGGCCGAGCGAGTGGGCGTAGGCCGGCATGCGCCGCCCCACACCCATGTCGACGCGCAGGATCTGCGGCGGCTCCTCGCGCGCCACCAGCGCGACCGATTCTCCGTCCAGCACGCCCAGCGAGCAGGTTTCCCCCGTCTGCTCGGAGAGCGCCTTGAGGTAGGGCGCGGCCAGTTGCGGCAGGTTCATCGACGCAAAGTACGCGTAGCCCAGGTCCATCACGCGCGGGGTGATGGAAAAGTCCCGGCCGTCCTGCGCGACATAGCCGTTGTGCTGCAGGGTCAGCAGCAGCCGCCGTGCCGCGGCGCGGGTCACGTCGAGCTGTTCCGCCACGTCCTGCATGGTGAGGCTTCCCGCGCCGGAGGCGAACAGGCGCAGCAGCGCCAGGCCATTGGTCAGCGAATCGAGCAGCTCTTCCTTTTTCTGCGGGTTGGCCAGGGGCGTGTCGGTGCTGTTCATAGCGTGGGGAGACGGAAATAGGGTGATTTTAGTGCGCTGAGCGCACTTGCGCGATGCCGGCATGACTACGTATGATAGGTGTTTTGCGAACAAATGTTCGCGGAATGCGTGGCGTGTAGTGTGTAGTGCGGAGTGCGGTCCGGCGCAATGCGTGCAGGCAGCACGCCGCACGCCGCGCCGAGAAGAACACGATGGAGACAGCCATGAAGGTCATCAGCGCGCAGCAGGCGGCTGCGCTCGTGCAATCCCGGTGGACCGTGGCCAGCGCCGGTTTCGTGGGCGCCGGCCATGCCGAGGCGGTAACGGACGCGCTCGAGCGCCGTTTCCTGGACACCGGCATGCCGCGCGACCTGACGCTGGTGTATTCGGCGGGGCAGGGCGACCGCGGCGCGCGTGGGGTGAACCACTTTGGCAATGCGGGCATGACCGGGCGCATCGTGGGCGGGCACTGGCGCTCCGCCACGCGCCTGGCCTCGCTTGCCATGGCCGAGGCGTGCGAGGGCTACAACCTGCCGCAGGGCGTGCTGACCCACCTGTACCGTGCCATCGCGGGCGGCAAGCCCGGGGTGCTGACCAAGATCGGCCTGCACACGTTCGTGGATCCGCGCACCGCGCAGGACAGCCGCTACCACGGTGGCGCCATCAACCGCAGCGCGCAGGCGGCGATTGCCGAGGGCCGCGCGAACTGGGTCGAGGCGGTCGATTTTCGCGGCGACGAATACCTGTTCTATCCGAGCTTCCCGATCCAGTGCGCGCTGATCCGCTGCACCGCCGCCGATACGCGCGGCAACCTGAGCACGCACCGCGAGGCCTTTCACCACGAACTGCTGGCGATGGCGCAGGCGGCGCACAACTCCGGCGGCATCGTGATCGCGCAGGTGGAGTCGCTGGTGGATCACCACGACAACCTGCAGGCCATCCACGTGCCCGGCATCCTGGTCGACTACGTGGTGGTGAGCGAGAACCCGGCGCATCACCAGATGACGTTCGCGGAGCAGTTCAATCCGGCCTACGTGACGCCGTGGCAAGGGGAAGCTGCCTGCACTGTCAACGTCGCCAGCGCACCGGCGCCAGAGATGTCCCCCGCGCCCCCCGCGCTTGATGCCCGCACCATCGTGCAGCGGCGCGCGGTGCTGGAACTGGCGCGCAGGCAGCCGCGCGTGGTCAACCTCGGGGTTGGCATGCCGGCCGCCGTCGGCATGCTGGCGGTGGAAGCCGGCGTGGAAGGCTTCACGCTCACGGTGGAAGCCGGCCCGATCGGCGGCACGCCCGCGGATGGCCTCAGCTTTGGCGCGTCTGCCTATCCGGAAGCGATTGTCGACCAGCCGGCGCAGTTCGATTTCTATGAGGGCGGCGGCATCGATCTCGCCATCCTCGGGCTGGCCGAGCTTGACGGGCACGGCAACGTCAACGTCAGCAAGTTTGGCGAAGGCGCCGAAGCGCTGATCGCCGGCGTCGGTGGCTTTATCAACATCACGCAGAGCGCCAAGGCCGTGGTCTTCGTCGGCACGCTCACCGCCGGTGGCCTGGAGGTGCGCGCCGAGAACGGCGCCCTGCGCATCGCGCGCGAAGGCCGCGTGAAAAAGATCGTGCCGCAGGTCTCGCACCTGAGTTTCAACGGCCCTTATGTGGCCTCGCTCGGCATCCCCGTGCTCTACATCACCGAGCGCGCGGTCTTCGAGATGCGCCCCGACGCCATCGGCGCGGAGCACCTGACCCTGATCGAGATCGCGCCGGGCATCGACCTGCAGCGCGATGTGCTGGACCAGTGCGCCACCGCGGTCACCGTGGCGCCCGACCTGCGCACCATGGATGCGCGGTTGTTCCGCTCAGGTCCGCTGAAGCTCTGAAGCCCTGAGACGCAGCTGCCCAGCTGCTTAGTTGCCCGATAACAAACGACCGGCCATGACCGGTCATGGAGGAGGCCATCGAAGCTTTGTCCTGTCTTTCCCGTTAGTTTTTGCTGGATCGCCGACGCGCGCGGGCTGTCAAGCCGGCACGCGTCATTGCTGGATTACGTTTCATACTCATCATGCAGAAGACAAGCCGTCGTATTTTCTCGCGCCGCCTGGGTGCGGCCATCCTTGGCGTTTCGCTGCCGCTGTGCGCGCCGCAGGCCTTCGCGCAAGCCTATCCGTCCAAGCCGATCCGCCTGGTGGTGCCGTTCCCGCCGGGCGGCCCGACCGATACCGCTGCGCGCATCATCGGCCAGAAGATGGGCGAATCGCTCAAGCAGACGGTGGTGGTGGACAATCGCCCGGGCGCCTCCGGCACGATCGGCGCGGAAGCCGTCGCCAAGAGCGCGCCGGATGGCTACACGCTGATGGTGTTGGCCACGCCCACGCTGCTGGCGCCGCACCTGATCAGCCGCAAGGGCTACGACATCTTCAAGGATTTCACGCCGATCGGTTCCGCCTACGATCTGCCCATCGTCATGGTGGTCAACCCGCAGGCCATGCCCGACGTGACCGACCTGCAGCAATACATTGCCCGCGCCAAGGCCAAGCCCGGCGCGCTCAACTACACCAGCGCCGGCAATGGCAGCTTTGGCCATCTGTCCACCGAACTACTCAAGAGCACCGGGCATTTCGACGTGCAGCACGTGCCCTACAAAGGCAGCGCGCCGGCGATCTCCGATCTGCTGGCCGGCCAGGTGCCGATGATGTTCTCCGACATGATCGCGGCGCTGCCGCACATCAAGGCCGGCAAGCTGCGTCCCATCGCCGTGGGCTCGGCCAGGCGCGTGAGCTTCACGCCCGATGTGAAGACGGTGGCGGAGCAGGGCTTCCCCGGTTTCGAGGCCACCGCCTGGGGCGGCCTGCTGGCCCCCGCCGGCACGCCCAAGGATGTGATCGCCAGGTTGTCGGCCGAACTGAAGGCGGCGCTGGCCGATCCCGTGGTGCAGGAAAAGATGCTTGGCGCGGGCACGGTCGCTGCCTACCAGCCGCCTGAACAACTGGCATCGCGCATGCGCAACGACTACAAGAAGTGGGGCAAGGTGATCGAGGACAACGGCATCAAGAGCGACTGAGTCTGGCCGGCCCCGGCAGGATCTGGTGAACCAGGCCGACCAGCGCCTGCGCCGCCGGCGACAGCGAGCGTCCGGCGAGCGACACCAGCCCATACGCGGCCTTGAGATCGATCGGCGGCGTGACCTGCAGGGCCACGAGCGCGCCGCTGGCCTGCTCCGCGGTCATCATGGCCCTGGGCACCAGGCCGACGGCGTCGGTGTTGAGGATCAGCGTGCGCAGCGTGTGCATGTCGTCGCAGGTCACCGTGAGCAGCTCGCGCGCGCCCTCGCCAGCCTCGGCGCGGATGCGCTCGCGAAAGAAGTCCGCCACCCGCGCCGGGATGCGGGGGCCGGCCACGGGATACGCCAGCAGGCCGGTCAGCGCGGGCGCCCCGCGCGCGGCCAGCGCATGGCCGCTGCGCACAAAGAAGCTGGTCTCCAGCGAGCGCAGGCGGTCGATCCGCAGCTGCGCTTCATCCTTCAGGCTCTGGCTCTCGCCCACAAAAAAGTCCAGCTGCTCGGCCTTGAGCTTTTGCACCATCGAAGGCGTGTCCGCGATCTCGATATCGATTCGCAGCTTGGGATAGCGCGCCAGCAGCACCGTCAGCACGGGCTCCATCAGGATGGCCGCGGCAAACGGGCCAAAGCCCACGCTCACTTCGCCCATCTCCACATCGCGTAGCAGTTGCAGGTCGCGCCGTAGCTCGCGGCCTTCGCGCAGCATGCGGCGCGCCCGCTCCAGCACGATGCTGCCGGAGGCCGTGGGGCGCGCCTTGCCGTAGCTGCGGTCAAGCAGCTGGCTGCCGAACTCGTCTTCCAGGCCCTGGATGCTGCGCGAGAGCGCCGGTTGCGACAGGTGCAGCGCGGTGGCGGCGCGGGCAAAGCTGCCTTGCTCGATCAGGGTGACGAAATGATGCAGGCGGCGCAGGCCCATGATTTTGCGTGCTGTGCATGGAAAACTGAAAAATATTGCATTGGACGTATTTTCTCAAGTCGGTAAGCATGTCCCGACCAATAAAAGAAGATTTCTGGAGACTAGGCATGGTTCGACGCGCTTTGCTTGCGCTTGCCCTTGGCGGCACTTCCCTGATGACCTCCCACGTCATGGCCGATGCTTACCCGGCCAAGCCGGTGCGCGTGGTGGTGCCCTACGCGGCCGGCGGCGGCAGCGACATCGTGGCACGCGCGCTGGGCGAGAAGCTGAGCAAGAAGCTCGGCCAGCCCATCATCGTGGACAACAAGGCCGGCGCCTCCGGCATCATCGGCACGGACGCGGTGGCCAAGGCGGCGCCGGACGGCTACACGCTGCTGGTCACGATCACGCAAGTTCCTCTACAACCGGCTGCCCTACGATCCGCGCAAGGACCTGACGCTGGTCAACGTGATCGCCGATGCGCCGCTGGTGCTGGTCACCACGCCATCGCTGCCGGTCAAGTCAGTGAAGGAGCTGGCCGACTACGGCCGCGCTCACAAGGGAAAGGTCAGCTATGCCTCCTGGGGTGTCGGCTCTTATCCGCACCTGGCAGGCGCGTATTTCAGCAAGGTCACGCACGGCGATATGGTGCATGTGCCATACAAGGGCGAGGCCCCCATGCTGCAGGACCTGCTTGGCGGCCAGGTGCAGTGGGCCGTGGCCAGCGTGCTGTCGGCCAAGCCTTACATCCAGAGCGGCAAGCTCAAGGCCATCGCGGTGACGGGCACGCAGCGCAGCACGGTGCTGCCGGACCTGCCGACCTTCGCCGAGGCGGGCATGGACGACAACGCGTTCAAGGTGTTGGGCTGGATTGGGTTGCTGGCGCCGGTCGGCACGCCCGCGCCGGTGGTGGCGAAACTGGATGAAGAGGTGCGCGCGCTGATCCAGGCGCCGGACATGCAGGCGCGTTTCGCCGCGCTGGGCCTGCGCCCGGTGGGCAGCACGCCTGCCCAGTCGCAAGCCATCTTTGCGCGGGAATGGCCGGTGTGGAAGACGCTGGTGGCGGAGTCGGGCGCGAAACTGGACTAAGCCGCAATGGAAATAGGGGCCGCATGCAGTGAGTGCGTGCGGACTCCCCCCGCTTAGCCGGTAATCCGGTAATCCGGTAAGTCTGTTACCCGGTCAGCCAGGTGGCGCTCAGCTGCTGGCGTTGCTTGCCGGCTCGATCTCCGGTGCGTTGGCGGCATGGCTGGCGTTCATAAAGTTGAAATCCGCGGCGCCGAAACTGGCGTAGCCGCCACACCCGCACTACCCTTAAACGGGCCGCTAATGCTACAATCTAAGTCTTTGATTTACATGAGCTATTGATCGCGCGGCGGAATTGCCCGCAGAGGCACGGACAGACGACGGCTTGCAGTGGCGTGCAGCAGCACAACGCGCCCCGCGCGGCCGGCCCCTAAATCCATGCGCAGATCTCCCCCGCTCGGTTCAAGACGCGTGTCCGTTGGCGCCGGGTTCGCCTCCTGCAAGACACGGAAACCATGACGACTACGACCACTGACCAGACCACCCCCGAGATCACCTTCGACAGCTTCGGGCTGGATGCGCGCATCCAGCGCGCGTTGTCCGAGCAGGGCTACACCAAGCCCACTCCCATCCAGGAGCAGGCGATTCCCGTGGTGCTGCTGGGCAAGGACGTGATGGGCGCGGCCCAGACCGGCACCGGCAAGACCGCCGGCTTCGCGCTGCCGATCATCCAGCGCCTCTTGCCGCTGGCCAGCGCCAGCGCCTCGCCGGCCCGCCATCCCGTGCGCGCCCTGATGCTCACCCCCACCCGCGAACTGGCCGACCAGGTCTACGACAACGTGGCCCGCTACGCGCGCTTCACGGACCTGCGCAGCACGGTGGTGTTCGGCGGCGTGGACATGAACCCGCAGACCGAGGCGCTGCGCCGCGGCGTGGAAATCCTGGTGGCAACGCCGGGCCGGCTGCTCGACCACGTGCAGCAAAAGTCGGTGAACCTGTCGCAAGTGCAGATGCTGGTGCTGGACGAGGCCGACCGCATGCTCGACATGGGTTTCCTGCCCGACCTGCAGCGCATCATCAACCTGCTGCCGGCACAGCGGCAGACGCTGCTGTTCTCGGCGACCTTCTCGAACGAAATCAAGCGGCTGGCCGCCAGCTACCTGCGCCAGCCGGTCACCATCGAAGTGGCGCGCAGCAACTCGGCCAACGAGAACGTGCGCCAGACCGTGTTCCAGGTCGAAGACGGCCACAAGCAGGCCGCCGTGGTGCACCTGCTGAAGAAGCGCGCCGCCGAAGGCCTGTCGCGCCAGTGCATCGTCTTCGTCAACAGCAAGATCGGCTGCTCGCGCCTGGCGCGTCACCTGGAGCGCGAGGGCATCAATGCCGCCGCCATCCACGGCGACAAGACCCAGACCGAGCGCATGCAGACGCTGGATGGCTTCAAGCAAGGCAATATCGATGCGCTGGTCGCCACCGACGTGGCAGCGCGCGGCCTCGACATTCCCGACATGCCCTGCGTGATCAACTTCGACCTGCCGTTCAGCGCCGAAGACTACATCCACCGCATCGGCCGTACCGGCCGTGCCGGCGCCAGCGGCGATGCCCTGTCGATCTACGTGCCGGCCGATGAGCGCCTGCTGGTCGATATCGAGAAGCTGCTCAAGCGCAGCCTGCCGCGTACCGCGCTGGTGGGGTTCGACCCCACCGGTGCCGGCGCCCGCGCTGACGAGAACGACCGCCGCCGTGCCCGCACCGAAGTGCGCCGCCCGCGCGCCAATGGCGACGGTGAGGAGCCGCGTGCGCGCCGCAACGATCCGGCCAGCTCGCGCAACGCGTTCCGCCCGTCCGACGATTCCTTCTTCTCGCGTCCTTACGAGCCGAGCGTCGCGGCGATTGCCGCGCAGCCCGAGGTGACGGACAACAATGCCGCCGCCTTTGGCCGCGGCCGTCCGGCGCCCAAGCGGCAGCTGGCGGCGCTGCTGGGCGGCGTGCCGCGCAAGTCCTGAGCGCCACGGCGCGGCACCGCGCGTAGCGGATCGCTGCCGCCGCAGCCAGCAAGAGAGGCGCCTTCGGGCGCCTCTCTTGTTTTGGGCCTCATGCCAGTCAGGGGTGCGTCGCCGCTTCGCCTTGCGTCTGCGCGGGGAGGCTTTCCAGCAAGGCCGCCCAGCCGGCAGTGGCATCGCTCAGCCAGCTCTGCACCGATTGCGCCGCGCTCGCCAGTCCCAGGTGCGCGCCGGCCGTGCGCAGCGCCGCCAGCGGATCGAGGCCGTCGATGGCCTGCGCGCCGCTTTGCTTGCTGAGCTTCTCGCCCAGCGCATTGGTCACCACCGGCACATGCAGGTACGACGGCGTGGGCAGTCCCAGCAGATGCTGCAGGTGGATCTGCCGCGGGGTGGAGTCAAGCAGGTCGGCGCCGCGCACGATATGCGTGATGCCCTGGTGCCCGTCGTCGACCACTACCGCCAGCTGGTAGGCCCACAAGCCATCGGCACGGCGCAGCACGAAGTCGCCGAGCTCGGTCGCGAGGTCCTGGCATTGCCGGCCTTGCCAGCGGTCGTCGAAGCAGATCAGCGCGGCGTCGCCGTCCGGCACCCGCACCCGCCAGGCGCGGGGCAGCTTGCCATGCAGGCCGTCGCGGCAGGTGCCGGGATACCCGAGCGTCTGGTGGCGCTCGCGCGCATGCAGCAGCGAGTCGGCGATTTCCTTGCGCGAGCATCCGCAGGGATAAATCCGGTGGTCGGCATCGAGCTGGCGCAGCGCTTCGGCGTACAGCGCTTCGCGCCGGCTCTGCCATTGCGGCGGCTCGTCCGGATGCAGGCCGAGCCGCGCCAGGGCGCGCAGGATCTGCTGGTCCGCGCCGCGCACGCAGCGCGGATAGTCGATGTCCTCGATGCGCACCAGCCAGCTGCCGAGATGGGCGCGTGCGTCGAGCCAGCTGGCCAGCGCGGTGACCAGGGAGCCCATGTGCAACGGGCCGGTGGGGGAGGGCGCAAAGCGGCCCCGGTAGCTGGGCGCCAGGCTCGGGTGGGTAGACATGGCGAAAGCAGGTGTTAGACGGTGATAGGTCCGGCGATGGGTCTGGTGCGTAGTCTGGTGCTTAGTCAGGCTGGCCCGGCTGCTGCTGGAGCAGGGCTTGCGCCAGGCGCGGGTCGTCCAGCTTGTTGGCCCACCATTGCAGCGCCTTGCCGCGCGTGCTGGTGCGCCAGGCTACCTTGAAATTGCCGGGGGCGCGCACCTCCAGGGTCTCGCGTGCCTGCAGCACGCCGCTTTCGATAAAGGGCTGCGCCATGGGCGCCGGCAGCCAGCCGCAGCCCAGGCCGCGGATCTGGGCTTCGAGCTTGTCGCGCATGGTGGGCACCACCAGCACGTCCTGCCCGGCGAGCACGCCATGGGTGCGCGCGGGCAGGTTGCGCGAGGTATCGCCCACGGCCACGATGCGGTGCTTGGCGATCTGCAGGGTGGTCAGCGGGCCGGGCTCGGTCGCCAGCGGATGATGCGCGGCCACCGCGAAGACAAAGGGCATGGAGCCCAGCGCGCGCACCTGGAAGCCCTGGGTGCTCGGCGCATCGTAGGCGCCGCCGATCACCAGGTCGGCGCGGCTGCTGACCAGCGCATCCCATGCGCCACCCAGCACTTCCTTGGCAAAGCGCAGCCGGGTGGCATCGTTCTCGGCATAGAAGTCCTGGATGACCGGCAGCAGGGCGCGGAAATTGATCAGGTCGTCGACCACGATGGTCAGGGTGGCCTCCCAGCCGGTGGCCAGCCGCTTGACGCGGCGGGCCAGGTCGTCGGCGGCGTGCAGCAGGTGGCGGCCTTCGTCCAGCAAGGCGCGCCCGGCGGGCGTGAGCTCGGCGCGGTGGCGGCGTCGGTCGAACAGCAGCACGTCCAGGTCTTCCTCCAGCTTGCGCACCACATAGGTGAGCGCGGAGGGCACTTTGCCCATCTCGTGCGCGGCGGCTGCGAAGCTGCCCTTGCGCTCGATGGCATCAAGAACTTCCAGGGATTCGAGAGAGAGTGCCATGTTCAGAATTTCTGAATGAATGCTTCTAAGATCGGTCCGCCAAATATACGCCTGCCACCCTAAACTGCCTAGCATCGAAACGTAGCGCAAGGCCAGGACTAGGATTAACCCAGCTCCTGCGCCGATGTGGCCTGAAGGAGGGCCGTCAAAATGATTGAAATCAGAAAGGCGGGTGAACGTGGTTATGCCGATCATGGCTGGCTCAAGTCGTACCATACGTTTTCCTTCGCGGACTACTACGATCCCAAGCACGTGCAGTTCGGGCCGCTGCGCGTCATCAATGAAGACCGTGTAGCGCCGGGCATGGGTTTTGGCACCCATGGCCACCGCGACATGGAAATCATCAGCTATGTGCTGGAAGGCGAGCTGGCCCACAAGGACAGCATGGGCAACGGCAGCGTGATCCGCCCCGGCGACGTGCAGCGCATGAGCGCGGGCACCGGCGTGCGGCACTCGGAGTACAACCACGCCGCACACGACACCACCCACTTCCTGCAGATCTGGATCCTGCCGGAGAAGTCCGACCTTGAGCCCGGCTACGAGGAAAAGCACTTTCCGGCGGCCGACAAGCGCGGCCGGCTGCGCCTGGTGGGCAGCCGCGACGGTGCCGAGGGTTCGGTGGTGATCCATCAGGACATGCGCCTGTATGCCGGCCTGTTTGACGCGGACGAGTCCGCCACGCTGGCGCTGGCACCCGGGCGCAAGGCCTATGTGCATGTGGCGCGTGGCCGCGTCACCGTCAATGGCAAGGCGCTGGAAGCGGGCGATGCCGCGCAGCTGGAAGGCGCCGAGGCCGTGACCCTGGCGCACGGCGATGGTGCCGAAGTGCTGGTGTTTGACCTGCCCTGAGGCGTTGCCTCGGCAGCCCGCAGCCCGCCCGCTTTGCCGGCGGGCTGCTGTGCTTTGTCTGGGCGGGTTTGCCGTATGCTATCGTCTCGCCATAGATAAGATAAGCGATCAGCCCGGCACACGCGCCGCCTGATGCGCCCTGGCCATCGACACCCAGACCAGAGATGACATTTGTATCCGTTCTCCTCGCGCTGATCGCCGAGCAGTTCCGCGCCCTGGGCCGCAACAATCCGATCTACGACATCGTGCGCGTTCTTGCCGAGCGCGCCGAGCATGCCTTTGACACCGGGCGTCCGCGCGATACCGCGCTGGCCTGGTTCACGGTGGTGCTGCCGCTCACGCTGACCGCCATGGTGGTGCACTACCTGCTGGCTTCCATCAGCGTGGCGCTCACGCTGGCGTGGAATGTCCTGCTGCTCTACCTCACCCTGGGTTTCCGGCAGTTCAGCCACTTCTTCACCGACATCCACGAGGCGCTTAACCGCGATGACCTGCCGCGCGCCCGCGCGCTGCTGCACGAGTGGACCGGTCTCGAAACCATCGAGATGCCGGTCACGGAAATCGTCCGGCACACCCTGGAAGCCGCCATCGTGGCAGTGCACCGGCATGTGTTCGGGGTGTTTTTCTGGTTCCTGGTGCCGATCGGCCCGGGTGGCGTGGTCTTGTACCGCATCGCCGAGTACCTCGCGCGCCACTGGAATATCCCCTCCACGGACCGCAGCCCCGCGCTGGGCCGCTTTGCCGCGCGTGCCTTCTACCTGCTGGACTGGATTCCTTCGCGGCTGACCTCGGTCGGCTTTGCCATCGTTGGCAATTTCGAGGACGCGGTCTATGCGTGGCGCAACCATGCGCGCAAGTGGAACGATGCCGTCAACGGCATCCTGCTTGCCAGCGGCGGCGGCGCGCTTGGCGTGCGCCTGGGGGTGCCGCTGGCCGAAGAGAGTACTGCCGTGGTGCTGCGGACCAGCCTGGCCGGGCCGGCGGTGGACTATGCACCGGGCATGGACGACGACAGCGAGCCCGAGGCGGCCGCGCCGGAATTCGGGGTGGAACCCAACGTGCGTACGCTGCAATCGGCCATCGGCCTGGTGTGGCGCGCCGTCGTGCTGTGGATGCTGCTGCTGGCGATGTTGTCGCTGGCGCTCTGGGTGGGCTGAGCCAACCCCGCCGTACCCGTTGACCGTCGGCCATCGACGCCCGCGCTTGCCGCGGGCGCTTTGCTTTTCAGGGTTGCCGCGGTGCGCCGCATTGCCAGCACGAGCCGAACTGCGCATCGTGCCATTCCCCGCAGGACACGCAGGCCCATCGCGGGCCCGGCGCCGGATTGGCGGCGGCGTGCAACACCTCCCAGGCCTCGGCCTCCCGTTCATCGTCGATCAGCCAGACCTGGGGGGCGCTTTCGCGAAACGGGATATCGCCCATGGCGCCAGCCAGCCACGTATTGCGCAGGTCGGCGCGGATGCCGGCGGCTTCCAGCACATTCTGGCAGTGCGCGGCATGGACGAGGGAAGGGGTCGATAGCAGTAGTTTCATCGGGATCGGGTGCGCCGCATGCCCGTTTGTCCGCAGGCGGCGCGCCCGATTACCTTACCACGGCTTTTGCTGGCGGGATTCGTGCAGCAGCTGCGTGTAGAGCTGGTGGCGCCGGCCGGAGATCTCGCCGGCCTTCATCGACGCCAGCACGCCGCAGCCGGGCTCGTTGATGTGGTGGCAATTGTAGAAGCGGCACTCGGTCAGGCGTGGGCGGAATTCGGGGAACGCGCGCTCCAGCATGCCTTCGCTCAGGTGGTGCAGGCCAAACTCCTGGAAACCCGGCGAATCGATCAGGCAGCCACGCTGGCGCGCTTGAGGATCCGCGTCATCCATGCCATCCACGCCATCGGCCTCGCCATCCACGCTGGCGGGCAGGTGGTAGAGGCGGGTGAAGGTGGTGGTGTGCTTGCCCGAATCCAGCTTGGCGGAGATTTCCCGGGTTTGCGCTTCCACGCCCGGGATCAGCAGGTTCAGCAGGGAGGACTTGCCCATGCCCGACTGGCCGATCAGGATGCTGGCGCGGTGCGCCAGCTGCGGGCGCAACTGCGCCAGCGTATCGTCCGGCGAGCCGTGCACCGACAGGAACAGCGTCTCGTAGCCAAGCCCGCGGTACAGTTCCAGGCGGCCGCGCGCTTCTTCCAGCCGCTCGGTCAGGTCGATCTTGTTGAGGATGATCAGCGGGCGTATGCCCAGTGCTTCGGCGGACACCAGCGCGCGGCCCAGCAGGTCTTCCGAGAAGCCCGGCTCGGTCGCCAGCACAATCACTACCTGGTCGATATTGGCAGCCAGCAGCTTGGACTTGAACTGGTCCGAGCGATGCAGCAGGTTCTTGCGCGGCTTGAAGCCGGTGATCACGCACTGGTCGGACGCGGCGCGCTCGATGGTGACTCGGTCGCCCACCGCGCATTCGCTGCGCTTGCCGCGCGGGAAGCCGTGCAGGCGGCTGCCGTCGTCCAGTTCGATCACATAGTGGCGGCCGTGCGCGGCGACGATCAGCGCCTCCTCGGCGGCGGCGCCATTGGCATTGGCTTTGGCAGGGCTTGGGGCGCGCTGCGGGCCTCCCCGGCTGGCGGCGCGGCTCATGCGTGCGCCAGCAGGCGGTCGATCCGCTGTGCTGCCGGTGGGTGCGAGTAGTAGAAGGCGCTGTAGATCGGGTCGGGGGTCAAGGTAGAGGCATTGTCCTTGTAGAGCTTGACGAGGGCAGAGACCAGGTGGCCGGCATCGGTCTGGCCGGCCGCAAACGCATCCGCCTCGAACTCATGGCGGCGCGAGGTCAGGCTTGCCAGGGGGCCAAGCAGGAAGGTGAAAACCGGCAAGGTCAGGAAGAACAGCACGAGGGCAAGGGCGTGATTGGTGGTGCCCAGGTTGGGCAGCACGCCCAGCCCGGTGTAGAACCACGTGCGGCTGGAAAGCCAGCCCAGCGCGGCGAGGAAGACCAGGCTCAGCGCAAAGCTGACCAGCATGCCCTTGAGGATGTGGCGCCGCTTGAAGTGGCCAAGCTCATGCGCCAGCACCGCTTCGATCTCGTCATCGGCAAGGCGCTCCATCAGCGTGTCGAAGAAAACGATGCGCTTGGCCGCGCCGAAGCCGGTGAAGTAGGCATTGCCGTGCGCGCTGCGCTTGCTGCCGTCCATGACGAACAGGCCGCGGCTGCGAAAGCCGCATTTCTGCAGCAGCCGCGTGATGCGGGCTTCCAGCGAGGCATTGGCCAGCGGCTCGAAGCGGTTGAACAGCGGCATGATCACCGACGGGGCAATCATCTGCACAAAGATGGTGAAGGCGATCCACGTCAGCCAGGTCCACGCCCACCAGTACTCGCCCATATGCGCCATCAGCCATAGCACGGCGAGCAGCAAGGGCAGGCCGAGCGCGCAGCCAACGGCGGTCATCTTGAGCAGATCGGCCAGGTAGAGCTTCCAGCCCATGCGGTTGAAGCCAAAGCGCTGCTCGATGCCGAACTGCCCGTAGAGCGAGAAGGGCAGGTCGACCAGGCCCCCGATCACGGCAACGCTGGCGATCAGCGCCACGCTGTAGGCGTAGCCCGGCCCGAAGGTGTCGATCCAGAACTGGTTGATCCACTGCAGCCCGCCCAGCATGGTCAGCACGATCAGCAGCGCGGCGCCAGCCAGCACTTCCAGCATCGACAGCCGGGTGCGGGCGATGGTGTAGTCGGCCGCCTTCTGGTGGGACGACAGCGTAATGGTGTCGGCAAAGCGCTCAGGCACAGCATGACGGTGTTGCGCCACATGGCGCACCTGGCGGGCGGCCAGCCAGAGCTTGGTCAGCACCATCAGCATCAGGGCGGCTAGGAACAGAAACGTGAACATCGGGCAGAGCCTTGTCGTGTGAAGCCTTGGCGTACGCGGTGGCGGCCGGACCGCCGAAGCGGGTTTCCGAGCGCGTTGGAACCGGCTGCGGTGGCGGATATGCGAGAATTATAAGTTGTTCGTGCCTGCTGCCCCGTGTTCCTGATCCGGAGCGCGGGCGCGCCCCCTATTGCTTCCCTTTCGATTGCAGTCCAGATGACCAGCCAAAATACCCACGTCCCCAGCGGCGTCAAATCCGTCAAGAGCGAAAACAACCTGATCTGGCTGGACATGGAGATGACCGGCCTGATGCCCGACACGGACCGCATCATCGAGATCGCCATCGTCGTGACGGATTCCGAACTCAACATCCTGGCCGAAGGCCCGGTGCTGGTGATCCACCAGGAAGACGCCGTGCTCGATGGCATGGACAACTGGAACAAGGGCACCCACGGCCGCTCGGGCCTGATCGACAAGGTCAAGGCCTCGACCCTGACCGAAGCCCAGGCCGAGGCCGAACTGCTGGCCTTCCTCAAGCGCTGGGTGCCGGCCGGCAAGTCGCCCATGTGCGGCAACTCGATCTGCCAGGACCGCCGCTTCATGGCGCGCTACATGCCCAAGCTGGAGGCGTTCTTCCACTATCGCAACCTCGACGTCTCCACGCTCAAGGAACTGTGCAAGCGCTGGGAGCCGGCCATCCACAAGGGCTTCATCAAGCGCCAGCTGCACACCGCGCTGGCCGATATCCTGGAGTCCGTGGAAGAGCTGCGCTACTACCGCACCCACTTCATCCGGCAGTCGGCGCCGGCAGCCGTACCTGCAGCCGCGGCCGAGGCGAGCGCAACGCCGGATACCCCGGCCGCCTGATTCTTTCTCCTCCCATGTCACTGCCAAGGCGCCCTGCGGGGCGCTTTGGCTTAACGGCAGCCCGCCCATGCTTGCGCGCATCGTCTCGATCATCACGCCGGTCATCCTGATCATCCTGGTCGGCTGGCTCTACGGGCGCCGCGCGCACCCCGACATGTCCGGGATCAACCGCGCCACGCTCGATGTGATCGCGCCGCTGCTGGTGGTGTCGGCCTTTGTCAGCAAGGAATTCGTGCTGGCCGACCAGCTTGTGCTGCTGGGTTGCGCGATTGCCGTGGTGCTGGGCTCGGGCTTGATGGCGTGGCTTGGCGCGCGGCTGCTGGGGGCGGATCCGCGCACCTTCGTGCCGCCGATGATGTTCAACAACTGCGGCAACATGGGCTTGCCGCTATCGGTGTTCGCGTTCGGGCCGGTCGGGCTGGCGCCCGCCGTGGCGCTGTTCGCCGCGTCCAATCTGATGCACTTCACCATCGGCATGAAGATCGTCAACCGGCACGCGTCGATCACGCAGATCGCGCGCAATCCGATGGTGCTGGCAACCGTGGGGGGGGTGGGATTGTCGCTGGCGCGGCCGTGGTTCTCGCTGCCGGAGCCGGTGTTCCAGTCGATCAAGCTGCTGGGCGACGCCACCGTGCCCTTGATGTTGTTCGCGCTCGGCGTGCGCATGAAGGACGTGAGCCTGCGCAACTGGGGCATGGGCGCGATCGGCGCTGCGGTCTGTCCGCTGACCGGCATCGCCTGCGCCTTGCTGCTGGCGCAGGTGGTGCCGCTGACCCAGCTTCAGCGCGGGCTGCTGTTCGTGTTCGCGTCGCTGCCGCCGGCCGTGCTCAACTTCCTGGTGGCCGATCATTTCCGGCAGGAGCCGGACCAGGTGGCGTCGATCGTGCTGCTGGGCAATGTGGCTGCCGTGCTGTTCGTGCCGGTGGGGCTGTATCTGGGGCTGCGATAGCGTGGCTGCCCACTGAGGTTCACGCGGCGGGTTTGGCGCGGATCGCGTGCTTTGGGCGCCACACCTTGGCCACGGCTTCGTCAGTCTCGATGTAAGGCCCGCCGATCAGGTCGACGCAGTAGGGCACGGCGGCAAAGATGCCTTGCACGATGGAGTTGCCGTCCTCGCCGCGCAGGCCTTCCAAGGTTTCACGGATGGCGCGCGGCTGGCCCGGCAGATTGATGATGAGGGCGGCGCGGCTGGCGGTTTCGCGAATCACGGCCACCTGCCGTGACAGGATGGCCGTGGGCACGAAGTGCAGGCTGACCTGGCGCATCTGCTCGCCAAAGCCAGGCATTTCCTTGGTGCCTACCGCCAGCGTGGCCTCGGGGGTCACGTCGCGGCGGGCCGGGCCGGTGCCGCCGGTGGTCAGCACCAGATCGCAGCCGGTCACGTCGACCAGCTCGATCAGCGTGCGCGAGATCAACGCCTGCTCGTCAGGGATGAGACGCTCCACGGCCTGCCAGGGCGAGCTCAGGGCGCGCCCGAACCAGTCGCGCAGCGCCGGGATGCCCTCGTCCTGGTAGGTGCCGGTCGAGGCACGGTCGGAGATCGAGACAAAGCCAACCAGCAGTTCGTCCGGGTGCCTGCGGGTAACGGGATGGACCAGCGCGGGCGTTGTGGTTTGCATCATCTTGTCCCCATTTCCTTGGTTGCTGCGTTCGGGATGCCGTTTATCGGTTATTCGCCGGCTTCCGGCTCGGGTTCCTGCTCGCCGGTGGCCGTGGCCTGCTTGCTTTCCAGCGCGGTCTTGATGGCCTGGAACAGCTCGCGGAAGTAGCGCGGCGGCTTGTTCATCTCGTGCTCTTTGCGCGCGTTGCGGATGATGTTGCGCAGCGCCTGGACGTCGCTGGCCGGATGCTCGGCCAGGAATTTCGTCAGCGCGGCGTCGTCCGCCAGCAGCAGCTCGCGCCAGCGCTCGACCAGGTGCAGCTTGGCCGTCTCGGCCTTGCTGGTGCCCTTGAAGCCTTCCAGCACGCGCTGGATGGCGGCCACTTCGTCATCGTCGAGCCTGCGCATGACCTTGCCGACATACTGCATCTGGCGGCGCTTGCCTTCGTGGTTGGTGATGCGCCGCGCGTCGCGGATGGCGTCGGCCAGCGCTTCAGGCATGGGCACGCGCGCCAGGCGGTCCTTGGGCAGGGCTTCGAGTTCCACGCCCAGGTCTTGCAGGGCGAGCATGTCGCGCTTTTTCTGCGACTTGCTCTTGAGCATGTCGTCGTCGTCGGCCGGCTCAGGGGTGAACGGGTCGGGGAAGCCGGAGGCGTTCCGGGGGGAGGGGCGGGTGTTTCGCGTCATGGTTGGCATTTTATCTTGCTATGATTCTTGTTTGGACTTTTGATGACCGCGCCCACAATGGATCAATCCGCAGACCAGACCACCCACTTCACTTATACCCAGGCCCAGCTCAGCGAGATGGCCGCCGATGTGCTGCGGGTGGCACGCGAGCTGGGCGCCACCGACGCGGCTACCGAGATCTCCGAGGGCAGCGGCCTGTCGGTGTCGGTGCGCAAGGGCCAGGTGGAAACCATCGAGCAAAACCGCGACAAGGTAGTGGGCGTCACGGTCATGATCGGCCAGCGGCGCGGCAACGCCAGCACCTCGGATTTCTCGCCGGCGGCCCTGCGCGCCACGGCCGAGGCGGCTTACAACATCGCTCGCTTCACCGCGGAAGACGATTGCGCCGGCCTGGCTGAAGAAGCGCTGCTCGAGCGCAACCCGCAGGATCTAGACCTGTTCCACCCGTGGAATATCGACGCTGAGCAAGCCATCGAGCTCGCGCGGCGCGCCGAGGCGGCCGCCTTCGCGGTCTCGCCGCGCATTCGCAACAGCGACGGCGCCAGCGTCTCGGCCCAGCATTCGCAGTTCGTGCTGGCCACTTCGCGCGGCTTCACGGGCGGCTACCCCTATTCCCGCCACTTTATTTCCTGCGCGCCGATCGCCGGCACCGGCAGCGGCATGCAGCGCGACGACTGGTACTCGTCCAAGCGCGCGCCCGGCGCGCTGGCTGCGCCCGAGGACATCGGCCGCTATGCCGCCGAGCGCTCGCTGGCCCGCCTGAATGCGCGCCAGTTGTCGACGCGCCGCTGCCCGGTGCTGTTCGAGGCACCTCTGGCCGCCGGCCTGCTTGGCGCCTTCGTGCAGGCCGTGTCTGGCGGCGCGCTGTACCGCAAGTCGACCTTCCTCTACGACACATTGGGCAAGGCGGTGTTTGCGCCGCATATCCATATCCACGAGCAACCCCACCTGCCGGGCGCCATGGGCAGCGCACCCTTTGACGAAGAAGGTGTGAAGACCCACGCGCGCGATGTGGTGCGCGGCGGCGTGGTGGAAGGCTATTTCCTCTCCACGTATTCGGCGCGCAAGCTGGGCATGACGACCACCGGCAACGCCGGCGGCTCGCACAACCTGACGCTTTCCAGCAAGCTGACCACGCCGGCAGACGACTTCGCCGGCATGCTGCGCAAGCTGGGCACCGGCCTGCTGGTGACCGAGCTGATGGGGCAGGGCGTGAACTATGTGACGGGCGATTACTCGCGCGGCGCGTCGGGCTATTGGGTCGAGAATGGGGTGATCCAGTACCCGGTGGAAGAGATCACCATCGCCGGCAACATGAAGGAGATGTTCCAGCAGATCGTGGCCATTGGCGCCGATTCGCTGGTGCGCGGCACCAAGGAAACCGGCTCGGTCCTGATCGAGCAGATGACCATCGCCGGCGGCAACTAAAACGACAGCGGCGGCCTGAAGACAGGCCGCCGCGTGCTCAAAACGTCAGCGACGTCAGCGTCGCTTGAAACTTGCCGTTTGAGGCGACCGTTATTCCTCGCCCGAGGGCGGGCGCTCGTACGTCACGAACGCGTAGTCGAAACCGTTCGCCTCCGAATGATGCCGCTCGCGCTGCGTCGCGATCCACTGCCGCGGGTCGATGGCCGGAAACACCGCGTCGCCTTGCACATCCGCATCGATTTCCGTCACCACCAGCCGGTCTGCGCTGGGCAGGGCCTCGGCATACAGCTGCGCGCCGCCGATCAGGAAGATCTGCGGGGCGCCCACGCATAGCCGCTGCGCTTCTTCCAGCGAGTTCGCCACGTCGCAGCCCTCGATGCGCAGGTCGCGGTTGCGGCTCACCACGATATTGCGCCGGCCCGGCAGCGGCCGGCCGATCGACTCCCACGTCTTGCGGCCCATCACGATGGGCGCGCCCATGGTAGTGCGCTTGAAGTGCGCCAGGTCCTCGGGCAGGCGCCAGGGCAGGGTATTGTCGCGGCCGATCACGCCGTTGCGGGCCTTCGCCACGATCAGGGTCAGCAACGTCATACGGCCACCGGTGCCTTGATGGCCGGATGCGATTCGTAGCCCACCAGTTCGAAGTCCTCGTATTTGTAGTCGAAGATGCTGTCCGGTTTGCGCAGGATCTTCAGTTGCGGCAACGCCATCGGTGTGCGCGCGAGCTGGGTTGCCACCTGCTCGGCATGGTTGCTGTAGATGTGGCAGTCGCCGCCGGTCCAGATGAAGTCCCCCACCTCCAGCCCGGTCTGCTGCGCGATCATGTGCGTCAGCAGCGCATAGCTGGCGATATTGAACGGCACGCCAAGGAAGATATCGGCGCTGCGCTGGTACAGCTGGCAGGACAGGCGGCCGTCGGCCACGTAGAACTGGAAGAATGCATGGCAGGGCGGCAGCTTCATCTGCGCGATCTCGCCCACGTTCCAGGCCGATACGATCAGCCGGCGCGAATCGGGATTGCTGCGGATCTGCGCCATCAGGTCGGCGATCTGGTCGATGTGGCGGCCGTCCGGCGTGGGCCACGCGCGCCACTGCGAGCCATAGACCGGCCCGAGCTCGCCGTTTGCGTCGGCCCATTCGTCCCAGATGCTGACGCCGTTGTCCTTCAGGTACTGGATGTTGGTCGAGCCCTTCAGGAACCACAGCAGTTCGTGAATGATCGACTTCATGTGCAGCTTCTTGGTGGTCACCACCGGGAAGCCTTCGCGCAGGTCGAAGCGCATCTGGTAGCCAAACACCGAGCGCGTGCCGGTGCCGGTGCGGTCGGCCTTTTCGGTGCCATGCTCTTGCACATGGCGCATGAAGTCGAGGTACTGTTTCATCGGCGCGGGTGTTGGGGAAAAGTGACGCGACAGCGGTGTGCGCGTATGGCAGGCAATCTGCTAACCGAATGGCAAATTGCTAAAGGTTTAGCATTTTATCGCAAAGCAAAACGGGCCGCCTTTCGGCGACCCGTTGCGACCCGTTTTCAGGTTTCAGCTAGCTCGGCGGCGCTGGCGCCGTCGCGCATTACTGCGCGGCCGTAGCCGGAGCCCGGCGCTTTTGCACCAGGTAGCCACCGCCCAGCACACCGCCGACGACCACCACGAACAAGCCGTAGTAGGCCAGCGCGTTGCTGTTGAAGAATTCCTTCACCAGCGGCTCGCTGACGATCATCTTGACTGCCGTGAAGGCCAGCACGCCGGCACCCACGAAGATGATCGAGGGGAAGCGCGACATCAGCTTGAGCACCAGGCTCGAGCCCCACACCACGATGGGGATGCTGATGAGCAGGCCCAGCACCACCAGCAGGAAGCTGCCGTGCGCCGCGCCAGCCACAGCCAGCACGTTGTCCACGCCCATCACCGCATCGGCGATGATGATCGTCTTCATCGCGCCCATCAGGGTGGTTGCGCCCGCGCCATGCTCGTCGCCATTGCCGTCATCGGACAGCAGCTTGTAGGCAATCCACACCAGGGCCGCGCCGCCGATCAGCAGCAGGCCAGGGATCTTGAGCAGCCACACCACGCCGACCGTCATGGCCGAACGGACCACGACCGCGCCGACAGTCCCCCAGATGATGGCCTTCTTCTGCAGGTGGGGCGGCAGGTTGCGCGCCGCCAGGGCGATCACGATCGCATTGTCGCCGGCCAGCACAAGGTCAATGACGACGATGGATAGCAGTGCGGTCAGGAACTGCATCGTGAACAAATCGGTAAACCATTCCATGAAATCTCCTCGAACAACGAATAGCTAAGAGCCGTGCGTACGCACCGGTTTGGCCTGGAGACATGATGTGTGGGAGCTTGGGGGCGCCTTTGCAAACCATGAAACCAGGTTGCAAAGGTCTTGCTCGACCGCTGATGTTACTTGGCGCGGTCAGCACAACCGGAGACTGTCAGTCCCGGAATGACGATTGTGCTAAGGGCATGGCCCCGGAGCTACTCCCCTTTGAGGGGCGATCCAATCCGGGCGAGCCCGAAGCAGATGCGCTGAAGCGGATTATAAACGATGCTGCGTATTTTTTGTGGGCGCCGTGGCGGCATTGTGGCGGCGTTGCCGCAGCGAATTTTTGTTGAACAAAGCGCACTTTCTGGTTTTCACTGCACGGAGGTTTTTGTGCAATGCGGTAAGCACACTCCGCGCTCGCCAGCTATCCTGAGAAGACTTGCATCGGCTGATGCGCCCCAGACGTCACCGGAGGCGGATCCCTTGCAACTCCCGCGCATGCCGTGACGTGCGGGCCCCTGGGGGTTTTATGCAGTGCCCATCGACCATCAAGGAAACGTCATGCCGGCAGTCCCGACCCCGCTGAATCCACTGAACGTACGCCTCAATCACTCCCAAGCCAAGCACAACGGCACCTCGGCCCTGAAACCCAACGGCCCTCCCGCCGGCAGCGTCGTCGTCGGCAACGGCCATGCGCAGCCGAACCCGGTGCCCCGGCTGGATTTCATCCAGCAGTACCACGAGGACAGCGGCGCGCTACGCGGCGAGATCACGCGCGGCCTGCTGGCCAGCGCAGCCAGCATCAGCCCCAAGTTCTTCTACGACGTGCTCGGCTCGCGCCTGTTCGAGGCCATCACCGACCTGCCCGAGTACTACCCCACGCGCACCGAGGCCGCGGTCTTTTCGGCATTTGCTCCCGCCATGGCCGCGCGCGCCGGCAGCGGCTGCGTGCTGATCGACCTTGGTGCGGGTAACTGCCAGAAGGCGGCCCGGCTCTTCGGCAGCCTGCAGCCGGCGCAATACGTGGCGCTGGATATCTCGGTGGAATTCCTGCGCGGAACGCTGTTCTGCCTGCAGCAGCAGCATCCGCAGATTCCCATGCTTGGCCTGGGCGCCGACCTGTGCGTGCCGCTCGACTTGCCGCCCGAAGTCAGGAGCGGGCGCCGCCTGTTCTTTTATCCAGGATCCAGCATCGGCAATTTCGCACCAACGCAGGCCCAGTCCTTGCTGCAGCGGCTGCGGGCCGCGGCGGACAAGGGGGATGGCGTGCTGATTGGCGTGGACCTGCTCAAGGACGAGCAGGCGCTGGTGGCCGCCTACGATGACCCGCTTGGTGTGACCGCCGCCTTCAATCGCAATGTGCTGCGCAACCTGAATCGCATCGTGGGCAGCGACTTCCAGCTTGAGGACTGGCGCCATGTGGCCAGCTTCGACCGCGAGGGGTCGCGGATCCAGATGCACCTGCAAGCTGAGCGCGAGGTCACCGTGCGCTGGGCGGAGGGTAGCCGCGGCTTTCGCGCGGGCGAGCAGATTCATACGGAGGATTCGTATAAATACCGGCCGGACGACTTCGCCGCCTTGCTCGAGGCTGCGGGCTTCGACGATCCGGTCTGGTGGAGCGATCCGCGCGGATGGTTCGCGGTGTTCCACGCCCGGGCCTGAGAAGCCACCGGGCACACCGCGAGGGGGCAGGTGGGGCTGGTGTCATAATGCCCGCATCTCTTCGGCGAAAGGTGCGGCGCATGGCGCACGCGGCTAGCCGGATCACGCAACCGGGTGCCAATCCCATTCTCTGGCAGGGTGTTCGATGAGCGGCTTTTCCATGCTTCCCGACCTTCATTTCAACGGCGGCAAGGCCGTCTGGGCCGATGCCCGGCGGCTGCCGCGCGAAGGCCTGGCGCAGGCGCTGGTGGAAGCGCGCAACCGCACCCTGGCCTGGCTGGCCGCTTTTGGCCAGACCCGGCGTGGCTGGGAGGTGCCTCGCCAGGATTTTTCCGACCCGCCGTTGTGGACGCTCGGGCATGTGGCCTGGCACGCCGAATGGTGGTGCCTGCGCGACGTGCGCACGCTTGAGCGCGATGGCGCCTGGCTGCAGGTGGCCAGCGTGCCGTCGTTGCTGGCCGGCGCGGACGAGTGGTTCGATCCCGATCGCATCGATCCCGATGCCCGCTGGGAGGTCACGCTGCCCGACGTGGCCGTGGTCAAGCGCTACGCCGCCGACGTGCTCGATGCCGTCCTGCGCCGGCTGGCGGCGCAACCCGATGATGGCGATGCCACGCTCTACGCCTGGCGCCGCGCGCTGTTTCACGAGGACCGCCAGGGCGAAGCCATCGCCGCGCTGCTGCAGGCGCTGGGCGTTGCTCCCGTGGAGCCTGCGGCCGTCCTGCCGTCGGTATCGGTGCCGCACGGCGGCACCTTGCAGTTTCCCGGCGGGCGCTTCATCCAGGGCTGGAGCGCGCCGGATGGCTTCGCGCTGCCCGATGAGTTGCCGTCGCAGCCTATCTATGTGCCGGCTTTCGAGATGGATGCCGCGCCGGTCAGCAATGCGCAGTTCCTCGATTTCGTAGAGGACGGCGGCTACGAGCGCGCCTCGTGGTGGTCGGCGGCGGGTCGCCAGTGGCTGATGATGCAGGATCGCTCGGCGCCGCGCTACTGGGCCCGCCATTCCGAGTCGCGGGCCTGGATGGCCTCGCGCTTCGGCAGCCTGCGCACGTTGAACCCTGACGAGGCGGTACGTCACGTCAGCTTGTTCGAGGCGCAAGCCTGGTGCGCCTGGGCAGGCCGGCGCCTGCCGACGGAAACGGAATGGGAGCTGGCTGCGGTCCAGGATCGGGGCGGCCTGCGCTGGGGCATGGTGCGCGAGTGGACGGCGACGCCGTATGAGCCCTACGCGGGATTCGAGGCGGACCCCGCGGATATGGAATACGTGTACTGCTTTGCCAGCCACCAGGCGGTGCGGAGCACGTCTTTCGCCAGCCCGGCGCGCCAGCGTCATGCACGCGCGCGCATGGCGCTGCTGCCCGAGGACGATTTCGCGTTCGTCGGCTTTCGCAGTTGTTCGATGTAGCGGGACGCTGGTTGCCCGTGGCGAGCGCCGCTGGTTGAGGCGGCCGAAAAAGGCGGCCAAAGAAAAAGGCACCCGAAGGTGCCTTTTTCTTTGGCTTTGCGAGAGATCACCGCCTTAGCGGTGAACCTGTTCAGCCCGGCAAATTAACGCTCGAAACGCGAGCGGCCGCCGGTGTTGCCGTTGCCGCTGCGCTGACCGCCGCCGAAGCTGCGGGGGGCGCCATCACGGTTGCCATCGCGGTTGCCGAAGCTGCGGCCTTCGCCGCCACGGTAGCCACCGTTGCCGCCATTGCCGGCTGCACCGCCGCCAAAGCCGCCACGATTGCCGTCGCCGAAGCTGCGGGGAGCCGCGCCGTCACGATTGCCGAAGCCACGATTGTCGCCGCCACGGTAGCCGCCGCCTTCGTTGTTGAAGCTGCGCTGGCCGCCGGCTGCGCCCTGGCCACGATAGCCGGTGCTGTTGCCATTGGGGTTGCCCAGGCTGCTGCGGTCGCCGAAGCCACGGTTGCCGTCACGGTCGCCGAACGGGCGATCGCCTGCGGGACGCGGGGCGCCATCACGGCTGCCGAAGCCGCGGCTTTCGCCGCCGCCGAACTTGCGGTCGCCAAAGCTGCGGTTTTCACCGCCGCGATAGCCGCCGCCATTGCTGTTGCCACGGTAACCACCGCGGTCACCACCCGGCTTGCCGGCGAAGCCCGAACGCGGCTTCGGCGAGCGACGCGGCTCCAGGCCTTCGATCACCGATGCGTCGACACGGTTGTTGGTGAAGCGCTCGATGCGCTTCCACTGGAACATGTCGCCGTGGTTCACCAGGTTGATGGCGACGCCCGAGCGGCCAGCGCGGCCGGTACGGCCGATACGGTGGACGTAGTCTTCCGCTTGCTTGGGCAGGTCGAAGTTGACCACGTGGGTGATATCGGGCACGTCGATGCCGCGTGCGGCCACGTCGGTTGCCACCAGGATGCGCAGGTTGCCGCGGCGCAGCGAGGTCAGGGTGCGGTTACGCGCGCCCTGGGTCATGTCGCCGTGCAGCGCGCCGGCTGCGAAGCCGGTGTCCGACAGGCGCTCGGCCAGCGAATCGGCATCGCGCTTGGTCGCGGTGAAGACGATGGCTTGCTTGAGCGTGGTGTCGCGCAGCAGGTGGTCCAGCAGCTTTTCCTTGTGCGACATGTCGTCGGTGAAGTGCAGGCGCTGTTCGATATTGCTTTGGTCGGCGCGGGTCGCGGCGATTTCGATGCGTTGCGGATCGCGCAGCTGACGCGAAGCCAGCTGGGCGATGCGGCCGTCCAGCGTGGCCGAGAACATCAGCGTCTGGCGGGTAGCCGGGGTAGCGGCAACGATGGCGTCGATGTCGTCGGCGAAGCCCATGTCGAGCATGCGGTCGGCTTCGTCGAACACCAGCATGTCCAGTTGGGACAGGTCGATACGGCCGGCTTCAACGTGGTCCAGCAAGCGGCCCGGGGTAGCGACCAGGATGTCAGGCATCTTGGACAGCGCGGCGAGCTGCTTCGGGTAAGGCATGCCGCCCAGGATGCTGGCGCAGACGATGCGGCGCAGGTGGCGGCCGTACTTGGCGGTGGCTTCGGTAACTTGCAGGGCCAGTTCGCGGGTCGGGGTCAGCACCAGCAGCGCGGGTTGCGCCGGCGACGGACGGGGGCGCTTGCCCTTCATGCGCTTGACCGGATCGTCCGAACGCGGGCGATTCGGCGAAGCCTTCTCGCTGATGCGCTGGATCGCCGGCAGGATGAAGGCGCCGGTCTTGCCCGAGCCGGTCTGGCTCGACACCAGCAGGTCGCGGCCAGCCAGGAAGGCGGGGATCGCTTGTGCCTGCACCGGGGTCGGCGTGGTGTAGTTCAGTTCAACCAGGGCGCGAAGAATGGCTTCTTCGAGGCCGAGCTTGGCGAAGCCGTTCTCGGCATTGATGGCAGCAGCGGCAGGCGCCACGGCGGCTTCCGGGCTGAGGATGGCGTCGAGCTTGTCGAGCGGGCTCGGTTCCTGGATAGCGGGGGTGGCGATGGCTGCGGCTTCGATCGATGCGTCGGCGGCGGAGGCAAAATCTTGCTCCGCACGAATGTCGTGCTGGGTCATGTCGTAATTTTCTTTAAATGCATGGCACCCCATGCCGAACTAGCGAACAGGGGCGGGCGCAGTGCAAAGTCTTAAAAAGGCTTCGGCGCCAATCGGTGAGGCCGTTACGACAGACACAGCTGGCAGTACGGCGGCAGGCAGGGTGGCACCGGGCACAAGGCCGGGCGACAGTCCCTGGCAGGCAAACAGCTCTATAGAGCTATTCAACAGGATCGGAGACGAGGCGACGTCGGTGAGAAATGCGTTCTGTCGGGTATCACCACTTGGCCTTGATGCAGCAAACAGCACGGCAACATAAAGCAGGCCAGTCGGCGGGACCGGGGAGCAGAGCTTGAGAGCGGGGGCGGTATCGCCTGCCGGAAGAACCCGGCTGGCGTGTTGCACAACTCACAGTGCGAACTCACGGCGCGAATTATAGCAGAAACAAAAGTAAAGTTGTTGCACTGCGATAGGAATTCCTTTCTGAGCCTTTCTGAGTCCGAAATGCGAGTTTCTGAGCGCCATCGCGCACTTTTTCTGGAATTTCCCCCGCCGCATTCAAAGTTGCATCCGTGGGCTGCCTGCCTATACTGAAGCCGTCGGGCACACGGTTGCCCGGCAAGGTGGCGGACCTGGAATACCCGCTGACCTTCCTCGGCGCTTTGCTTTAAGTGCTGCTAGCCGCTGATATCGCGGCAGTCGGCGTCACTGCCAGCTTTCCTTCGACTCTCCGGGTGGTCCGGAGGGACGTCCGCGTCATGGGCGGAATCATGGGAAACGCTGCTTGCAACGACTGTTGCCGCGATAGCGCCGGCGTTGACCTGGAAGGTCCGGACCGTCCGCAACCAGCCCGCCAGTTTCCTGGCGGGCTTCTCGTTTTATGGGCTGGCGGTTCTGCTAACCGCGCTGGGTGCAGGCCAGCGGTGGCGGGGTGCTGGTGCCCGAGCGCTGGGACGGGCGCCGCGACGGCGGCTACGGCAAGAACGACAAGGGCTATCACTGTCCCCCGGGGCACGCCAAGAATGGCGAGTGCTGAAGAGGGGGCGGCGCGTTTCTTGGGCGGTGAGGATTTTGATATACTCCGGCCTGCTCCGGGATCCGCGCCGCCAAGGCGCGCTCACCGATCCGGGAGTGTCTATCGTCTCGCCGTAGTTCAATGGATAGAACACGCGCCTCCTAAGCGTGAAATGCAGGTTCGATTCCTGCCGGCGGGACCACAATATAGTCCGCAGAGGTTCTCTGAAGTTCTTTCTTCTCAAGTAAATCAAGGCTTCGCGGGCTTTCGGAGTTCGCCAAAGTGCGCCATTGGTCGCTCGCATCCGCCATTTTTCGAGGCATCATTCGTGGCACCGGCCAATGCCACATTATCCAGTGCCACGAAAAAATGCCAAAGCGCGTAGAACCGCAGTCTGCTATGAAGCTCCGCAATGCGAAGCCGAAAGAGAAGCCTTACAAGCTGGCTGGGGGGGCGGTCTCTTTCTAGAGGTAACGCCCGACGGTAGAAAGCTATGGCGTTTTCGCTATTTCCGGCCGTCCGGCAACGAGAACCGACTGGGCTTCGGCGTCTATCCTGAGGTGCCGCTCGCGCAGGCGCGCGCGCAACGCGACGCCGCCCGGGCCGTGCTGGCCACCCGGCCAGGATCCAGGCGCCGCGAAGGTCGAGCAGCGCCGCGCGGTCGAGATCGCCGCGGGCAATTCCTTCGAGGCGGTGGCCCGCGACTGGTATGCCACCCAGAAGAGCAACTGGGTCGAGTACTACGCCGGCAAGGTGATCGCCTCCCTCGAAAACGACGTGTTCCCGGTCATCGGCGTCATGCCAATTGCTGACATCAAGGCGCCGGCGCGACTGGATATGCTGCGCAAGATCGAGATAAGTGGCGTATGAGACACTACCAAGCGCGTCCTGCAATGCGCGCGGTGTTCCAGTACGGGATCATCCACGGGGCTTGCGACCGTGACCCGGCGGCCGACATCGACAGCGCCACCGCGCTGAAGGGTGCGCCGGTTACGCACCAGGCGCGCGTGTCGCAACTCAAGCTGCCGCAGTTGCTGCTCGACGTCGACGCCTACCAGAGCGATGCCGTGACCCGCCTGGCGCTGCAGTTCATGACGCTCACCTTTGCCCGGACCACCGAGATGATTCAGGTCGGCGACAAACTCGGAGCCGGATGCTTCAGCTTCGCTGGTCCGGTGATCCGCAGAGGTTTCGTGTCCATGGTGGGTAGTTCCTGAAATTATTGGTCTTGAATAATTCGGTCTAAACGCGTCGGAACTCGACGACCCAGACCCATGGGTTCTCGTCCCACGCTCCAGCGCCGTTTATGTCATCCCAAAGGGACGCGTAGCCGGTCGTGGGAAACTGGACACAAGAGCCGGCGGCGTACGACAACCATCCCTCACCGTCGCGATCGATGCCTTCTGCCATCGCGTCAGCCTCGCTACAGTCGTTCAGGCGCTCGACGCGCACGCCGATAATCGCCAGCATGAGGCGGCAAGCGGCAAGCGGCAAGCGGCAAGCGGCAAGCGGCATGTGGATGCTCGGCTTCCTGGTGATGGTTTCCGCCGGCGGGATGTTCTGAATGCGGCGGCCCAGACTGCCTCGGCCAGCCCCCGCCATCCATAACTGCTCGCAGCTCGTTGATCAGCAGCTTCCGACTTCCAAACACGCTCGAACGCTTTAGGGTCAAAATCCACGCCCGTAATCAGCCTAGTCTGGCTGGGTGTGCTGGCCAGCAGGATATCGAGCTTGTGCCGCAAGTGTTTCACCGACGCTCCGACGAATACCGTCATTCGCCGTCTCCGTGGCAGCCACTGTCGTTATCCGCGGTGCCGCGGCCAACGGCTACCTGCTGGGTATTCGCGCCGTCGACGAATTGTGGTTTTTTCTGAAAAGCCAGAATAGCGCTGTGTTCGTGGGCGTCGCTGAGGAGGGTGGCCGGCCTGAAACAACCACTCGCGACTTAATGTGAGCGCATGAAGGCGATCCGGGCCGTGGCTGCCGGCTGGCCGCCGAGCGTCTAGGCTTCAGTGCCCGGCATGCCAGGCGGCTGGACTTGCGACTAATGCCCGCCGGTTGATCCGGAGCCGGTCCCGTTGCTTTCCCGCCGGCCCGTGAACACCATGCGTGATAACACCAAGTAGGACACCATGGCCATGAAGGGCGTGAGAATCAGTTGCCCCAGGATCGGCTCGTCAATCCATCGCTTCAGCAGTGTCAGGCAAATCAGATTGACGACGTAGATAAAACCGTACGTCATGACAAATCGGGGCAATCTGGCAACTGTCAAGTCTCGGAAGGCATAGCCTCCCAACGTGACGAAATTGAATGCGATGCCCATGACGATGCCGACGATCAGCGCCAGCCAGGGCTGTGCTCCGAGCAGAATGGCCCCTGAATACACCAGCCAGCCAAACAGGGAGTTGAATCCGCCGGCAATCAGGAAACGAATAAAGGTGGCGTGGCGTTTGAGATTCATTGTTGAGGGCGGTAACCAAAGGACAGCATGTTGCCGACATTAAAGCTCAGGTTCATGTCGGCCATGCCGATCGCATCCAGTCCTTTGATCATGTTTTGCTTTAGTCCGACGCCAAAGGGTAACAGTCGCACCCAGTAGCGCAGCGCATAGCGGTTCTGGAAGCTGCGGACGACGATCGAGTCAAAGTTATTGCGCTCTAGGAGATGCCGGATGCTCTTTGGCGAAAACAGTTGCATGTGTTCGATATCGATGATGGGCGACCGCTTGCCGAGTAGTCGATTGATGCCACTGCGATAATCGTGCGTCACTAGTGCGATGGCTCCGCCGGGCCTGAGCAGGCGGCTCGCCGCCGATACGATTTCATGTGGGTCTCTGACGTGCTCCAGGGTCATGAAGCAACAAATGAAATCAAAGCTCTCGGGCTGAAAATCCGACTCTCTGAAAATAGCCTCGGTGAGCCAGCCTTGTCGATGGGGCGGCGCTGCCGCAATCGCGGCCGACGACGGCTCGACGCCCAGCGTGACCTTGAATCCCTGGGACTGGAGGACATCCAGGAAAATTCCTGTACCCGCCCCAATCTCTAGCGCTGACTCCTTGCTTTTGAGGCGACTTAACACCGGAAGGACGGCCTTGCCGTAGGCCGCTGCTGCATCGTCTGCCTCCTGAGCGCTATCGAAGCTGGCGATGTGATAGGCCTGGGCCAGTATCAACTGGTCCGGAGGATCATTGGCATACACCAGATCGCACGTCGGGCACTGAACCAATTGATGATTCATAAATTCGGGCAGCTTGCGCGAGGCGAAACTGAATGCAGACATCAGTGCAGGATTGATGTTCTGTTTCATGAACAGCTTCGCCTCGGACGATTGCGTGCCACAGACTGGGCAAGATCGACTGGTCATATTAATTTGTCTTGGTTAAGCTGTTATTTGGGGGCATAGCAAATGGCCCTATAAAAGCCGAAATCCTTTGCACCTGGATCAGGCTTGGTCTCAAACCGTATTGCAATGGGATGTCATGCAGGGGCAACGCGCCCGCGACAATCATTTGCGCGGGGCCTATATAGGCGCAGTGCGGCACTGGTAAGCCTTGATGAAGCTTGACGGGCATCCATGCCGCCTGCGGGCTCACTCCGGCAACGGTCCAAAGGGGGGGGGCGGATAACGCCGCCGATTTGCCCGGAATGTCAGCAAACAAATATTTTCTTCTGCACAACGGAATAGCCAGGGACAGCCCAAGTCCAGCCAGGACAAAAGCCAACAGAACGCCTAGCGTATCTGCCATCACTCGTATTTCCTTGCCCGGACAAAGTAGCCAAGCGGGTCGTCTTTTGAGCCCATTCCCAGCCGAATAGAGATGTGCGCGGCAATGATGAATCCCGTGGCGAGCACACCGCAGAGCGGCGACAAGGGTAGCTTCCAGCACATGGACCATATCGGTCTGTCGATCCGCAACAGCCTGATTGTCAGTACCGTCAACTTGTTGGCGATTGCTGCAATGTCATTGCCACGTTCACGAATTTCGATGTCTGCGAAACCGTTCTGGACAAACAATCTCTGCAGACGCTCGCGGGTAAACCGATGGTAATCATGCGGCAAGTGGTGTTGCCGAGCTGACCAGGGCACCGTGAGCAACATGACGCCACCGGGCTGGAGAACCCGTGCCATTTCGCTGACCAGGAGTTGCGGGTCCTCCGAGTGCTCTAGCACTTCGATGCAAAGGGCGCATTCAAAGGTGGCGTCGTCGAACGGCATCAGCCGCCCATCGTAATAAATCACATCGGCACGCTTGCTACCCATTCCAAATTCATCGGCATGCCCGACATCGATACCCTGATAGGTCGTTGAGGCCGGTAACCAGGCACGCCAGGGCGACTGGCCGGCACCCACGTCGAGGACCCGGCCGCTGGCCCGCCCAAGCGCCGGGCGAAGGTATTGCACGATTGTTCCCAACTGGAGATCGATCAAGCATCGGAGCCGGAACAGGAAAGGATTGGTGACCGGTGACTTGACTGAAATCGGCTGAAAACCTTCTTTCCGGTGCATGTTTCCGGATCCAGGCTGCGTCATTTGATGGCCTTCCCATCAGGCAACAGGTCCGTGGCTTTTCCATTGCGGATCAGTGCGGAGCGGATCAGGCGCGGCCTGCCTTTGACCTCGACCATGATCTTGGCGACGTATTCACCGACCAGGCCAATGGCAAAAATATTGAAGGAGCCGAACATCAGGATGGCGATCAATAAGGTGGTGACGCCACGTGGCGCGATATCCGGACTGAATATGCGCAAGGCGGCAACAATGACAGCCGCAACCGTGGAGACACCGAGCGCAATGACGCCGGTGGAGGTCAGCAAAGTGAGGGGCGTGTTACTGAAAGAAAAGATCCCCTTCTTCGCCCAATCAATGTTCTTGACGAAGCTGTTAGTGGTGACGCCAAACATACGTTCGGGGCGCACATAATCGACACCGGTTTGTTTGAAGCCGACATAGGCGCGCAAGCCGCGTACAAATAGATCGCGCTCGGGGCAGTTGAGCAACCACCCCACGACGCGTCGATCCAGCAGCGAAAAGTCGCCGGCGTCAAGCGGGATTGGGACATAACTGAACATTGCGAAGATGCGATAGAAGAGTTTGTACAACATACCCCAGTGCCACGGCATATCACGCTTGATGCGACGGCCATAAACAACGTCATAGCCTTCTTTCCACTTGGCGTAGAATGATTCGATCAACTCCGGTGGGTCTTGCAGATCACCATCCAGCAACACCACAGCGTCTTTTGTGGACAATTCCATTCCACTCCGGAAGGCCATCTGGGAACCGAAGTTGCGAGAGTGCGTGATCCCCAGGACATGTGGATCCCTTGCGCTGATCTCATGGATCACCTGGGCGCTGTCATCCGGGCTGCCATCGTTGACGAAAATGATCTCGTAATCGATCTCGAGCTTATTGAACGTCTCTGTCAATCGACGGTGCATGACCGGAATCGCCTGGCCATCCTTATAGCAGGCGATGATGGCAGACACGCTGCGCTTGCGCGTACTGAGATTCTTCTTGGTCGCCGATTGCATCGCGTTGCCTCTAAGTTGCTTCACCCAGTCGGCTGTGGAACGCAACCCGTCAACCAATCCGATCTCGGCCTTCCAACCCAATTGCTCGCGCGCTTTGCGCGGATTCGAATACCATTCGGCCAGATCCCATATGCGACCTTCCATGGTGTTGAATTGCGCTTGTTCCTCGATCTTGAATTCGTCGCGCGTGATCCGAGCCAAATCGGCAATGGTGGTTTTGGTCCCACTTCCAATGTTGAAGCTTTCGCCGTACAGGTCGGGATGCATCTTTGCCGCCGCCATGATAAATGCGGCACAGACATCATCCACATGGACGAAATCACGCGAGGTGCGCGGGTCGACGAAGGGAGGCAGCTTGCCGTCCAGTGCCTGGCGCAACAAATTGGGTATCAACCGCGAGGTGTCTTCCAGCGGCCCGTACACAGAGTAGAGACGCAAGTTCACGCAGGGAAAACGACTATGCTTGCCCAGGAATCTCAGGTAGCTGGCTGCCGCCGCCTTGGAGACTGCGTAGGGACTGTTGGGCTCGCACACACTGTCTTCTGACGGCGCAGCGCAGTTGGTGCCGTATTCGGAAGAACTACCGGCATGGATATATGCAGCAACCGATTGCCGCGCGAGACAATCGGTAAAACTGACCAGCGATTGAAAATTGGTTTGATAGATCAACGTGGCGTCTTGCTCGAAAGAGTAAGCACCATAGGCCATGCAATCGAAAATCGTCTGCGGTGCAATGCTGTCGGCCAGGTTTTTCGCTGCCGCATAGTCATTGAAATCCACCGCAATGACTTGCTCATCCTTAACATCCGCCAGCCGCCAGTTCTTTTCCCGACGCACTACCGCAAACACGTCGTTGCGTAAAGCGTTGATGGCGTGGAACAGGTTCGCGCCCACGAAGCCAGATGCACCGATCACCAGAATCGGTCCGCGCAGGGCGCGTATGTATTCGTGCATTTCGGACATGTTAGAAAATTTCGAGAGCGGCGAGCACACTGCGTGCGTCCAGCTTCGACTGACTTCGAAGAAAGCTCTGGGAGCCGTATCGCTCAAAATGATGAGCGCGGGCATAAAAATGCTTGAAGCAGGGCACGGGTATTTGCTGCTCCACCAAATAAAGCAGAAGTTCGGAAGCAAAGCCGCCACGTTGCACATGCTCCTCGGCAACGCACAGGACGGAGGCACGCTTTATTTGAGCGATTAGTTCCGCCGGCATCGGCGATTGCGAAATGGGCAACTCCGCGACGGCCCAGAGGTTGGGGCGCTGCCCGGCCGGCAACTTCTCGAACGCCTCGATATAGGTGCTGGCAAGCGGCCCCACGGCAATCAGCAAAGGCCCATCTCCGCAGGTCAATTGGCGCCAGGGTGCATAGGCTGGAACCGGATAGTCTTTAGGTTGTTCACCCCGACCCATTCGTATGTAGGAAGAGCGGGGGGATGCGCCGGCATGTGCAACCACCGCCTCCATGTCCTCGTCGAAAACGGGGACGTACACCGACATGTTCGGTAACGCCAGCATTACCCCATAGTCTTCAATGGCATGATGCGTGGGGCCCATGACGCCGTAACCATAGCCGCCCCCATTGCCGATCAGCTTCACAGGCAGTGCGTGGAAGGCAATGTCGTTACGGATCTGTTCGAATGCTCTCGCGTAGATAAACGGCGCGATACTGTAGATCCAGACATCCAGACCCTGCCTTGCCAACGCAGCAGCAACCGATGCCATATTCTGCTCTGCGACCCCGGCGTTGATGAATCGTGCCCCCATCGTCGCCTGCAGCGGTTCGAGCGCCATGAATCCCAGATCTCCGGTCATGAAGATCATGTACGGATTGACAGCGCGTTTGGCAAGGGCATCACAAAGTTGTGTTCTCATTGCGCACTCAACTCCAGTGCCAGTTCCGCCATCGCCTTGTGGAATTTTTCTTCGGTGAGGGGGAGGTAATGCGAATCCATGCGGTTCTCCATGAAGCTGACGCCCCGGCCCTTCACCGTGCGCAAGATGATGATTCTCAGGCGCTCTTGAGTCGCAGCAAGGGCGCTACGAATGGCGCTGGGGTCATGGCCATCAATGATCTGCATATCGATGTCAAACCCTTTCAGCTTGTCCCAGAGCGGGGCCATGGAGGCCACATCGCTGGTCGAACCGAAACCCTGCAAATTATTGTGATCGATCAACACCGTCAGGTTGCTCAGGTTCTGGTGCCGTGAAAATATCAGGGCCTCCCAGGTGGAGCCTTCCTGCCACTCCCCGTCTGAGGTCAGGCAAACGACCTTCGCGTTGCTGCCTTTGAATCGGAACGCCAATGCAGTGCCCGCGGCGAGAGACAAGCCATGGCCCAGGCTTCCGGTAGCAAAGGGGATATCCGCAATCCCTTTTGCTGGTGGGTGGCCGGCGAGCAAGGTGCCATCCTTGTGGAACAGTTTCAAATCCTGTTCGTCAAGTCGTCCAATGCTCCACAAAGCGACATACAGCGCCCCTGCTGAATGCCCTTTCGAAAGGATGAATTTGTCGTCGGCGCCAAGGTACTCATGAAAAACGATCAGTAAGGCATCAAGTGCAGACAGATTTCCTCCAATATGCCCAACGCCACTTTCGAAATGCATTTGAAGCAGTCGCTGACGCGTGCGGATCATCTCATCAGTTGTTAATAACTTTTTGCTGTCCATCTTGGGGAGTTTTTAATTATCCAGTCGAGTCAAAGGAGTTCAATGCCATAAACCATTGAAACTGGTCTAGTTGACAATAAATAATGCAATATCCGAAAGATCAATCAATCCTTTCGTATCCATTTTTTCCACGGAACTGCTATGAACTTCCAGCCAGCTACGGACATCTGCTCGGGGGTCAGTTCCGGTTCTGTCGATGTAGGCGCGGGTTTCAACGGAGGTAATATCAAAAACACACCAGCTTTCGCCTTTTCTGAATTCTGACAGTATTCGCTCATTGGAGAAAAAGAATAGGGGGCGCACTAGGCCAACGACCTCATCAAAGCGGTGGCCCACCACGTAGTTAAGCAGCGGAACATAATCCATCGCCATCATGCGCTTTTTCGCGCAGTCATTCTTTTGATAAGCCTCAATCAGCTTTTCCATTGCAGCAGAGTAGCCGGGGAGGGCCGAAAGGCCCCGCATTGGTGACACCTGTATCGGCTTGATATTGTCTGAGAAAATACGTTGATTTTCGGTGTGGTCATAGAACAGCGAAAACAGCGCAATCATGCCAAAACACAAAACACAAAACACCTTGTGTGCCCAGCGGCTGAAAGCACTTTCATCCAGGCCGGCACCGCATATGAAAATGATCGCGAGAGCGCAGGCGGGGCCAGCGTAGAAAACCATTCCCTGGCTGATACCTGTATTGCTGCCAATGCCGGTCGCAATTTGTAAGGTAACAATACCGGCAGCCGCGATCACCAGATCGCGATCAAGTCGTGCATGACGGGAAGGGTTTGTATGGGTGCCCGTCCGTTTCCTGAAAAACCAGGCACCTCTTAATGAAAAGAAGTAGTAGGCAAATGCGGCAAGCAAGACATGGAAAGCAAAAGCTCCAGGGAGCGCACTGATCCAGAGGCCCTCATCACTGAGCAGAAATTTTCCACGCCATGGGAAAGCATGACCCAGTTGTATTGGTCCGTTGAAATAAATCGTGCTAATGACGTAGGAACCCAGGTTGTACAAGAAAAACGCCGCCAAGAACGAGCACAACAGAAAACCAATCTTATTCAACTTCGCAAAATAACCGAACAGGAGAAGGCAGCACGCCGAGAAGAGCAGAATTTCCCCGTAATATCTGAAAATCAAGAGCAAGCGAGCCAGAAAATGGGAGGTGTCACCACTATGCGCTTTGGGCGCCGAAAAGAAGATGGAGGGGCCCACGGCATTGATATACCAGGTCCATAGACATGCACTGCACAGAATATAGACCAATAAAACAAGCCTGCTCCGGTAACCGAGTACCATGGAAAAGATAATCCAGGCGACCATGGTGGCCGCAACAACGGCGTGCATAAAGCCGGAAATCGCCAGTAGGATACCTGAAACGAAGAGTAGCGCTATATTTTTTCGATCCGCCGCTGCATTTCCTGCGATAAAGGCGGCAAGCCCGAGCATAAAGAAATTCAAGGTCAGGCTGTTGGGGCCTTGTATCGTGTAAAGGTAAACTCCCGAGCAAGCAGATACCGCAACCGGTGTGACGTAGGCAGGGGTGTGTTCCTTCTTCAACGCCGTGAAGAGGGCAAAGGAGGAAATGGCGCAGAGGGCGACGTTGAGAAATCTGAACCAAAAGATCTCATGAAGCCCAACGCGCATGAAGACGGCATTGATCAGATAATTGGGCGTTTGCGGTAGCGCCAGGTGATCAAGTCCAAAACCATTGGCGACCTGCCACGACAGCGTCAGAAAAAGTCCGTCATCGCTTGACAGGCCGACCGCGCGTCGTGGCATGACGAAAAATGCCATGACACATACCGTCACCAAAGGAATCAGCCACGGAAGAAGCTGCTGATAATTTTTATCGGACAGTAACCTGTGCAGATTCAATGGATTGGTTCTTGTTTGCATCAAATCCGTCAAGCATTATTTGAAAAATGGCTCATCGTACTGGGGGCCAGGCCTAAGCCCAGTCTCTCTGTTCTCATTCTTTAGCCCCTTGAGAGCATCTCTTCGCCTTGGCCTTGGCCTTGGCTGGCCACAGCAAATATCGCTGCAGATCTGTGTCTTGAGTCGCCAGCGATGCCGCCAATAGAGACCTCTTGCTGCCAAGATGTCGCTTGTCTTGGGAAGGCTCGGCAAGATTATCACTTCATCGCGAGGCTTTGGTCCAGTCCTAGGGGTTCACTCGAAAAACGACGCCGAAAATGGAGCCAATGTGACTTAGACCGAAGAAGAGGGTTGACTGGGATTCGCAAAAAATACGTCGCATCTAAGCCTAAGATACTGATTTGAATGAGAAATTGATGGTCGGGTCGAGGGGTGGAACGGGGTGCTGCAGGTCCCACGGATAGTCCCCGGGTCGGTTGATGTGATCCCGCCGGTACGGCGACGTCCCCTTGAGCACGTCGGCGTCGACCGGATTTCCTTTCTGTTGCAACTCCTTTAGTTTGCGCGACGTCCACTGCACGTTGTGCAGGATCACCATGTTCGCGACGAGGTGGTTGTATTTGACGACCGTGCGTTGCTCGCGTCGGACGTTCTCCGCGATCACGCCTTCGCCGCCGAACAACAGTCATTGCGCGAAATCGTTGAACTGTTCGCTCTTGTTGGTCGCCGCGCGAATCGTGCGACGTAGCTCCGGATCGTTGAGATACTTTAATGGTTAAATTTGTTAAGGACTTCGAGTATTCCAATATCAGCCTATTGAGCGCGAGCAGCAACGCCTCATGAGCGAGAGAATTCGCACCGTCCTCGTCCGCCGCAGGGCGCCGCTCACAGCCCACAGGTTGTAAATCTATTTTACAACCAATTCGTTGTAACCCCCGATAATCTCAGTGTTGCGCTTTAGGGGCACGAGAAAGGGGTGCTACGCCTATTCATAATACATATTACCGCGAAATAAAAGGTTGTGGCCGATTTTAGGATTCCTGCCGGCGGGACCACCCCACGGTCTCAGCGGTCCATCAAAGCTCCCCTAGTTGAAATGCAGTGGCTTGCCGCCGCGCGGCGCATGCGTCTCAGTGCGTCCCCATCTTCGAAAACAGCTGAATTACCGCCACCCCCGCAATAATCAGCCCAATCCCCACCCAGGCCGCCAGATCCGGCACTTGCCGATACAGCATGCTGGCGATCAGCGTCACGAGCACGATCCCCGCGCCGCACCAGATCGCATAGGCGATGCCCACCGGCACGGTCTTCATGACCTGCATCAGCAGGACGAAGGCGCTGACATAGCCGGCCACGACCAGCACGCTTGGCCACAGGCGCGTGAAATTCTCGGCAGCCTTGAGGCTGCTGGTGGCAATGACTTCGGCCGCGATGGCGAGGGCCAGTAGTACATAGGCATTCATGGATGGGTCCTTGACGTTGGCTGTCGCTGGGGCCACATTTTCCCATAGCTGCCCGGCGGGCCTTGCCAGGTGTACAGTGCAAAGCATGGTCGAGGCCGCTTTGCGGGCTGACGATCCCTCCTTTCAGGTGGTTGTCCCTTGCCGGGATGCCATCTTCAATCGAGGTAGAGCGCGTTGTTCAAGCGCCGGTAGTGCGGAGCATCGTTGTGGGGTGGTCGCGGTAGCCCCGACCAGCTGGCAGTTGTGATAAAGCCAGCGGCGGGTGAGTCAGGTTCGCAGGGGGAGCGCCATGAAAGGCGAGGATGAGGTTCAGACCGTGTGGCCGCAGGTGGATGGCCAGACGACGGGTCAGGGGCTCTGGCAGAACACGATTGCCGCAGCGGATGTGGCACTGGAAGAGGCGTCGCGCATACAGCGAGGCGTGCAGCACAACCTGAAGCTCCAGCAGGAGGTGAGGGCGCTGCGCGAGGAGTTGCGCAAGGCGCACGGCGAGCTGGATCGCTACCGTGGCATGCACGCGCGCGTGGTGGTCGGCATGCGTCAGCTGGAGGAGGACAACGCCGGCGAGATTAGCCGGCTGCGCGCCGAGAGCGAGATGCTGATGGTGCGCCACCGGGTCTACAAGCTGCTCTCCGAGCACTATGCGCTCACCGCGCTGCGCTTTGATCCCGCTACGTTTGCCGAGCACCGCGACCGGGTGCTGCAGCACATCCTGTTCCAGCGGCGCAAGGGCACGCCGGTCTCCGGGATCGGCGCCGCGGACATTGCTTTCCTGCTGCTGTGAGCGCTCGCGCTTAGCCTGCCTTGGCGGCAGTACGCGGTCGCAAGACGATCAGAGCCAGCATGCCGCCCACCACGCCCCAGAAGGCCGACCCCACGCCGGCCAGCGTCATGCCTGAGGCGGTGATCATGAACGTCAGCAGGGCGGATTCACGCTCGGCCGGCGCTTGCATGGCCGTGGTCAGGCCGCTGGCGATCGAGCCAAGCAAGGCAAACGCAGCCACCGCCACGACCAGCGCTTTGGGGAACGCTGCGAACAGCGCGGCGATGCTGGCTGCCAGCGCCCCCGCAACCAGATAGCCGATGCCACAAACCACCGCCGCCGTATAGCGCCGGTTGCGGTCGGGATCGGCTTGCGCGCCGGTGCAGATGGCCGCGGTAATGGCCGCCAGGTTGATGCCGTGCGAGCCGAACGGGGCGAGCAGGGCGGAGGCGATGCCGGTGACGGTGATCAGCGGCGAGGCCTGTACGTGATAGCCGTCGGCGCGCAGCACCGCCAGCCCGGGAATGTTCTGTGACGCCAGCGCCACGATGAACAACGGTACCGCGATGCTGACGAAGGCTTGCAGCGAGAACGCCGGCGTGGTCCACACCGGCTTGGCCAGCGCGAAATGGAACGATTCGAAATGCAGCTGGCCAAGCGCGCCGGCCAGCGCCACACCCGACAGCAGCACGCCCGGCACCGCGTAGCGTGGCCAGAAGCGCTTGCCCAGCAGGTACAGCGCGAACATCACCAGCAGCAGCAAGGTCTGATGCTGGGCTTGCACGAACACGTCGACGCTGATGCGGAACAGGATGCCGGCCAGCAGCGCTGAGGCAATGCTGGCCGGCAGCGCGCGCATCAGTTTGTCGAACCAGCCGGTCATGCCGGCGGCGGTCATCAGCACCGCCGCCATGACGAAGGCGCCGATGGCCTGCGCGTAGGGCACGCCGGGAAGGCTGGCGATCAGCAGGGCGGCGCCAGGGGTGGACCAGGCAACGACGATGGGCGCCCGCGTCAGCAGGGACAGTCCGATAGTGGTCACGCCCATGCCGATGGACAACGCCCAGATCCACGAGGCGACTTGCGCGTCCGATAAATGGGCTGCCTGGCCGGCCTGGATCATCAGCACCAGCGAACTGGTGTAGCCGGTCAGCATGGCGATCAGCCCGGCGACCAGGGCGGAGACGGAGAGATCGGTCAGCTTCAGGGGCGTGGTGGATACAGGGCTGGACATGGGGCGGCACGCGACGCGACACGTGCGGAAAAAGCGGCTGGGCCGCCATCTTCGCACGAGTTGCGCCGTTCGGGATGCGCGCTCAGTCGGCGACCTTGTCGCTGGGGAACTTGAAGGAATCGCGCAGCAGGTAGCTCATCGGGATGTCGAGGTTGACCCCTTGCGGCGGGATCGGCGACTGGAACCACTTCTTGTAGAGCTTCTGGGTATCGAGCGAATAGATGGAGGCGACCAGGGTCTTGTCCACCAGCCGCTTGAACTCGGCGTCCTGTTTCGACAGCATGATGGCGTAGGGCTCGATCGTCAGCAGCTCGCTGGTGACGGTGTAGCGGGCCGGGTCGCGCGCATTGGCGCGCAGGCCGTAGAGCAGCACGTCGTCCATCACGAAGGCGTCGGCCTTGCCTTGCTCGACCATGGCGAAGGCCTCGGCGTGGTCCTTGGCTTCCACCACGTGGATCTGCATGGCGCCGGAGCCGTTGATCTGGCGCACCACCGCGAGCGACGTGGTGCCTACCGTGGAGACGACCGTCTTGCCGCGCAGGTCGCCCAGCTTGCGGATGCCGGAGTCGGTCTTGACCAGCATGCGGCTGCCGGCGATGTAGTGGGGAATGGTGAAAGCAACCTGCGCGCGCCGCTCGCGGTTGTTGGTGGTGGAGCCGCATTCGAGATCGGCCTTGCCGTCGACGATGGCGGCGATGCGGCTGGCCGGCGTGACAGGAACGAATTCCACTTTGAGGCCCGGGAGCCGGAGCGCGCCGCGCAGGGCGTCGGCCACCCGCAGGCACAGGTCGATGGCATAGCCGTAGGGCTTGCCGTCGGCCACGAACGAGAACGGCACCGAGCTCTCGCGGTGGGCGATGCGTAGCACGCCGGTCTGTTCAATGCGCTGCAGCACTGGCGTGCCGCCGGACTGCGCGGCGGCGGGCATGGCGCCGGTGGCGAGTGAAAGCGAAAGCAGGGTCGACAGCACAAGCAGCAGCGGCAAGCGCTGCGCACACGGATGGATCATGGAATTCCCCGTACAAAGAAAAAGGCATCAAGCGGAATTGGCGTTGGGTCGCCTCTCACCGGTTCGGACCGGTTCTTGTATTGCTGCCGTTGTGCTGCGGCCTGCCGGCCGCCGGCCATTGTTCCATGGGGGAAAGCGGCCCGGCAATCGTCACGGCGGGGGGTGTTGCGCGGCGCGCAACAGGCGCGTGGCAGGCGCATGGCAGACGTGTAAGCGCCAGCGCCGCTGGGGGCGTTGACGGGACTTTCCCTTACGGACTTGTACGACTAGAGCCAGTCCGGGGCGCTTGCTATGCTCCTTCCCGTGCCTTGCGAGCAGGGCACCGAGGAGAGACTCTTGGGCCCGCGCGAGCGCGGGCCCTTCTTTTTTTGTGGCGGCCGAGGGCCAGGGGTTTGCGCCGCCTCCGGCGAGGGCGGGCGCCGGTGGTCTACAATGCCGGCTACCTGGCTCCCCGCCGCCCGGTTGCTGTCCGGCGCGCGGCCGCGGGTTCAAGCCGCTTGAGTTGCCGCCTTGAACGGCCTCCTTTTCGCTGTCTCCTTTCGTATTGCTCCCATGGCCCTGTTTTCGATTTCCGACGCCCAGCTTGCCTTCGGGCATGTGGCCTTGCTCGACCATGCCGACTTCTCGCTGGAAGCCGGCGAGCGCGTTGGCCTGATTGGCCGCAACGGCACCGGCAAGTCGTCGCTGCTCAAGATCGTGGCCGGCCTGTCCGCGCCGGACGATGGCCTGATCGCCCGCCAGAGCGGTGTGACCTCGGCGTATGTGCCGCAAGAGCCGCAGTTCGAGGCGGGTGTGACCGTGTTCGACGCCGTGTCCCAGGGCCTGGGCAAGATCCACGACCTGCTGGTCGCCTATGAAGCGGCGCTGGCGGGGCTGGACGATAACCATGACGAGGATTCGCTGGCCGAGCTGCACCGGCTGCAGTCGGAAGTCGACGCCGCCGGTGCCTGGGGTTTGCGCACGCGGGTCGAAACCACGCTGGCGCAACTCAGCCTGAGCGCCGATGTGCGCGTGGATGCGCTATCTGGCGGCATGCAAAAGCGCGTGGCGCTGGCGCAGGCCCTGGTGGCCGAGCCTGACATCCTGCTGCTGGACGAACCGACCAACCACCTGGACGTCGAAGCGATCCGCTGGCTGGAAGACCTGCTGCTGGCATTCCGCGGCAGCGTCCTGCTGATCACCCACGATCGCGCCTTCCTGGACCGGGTGGCCACCCGCATCATCGAACTCGACCGTGGCCGGCTGATTTCCTTTCCTGGCAATTTCGCTGCCTATCAGGCGCGCAAGGCCGAGCTGCTGGCCGCCGAGCAGGTCGAGCAGGCCAAGTTCGACAAGCTGCTGGCGCAGGAAGAAGTCTGGATCCGCAAGGGCGTGGAAGCGCGCCGCACGCGTAGCGTGGCGCGTATCCAGCGCCTGGAGACGATGCGCACGGACCGCGCGGCCCGCCGCGACGTGCAGGGCAACGTCAAGCTGGAAGTGTCGCAAGGCGAGCGCTCCGGCAAGATCGTTTCCGAGTTGACGGATGTCAGCAAGGCCTTCGGCAGCAAGATGGTGGTGCGCGACTTCACCGGCACCATCATGCGCGGCGACAAGGTCGGCCTGATCGGCGCCAACGGCGCGGGCAAGACCACGCTGCTGCGCCTGATCCTGGGCGAGCTGGCGCCGGATGCCGGTACGGTCAAGAACGGCAGCAACATGCAGGTGGCGTATTTCGACCAGATGCGCACGCAGCTGGACCTGGAGCGCTCGCTGGCCGATACCATCAGCCCTGGCAGCGACTGGGTCGAGATCAACGGCCAGCGCAAGCACGTCATGAGCTACCTCAGCGATTTCCTGTTCGCGCCGGAGCGCGCGCGCTCGCCGGTCAAGTCGCTGTCCGGTGGCGAGCGCAACCGCCTGCTGCTGGCGCGCCTGTTCGCGCGCCCGGCCAATGTGCTGGTGCTGGACGAGCCGACCAACGACCTCGACATCGACACCCTGGAACTGCTCGAAGAACTGCTGCAGGACTACAGCGGCACGGTGTTCCTGGTGTCCCACGACCGGGCCTTCCTGGACAACGTGGTGACCTCCACCATCGCCGCCGAAGGCGACGGGCGCTGGCGCGAGTACGTGGGCGGCTACTCCGACTGGCAAGTCCAGTCGGCGCGCAGCGCGGCCATGCAGGACGCGCGCGGTGGCGAGGGCAAGGCCGCAGCGGAAACCGCGAAGCCGCGCGAAGCCCGCGCGGCCAACCGCCTGGTCAAGCTGTCGTACAAGGAACAGCGCGAGCTGGACACGCTGCCGGAGCGTATCGCTTCGCTGGAAAGCGAGCAGAAGGCCGTTGGCGCACAGCTGGCGGACGGCTCGCTGTATGTGAGCGACGCGGGCAAGGCCGCGCAACTGGCGGCCCGCCACGACGAGATCGACCTGGAACTGCTGGAGGCGCTGGAGCGCTGGGAAGTGCTGGAAGCCAAGACCAAGGCCGAGGCGCAGTAAGGCCGCTACGGCTGTGGCTCGGCAGGGGGCCGCAGCCGTCATCATTGCCGACGGCTTTGGCGCAGCCTCACCCGCACCAGGCGAGCACCATGTTCGTCAGGTCCACCATGAAAGCCGGCCGCAGGTAGGCCATGAAGGCCAAAGCCAGCACCCCGGCCAGCGCCGTGAAGCCTGCTGCCCGAAGCGCAAGGCCGGCGCGGCGTGCCGTGATCATGCCGCGGCCCCTTGCGGCCGCACGATCGCATGCTCGCGGATCGGCAGGTTGACCAGGGCGGCCACTACGCCCAACCCGATCGCGATCATCCAGACCGTGTTGTAGGTGCCGGTCCGGTCATACAGGAACCCGCCCAGCCACGCGCCCAGGAAGCTGCCGATCTGGTGCGAGAAAAACACCACGCCCGACAGCATCGACAGGTACTGCACGCCAAACACCTGCGCGATGATGCCGTTGGTCAGCGGCACCGTGGACAGCCACAGGAAACCCATCATCGCGGCGAACACCCAGGTGCTGGTGGCCGTGAGCGGCAGCAGCAGGTAGCCGGCAATCACCACGGACCGGGTGATGTAGATCAGCGAAAGCAGGAAGCGCTTGGGCACCCGTTGCCCCAGCGCGCCCGCGCTATAGGTCCCGAACACATTGAACAGCCCGATCAGCGCCAGCGCCACGGTCGCGATCTTCGGGTCGGTCAGGCCCCGGTCCTTGAGATAGGGCGCCAGATGCACGCCGATGAACACCACCTGGAAGCCGCAGACGAAGTAGCCCAGCGTAAGCAACTGGAAGTTGCGGTTGCCAAACGCTTCGCGCACGGCCTGGCCGATGGTCTGCTGGAAGCCGGGCGCTTGCGTCGCGCCCTGCGGCTCGCGCAGGCTCAGGGCCAGCGGCAGCATCAGGCAAGCCAGCACCGCCAGGATGAACAACGCGTTCTGCCAGCCGGCAGTCGAGATCAGCGTCTGCTCCACCGGGATCATCAGGAACTGCCCGAACGAGCCTGCGGCCGCCGCGATGCCCATGGCCCACACGCGCTTTTCGGGGCTGGCCACGCGGCCAATCACGCCATACACCACGCTGTAGGTGGTGCCGGATTGCGCAATGCCGATCAGGATGCCGGCGCCAGAGGCGAAGGCGGTGCCGGAGGTGGCCATGGCCATCACGACCAGGCCCGCCACGTACAGCGCAATGCCGACCAGCATGATGCGAAAGCCACCGAACTTGTCGGCCAGCGCGCCCGTGAACGGCTGGGTCACGCCCCACATCAGGTTTTGCAGCGCCAGCGCGAAGGCAAAGGTCTCGCGGCTCCAGCCGTGGGTCTGCGTGATCGGCAGGTTGAACAGGCCGAAGCCGTGCCGGATGCCCATCGACAAGGTGACGAGCAGGCCACCGCAAATCAATACGGTCGTGAGGGAGAGTGGTTTTCTTGGTGTGGGTTGAATCGTGTTCTGCATGGCGTCCTGCATCCTGGCTCGGTGTGCGTAGTGCTGTTTTAGTTTTGTCGGCGCGGTCCGGAACCGCCTTGGCCACGCCGGTGCGAGCGAGTGTACCCCGCATCCCGGGAGGACGTCGGGCGTCACTCCGATGCCGCCCGCGACACCGGATGTGCCGAATCGCGCACGGCAATTGCTGGTGACGATTGGCATCAAGACGGCTATCCGCTTCCATTACAATGCAGGCTGCCCGGCCCCCCCCTGGCTGGCGTGCGGCAACCGCGCCCCCGCCAAGGCTGGCCGAGAATCCCACTAAGCAAGCGACTCCATGGCGAGCAAAATCAGTCAGTACAGCGAATCCTCCATCCGGGTCCTGAAGGGCCTGGAGCCGGTCAAGCAACGACCCGGCATGTACACCCGTACCGACAATCCCCTGCACATCGTGCAGGAGGTGATCGACAATGCCTCCGACGAGGCCCTGGGCGGCCACGGTTCCGAGATCATGGTCACCCTGCACCGCGACGGCAGCATCAGCGTCGAGGACGATGGCCGCGGCATCCCGGTCGGCATCCATCCCGAAGAGCAGGTTCCGGTGGTGGAAATCGTGTTCACGCGCCTGCACGCGGGCGGCAAGTTCGACAAGGGCAAGGGCGGTGCCTATGCCTTCTCGGGTGGCCTGCACGGTGTGGGCGTCTCCGTGACCAATGCGCTGTCGACCCGTCTCGACGTGACCGTATGGCGTGACGGCAACTGCTCCACGCTGACCTTCTCCGGCGGCGACGTCACCGTGCCGCTGGCCACGCGCAAGCTCGAGCGCGGCGAGAAGAAGAGCGGCACGCGGGTGCAGGTCTGGCCCGATGCGAAGTACTTCGATTCGGCCGCGATCCCGATGGCCGAGCTGCAGCGGCTGCTGCGCAGCAAGGCGGTGCTGCTGCCGGGCGTCAAGGTCACGCTGCTGCAGGAGAAAAACGGCGAGCGCCAGACCTGGCAGTACGAGCAGGGCCTCAAGGGCTACCTGGTGGAAGCGCTGGCGCAGGGCAGCGGCGCCGAGCTGGTGGTGCCGATGTTCGAAGGCGAGCACTTCGCCGACCCGGACGCCAACCCGGCGGAAGATGGCTTTGCCGAGGGCGAGGGCGCTTCCTGGGTGGTGGCGTGGACCGAAGATGGCGCGCCGGTGCGTGAGTCCTACGTCAACCTGATTCCCACGCCGGCTGGCGGCACGCACGAGTCCGGCCTGCGCGAAGGCCTGTTCCAGGCGGTCAAGAGCTTTATCGAGATGCACGCGCTGCAGCCCAAGGGCGTCAAGCTGATGAGCGAAGACGTGTTCGCCCGTGCCTCGTTCGTGTTGTCCGCCAAGGTGCTGGACCCGCAGTTCCAGGGCCAGATCAAGGAGCGCCTGAACAGCCGCGATGCGGTGAAGCTGGTGTCCACCTTCAGCCGTCCCGCGCTGGAGTTGTGGCTCAATCATCACGTCGAGTACGGCAAGAAGCTCGCCGAGCTGGTGATCCGCCAGGCGCAGGCGCGCACGCGCGCGGCGCAGAAGGTGGAAAAGAAGAAGGGTTCCGGCGTGGCCGTGCTGCCGGGCAAGCTGACCGACTGCGAATCCACCGACGTCACCCGCAATGAACTCTTCCTGGTCGAGGGCGATTCCGCCGGCGGCTCGGCCAAGATGGGGCGCGACAAGGAGTTCCAGGCCATCCTGCCGCTGCGCGGCAAGGTGCTCAACACCTGGGAGACCGAGCGCGACCGCCTGTTCGCCAATAACGAGGTGCACGACATCGCGGTGGCAATCGGCGTGGACCCGCACGGCCCCAACGATGAGCCCGACCTGTCCAACCTGCGCTACGGAAAGATCTGTATCTTGTCCGACGCTGACGTGGACGGTGCGCACATCCAGGTGCTATTACTGACCTTGTTCTTCAAGCATTTCCCCAGGCTGATCGACAACGGCAACGTGTGCGTGGCCCGCCCGCCGCTTTACCGGGTGGATGCGCCGGCACGCGGCAAGAAGCCGGCCCAGAAGCTCTATGCGCTGGACGACGGCGAACTGGTGGCCATCCAGGACAAGCTGATGAAGGATGGCATCAAGGAAGGCGGCTGGCAGATCTCGCGCTTCAAGGGCCTGGGCGAGATGAATGCCGAGCAGCTGTGGGAAACCACCATGAATCCCGACACGCGCCGCCTGTTGCCGGTGGCGCTCGGCCATTTCGACCTGCCGCAGACCGTAGGCGTGATGAATATGCTGATGGGCAAGGGCGAGGCTGCGCAGCGGCGCACCTGGCTCGAGGAGCGCGGCAACGAGGTGATCGCCGATATCTAGGCGGCACGAATCGAACCGTTCGATACCCGCATGATGCAAGGAGTCCCGATGGCTAAGACCAGACCTGGCAGCACCCGCGCGCGGCAATGGATTGCCGCCGGCATGCTGCTGGCCGGCTTGGCCGGCCTGGGCTTCATGCCAGCGGCCCACGCTGCGTTGTATGGCTATATCGACGACGACGGCGTGGCGCATTTCTCGGACGAGAAGCTGGACGAGCGCTACACGCTGTTCATGAAGAACGGCGGCGAGCTCAAGAACCCGCTGCCGTACCGTGCCGGAGCCGGTGCCGGCAGCCAGATCGACCTGGAGACGCACAAGCTTTACCGCTATGTCGTCAACCATCCCAATATCGCCACGGTCGAGCCCATGATCCGCCAGATCGCGGCGGCGCAGAATGTCGACCCGGCGCTGGTCAAGGCAGTGATGGCGGTAGAGTCCGGCTTCAACGCAGGCGCGGTCTCGCCCAAGGGCGCGATCGGGCTGATGCAGGTGATTCCCGACACCGGCGCGCGCTTTGGCGTGAGCGCCGATGCGCGGCGCACGGTCGAGCAGAAACTGGCCGACCCGCGCACCAATATCTCGGCCGGCGTGCGCTACCTGCGCTGGCTGATGGAGCTGTTCCCCAACGACCTCGAGCTGGTGCTGGCCGCGTACAACGCGGGCGAGGGCGCGGTGCAGCGCTACAACAACAAGATTCCGCCTTTCCCCGAGACCCAGCAGTATGTCAGCACGGTGCTGCAGTTCTATCGCTTCTACCGGCCGGGCGGCGCGCCCGCGGGGTTGGGCGGGGCGGGAGTCAATCGCGTCAAGATGGTGATCGGCGGCCGCCGCAACATGCCCTGATCCCATCCCGAACCATACGACGAACCGCATAACGAACAACATGCAACCGGCGCACCGGCCAACGATGCGGTGCGCCGTCTTCTTGCCAATCCATGGAACAACAAGACATTCCGCTTGACCCAGGTTCGCCCGACAACGGAGCGGACTCGCTGACCCTGGCGCACTATGCCGAGCGCGCCTATCTCGACTACGCCATCAGCGTGGTCAAAGGCCGCGCGCTGCCGGAAGTGGCCGATGGCCAGAAGCCGGTGCAGCGCCGTATCCTGTACGCCATGCACGAGATGGGGCTGCGCTCCGACGCCAAGCCGGTGAAGTCGGCGCGCGTGGTGGGCGATGTGCTGGGTAAATTCCACCCGCACGGCGACCAGTCCGCCTATGACGCGCTGGTGCGCCTGGCGCAGGACTTCTCGCTGCGCTACCCGCTGATCGACGGCCAGGGCAACTTTGGCTCGCGCGACGGCGACGGCGCGGCGGCCATGCGCTACACCGAAGCCCGCCTCACGCCGATCGCGCGCCTGCTGCTCGACGAGATCGACCAGGGCACGGTGGACTTCATCCCCAACTACGACGGCTCGATGGAAGAGCCCAGGCTGATGCCGGCGCGCCTGCCCTTCGTGCTGCTCAACGGCGCATCGGGCATTGCCGTGGGCATGGCCACCGAGGTGCCGCCGCACAACCTGCGCGAAGTGGCGGCAGCCACCGTGGCGATGATCCGCAACCCCAACATCACGCTGGCCGAGTTGCTGGCGCTGATGCCGGGTCCGGACTATCCGGGCGGCGGCCAGATCATTTCGCCAGCGGCCGACATTGCGCAGATCTACGAGAACGGCCGCGGCAGCCTGAAGGTGCGCGCGCGCTGGATCATCGAGGAAATGGCGCGCGGCCAGTGGCAACTGGTGGTGACCGAGCTGCCGCCGAGCACCTCGTCGCAGAAGGTGCTCGAAGAGATCGAGGAAATCACCAACCCGAAGGTTCGCGCGGGCAAGAAGTCGCTGACGCCCGAGCAGTTGCAGCTCAAGCAAGGCATGCTGGCGGTGCTCGACGCAGTGCGCGACGAATCCGGCAAGAACGCGCCGGTGCGGCTGGTGTTCGAGCCCAAGAGCAAGAACATCGAGCAGCAAGAGTTCATCCAGACGCTGCTGGCGCACACCAGCCTGGAGTCCGGCGCCTCGATCAACCTGGTGATGATCGGCACCGATGGCCGCCCGCGCCAGAAGGGCCTGGCCGACATCCTGCGCGAGTGGATCGCCTTTCGCTTTGCCACCGTCACCCGCCGCACGCGCCATCGCCTGGGCAAGGTCGAAGACCGTATCCACATCCTCGAAGGCCGGATGCTGGTGCTGCTCAATATCGACGAGGTGATCCGCATCATCCGCGAGAGCGATGAGCCCAAGCCGGCGCTGATGCAGGCCTTCGGCCTGTCGGACCGCCAGGCCGAGGACATCCTGGAAATCCGCCTGCGCCAGCTGGCCAGGCTGGAAGCCCTGCGCATCGAGCAGGAGTTGAAGAGCCTGCGCGACGAGCAGGCCGAGCTGGATGTGCTGCTCAAGTCCGAGACCATGATGCGCCGGCGCATCATCAAGGAGATCGAGACCGACGCCAAGCAATACAGCCCGGAAGACAAGGATCCGCGCCGCACGCTGATCCAGGAAGAGCGCCGCGCCAACGCCGAGGTGCGCGTGGTCGACGAGCCCGTCACCGTGGTGGTCTCCCAGAAGGGCTGGGTGCGCACGCGCCAGGGCCACGGCCATGACGCGCAGCAGTTCACCTTCAAGGCGGGCGATACGCTCTATGGCACCTTTGAGTGCCGCAGCGTGGACGTGATGCTGGTGTTCGGCACCAATGGCCGCGCCTACACGGTGCCGGTGGCCGGCTTGCCGGGCGGGCGCGGCGACGGCGTGCCCGTGACCACGCTGATCGAGCTGCAGCCCGGCAGCCAGATCGCCCACACCTTTGCCGGCAGCGTTGACCAGCGCCTGCTGATCGCCACGCGCGGCGGCAATGGCTTCCAGACCAAGGTCGGCGACATGGTCAGCCGGCAGAAGGGCGGCCGCGCCTACCTGACGCTGGACGAGGGCGACGCGCCGCTGTTGCCCGCGCCGATCGGCGAGGAGGCCACACATGTGGCCTGCCTCTCGGCCAACGGCCGCATGCTGCTGGTCGCGCTCGACGAGATCAAGTCGCTCTCGGCCGGTGGCCGCGGCGTGATCCTGATGGAGCTGGAACCCAAGGAGACGCTGCAGCAGGCGATTGCCGTCGGCGCCCCGGGGCTGGTGGTGTCCGGTGCCGGGCGCGGCGGCAAGCCGAGCTCGCAGAAGCTCTACGGCCAGCTGCTGCTGCCTTATGTGGGCAAGCGCGCCCGCAAGGGCCGCGCGCTGGATCTCAAGCTCAAGGAGCCGAGCATCGAGCCGGTACGGATCGTGCCGCCGGCGAGCGGCAACTAAGCCGCGTCCACCCGAACTGGCCCTGCGCGACAATGCGCGGGGCCTTTTTCTTTCCCGGCATGCCGGACCGCCCCGGCGGCCATGCCTCTTCCGTTACAAGCGATGCCAGTTACTCCCTCTCCCACCGGCGACGACCCGATGGTAGCGCTAGCACCCCCACCCACGCCGCGGCGCCTGTTCATCGAATTCGCCCGCATGGGGCTGTCCGGCTTCGGCGGCGTGCTGCCCTTCGTGCGGCGTGCCGTGGTCGACCGCAACCGCTGGCTGGGCGACCGCGATTTTGTTGAACTGCTCAGCCTCGGGCAGGTGCTGCCCGGCCCCAACGTGATCAACCTCGCCCTGATGCTGGGCTTGCGCTTTGCCGGGCTGCGCGGTGCGCTGGCGGCCTTTGCTGGGCTGGTGATGGTGCCGATGGTGGGCGTGCTGGCGCTGATGCTGCTGTACGAGCACTACCGCGACGTGGCGGCGGTGCAGCGCATGCTCACGGGCATGACGGCGGTGTCGGCGGGCCTGGTGCTGTCGACCGGCTTCAAGCTCGCACAGAGCCAGCCGCGCACCGTGCGCGGGTTGATGATCGGCGGCGCGGCGTTCGTTGGCATCGGGCTGTTGCGCTGGCCGCTGGTGCCGGTGATGGCGGTGCTGGTGCCGATGGGGCTGGTGCTGGAGTGGCGCAGCGAGCAGCTTGCGCGGCGCGCGCGGGCGGAGGCTATCGAGGTGTCGTCCATGCCGCCCGCGCCGCCCGTGCCAGCGGTACCCGGGGAGCCACGGCAATGAGTTCACCGAACGTGCTTTCCAGCCTGCTCACGCATTTCCTGATGCTGTCGTTCCTCGCCATCGGCGGGGCCAGTACCACGATCCCCGACATGCATCGCTTCCTGGTGGAGTCGAACGCCTGGATGAGCGACGCGCAGTTCTCCGCCATGTACGCCATCTCGCAGGCCGCGCCCGGGCCGAACATCCTGTTCGTTGCCTTGTTCGGCTGGCAGGTGGCCGGCGTGGCCGGCGCCATCGTCGGCATGATCGGCATCTGCGGGCCATCCAGCGTGATCGCGCTCGGCTTCGAGTATTTCGCCGGCCGCTCGCCGCAAGCACGGTGGCCCGGCCTGATCCGGCGCGGCCTTGCCACGCTGACCATCGGGCTACTGTTTTCCACTGGCTGGATCCTTGCCGCGAGCGTGGATCACCGCTGGACCGCCGTGGCGGTGACCGTGGTTACTATCGGGCTGATGTTGAAGACTAAGGTGCATCCGCTGGTGCTGGTGGCGTTGGGGGCTGGGGCGGGGGTGATGGGGTTGGTTTGAGGATAGGGTTGTTGGCTGTTTTTTTTACGGCGTTGGTTTTTGGACCCAAAAGCCGTACGACATTGCCCTGCGGGGGTGGTCGCTGTTTGTTTGAGCGGCGTTGGTTTTTGGACCCAAGGGCCATACGACATCCCCCTGCGGGGGCTGCCGGTCACTTTTCTTTGACCGGTGTATAGACCGGGGACATGGGTGACACATGTGCGAGGACATGGTTGACACATTTTAAGCGGCATTCGGGTCGTTTAGGTCGATGCTTCCGAAGCGATGATGTGCGAAGTAAAGGGCGTATTTGCCGCTGTGTCTGGCGTCAGGCCGCAGCGCCACGTGCAGCTTGGCTAGGGCATTCGAAACCTTGAAGCGACGTCCCTGGAAACAGAGCTCGCCGTGCCATTTGACCTGCACTACGGTGTCGTCAGGGCCGTATTCGATGGGCGGCAACTGCTCCGGATATGGCCTCGGGCTGGGCCGATACCGCGTGACGGGCGTCGCCAGGCCAAGGGCTTCGTGAGGTCGCTGCTGGTTGTAGACATCGCGCCAGCGATCGAATGCGCGCTGCGCATAACGGCAGGAAGCAAAGTCGTTGCCGGTGAGCACCTCGGCCTTAAAGGTGCGGTGGAACCGCTCATCCTTGCCATTGGTTTGTGGGTGCGCGGGGCGGCTATGGCTCAGGCGTACGCCCAGGCGAATCAACCAGATCGCCAGGGCCGTGAGCTGGCCGGGTTGGGAAGGGCTGCCCCAGGGCGCACCGTTGTCGGCGTTGATGCGCAGCGGCAGCCCATAACGACGGAAAGCCTCGCGCAGATGGCGCTGCACCACTGCAGTCTGGGTTCTGGTGCAGGCCGTGAGCAGGATATTGAAGCGGGAATGGTCGTCCAGCACTGTCAGCGGGTAACACGGCACGCCGTCTCGGGTGGCAAACCAGCCTTTGTAGTCCATTTGCCAGAGATGGTTGGGCTCGGGATGCTCGAAACGCTGCCATGCCACCGATTTGGCGGAGGCCTCCGGGGTAATTAGCCCGTGGCGATGCAGGATCGAGGTGACAGTGCTGGGAGCCGGCGCCTCGGTATGCCCCAGGTCCTGCAAGCGGCGGCTGATCTTGCGCCCGCCCCAGGCAGGATGCTGCTGGCGAAGCGCGATCACGGCCTGTTCAAGGTCGGCGTGGGTCTGTTCCGGGCTGCGACTGGGCCGCCGAGAGCGGTCGACCAGACCGGCCTCGCCTTGCTCGGCATAGCGCGCGAGCCATTTGTAGGCGGTCTGGGGACTGATGCTGAAACGCCGGCATAACTCGCGGCGATTGCTGCCCTCTTGCTGGGCCAGAAGGATGAATTCTTGACGAAGGCTCATGGTGTCGCGCGTGCTCCAAGGCATGGTCGGATTCCGGGCAGATTCATTGCCCGAAAGTGTCAACCATGTCCTCGCACACCCGTCACCTATGTCCCCGGTCTATACAACCGGCAAAGAAAACTAACGAAAAGAAAGCCGCCCTGCCGGGAGCAGAGCAATCAGGCTTATGTGGGGCAGTGGTTGCGTCGTACGGCCCGGAGTGTTGGCTGGCGTGTTTTACCGGCTCAAAGGACATCGCACTTGCATGACCCACGGGTTACGTCGTGCAGCCCCCGACCTCGCTTGCGGTGACCATTCCCACATCTGCCGTTCGCGGCGCGAAGTGCTGCGCCGTTTCGGGCGTGGCTGGTTTCGTGGTTTTGTCTCGGAGGACGAGCGCCGTGGCTGTGAGCGCGGCCCTAGCGGACGGGCCACGGTGCCCACCACGAAACCCGGGAAGCCGAGAGCAAGGTGCCGCTCGCGCCGGTACGGCAGGGCATCAAATGGCCGAGCGCCCGCCGCCAGAGACAAAACCACGAAACCACGAATGCAGGCAGTGTCGCGGCCCTTCGATCCGCGAACGGCAGATGGCCGAACGCTCACCGCGCACGAGGTCAGGGGCCCCGCCACGTAACCCCTAGGTCATGCAAGTGCGATGTCCTTTGGGCCGGTAAAACACGCCAGCCAACACTCAGGGCCGTACGACGCAACCAACGATATCGAATAGCCTTATTGCTCTGCTCCCGGCAGGGCGGCTTTCTTTTGGTTACTTTGCTTTGCCGCGCAAAGAAAAGTGACCGGCAGCCCCCGCAGGGGGATGTCGTACGGCCCTTGGGTGCAAAAACCAACGCCGCAAAAACAAGCCACAGACAGCCCACGCATACAGGCCCTTGGGCACAAAAGCCAACGCCGCCTACATCAATCCCCCCTAATCTACCCCCACAAACCCCCCAGTCTGATGCGCCCACAACCGCGCATAAAGCCCCCCACGCGCCAGCAACTCCGCATGCGTGCCGCTCTCGGCGATCCGCCCGTCCTCCAGCACCACCAGCCGGTCCATGCGCGCGATGGTGGACAGGCGGTGCGCGATGGCGATCACCGTCTTGCCCTGCATCAGCGTCTCCAGGTTCTCCTGGATGGCGGCTTCCACTTCGGAGTCCAGCGCCGAGGTGGCTTCGTCCAGGATCAGGATCGGTGCGTTCTTCAGCAGCACCCGTGCCACGGCAATGCGCTGGCGCTGGCCGCCTGACAGCTTCACGCCACGCTCGCCTACCTGCGCATCCAGCCCCGTCGCCCCATGCGCATCGCGCAGGCGTGGAATGAACTCGCCGGCATGGGCGTCGTCGGCCGCGCTGAGCAGTTCGGCCTCGCTGGCGCCGGGGCGGCCGTAGCGCAGGTTGTCGCGGATCGAGCGGTGCAGCAGCGACGTATCCTGCGTCACCATGCCGATCTGCGCGCGCAGGCTTTCCTGCGTGACGCTGGCGATGTCCTGGCCGTCGATCAGGATGCGTCCTTGCTCCACGTCGTACAGCCGCAGCAGCAGGTTGACCAGCGTCGACTTGCCGGCGCCGGAGGGGCCGACCAGGCCGATCTTCTCGCCCGGGCGCACCACCAGGTCGATGTTCTCGATCACGCCCGAGCCCTTGCCGTAGTGAAAGCCCACGCCTTCGAAGCGCACCTCGCCACGCGCGACGCGTAGCGCTTGCGCGTTGTCGCGGTCGCCGACCGTGCGCGGCACGGCGATGGTCTGCAGGCCATCCTGCACCTGGCCGATGTTCTCGAAGATGCCGCTGATCACCCACATGATCCAGCCCGACATGCTGACGATGCGGATCACCAGCCCGCTCGACAGCGCAATCGCGCCGACGCTGACATGGCCCTGGCTCCATAGCCACAGCGCTAGCCCCGTGGTGCCGGCGATCAGCAGGCCATTGAGCGAGGTCACGGTGAAATCCATGGCGCTGACCATGCGCCCGGACAGGCGTGCCTTGTCGGTCAGGTCGGCCATGGCTTCGCGCGCGTAGTCCTCTTCATGGCGCGTGTGGGCGAACAGCTTGAGCGTGGTGATGTTGGTATAGCCGTCGACGATGCGTCCCATCAGCCGCGAACGCGCGCCGGTGGCGGCAACCGAGCGCGCCTTCACGCGTGGCGTGAAGTACAGCATGGCGGCCACGTAGCAAGCGATCCACGCCACGAGGGGAATCATCAGGCGCCAGTCGGCTTGCGCGAACAGGTAGAGGGAGCTGGCCGCGTAGATCAACACATGCCAGATGGCGTCCACGGCCTGCACCGCTGAATCGCGCAGCGAGAAGCCGGTCTGCATGATGCGCTGCGCGATGCGCCCGGCAAAGTCGTTCTGGAAGAACGACAGGCTCTGCTTGAGGACGTAGCGGTGGTTCTGCCAGCGCACCAGGTTGCCCAGGCTCGGGTTGATGACCTGGTGCACGAGGATGTCGTGCAGGCCGTTGAAGAACGGACGCAGCAGCAGCGCCACCACCGCCATCCACACCAGCTCGACACGGTGGCGCGCGAAGAAGTCGGCGGGCGGCGTTGCTTGCGCCAGGTCGACCAGGCGGCCGAGAAAGCCGAACAGCGAGACTTCGATCAGCGCACCAGCCAGTCCCACGCCCAGCAGCAGCGCGAAGACCGGCCACACTTCCCGCAGGAAATAGGCGTAGAAGCGCCAGATCTGGCTGGGGGGCTGGGTGTCGGGGAGGGCGCGGAACGGGTCGATCAGCCGTTCCAGGAAACGCATCAGCATGGGATTCCAGGGGGGTTGCGCGGCGATCGCCTTGTCCGGGTCGCAGGCGGGCTCGCGAGGGCCGTATCGATGCCATGGGCATGCGGCGGATCAGGAACATCATACCGCGCTTGCGCATCGCCGATGTCCGTAGCCGCGGGCGGGTCGTCCCCGTCGCGGTGCTTGGGTGCGTGCTCCGGAACGGCGAGCACTATACGTCGCTCCCATCATTTTAGTAATCACAAGTGCATTTTTTTGCCCACGCATGCGGCTTGTCTCCGGGAATACCCCAATTTATCCAAGCTTGTCTATACAACACTATACATACCTAGCATGGCTGAACAGACCGGTTCGAGCCGGCCTTATTGACCCAAGGAGTTCCCGTGAGCAACACCGACCGCTTTCGCGATGTAGAGATCCGCGCCCCGCGCGGCAACCAACTGAACGCCAAGAGCTGGCAGACCGAAGCGCCGCTGCGCATGTTGATGAACAACCTCGACCCGGAAGTGGCGGAGAACCCCAAGGAGCTGGTGGTGTACGGCGGCATCGGCCGCGCCGCGCGCAACTGGGCGTGCTACGACAAGATCGTCGAGACGCTCAAGACGCTGAACGACGATGAGACCCTGCTGGTGCAGTCCGGCAAGCCGGTCGGCGTGTTCAAGACCCATAGCAACGCGCCGCGCGTGCTGATCGCCAATTCCAACCTGGTGCCGCACTGGGCCACCTGGGAACACTTCAACGAGCTCGACGCCAAGGGCCTGGCCATGTACGGCCAGATGACCGCCGGCAGCTGGATCTATATCGGCAGCCAGGGCATCGTGCAGGGCACTTACGAAACCTTCGTGGAAGCCGGGCGCCAGCACTACAACGGCAACCTCAAGGGCCGCTGGGTGCTGACCGCCGGGCTGGGCGGCATGGGCGGCGCGCAGCCGCTGGCCGCCACGCTGGCCGGCGCCTGCTCGCTGAACATCGAGTGCCAGCAGACCAGCATCGATTTCCGCCTGCGCACCCGCTATGTCGATGAACAGGCCACCGACCTCGATGACGCGCTGGCGCGCATCGCCAGGTACACCGCCGAAGGCCGCGCCGTCTCCATCGCGCTGTGCGCCAACGCCGCCGAAGTGCTGCCCGAACTGGTGCGCCGCGGCGTGCGCCCGGACATGGTCACCGACCAGACCAGCGCGCACGATCCGCTCAACGGCTACCTGCCGGCAGGCTGGACCTGGGGCCAGTACCGCGACCGCGCGCAGACCGAGCCGGCTCGTGTGGTCAAGGCCGCCAAGCAATCGATGGCGCTGCATGTGCAGGCCATGCTGGAGTTCCAGAAGATGGGCGTGCCCACCTTCGACTACGGCAACAACATCCGCCAGATGGCCAAGGAAGAGGGCGTGGCGAATGCCTTCGATTTCCCGGGCTTCGTCCCCGCCTACATCCGCCCGCTGTTCTGCCGCGGCATCGGCCCGTTCCGCTGGGCCGCGCTGTCCGGCGATCCGCAGGACATCTACAAGACCGATGCCAAGGTCAAGGAACTGATCCCCGACGATGCGCACCTGCACCGCTGGCTGGACATGGCGCGCGAGCGCATCAGTTTCCAGGGCCTGCCGGCACGTATCTGCTGGGTTGGCCTTGGCCTGCGCGCCAAGCTTGGCCTGGCATTCAACGAGATGGTGCGCAGTGGCGAGTTGTCGGCGCCGGTGGTGATCGGCCGCGACCACCTCGACTCCGGCTCGGTCGCCAGCCCCAACCGTGAAACGGAAAGCATGCAGGACGGCTCCGACGCCGTGTCCGACTGGCCGCTGCTCAATGCGCTGCTCAATACCGCCAGCGGCGCGACCTGGGTCTCGCTGCATCACGGCGGCGGCGTGGGCATGGGCTTCTCGCAGCATTCGGGCGTGGTGATCGTGTGCGACGGCACCGACGAAGCGGCCGCGCGCATTGCCCGCGTGCTGCACAACGATCCCGCCACCGGCGTGATGCGCCATGCGGATGCCGGCTACGACATCGCCATCGACTGTGCACGCGAGCAGGGCCTGAACCTGCCGATGCTCAACAGCAAGAAGGAAGCTTGAACGTGAATGTGCTGAACCTCAAACCTGGTCAACTCACCCTGGCGCAGCTGCGCCAGGCCTATCTGCAGCCGCTGCGCGTGAGCCTGGATGCCGGGGCCGCCGAGGCCATCGCCGCCAGCGTGGCCTGCGTCGAGAACATCGTTGCGCAAGGCCGGACCGCCTATGGCATCAATACCGGCTTCGGCCTGCTGGCGCAGACTCGCATCGCCCGCGAGGATCTGGAGAACCTGCAGCGCTCGCTGGTGCTGTCGCATGCCGCCGGTGTGGGCGAGCCGCTCGACGACGCCATGGTCCGCCTGATCATGCTGCTAAAGATCAATAGCCTGGCGCGCGGCTTTTCCGGCATCCGCCGCAAGGTGATCGATGCGCTGATCGCCCTGGTCAATGCCGAGGTCTATCCGCATATCCCGCTCAAGGGCTCGGTGGGCGCCTCTGGCGACCTGGCGCCGCTGGCGCATATGTCACTGGTGCTGCTGGGCGAAAGCCGTGCCCGCTACCAGGGCGAATGGCTGCCGGCGCGCCAGTCGCTGGCCCGTGCCGGCCTGGAGCCGCTCACCCTGGCCGCCAAGGAAGGCCTGGCCCTGCTCAACGGCACCCAGGTATCCACCGCTTACGCGCTGCGCGGCCTGTTCGAGGCCGAGGATCTGTTTGCCGCGGCCACGGTCTGCGGCAGCCTCAGCGTCGAGGCCATGCTCGGCTCGCGCGCGCCCTTCGACGCGCGCATTCATGCGGTGCGCGGCCAGCGTGGCCAGATCGACGCGGCCGCCACCTATCGCGGCCTGCTGACCGATACCAGCGAGCTGGCGCGTTCGCATGCGCAGTGCGACAAGGTGCAGGATCCCTATTCGCTGCGCTGCCAGCCGCAGGTGATGGGTGCCTGCCTGACGCAATTGCGTCAGGCAGCCGAGGTCCTGGAAGTGGAGGCCAACGCGGTCTCGGACAACCCCTTGGTGTTTGCCGCCGAAGGCGACGTGATCTCGGGCGGCAACTTCCACGCCGAACCGGTGGCGATGGCCGCCGACAACCTGGCGCTGGCCATCGCTGAGATCGGCTCGCTGTCGGAGCGCCGCATCTCGCTGATGATGGACCGGCACATGTCGCAGCTGCCCCCTTTCCTGGTAGCGAACGGCGGCGTCAACTCGGGCTTCATGATCGCCCAGGTCACCGCCGCGGCGCTGGCCAGCGACAACAAGGCACTGGCCCATCCGCACAGCGTCGACAGCCTGCCGACCTCGGCCAACCAGGAAGACCATGTATCGATGGCGCCGAATGCCGGCAAGCGCCTGTGGGCGATGGCCGAAAACGTGCGCGGCATCCTTGCCGTGGAGTGGCTGGGCGCCTGCCAGGGCCTGGACTTCCGCGAAGGCCTGAAGAGCTCGCCCAAGCTGGAGCAGGCACGCAGCCTGCTGCGCGCCGAAGTGCCCTACTACGAGAAGGACCGCTTCTTCGCGCCGGATATCGAGACGGCGAGCCGGTTGCTGGCGGCCGGCACCCTGAACGCGCTGCTGCCGGCGCGGTTGCTGCCCAGCCTCTGAGGCTTGGGGCATGACGCCCGGGGGTGGGACGCCTGCCACGCAGCAGCCCGCGCCCCGGGCGCGACAAAAAATAAAGATTGGGAGACAAATCAATGCAAGAGCAGTCGCAAGGCCTGCAGCGTGGCCTCAGCGCGCGTCATATCCGCTTCATGGCGCTCGGATCGGCCATCGGCACGGGGCTTTTCTACGGTTCGGCCTCGGCCATCCAGGCCGCGGGACCGGCGGTGCTGCTGGCCTACGTGATCGGTGGCGCCGCGGTCTACATGGTGATGCGCGCGCTGGGCGAGATGGCGGTACGCAATCCGGTGGCGGGTTCGTTCGGCCAGTACGCCAGCACCGGCCTGGGACCGCTGGCGGGCTTCCTGCTTGGCTGGACCTATGCCTTCGAGATGATCGTCGTTTGCCTGGCGGACGTGACCGCCTTCGGCATTTACATGGGCTTCTGGTTCCCGGACGTGCCGCGCTGGATCTGGGTGCTCGGCATCGTGTTCCTGATCGGCGGGCTCAACCTGCTCAGCGTCAAGGTGTTCGGTGAGCTGGAGTTCTGGCTTTCGCTGCTGAAGGTCGGCGCCATCGTCGCGATGATCGGCGGCGGCGTTGCCATCATGCTGTTCGGCTTCGGCATGGCCGACGGCGGCGTTGCCACCGGCATCCACAACCTCTGGGCGCACGGCGGCTTCATGCCCAACGGCATGGCTGGCGTGATCGCCTCGTTCGCCGTGGTGATGTTCGCCTTTGGCGGCATCGAGATCATCGGCATCACGGCCGGCGAGGCGCGCGACCCGCAGCGCGTGATTCCGCGTGCGATCAACGCGGTGCCCCTGCGCATCCTGCTGTTCTATGTGCTGACGCTGGCGGTGCTGATGTCTCTCTATCCTTGGCACCGCATCGGCAGCGAGGGCAGCCCCTTTGTGCAGATCTTCAGCCGGCTGGGCATTGGCTCGGCCGCCGCGTTGCTCAATGTCGTGGTCATCTCCGCGGCGGTATCCGCCATCAACAGCGACATCTTCGGCGCTGGCCGCATGCTGTACGGCATGGCGGTGCAACGGCAGGCGCCACGCATCTTCGCCAGCGTATCGCGCAAGGGCGTGCCCTGGATGACGGTGGTGGTGATGGCGTTCGCGCTGCTGGCCGGCGTGGTGCTCAACTACGTGATGCCCGAGGACGTGTTCACGCTGATCGCCTCCATCGCCACCTTTGCCACGGTCTGGGTGTGGCTGATGATCTTGCTGTCGCAGGTCGCCCTGCGCAGGCGCATGAGCCGCGCCGAAGTGGCGGCGCTGAAGTTCCCCGTGCCGTTCTGGCCGGTAGCGCCGCTCGCGGCCATCGCCTTCATGCTGTTCATCTTCGGCGTGCTTGGCTGGTTCCCGCAGACCCGCGCAGCGCTGCTGGTGGGCGCGGTGTGGCTGCTGCTGCTGGTGGTGGCGTGGTGGTGCTGGGGACCGCCGCGCGGCCAGGAGGGTGCGCCTGCTTCCTCCTTTGCGGCGGACTGATACATGCGCGGGCCCGGCCTCGGCAGGGTCCGCGTTGCCTGGCATCTGTCTAGCCGGATGCCAGGGTAGCCGGCAGCGCACGCCAGCCACGCGCGCTGCCGTAGTGGCGCGACGAACACCCTGTCTGGGTTGCGCTCACCGCCCGCGTGCGGGCGGCCAGGATTATTTTGCTTCGGAGTGACTTCATGTCCATTGACAACACCATCGCCGGCATCGCGGCCCCACATGCCGCCACGGCCCAGCCGCTGTCCAGGTTCAAGTCCATTGCTGCCATTACTATCGGCAATGGCCTGGAGTTCTACGATTTCGTGGTCTACAGCTTCTTCGCCACGCTGATCGGACGGCTGTATTTCCCGGTTTCCGATCCCACCGGGCAGTTGTTGTTGTCCTTCGCCACCTTCGGCGTCGGCTTCCTGATGCGCCCGCTGGGCGGCCTGCTGATCGGCATGTACGCCGACCGTGTCGGGCGCAAGCCGGCGGTGGCGCTGACGCTCTGGCTGATGGGCCTGAGCTCGGTGATCTTCGTGGTGACGCCGACGTATGCGCAGATCGGCATGCTCGCGCCGATCATGATCCTGCTGGCGCGCCTGGTGCAAGGCTTTGCCATCGGCGGGGAGATGGGGGCCTCCACGGCGCTGCTGCTGGAGTATGCCGACGACCGCTCGCGCGGCTTCTACACCAGCTGGCAGCCGTTCAGCCAGGGCCTGGCGGCGCTGTTTGGCGCGCTGGTTGGCTTGCTGCTCAGCAACGTGCTGGAGCAGCAGGCACTCGAGGCATGGGGCTGGCGCCTGGCCTTCGTGATCGGCATCCTGGTGATCCCGGTGGGCCTGGTGATTCGCCGCCGCCTGGAAGAGACGGCGCCGGCTGCCGGCGAGTCGGAGCGCGGCTCCACGCTGCAATTGCTGCGTGAGCACGGGCGTGCGCTGGTGGCCAGCATCCTGCTGATGATCGGCGTGGCTTCGTCGACCTATATCGTGGTGTATTACCTGAGCAACTATGCCGTCAGCCAGCTGCATATGCCGCTGTCGCTGGGCATCTGGGCCGCTTGCGTGGCCGCTGCCGTGCAGGTCGTGCTGTCGCCGTTCGCGGGCTGGCTGAGCGACCGGGTGGGGCGGCGCCCGGTGGTGCTGTGGTCGCGCGTGGCCTTGCTGCTGATGATCTATCCCGCTTTCGTGCTGATCAACGCCGAGCCCAGCCTGACGCGCCTGCTGCTGGTGGTGGGCTGCCTTTCGGTGCCGATGTCGATGACTTCGCCTGCGTCGATGGTGCTGGTCAGCGAGGTGCTGCCGCAGCGCATGCGCGCCACCGGCCTGTCGATTGCCTACTGCGTGGCGATTGCCATCTTCGGTGGTTTCGCGCAGTTCTTCTCGACCGAGCTGATCCATCTCACCGCCAATCCCAATGCGCCCGCGTTCTACGTGATCGGCTGCGGCCTGGTCTCGCTGATCGGCCTGGCGATGGTGCCGGAAACCCTGGGTCGCCGCTTGTCATGAGCGAAAGGGATCCAATGGCCGCGGCGCCGGGCAGCATCTGGCACGGCCGCAGCGATGCGGGCGAGCTGGGCGACACGCGTCGGCTGTTCAATGTCATGCGCGCGCAAGGCACTGAACGCGTGCCCGGCGCGCCCGTGCTGCTAGGCTTTTGCTGCGACGCCGGTGTGCTGCGCAACCAAGGCCGTCCCGGCGCGGCGGGTGGCCCGCGCGAGATCCGCCGCGCGCTGGCCGGCATCCCGGCCCATGGCCTGGAAGCGTTCCACGATGCGGGCGACGTCGTCTGCCACGATGGCGATCTCGAGACGGCGCAGCAAGCGTTAGCAACAGCGGTCGCGGCCGAATTGGCGCAGGGGGCATTCCCGCTGGTGCTCGGTGGCGGCCACGAGATCGCCTGGGGCACCTGGCAGGGGCTGCGCGCGCATCTCGATGCGCGCGGCGACCACGGCCGCGTGCTGGTGATCAACCTCGATGCGCACTTCGACCTGCGCACCGGCCGTCCCGGCAATTCGGGCACGCCCTTCGACCAGATCGCGCAGGCGTGTCGCGAGCGCGGACAGCGTTTCGAATACGCCTGCCTGGGCGTCAGCCGGCTCGGCAATACCGCCGCGCTGTTCGCGCATGCCAAGGCGCTTGGCGTGCACTACGTCGAGGACGTGCAGATGCAGGAACGGCATCTGGACGCGCGGCTTGCCGAGTTGCAGGGGCTGATGGATGCGGTCGATCACGTCTACCTCACGATCGACCTCGACGTGCTGCCGGCGGCAGTCATGCCGGCAGTCTCGGCGCCTGCCCCTTATGGCGTGCCCCTGCCCGTGGTCGAGGAGGTGGTGGCGCTGGTGCGCGCCAGCGGCAAGCTGCGCGTGGCGGACCTGGCGGAGTTCAATCCGCTCTATGACCGCGACACCTGCGGCGCTCGGGCCGCGGCGCGGCTGGCTTACCGGTTGATGGCCTGAGGGCCGTGGTCATCGTCATTGCCGCAAGGAAACCCCTCGCCGACATGCGGCGGCTCATTCTTGTACAATTGAGTTGTACATTTCGAGCGGGAGGCACGCTATGCAAACCATTCCATTCTCGGAGGCAAGAGCGCATCTGGCTGATGTGCTTCGGGACGCGGAAAGAGGGCAGGAACCGCTGCTGATCTCCCGGCGCGGTGAGCCGGCCGCAGTGTTGATGTCCTGGTCGCAATACCGGCTGCTTGTCGGTTCCACGTCGGGCTTCTTTGGGCGTTTGAGCGAGTGGCGCAGCGAGCACATGCAACCGGAAGATGAAGCCGACCCATTCGAGCATGTGCGTCAACCCGGCGACGGGCGTGACTTCACATGGTGAGCGCTGCGAGTTGGCTGCTGGACACCAATATTGTCTCGGAGGCGATGCGGCCAAAGCCGGATGCGGAGGTCATGGCGAATCTGGCCCGATTCGATGGCGAACTGGTTATTCCGGCGCCGGTTTGGCATGAATTACGTTATGGCTGGCTGCGCATGCCGGATAGCCAGCGCAAGGACGCAGTTGGCCGCTTCGTGCAGGAAGTGGCGGGCAGCTTGCCGGTCTTGCCCTATGACAGCGCCGCGGCGCGGATCCATGCCGAGCTACGCAATCTGCGGGAGCGGGCTGGGCTGAGCCTGCCTTTTGTGGATGGACAGATCGCATCCGTCGCGATGGCGCACGGCCTGACGTTGGTGACGCGCAATATCAGGGATTTTGCCGGGCTGCCGGGCTTGCGGCTGGTCAACTGGTTTGGGGGCTGAGTTCGGGGGCTGAGCGCGGGCTCCGGCGCCCAGCTCCCGTTTCAGCTTCAGTCTGGCCCCGCCCATGCACGAGCGGGGCCTTTTTCATTTCACCATGACTCCAGCACCGAACTTCGCTGGACTACGCCGAAACCCGATGCAGCAGGTTTATCAATAACTTAGGCGAGTTCAACATATGCCGGTGCTTTCCGAAACCTGACCCGGCTTCCCCTCTGCTGGCCCCTACATGGCTCTTGGGAATCGGGTCTTTCCGAGGAGTCATCGTGGCAAAACTCAAGCTCACCAAGTCCGCAGTCGATGCGGCGCTACCCCAGGCGCAGGCCGTCGAACTCCGGGACACGCTGGTGCCCGGCTTCCTGTGCAAGGTTACACCAGCGGGCCGCAAGGTCTTCATGCTCCAGTACCGCACGAACGCCGGCGAGCGGCGCAAGCCCGCTCTGGGCCTGTACGGGGAACTGACCGTCGAGCAGGCCCGCTCGCTGGCCCAGGAATGGCTGGCCGAGGTGCGCCGGGGCGGCGACCCCAGCGCGGCCAAGGCCGCTGCCCGCGCAGCCCCACGGTCAGGAGCTGTGCACCAAGTTCATGGAGGACTACTCCAAGCAGCGCAACAAGCCCAGCACCCAGCGGGGGTATCAGGCCGTCATAGACCGCTGCATCGTTCCGATGCTGGGCCGCATGAAGGTGCAGGATGTGAAGCGGCCGGACGTGGCCACGGCGATGAAGAAGATGGCCCACAAGCCGGCCGAGGCGAACCGCGCTTTCAGCGTGATGCGCAAGATGTTTAATCTGGCCGAGGTATGGGGCCATCGGACGGACGGCACCAATCCCTGCCGCCACGTCCCGATGTACCCCAACGGCAAGGCCACCCACCTCATCAGCGACGAGGACATGGGCAAGCTGTTTCGGCGACTGGAGCACATCGAGGCCGAGGGCCTGGAGAACTACGTCATCCCGCTGGCGATCCGCCTGCAGTTCGAGTTCGCCGGTCGCCGCTCCGAAGTCGTCACGCTCGAATGGGCTTGGGTGGATCTGGAAAACCGGCGTGTAGTCTGGCCCGACAGCAAGACCGGCGGCATGTCCAAGCCCATGAGCGAGGAAGCCTACCGGCTGCTCTCGACGGCCCCACGGCAGGAGGGCAGCCCTTACGTGCTGCCTTCTCCGCGCCACCCCGGCAAGCATCTGACCACGGGCGAGTACTACGGCGGCTGGAGCCGCGCCCTCAAGGCGGCGGGCGCGGCCCATGTGGGCACGCACGGCATCCGCCATCGCTCGGCCACGGACATTGCCAACTCGGGTATCCCTGTCAAAGTCGGCATGGCGCTGACGGCGCACAAGACCGTGGCGATGTTCATGCGCTACGTTCACACCGAGGACGACCCTGTGCGCAAGGCCGCCGAGTTGGTGGCGAACCGGCGCAAAACGATCACCGAGGCGCAGCGGCCTGCGGAGGTGGTCGCATGACCAGGAAGACGCCTGCGGCGGTGGGAGCCGCACCCGCCGCCGTACCTGCCGGCTACGCGGGCATCCACGGCGGCATCGTGGAACTGCTCGATGCCGCGCGCCAGGCAGCAGCGCGCAGCGTCAATGCGCTGATGACGGCCAGCTACTGGGAGATTGGCCGCCGCATCGTGGAGGCCGAACAACAGGGCAAGCGGCGCGCGGGGTACGGCGAACAGTTGATGGCCCGGTTGTCCGCTGACCTGACCGCGCGGTTCGGGCGGGGCTTTGGCGTCAACAACCTGGAGAACATGCGGCGGTTCTTCCTCGCATACCCTGTTTCCGAGATTTCCCAGACACTGTCTGGGAAATTGGACAACGAGCTGCCTGATGAGAAATCCCAGACGGTGTCTGGGAAATTGAGCCTCGCCGAGCTGGCGCAAGTGTTCACGCTGCCGTGGTCGGCCTATGTCCGGCTGCTGGTGGTCAAGGATACCCATGCCCGGCGCTTCTACGAAACCGAGGCACTACGCGGCGGCTGGAGCGTGCGCCAGCTTGACCGGCAGATTGGCAGCCAGTTCTACGAGCGCACCGCCTTGTCCAAGGATAAGGCGGCGATGCTGGTCAAGGGAGCTGTGGCGAGGCCCGAGGATGCCGTCACGCCCGACGACGCGATCAAAGACCCGTATGTACTGGAGTTCCTGAACCTCAAGGACGAGTATTCGGAATCCGATCTGGAGGCCGCGTTAATCCAGCGGCTGGAGGATTTTCTGCTGGAGCTGGGCGAAGGCTTCACCTTCGTCGGCCGGCAGCGGCGCTTGCGCATTGACCAGACTTGGTATCGGGTCGATCTGCTGTTTTTCCATCGCAAGTTGCGTTGCTTGGTCATCATCGACTTGAAGCTGGGCAGCCTGACCCATGCGGACGTGGGCCAGATGCACATGTATTGCAACTATGCCAAGGAACATTGGGCCTACCCCGAGGAAAACCCGCCCGTGGGCTTGATTCTGTGCGCAGACAAGGGCCATGCGCTGGCGCGGTATGCGCTGGAAGGCTTGCCTTCGAAGGTGATGGCGGCGAACTACCGTACCGTGCTGCCGGATGCCGAACTGTTGCAGAAAGAGCTGGAAACCGCGCGGCACCTGTTGGAGTTGCGTACGTCGAAGTAGTCCCGGAAACTCCAGCAATAGCCGGGCGTCCTGGCGTGCCGCCGTCGGGTTCACGGGCTGCACCCCGCGCCTCTTATCGCTCTACGCTTCCGAGGCCGCGTCTGGCCCCGTCTTGTGGACGGCAAGTTCGTAGCCAACTTGAACCGGAACGACCTCTCCTTTGACTACCTCACGCCCGGTTAGATCCAGCACCCGAACCTTGGATGGCCCATACCGTGCCGGGTCTGGTGAACCCGGTGTCGGAAAGGAAGAATTGAAACTGGCTGACCGTTCAGGGCGAGGTCGTGTTTTCCGACGGTAACTGCACTTGGAATACCTCGTTCCCGTAGGCCAGTACCAAGAACATGTAGGGATAGTTCGCGACGTGAGCTTTTCGCCGCAGGACAAATGCGGCGATCAAATCGTTCGGCATTGGCCCTGGCTGAAATGTACGAATGATCGGGCACTGATCCGCAAATCGACGACTGTGGTCGGTTGACCTCACCCAACTCATCAAGTGCGGGAAGTTTCCGACTTCTTCGTCGGGGAGCAATGTCAGGCCAATCTTCATGAACGCCTTGAGCACTGCGACCGGCGTATAGGAATCGCGCTTGAGCTGAAAGGTGATCCGCTGGTTCGCTTCGTCTATCTGGTAAAGCGGGTCATCCTCATACGAGGTGATATTGAAGCCCGCAGCGCCGTACTCGATTCGCCAGCCTTTCCCGTCGCCGCCTTTCTTCAAGGTCGGCACGCCAGTTTTTCCACGAATGCGTGCGAAGGTACGTGTTGGCTTCGACCAGTTGCCTAGATCGTTCTCGATGCCGCGTCCAAACCCTTCATTGCAGTCGTCGCACTCATACGCGCTCTCTATGCTCTTGTTGCCGAGTGCTTCCGGTATCGCATGAGCGACCTTGCGGAAGGTCACCTCGGGCGGCTTCCTACCGCAAAACCTGCAAGTGCGATTCTGCCTGTCGCCGAGGACAACCTTATCTCCTGGGCGCAGGAACCATTGCCGCAGCATGTCGTAGTGCGTTTCGTAGAACTTGATATTGGCTTCGAGAGAGGTCATGAAGCTTTCGTTTTGAGATGATGGTTGAGCGCCTATGCGCGCGATACACGGCATGCAGGCCGGATTGTCGTTTGATCCGGCCCTTGGGCGTCGCAAAACGCCCAAGCGCACTGCGGCCGACGTGTCGGCGACGCTGTGTGATGACTTGAGCACCGAATGGGAAAGGTTGATGCTGCGAGTCTCCGAAACTCGATGAAAGTACCTTGAGCCGTCTACGGCGCTGCGGCAAGTGACGCGACGGCAGGTCCGGCCTTACGCTTCTTGGCCGTGTTCACGTTGCGTGTCTCGACCTGTCCGCGCCAAGTCTCCAGCGCCATGATGTCGGCGAGCAGTTCATCGGGTTCTGGGACGGCGACACCACCCATGAGTGCCTTATCGTGCGCGTAGTTCGAGCACTTTGTCATGCCCGCGTTCACTTGCGCGTAGTCATCATCCTCAACTACAACACCGGCCAGCCGCTGCGTCTCGACACCTTTGCGGAAGCGAAGGATGACCTCTCGCAGTAGTACTTCCTCGACGGCACGTTCCCATGCCATGCGCAAGCGGAAATAGGCATCGACGGTCTGCCGTCTGTGTTCTTGCTCTTCGCCGTCCTTGTGGAGTTTGGCGATGGCTTGATGCTGGGCTTTCAGGGCGCTGACGCGCTTGCTCGCGGTCTTTCCCTCGAATGGTAGATCGGGGTCTGCAACCCCGAAGCCCTCTGTGCGGCGGGTCAGACTTTGGGTTGCGATAGGGACACCCGCCAACTTCGCTTCTTCGACCAACAGGCACAGGAAGTAGATGTCATGGGTAAATACCGCAACCTGCCGCCGCGCTGCCTCTGCAGTCAGGCGCTTTGCCACACGTTCACGCCGACGGTGATCGAGAGATGACACCGGATCATCGAACACGATGCCGCCCTGCCCCCCATTTAGGCCGACCTCGGCAAGGAAGGAACCGATCGCGATCGCGCGCTGCTCGCCCTCGCTCAAGATCTCGCCCGGACTGCGGCTTTGTGGTAGTTCCAGCTTGAGCTTGTGCAGGGCTTTACCTCTATCCGACCGGCTCTGCAGCGAAACGCGCAACGTGCCGACACCGAGCGCCTTGAATTCGCGGTTCAGGGCGTCGGCCAGTTCCTTCGACACAACCTTCTCCGCCAGTTCCGACGCCTTTAACGAGATGGCGTTGGTCTTCACGGCAGACAGGCACTTCGTGAGCTTGGCCTGGTGGGCGAGTCGATTGACGGCGGTGACGACAGCATCCTTGATCTGACTCAGTCTTACCCGTGCATCCAGTTCCAGGAACTGCTTCTGCAGGGTCGCACGGGCCTTTTCGTCCGAGGCCTTCTCCAAGGTCACCGCTTCGGCATTCAACTTGTCAGCCAAAGCCTGAAGGCGCTCGGTCGGATTGACCAGAGGTTGACTGACGTCGTCCCACTGATGCGAGATCACTGCCGCTTTGATGGCCACCTGACGGGCGGCCAGGAGCGGCTCGAAAGCCTTGGCATCGGCGGCCAGTTGCGGGTCCAAGGCCTCGATTTCTCCATATGTCACGTCGTCGAGATTCAGCGTGAGAACCTGCGCAGCGAACGGCTTGTATTCCGCGTACAGGGCAACACGGCGTGCCTGGGATGTCTTCTCCGCTTCCTGTTGAATAAAGGCTTCGAAGCGCAGCAAGCGGTCGGAGCCTTCGGCAAGGGGTTGTTGGCAGAGCGGGCAAGGTGCGTCCGCGCCCAGCGCGGGGAACGATTTTTCTGGGTGGGACTCGATGGCGAACTTACGCGCTGCCTCGAATAGTTCACGCCATGTCTCGCCGCCAGTAGCCGGCAGCAGGTTCTCACCTTCCTTGAACTGCTTCGCGGCGAGGGCGGCTGCAGTCTGCGCCGTGCGATAGCTGTCTGCCAGACCTTTCAGCTTGGCGACGACAGCTTGATCCACCTGTGCGCCTTTGCTGGCCGCATTCGCTGCGATAGCTGTGATACGGCGAGCGCGCAAGCGCAGTTGCGCAGCCTTCTCCTTCGGGTTGTTCTCCTTTAGGCTCTTGTCCAGAGACGCATGCTGGGTCAGTTCCTCTGGGGTCACCGTTGCTAGCGCTTCAATCTGGGCAAGGGCCGTCTTGGCGGAAAGCGAGGCGACTAACTTGCCGACGGGTGTGTCGCCTTGCAAGGGCGCAAAGGCGGACAGATCAGCGGCGGATTGGGTGTATTCGGTTTCGATCGCCGTCTTCAACTGCTTGCAGACTTTGGCCAGCCCTTCGAATACATCGAGCCCGTAGGGCACATAGGAGAAATCGTCCTCTCTGTCGAGGTAGGCGCGAGCGCAACGCGAGTCAAAATCGCAAATGACGAAAGCGCAGCAGGAGCCGCTTTGCCGTGGAGCCAGTGTGCATCTTGCGCAACTCCGTCGATTGCGATTTCGAATGTGGCTTCCGGAGTCCCGGCTTTGCCTGCAGGCAAGTTGGCGTTCGGATGAATAGCCTCCGTCTGATCGCGCGCACGACATGCGCGCTTGAGCACACGGGAGTACCCCGATTTGCCTGAACCGTTATCGCCATAGATGACGGTCATTCCAGAGGCGCCGAAGGGCAGACGCTGGTTCTCCGCAATCGCGTTGACGTGCCGCATGCTCTTGATGGCTCGCAGCTCAACGTGAGTTGCCGCGGACCGGAGCGGGAATCTGATCTGCCGTCAGCGGCTTGGGCTTGCGGTCTTTGGGATCTGTGATGCCATGTGCCGCCTTGAGTAGCGCGAAGAGGTCATCCTGATCCTCTATCGTGAGCGTTTGCTTGGCCAGCAGGCGGGCCACCGCATCGCTCTGCCACTCAGGCAACCCCTTCGTCCAGTCCAGTATCTCCTGCAATATCGACATAGGCCCCTCCCGCCGTCGTGTCATTTATCGTCCAGAAGCTCTCCCGATTCGCCGTACAGGCCATGGGAGCGCTGTTGCAAACGGAAACATTATGACCCCCCAGGGTTTCGCTGCAAGGCTCGCGCACAGTGCCTGGCGTTTCGCACCAAACCGCCACCACGCGGCATTGCCTTCTCATGCATTTGGTAGCGAGGAAACCCTTCGCCCTAAGTCCGCTCAGATACGTCCATCAATTGCACCTCCGATTTCCGTATGTCATAGCTGATGCCTTTGATTTCGCAGATGACTATGGACTGGGGGACAAGCTCCAACGTCGAATCGGTTTTTTCCAAGAAATCCCATTCATCGTTGAGCGATGCGGGATCTTCTTTGTACCAAACCTGTGGATGAAACCATTGATCACCCTCATCATCCGTTTCGTATAGATAGGCATTTAACTCGCGCCCATGTCTCTTGAAAAATCTCTTTACGAACGATGCCTTGTTGAATAGCGTGACGTTGAGCGGGCGCCTGTTTTCGGATGCTGGCACCTGCGCAGAGCGGAAGATTAATCCATCCAAATTGAGCTTCGCATGGGTGGCGAGATAGTCGGATATCACTTGTGTCAACAGATAGCCATCCTCACTGTGCTCAGGGAGGACGGGCTTGGTGAGTACTCTTTCGAGTTGAGAAAGGAACTTCTGTCGTCGCGCGATTTCCAGTGATGACGCATCGAACATGCTGCGATTTATGACAGATGGAATTTGCGGCAGGCGTGTCAAATCCAGCAATCGTATTGAACGAAGAATTTTGAATTCTGCAACCGCAACGCGGCTTCCAACGGGAGGCCGTACCTCGGCAATCGCGACATCTGGCGAATTGGCGCCGTAGAACATCGAGATGCCTCTGGCGTTCATGCGTCCCGCACCGCCAACACCCGAAGGGGGGGGCCCCAGTTGAGCGTCTGGGTCTTCCAGCGCCTTCTCCAAGGCATCGTCGTTCTGAAAAACACGTGCGCGGAAAAGAGTTCCCAGTTCATGACCGGGGCCGACCTCGACAATCAAAGGCTCGCCCGAGGCAGTGACATCTTTGTCTACCTTGTCGAAGACCATCTGGAGCACTTCGAGTGCGTCTGGGTTAACAAACCTAGTGCGTGTCCGAAGACTTTCCTGCATGTCATGCCATCGGCGATGAAGCCAGTGGTCTGCTACGCCAGTTTTAATGAATAAGGCGTCCGCCTCTGGTGCCTGGCCATCGTATGCATCGCGTTCCCAGATGGCCCACACGATTTCGAATAAATCGTCGGAAAGCGCATGGGATGCGGGTTCTACTTCTTGCTGAATGATCTCCTGGAGTTCATCCCCGAGAGACGGATACCCATGATCCTCACGAAGAATATTGTCGGCAACTTGATAGTTGTCCTGGAACTCGTGGTCAAAAATCTGTGCGATTTCATCTAGCCCCAAGGTCGGTGCGTTCCGTCCGCAATAGTCACACGCTACATCGGTCGTTTCGCTGGCACTTATCTTCTGGCTTAGGAACTTATTGCCGATGCATGTGCCACAGACTGCCTTTTCATCTAGATCGACTCCGCTCAAGATACTGCTCCATTATTTTTGAGTTGCTTTGTCCCCGGCGCCACACTGCACAAGCAGACGAAATCCTGCTAGGCAGGCGCCATGTCCCGGCCCTTTTCATGGGCGTGCCATCGCTAGATTAGCGTAACGACCAGTTACCAAGTTCGGCGCTCATGCTTTGTCGGTTGTGGATGCAGGGCGTCCCCGGCCAAGAAACATGGCCGGTCGCGCTGTCGTGCTGCGCATCGAGCCGCCTGCAGCGTCTCGCCCCATGCGGGCTTCCATCGTTCCCTCGCTCCGCTCGGCTGACGCCTCCGGCCCGGCTTCCAGCTTCGGGCCTGCGCGCTTGCGCTTGCCGTGCGGTCGGCACACAGGGAGGGCCGTTGCCATGTCCAGCCGTCTTCCTGACTCCATCACCTTGTCAGCGACCGTAGCCCGCTCCCGTAGGCCGTCAAGGCGCGCAGGGCCGTGTCCTCGGCTGCGCCTGCGGGCCGCACCCACCCTGCGCTTGTTTCCTTGACGGCCCCCGTCCGCGCGCTCCTTTGGCCGCGGGCGATGAACTCAGGAAAGACGGTGGCAACAGGGCCAACCGGGTTCCTCGTGCCGACCGCACCGAACAGCCGAAAGGCTGGGCTCCGAATCTAGGAATCCGGTGTGCGGTTTTCTTCAACAGCCTCAGGAGAAAGACCATGCAACTCGCATCCCGCTTCGCTCACCACTCCCCCGCATTGCGCAGCGAAACCCCGCTGTCCGATGACCAGATTCGCAGGGTGGCCCCGTCCATCTTCGCGGACGCTCCGCATGAGAGCCGTTCCGAGCGGTACAGCTACATCCCCACCGCCGCCGTGTTGACCGAGCTTCGCAAGGAGGGTTTCCAGCCCTTCATGGTGTGCCAAACCCGCGTGCGCAACGAAGGCCGGCGCGAGCACACCAAACACATGCTGCGCCTGCGCCACTCCAACCAGATCAACGCCCGCGAAGCCAATGAAATCATCCTGCTGAACTCGCACGACGGCACGAGCAGCTATCAATTACTGGGTGGCATGTTCCGCTTCGTTTGCAGCAATGGCCTTGTCTGCGGCGACACCATGGGCGATGTGCGCGTGCCCCACAAAGGCGACGTGGCCGGGCATGTCATCGAGGGCGCCTATCAGGTGCTAGGTGGCTTCGAGCATGCGCAGGAATCGCGCGAATCCATGCAGGCCATCACGCTGGATGCAGGGGAATCGGAAGTGTTCGCCCGCGCTGCGCTGGCCCTCAAGTACGACGACCCGACCAAGCCCGCGCCCATCACGGAATCGCAAATCCTGATGCCGCGCCGGTTCGATGACCGCCGCCCCGACCTGTGGAGCGTGTTCAACCGCACGCAGGAGAACTTGACCAAGGGCGGATTGGCTGGCCGCGCCGCCAATGGCCGCAGGCAGCGGACCCGGCCCGTGCAGGGCATCGATTCCGATGTGCGCCTGAACCGCGCCCTGTGGCTGCTGGCCGATGGCATGCGTCAGCTCAAGGCCTGAACCGTTCCCCCGCCGGAGGGGCGGTTCCCCTCCATTCCCTTGTTTCACTCGATTGGAGATTCACCATGAACGCCGTTACCTACACCGAAGCCCAAGCCCTCGACACCCGCGCCAACGTGCTGCAAGCCGCCGACCCGAGCAAGCCCATGATTCTGGTTCCCCTGTCGCGGCTGGTGCTGCGCCCCACGGGCCGCAACGTGCGCAAGACCCCGCGCATGTCCATTCCCGAACTGGCCGCGAGCATCCAGCGCGTGGGCTTGCTGCAAAACCTGATCGTGATTCCCGCTGCCGATGGCGAGCATTACGAGGTGGTGGCCGGTGGTCGCCGCCTTGCGGCCCTCAAGCTGCTGGCGAAGAAACACCGCATCGCCAAGGATTGGCAGGTGCCTTGCCTGCAAGTGGCCGATGGCACGGCCCGTACCGCGAGCCTCACCGAGAACGTGCAGCGCGAAGCCATGCATCCGGCAGACCAGTTTGAAGCGTTTGCGGCATTGGTGGCCGAAGGCCGCCCCATCGAAGACATTGCAGCGGATTTTTCCGTCACGCCGCTGGTGGTGCAGCGCCGCTTGAAGCTGGCGAACGTCTCGCCGCGCCTGATGGCGAACTACAGGGCCGATGCCGTGACGCTCGATCAGTTGATGGCGCTCTCCATCACCGACGATCACGCCGCGCAGGAGCGTGCGTTCTACGATGCGCCGCTGTGGCAACGCAGCCCCTCCGCGCTGCGCGAACGCCTGACCGAGCGCGAGATTGACGCCTACCGCCATCCGCTCGTGCGCTTCGTGGGGCTGGATGCCTACGAGCAGGCAGGCGGCGGAGTTCGCCGTGACCTGTTCGCGGAGGATGACGCGGGCGTGTACCTGAGCGACGCCGCCTTGCTGGAACGGCTGGCGCAAGACAAGCTGGCAGGCATCGCCGCCGAGGTGAAGGCCGAGGGCTGGGCTTGGGCCGATGCCACGCCCGGCATGACCCATGCCGACCTGCACGCCTTTCAGCGTGCGCCGAGGGAGCGGCGCGCACCCAACAAGCGCGAAGCACAGCGCATCGAGAAGCTGCAAGAGAAAATGCGCGCCATTGGCGAAGCCGTGGACGCCGCGATGGATGCCGAGGACGAGGAGAAGGCCGACGCCTTGCAGGAGGAAGGCGAAGCCCTGGGCGAGCAGTTGCAGGCGCTGGAAGAAGGCTTGCGGGGATACGGCGCGAACGTGAAGGCCGCAGCCGGTGCCATTGTGACCATCGACCGCAACGGCGAAGTCGTGATTCATCGCGGGCTGCTGCGCGAGGCCGAAGCTAAGGCGCTGCGCACGCTCGAAAAGCTGCGCCAAGGCTTCAGCGACCCGGACGCCGCGAACGATGACGAAGGCGAGGAAGACGAAGCGCCCAAGACAGCAGCGATTTCCGACCGACTGGCTCAGCGCCTGAGCGCCCATCGCACGGCTGCACTGCAAATCGAGGTAGCCCGGCATCCACAGGTGGCGCTGGCCGCGCTGGTGCATGGCATGGTGCAGACCGTCTTGCAGGGCCGCTACTACGGTCATGATCTACCGCTGGGCGTGCGCCTGACGGTGCAAGACCGGCTGGAAGGCATGGCCCCGGACTGGCCCGATTCACCCGCCGCCGTGGCGCTGCGCGAATTGCAGCAGGCGTGGGGCGGCAAGCTGCCCGACGACAGCGCCGAACTGTTCGCCGCGCTGCTGGCGATGGAGCAAGGCGAACTGGTCAAGCTGCTGGCCGTGTGCGTGGCTTCGACCGTGGACGTGGTGACGCCGCGTGCCACGGTACAGCAGCCGGGCGCGGAACTGGTGCAGGCTGTGGGCCTCGACATGGCCGCATGGTGGAGGCCGACCGCAGAAGGCTACTTCAAGCACGTTCCGAAGGCAGCGATTCTGCAAGCCGTGGGCGAGTTGGTGCCCGAGAGCGTCAACCGGCTGGCGAAGCTCAAGAAGGCCGACATCGCCAGCGAGGCCGAGCGGCTGGCGGATGGCACGGGCTGGATGCCTGCGATCTTCAAGGCCGAAGGCCCACAGGAGGCAATGCAGGAAGAAGGCCCGGAGCAGGACGCACCGGCAGATGCCGAGGCCGTGGCGGATGAACCCGCCGAGGCGCTGGCCGCTTGACCCACGCCGAAGGCAAGCGCCCCGGCCTTGACCGGGGCGCTTCGCTGGAAGGAGAACAACCCATGACCCGCACCACGACCAGCCGCCCACACATGGCGGCGACCTACGCCCCCGGCACGGTTCGCGCCCGCCGCTGGCACGGCGAGAGCGACGTGCGCGGCTATCGCCCGCCCTCGGGTTGGATGGCCTGCGCCGACCTCACCGACATTCACCCCATCACGGGCCGCGCCTTGCCGCGTGCCGTGTGGTGGATCATCGAGACAAAGGAATAACCGCGATCAGCACCGCGCCCAGGCCGTTCCGCCCTGGGCGCGGTGGACGCAAATCCGGGCGCGGCAGTGGCCGCGCCCGGTGTTGAAGGCCAACAGCCCAATCAGAACACCGCCGCCTGATCTGTCGCTCAGACGACCTGTTAACGGCATCGTGCGATGCCTTCCTTGCCTCCCGGCAAACAGCGAGTGCTATTAAAGTGAAGTGATACGGGAGGCAATATCTGATGAGAAAACAACATCGTCCACACGGCAAGGCCCCTACTGCATGGGAAGCCGACATTCTCAAAATCCGGGCTTTTGAGATGGTGCTGATCCTTTTCTATATGGAGGATCTGCGACGCTTCATCATGGGTTCCATCGAGGCCACCGACAAACTGCATGGGGTGAATCGGCTGAGTGACGGCAAACCCAAAACCAAGGAAGGCAAGAAACTGGAGTTTGCCCGTGCCGTGTTGGTATCCGATGGGGTCATTAACCAGGCCGAGAGCGATGAACTCAAAGAACTGGTGGACTATCGCAACATCATTGGGCACACGATCCATGATCTGACCGTGGATGTGGGTGCCTATTCCGATCTGACAAGGCATCACCCCGAAACCTTCAAGCCGATGCCTTTGTATGACTACACGGCTGCCAAGCGGGCCAAGGTGCTCAGCGAGAAAGTGAGTAAGGGCATGATGAAGAAGTTCATGATGATGGCCTCGCTCGACTTCTTGGCCTTTGAAGCGGCGGAGAAGACCTATATTGCGGAAATTGAGCGACTGAAGGAGCGGGTCAACAAGGGCATTGAGAAGGCCAACAAGGTGATCGTCGAGACGAACCGCGTCATCCAGGCTATTCCGAAGTCGGTCATGGAATCGGCCCAACCTGGCCACCCGAGGAACATCAAGGAAAGCGGCGCCCTGAGCAAGCGCGGAGCGGAGTGCGTTTTCCAGCTCTTTGAAGCCCATGTCACCCCATTGGCTGTGGCTTACCTGATGAGGATTTCGCATCGTTCGGCCGCGCATTGGTTTGCCAAGTGGCAGGCCAGCAAGGCATAGACGTTTTCCGTCTGCGCTGTTCGGCTGAATACGCTGGGCGTGTCGGCGCAAGCGCCGCCGGGCTTTCGGGCTGCGCCCCGTGCCGTCTTTGTCGTCACGGCCTTCGGCTTTAATCCCTCACGCCTTCGCGCCTGCGGCGCTGCGCACTATGTTTGCCTCCAGGGGAAAGCCCTGCGGGCTATCCCCGCCGCGCAGGGCTTGGCGCCCCTTGATACCGCCAACCCGGCTGCGCCGCATCGGCCCGGCCAGCGCCCCGCCGTGTGGGCAGCGCGCTGGCGAACACGCTGGCGCTTGCTGCGGCAGGTTGTGCGGATGCGTGCCGTCCTCGACGCTGGCGGTCCCTGCCCATCACGTCTCGAAGGACGGTTTACGGACAACCCGCACGGCATCGCTATGGAGCTTCCACGCCACGCCTCAAGACCGGCGCCGCAGGGCGCGGCGGAGGCGTTCTTGTCTGTCGTTGGGTGGTTGCCCTGGCCCGCGTCAGGGGGCGAGCCAGTGCAGCCTTCGAGCGGGATGCCGAGTCTGCCCTGTCTCCTTTCGGAGGAGGTGGTTCGGCCCAAGGCGTCCTTGTGTTGTTGTGAATCCTGGCAGGGGCGCGGCTGCGCCTCGGGCTTCATGGCTGCAACCGTCCAGCGAAAACAATTTCCCTGCACTGCGTGCATTCCTCGCGGGACAAATTCTTTTCGCCTCCCGGCCCTCCACTGCGTTGCGGCCGCAAGCGGTGCAGCCCGCCCGTCCCCCGCCGGCCGGATCACAACAAGGACGCGATGGGCGCGAACCTTGTTCCACCAAAAGGAGATCCATCATGGCCAACATCGGCACCTTCACCGCAGACAAAGACGGCTACACCGGCACGCTTCGCACCCTGACGCTCAACGTCAAGGTCAAGCTGGTGCCCAACGACAAGGGCGACAGCGAGAAGGCCCCGGACTTCCGCCTGCAGGCCGCCAGTCACGACATCGGCGCGGCGTGGAAGAAGACTAGCGAGGCCGGGCGGGAGTACATCTCCGTGACCCTCGACGATCCTTCGTTCCCGGCCACGGTCTACGCCCGCCTGATCGAAGGCGAGAACGGCACGCACGACCTGATCTGGTCGCGCAGCAAGCCTCAGGCGGCGTGACCGCCACCAGCGCCCCGCCTACGTGGCGGGGCGCTGCTGCTTTCGTCGCACTGTATGGAGGCAGCACCATCACCAGGGCTCGTGTCGAGTTGCTTCCGTCTGCGTTGAGTCTGTGGCTGCAAGAATGGCCGGGCGTGTCGGTGCGGTGCACCGCCGGGCTTTTCGGGCCACGCCCCGTGCCGACTTCGCCGTCACGGCCGTCCGGCTCCAATCCCTCACGCCTTCGCGCCTACGGCGCTGCGCGCTTCACTTGCCCTCCGGGGATCGGCACAAGGCCCATCCCCGCCGCGTTGCACTTGGCGCCCCTTGAACACCGCCGAACCGGCGGCGCCGGATCGGCCGGGCCGACGCCCGTTACCGCACATCCTCTTTCTTCGTCACGGCTTTCAGCTCCTGCCGCACCTGCGCGAGAAGCTGCTCGGCCTGCTGTGCGTCGTCGCCAGCGTAGGCCAGCGTCAGTAGCGTGAGCGGATGGATTTCCATGACCTCGCACAGCTCGGCCAGCTTGTTCAGGGTGGGGCTTTTGCGATCGCGTTCCAGCGAACTCATATAGGTGCGGCTGGACACGTCGGAGAAGGCTTCCTGGCTCAGACCACGCGCCTTCCTGATGGTTTTCAACGCCTCTGACAATGTGTGCTTCGCCGCCACTCTTGGAACTCCCCAAAATCCAAGATGACATCCGATTGCGCCCTATAGGGCTACAATCTATAGTGTTCATTCAAACTGCCAGGCGCCTTTCTGCTTTTACGGAAACCCGTTTTTACGGATGCGGACAGAACCACAAAGCCGCATCCGTGCCTTGGCGTGAAGCCGCAAATGCGGCTTCACGCTTCAGCGGATTTGTTCAATAAGGGGCCGCCGATGAACCGACTCATCACCGAGGACGAGCGCAGGAGTTGCTGGCCCACGGCCAGGCCCGTGCCGACGGCGAGGCCATCGACCCGCTGCCCGTCGTGCGGCTGTTCACCCCGGATGCACACGCCATCTGGCTGCTGACCGCGCTCGATCCCGCTGATGCCGATACGGCCTATGGCCTGATCGACCTGGGGATCGGTATGCCCGAGCTGGGCCACATCAAGCTGTCCGACCTGGCTTCCATCGTGGGGCCGCGCAAGCAGCCTGTGAGGCGGGATCGGTATTTCCAGGCAGTTCGCCCGCTGTCGGAATATCTGCGGCAGGCCCAGGAGAACGGTTCCGTCCTTGATTGAACCGCCATGCTCCGGCCAAGCGAGGCGCATTGAGACTATTTCGATCTCATTCCAGACCTGTCGGGTCTGAATTCAGACCATTGCATCAATCCCAGGCGGGTATGACCCAATCAGTCACGATCCTTTTTACAGGTTCGGGCACGGTGTTTCTTGCCGCGTGCCCCATTCTGGTCAGGCGGCCGTCGTTTTCGGACGGGATTCGCAACGCACCGGAGCCAATTGATTTTGATACCGCATGTTACATGCTTGAGTTGATGCAGATGATGTTTTTGATCTGGATGCGGTAGCTCCGTTTCTGATTCGCCCGTGGCGGCGTTCCTGCGGTTCGACAGGAGTTTTCGCCATGGTCAATCCTCATCACGTCGCGCACTGGTATCCCACTGCTGCGTACCTCTACATCCTGGGCCTGGACATGTTGGCGTTGGCCTGGGAGTACCTGCGCAGACACCCCGACTACCGGCTCGACTGGCTGCGCCACCATCGCCGGCGACAACCAGCACATTCAGCGGCACATGCAGCCGCGCAGCGCTGGGGCTTGCGCCTGTGGAAGACCCGGCCTTGGATGCGCGTGACGCGCATCCGGCCTGGCTGCCTGGCCACGATGCCGTGGTGCAGCTCTACCCGGATGCCGATCCGCCGCCCGAGGCGGACGTTTTCGATGTCTGGCGCATCCCTGGCCACAAGCAGTTGATCCACGATGGCAAGGGGCTCGCTCTGATCGCACGCAGCCCCGGCCGTTGGCAGCGCTTCGCGCTCGCGCCCGGGTTGGAAGACGGCATGGCCGTCGCCCATGCCCATCGCGGTCGCGGCACCACCCATGCGCCCGACACGCCCGCGCCCATGGCGCGGCCCAGGGCCGCCTTCGGCGCTGCTGGAGCTTCACACCCTGCAGGCGCTCGACGCCACCCTGGCGGGTGCGTCCTTGCGGGAGGTGGGCGAAGGACTGTTCGGCGCGGACGCCGTGGCCGATTGGTACACCGACGGCGGCCTGCGTTCCAAGGTGCGCCGCCTGGTGCGGCGCGGCGAAGCGCTGATGTGCGGCGGTTACCGCCGCCTAGCACAACTGCCCCCGCTTGAGAAGGGTCGTTTTGAAGGGGACGCAAAACGACCCTGAGCAAGAGGGCTTCGTTTTCTGAGACTGCCTCCATCCGGTTGCGCTGTGTGGCCGGAGCCCTGCAACCGATGGAGGTTCTCACCATGCGTCCTGCTCCCTTGCGGCCTGCCGCCGCTACCGCCACTGCCTCGACCGCTGCCGCGCAACCGCAGCGCTATCTCACCAACGACGAAGCGGCCGACTACCTGCGGCTGTCGCCGCGCACGCTGGAGAAGCAGCGCGTCCTGGGTGGTGGCCCCAAGTTCCGCAAGTTCGGCCGGCGCGTCATGTACGCCGTGGCCGACCTCGATGCCTGGGCTGCCGACCGCAGCTTCGAGCACATCCGATCCCGAGTACGCCGAGCACCACTCGGCGGACAGCCGTGCGCGCTGACCGCTGGAGCGCGGGAGGCCATCGCCATGTCCAGCCCTCCGGGGCCGTCCGGCAAGAGCGCGAACAGCTCGACCTGTTCCGCGCCCTGCCGGGCGACATGGCGCCGCGCGACAGCCAGGACTTGATGGCCTTTCCGTTCTTCTCTCTGGCGAAGTCGCGGCGCACGGCGCCGATCGACTTCCAGGCGGGCGGCGTGACGATCCGCGTGGAAGGCACGGCGGAGCATGGCATCGCCACGATCTGGGATGCGGACATCCTGATCTGGGCGGCCAGCCAGATCGTGGAAGCCCGCGATGCGGGCCTGCGCCCGTCGCGCCTGATGCAAGTGCGTCCCTACGAGATCCTGCGCTTCATCGGGCGCGGTACGTCGCTGCGCGACTACCAGCGCCTCAAGGCCGCGCTGGATCGTTTGCAGTCCACGACGGTGGCCACCTCCATCCGCGAGACGACCGGGCGACGCTTGCACCGCTTCTCGTGGATCAACGAATGGAAGGAGCTGGCCGACGCCCGCGGCACGCCGCTGGGCCTCGAATTGATCCTGCCCGACTGGTTCTACGCGGGCGTACTCGACGCCGCCCTGGTGCTGACCATCGACCCGGCGTATTTCCGGCTGACGGGTGGCATCGAGCGCTGGCTGTACCGGCTGGTGCGCAAGCACGGCGGGCGGCAGCCGGGGGGCTGGCAGTTCGATTTCCAGCACCTGTACCGCAAATCGGGCAGCGTGGCGCGGTACTACGACTTCGCCGCCGACTTGCGGATGCTGGTGGCACGGCAAGCCCTGCCGGGTTATCTGCTGGGCATCGAGTATGTTTCCTACCTGCCTTCGCCGCTGCTGACATTCCGGCCCGTGCCGGCCACGGCACGGGGATAACTGCGGCAAAGCCTGTGGACGGGCTCGTGCTATCAGGCAACGAAAGTCTCGTGCTATCAGGCAACGAATCCTCGTGCTATCAGGCAACAAAACCGCCCGCAAACCCAGTTCTGGCGCGGGTTTGCGGCCTCTCTAACTTCCTAACTTAAATTCTCTAACTTTTAGTAGAAGCGCCGCGCCACGGTGGACAACCACTCCGCGGCCAGCAACGCAGCGGCAACAGCCGGGCTTTCCAACACGGAGGGCCAGGCCATGATCGTTGCTCTGCTCAACCAGAAAGGCGGCGTGGGCAAGACCACGCTCGCCACTCACATCGCCGGCGAGCTGGCGATGCGCGGGCAGTCGGTCATCCTGCTGGATGCCGACCCGCAAGGCTCCGCGCTGGACTGGACGCAGCGCCGCAGCCAGCAAGGTTTGCCACGGCTGTTCGGCGCTGTGGGCCTCGCCCGCGAAACGCTGCACCAGGAGGCGCCAGAACTCGCCAGGCGGGCCGATCACATCGTCATCGACGGCCCGCCGCGCATCGCCGCCTTGGCGCGCTCCGCGCTGCTGGCGGCCGAGCGCGTGCTGATTCCTGTGCAGCCCAGTCCCTACGACCTGTGGGCCAGCGCCGAGATGGTGGCGCTGATCCGCGAGGCGCAGGTGTTCCGGCCTGCGCTTCGCGCGGCCTTCGTCATCAATCGGCGCGTCAGTACCACCGTGATCGGGCGCGAAGCACGCGGCGCTCTGGCCGAGCAGCCACTGCCCGCGCTGCGCTCGGAAGTGCATCAGCGCATTGTTTTCGCCGACAGCGTGGCCGCTGGCCGGCTTGCACGCGAGGCGGCGCCCGACAGCGCCGCCGCCCGCGAGATCACCGCGCTAGTGGACGAACTGCTGCGGTGGCCGTCATGACAGCGAAACCGCCACTCAGCAGCAAACGCCCGGCCAAGCGCGTCGGCATCGGCGCGCGCCCACCGGCGAATCCGCACGCTGAGGCGTGGATTCGCCAGGGCAGCGCCGACGACCTCCAGAAGGGCGACCTCTACACGGCCCGCCTGACCCTCGACATCACGCCCTCCATGCGCTCGCGCATCAAGGTGTCGGCCTTCACGCAGGGCGTGACGGTGGCCGATCTGCTGCGCGCATTGCTGGAACGGGAGTTCCCGGAGCAAACACCATGACTGCATGCGCTTTGCCTGCCGCTGACGCGGCCACGGCGGCACCGTCGCCACTGCTGGCCGCGCTCGCTGCGCAACCAGCCTCAACGCCGCTGACGCGCGTTGCACTGGCCTATGTTGACCAGCGCATCGACATTTATCTGCGCTTCGGCGAGCCGGCGCACATCATTCGGTTCGACCGCTGGCGGCGCTGCGCGGTGTTCCTGCCGAACGCCGTGTTCTGCCGCATCCGCTGGCAGTCCAACGACTACGGCACGATCCGCTGGCAGCTCATGGTGATGCAGACGTGCACGCCATTGGATGGCGCGCAGCGCATCCCCGGCGTGCAGCCGGGCGCGCGCTTGCTGCTGCACGCCGAAGGCGAAAACCAGGTGCGCGCCGTGCTGGAGCGCATCGACGCCATCGAAGCGCTGGGCATCGCGTCTGCTGCCGTCTCGCCCGCGTACTGGCGCACGCTCGCCAACCGGCTCGCTGCGCGCCTGCCGTTGCCTGAATACACCGCCGAGAGGCACGCCGCCTGCCTGGCAGGGAGGGCGTTGCCATGACGATCCTCTCCACCATCGCCAGTACGTCCGGTGGCACGTTGCGTCCTCGCTCGCGCCTGCGCGCTCGCCTCGGGCTGGCGGGCCTGTCCGCCTGCGGCCTCGCTGCGCTGGCCTGGGCGTCCTTCGTGCACCCGCTGCCACGCCTGACCTACAACCCGTCCGATAGCGTGGCGGTCGGCTGGTATCGCGTCGATCCACTCGATCCGCGTACGGGCTCGCTACCAGCGTCATTGCGCGTGGGCAGCATCGTGCTGACCACGCTGCCGCCGGACGCTACTGCGCTGGCAGCGCAGCGCGGCTACCTGCCGACGCGCGTGCCGCTGCTCAAGCGCGTGGGCGCGATGGCACCGCAGGAGGTGTGCATCACTGGCGGCAGCGTCCGCATCGACGGCGTGCCGTCGGCCGCCGTGCTGTCCGCCGACCGCTGGGGCCGGCCGCTGCCATCCTGGAGGCAGTGCCGGCAGCTCCAGCCCGGCGAGCTGTTTCTGCTCAGTGTCACCAACCCGGCGTCTTTCGATAGCCGGTATTTCGGGCCGGTCAGCGCTGCCGCCGTGATCGGCGTGGCGCATCCGGTCTGGCTGGAGAAACGGCCATGACCGCCGCACTCGCGCTGCACGTCGCCGTGCATTGCGTCGTGCCACCGGGCATGTCGTCTCGGTGTATGGCGTCGCGCACTCGCGCATGTCGTGCGCGTGCATTCGCACCGCACTTCACGCGGCACTTTGCGCGGCATTCGGCGCTGCTGTCCGATGTGCCACTGATTGCACCGCAGGCCGGCGACTCGCTGCGCATCGGCGTACAGCCCGTCGTGCTATCAGGCGTGTTCGCGCTGATACAGGTGCCATGTCGCTGCACATGGCGTGCCCGTGCCTTCGCGCGGTACGCCGCGCTGCATTCGGCGCAGCCGTCAAAGTGCAGGCGTCTTGCCTCGAACATGCCGGGCCTGTGGCCCTGGCCGCGTTTGCCGGGGCGCTGGCTGCTCACGCAGCAGCGCCACCGGGCCGCAGCGGCCGGGAGCGGATGCGGGAGGCCAATGCGGAAGGCAAGACAAAAGGGTTCGGCACCTGTCGGCCCGCAAAGCCAGTCTGCACATGGGGGTGGCGCGACACGCAGCAGCTTCGCCACCGTGCCGCGTGGGGCGCGAAGCCCGCGCCGATGCGGGCATGTCCGCGTGCTTCGCACGCCCGGACACGCCAGAACTTGCAAGGAGCACAGCCATGACCGACCGTCGCGACGACGATTTCCGCATCCGTCCCAGCGCCCCGAAGAACCGGGGCCAGAGCTTCGTCTCAAGGTACTCAAGCAGGCGGGCAAGGCCAGCAGCGGCAAGTCGGCGGTGCGCCGTCCTGGTGGCAGTAGCAAGAGTGCCGGCTCCGGCCAGCGGCCCGGCTCACGCTTGGGACGCGGCCACACGGCGGCGCGCTTCGCGGGGGCGAAGCTCACGTCCATGTCGCGGCGTGTGACCATCAAGACGCTGCTGCTCAATCAGCACCGAACCAGCCCGCAGTCGCTTGCCAAGCACCTGCGCTATATCGAGCGCGATGGTGTGGGCCGCGATGGCGAGTCGGGCCAAGCCTACGGGCCGCAGACCGATGCCGCCGACCTCGATGCGTTCAGGAACGCTGCGCCGACGACCGGCATCACTTCCGCTTTATCCTTTCGCCCGAAGATGGCGCGGAGCTGGAAGACCTGCGCACCTATACCCGGCACCTCATGGGTCGCATGGAGGCCGACCTTGGCACGGGCCTCGATTGGGTGGCCGTCAATCACTGGAACACCGACAACCCGCACACGCACATCGTCGTGCGCGGGCGCGACGACACCGGCAAAGACCTCATCATCGCGGGCGACTACATCGCCGATGGGTTCCGCCATCGCGCCGCCGAACTGGCGACCGAATGGCTGGGGCCACGCACCGAGCTGGAGATCCAGCAGACCTTGCGGCGCGAGGTGGATCAGGAGCGGTGGACGAGCCTGGATCGCACCTTGAAGCGCGAGGCCGGCGACGATGGCATGGTGCATGTCGAACGGCTCAACGAACCCCGACTGCAACGCCAGCGTCTGCTGCTGATCGGCAGGTTGCAGCGTTTGCAGCGCCTGGGCCTGGCCGACGGGCCCAGCCCGGCACGTGGACCGTCCACAACGATGCGGAAAAGACCCTGCGCGCCCTGGGCGAGCGCGGCGACATCATCCGCACCATGCAGCGGGCCATGCGCGGCGAGCCGCGCGAACTGGCGGTGTTCGAGCCTGGGGACGATGGCCGAACCATCCTCGGCCGCGTGGCCGCGAAGGGGCTGGCCGACGAACTGCACGACCGGGGCTATCTGGTCATCGACGGCGTGGACGGCAAGGCCCACTACGTTGCGCTCAACGCCCGCGACGAGCTGGCGAACTATCCGACCGGCGCCGTGGTGGAGGCAAGGAGATCGGCTGACGTGCGCGCGGCCGACAAGAACATCGCCGCGTTGGCGAGCGATGGCCTGTACCGCACCGACCACCACCTTGCCATCGCGCAGGGTCAGGCCGTGCCCGGCCGCGATCCGCAGGAAGTGGTCGCGTCCCGTCCGCCGGCTGGAAGCCTTGCGCCGTGCCGGTATCGTGGAACGGGTGGCCGAGGGGCTATGGAAGGTGCCGGACGACCTGCCCGAGCAGGGCCGTCGCTACGATGCGCAGCGCCTGGGCGGCGTGGCGGTGGAGCTGAAATCGCACCTGCCCATCGAGCGGCAGGCCCGCGTGATCGGAGCCACCTGGCTCGACCAGCAGTTGATCGGCGGCGGCTCGGGCCTGGGCAACCTGGGCTTTGGCAGCGAGGTCAACCAGGCGATGCAGCAGCGCGCCGAATTCCTGGCCGAACAGGGGCTGGCAGAGCGGCGCGGGCAGCGCGTAATCCTCGCGCGCAATCTATTGGCGACACTACGCGATCGGGATGTGATTCGGGCTGCCAAGGATATTGCCACCGAAACCGGGCTGGAACACCGTCTGGCGGCCGATGGCCAGCGCGTGACCGGCATCTACCGGCGCAGCCTCATGCTCGCCAGTGGCCGCTTTGCCATGCTCGATGATGGTATGGGGTTCAGCTTGGTGCCATGGACGCCGGTCATCGAACAACGACTCGGCATGCTGATTTCTGGGCAGGTACATGGTGGCACCCTATCCTGGCAAATCCGACGGCAGCAGGGTTTATCCGTTACCTGACGCCAGCAGCGATTGAGCACCTACCGACCGGATGCGTCTACAGCCGTTCAGCGTCCGGCAAACTGCGGGACTCGCTTTGCGACGAACGCGTGAACCGCTTCCAGCGAATCTGTGGTTTTCGAGGCTCGATTCATTTCGGCCGCCTCCAGCCTCAATGAGGTCGCCAGATCACTCTCGAAGGCAGCGAGTTGCAGGCGCTTGGCGCCCGCATAACCTTGCGTTGGTCCGACCGAAAATTGCACCGCCATACGCCGCGCTTCGCCCAGCAGGCTCTCGCCAGGAACCACTTTCTCGACCAATCCCAGGCCAAGGCCTCGTCCGAACTGACTACGCGATTGGTCAAGATCATGTCTCGTGCGCGTCGTCCACCCACTGCGCGTGGAAGTAGCCAGCTGATGCCGAAATCCCCCGCGTATCCGAGGCCGGTATGGGCCGCCACAAACTTCGTCCCACTTGCGGCAATCAGGTAGTCAGAAGGCCAAGGCAAGCCCGAGACCGCCTCCGGCTACCGCGCCTTGTACGGCGCAGACTACCGGGAACGGCAGGCTGGCGAATTGAGGAATCATGCTTTCGGCCACTCTCAGTTCGTCATCGACCAAGGTAGACAACGCATCGCCTGCGGCCACCATTTCTTCGATGTCGCCTCCGCAACTGAACATCCGGCCCTCGCCGCGCAGCAAAGCTCGGATCGAGCCATCGCGTTCGACATCTGCAATGACACCAGCGAGCACGTTTACGACCGACGTGCTCAACGCATTCATTTTTTTGGCGAGTTGAGTGTTATGGTCGCGACGGCACCATTCTTTTCGAGAATTACCGGATTTCCAGGCATGCTGACGTTCCCTGATTGATCAAAATTTCAGCGTCAGCGTCAGCGCGGCGCCATGCGAATGGCACCATCCACACGAATGGACTCGGCATTCATGTAGCCGCAAGTAACGAGAAACTCGACGGCCTGCGCGAATTCATCGGGGTCGCCTAAACGCTTGGGAAGGGCACGCTGGCCGCCAGCGCCTGTTTGACGTTGTCCGGCAGACCCAGCAGCAACGGTGTACCGAAGATCCCCGGCATGATGGTGTTGATCCGGATCCCTTCGTCCATCATGTCGCGCGCGATTGGCAGGGTCATGCCCACGATGGCTGCCTTGCTGGCCGCATAGCTGGCCTGGCCGACCTGGCCGTCCTGCGCGGCGGCCGAAGCAGTGTTGACGATGGCGCCGCGGTCGCCATCGGCCAGCGGCGCGAGCGTCAACATGCCCGCAGCTGACTTGGCGATGCAGCGGAAGGTGCCCACCAGGTTGATCTGAATGATGCGATTGAAACGATCTGCCGCGCATGGGCGGATTTCGCCGGTTTTCTTGTCGCGGCTGACAGTCTTGACGGCATCGGCAGTGCCGGCGCAGTTGACCAGAATGCGTTCCTGCCCAATGGCCGCGCGGGCCTTGGCGAAGGCGGCGTCCACCTGCTCCTCGGACATCACGTCCACATTGCAGTAAACGCCGCCGAGTTCGCTAGCCAACGCCTGGCCGACGGTTTCGTTCATGTCGAAGATGGCGACTTTGACGCCATGGCTGGCCAAACGCCGGGCCGTGGCGGCTCCCAGGCCGGAAGCGCCCCCGGTGATGACGGCAGAGATGTCGGAGTTCAGTTGCATGGTTTTTCCTCGATGGGTGAGAAACAGGCGTTATTGGCCGGTAAAGTTGGGTGTGCGCTTGCCTAGAATGCCGCTTGCCCTTCCAGGTTGTCGGCCGAACGCAAAGCGACGAAAATTGCGCTTCTCATGCTCCAGGCCTTGCGCGAGCGGAGTCTCAAAGCTGGCCAGTGCCGCATCTTTCGCCAGCGCCACGGCCAGCGGCGAATTGGCTGCAATCCGGTTGGCCATCGCCAACGCCGTCGGCAGGGCCTGGCCATCAGCCGTCACTTCGGCGACCATGCCTGCATCGCAAGCCTTGCGGGCGTCGATGAAATCGCCGGTCAGCAACAGGGCCATGGCCTTGGACTTACCGATAGCGTGGATCAGGCGCTGCGTGCCCCCGGCACCCGGAATGGCGCCCAGCTTGACTTCCGGCACACCAAAATTGGCAGACTCGCCAGCGATCGCGATGTCGCAGGCCAGCGCTAATTCTGTGCCGCCGCCCAGCGCGAGCTTTTCCACCGCTGCGATGACGGGCTTGGGGAAGCGCTCCAGTTCCGACCAAAAGTGGCCGCCTGCTGCCGCACGATCGCCCAGCAGTGGCTCGGCGCGCAGCGCATCGAAGGCCGTGATGTCGGCCCCGGCGCAGAACACGCCCTCGGCGCCGGTGATGATGACCGCGCGCACGGTATCGTCGTCGCGCAGTTGCACAAGCTGCGCACGCAGCCATCGAATACCGCGCGGTTCAAGCTGTTCTTCGCGCGCGGGCGGTTGATGGTCAAGGTGGCGATGGCGCCATCGCGGCTGACGAGCACTTCGCTGGCTTCGCTCATGGTGGCCCCGCTCATCCAAGCCGCTCGATGATGGTGGTGTTGGCCGTGCCCGAGGCCTCGCAAATCGTCTGCAGGCCATAGCGGCCGCCCCGGCGCTCCAGCTCGCACAGCAGGTCAGTGAGCATGCGCGCGCCGGTAGAGCCCAGCGGATGGCCGATGGCTATCGAGCCGCCGTTGACGTTGAGGCGGTCGTCCAGGATGCCGAACTCCTGCTGAAACATCAGCGGCACGCCGCCGAAGGCCTCGTTGACTTCGAACAGATCGATATCGTCGAGGGTCAGACCCGATTCCTTCAGTGCCTTGCGGGTGGCGTCGAGCACGGCGGTGAACTGGATCACCGGGTCGGCGGCTGCCACGGCGGTGCTGACGAAGCGCGCACGCGGCTTCAGGCCGTATTGCTTGGCGTAGGCACGGCTGGCGATCAGCAGCGCGGCGGCACCGTCGCTGATCTGCGATGAGTTGGCGGCCGTGGTGGCGCCGTCGGCGGCAAACACGGCTTTCAGCGTGGCCATCTTCTCGGGGTTGGGGTCCGCGCGCACGCCCTCGTCGGCGGCGACGATCGGGCTGTCCGGATCAGCCGGATCCTCGGTCAGCCGCACCAGTTGATCCCTGACGCGGCCAGCCTGCGAGGCCTCGGTGGCCCGCCGATGGCTACGCACGGCGAAGGCATCCAAGGCCTCGCGCGTGAGACCGAAGCGCTTGTTCATCAACTCCGAGGAAGCGCCCTGCGGTATCAGCGGGTTGTCCTGGTAGCGCGCCAGTTCGCTCGGGCTGTATTGCGAGCCCAGCGGCGCGCCGGGCGAACGACGGCGGCATGGGGGCCTGCGACATCGACTCGACCCCGGCACCGATGACCAGTTGGTAAGCGCCCGCCCGGATGCCATGCACGGCAAAGCTCACCGCCTGCTGGCCCGACCCGCATTGCCGATCGACCGTCACCGCCGGCACGGATTCGGGCAGCCCCGCCGCCAATACGGCATGACGGCCCAGGTTGCCGTGCTGCTGGTCCCACTGCAGCACGCAGCCGACGATCACATCGTCCAGATCGGCCGGGTTGATGCCGGAGTGCTCGACCAGTTGGCGCAGCGTCTCGCCCAACAAATCGACGGGATGCCATTTCTGCAGGCGCCCGCCGCGCTTGCCACGGGGTGCGCAGCGCACCGACGATGACGGGTTCATGGTCATTCATGTTGTTCTCCTGGTTCAAAAGGTTGGCTCACTCGGCGTAGCGGCCCGCATGCTCGGCGCGGATGCGCTTCTTGTCGAGCTTGCCGACGCTGGTCTTGGGGATGGCTTCGACGAACAGGACCTGATCCGGCCACTGCCACTTGGCGAAGGCGCTGCCCAGGTACTCCTTCAGTTGTTCCTGGGTCGCCTGCTGGTCGGGCTTGAGCACCACCAGGGCTAGTGGCCGTTCCTGCCACTTCGAATGCGGAACGCCGACCACGGCGGCGTCGCGCACGGCGGGGTGGCCCATGAGCAGGTTTTCCATGTCGATGGAAGAAATCCATTCGCCGCCGCTCTTGATCACGTCCTTGATGCGGTCGGTAACTTTGAGGTAACCGTTCTCGTCCACCGTTCCGACATCGCCCGAGCGCCACCAGCCGTCTTCCAGGAAACGGTCTGCGGAATCAGGCATGTCGTGGTATCTGGCCGTGATCCAGGGGCCGCGCACGCAAATCTCGCCCGCTGACTTTCCGTCGTGCGGCAAGTCCTTGTCGTCGGCATCGAGGATGCGAATATCCACCCCGGTCAGCACCAGACCCTGCTTGCGCTTGAGGTTCCACTTCTCTTCCTCGGTCAAGCGCTTCTTGAGCGTGGACTTGAGGCGGTTCATCGTCACCAGCGTCGTGGCTTCGGTGGCGCCGTAGGCGTGCACCACCTCAGCACCCGTGAGGTCGTAGAAACCGATCATCATCGACAGCGGCGGCTCGGAGGCGCCAGACAGCATGCGCATGCGGCTGAAGTCCGGCTTGACCTGCATCGTCTCGATGTACTGCAGCATGGGCTGGAAGATGGCCGGTGCGCCGTTGGTGATGGTCACACCCTCAGCGATCATGGCGTCAACCAGCGGCTTGGTGTCTTCGGCAGCGTAGCGGCCCGGCAGCACGATCTTGTCGGCCAGCAGCGTGGCGGCCTGTGGCAGGCCCCAACTGCCCGTGGAACATGGGCGTGATGAGCATGACGCAGTCGTCCAGCGTCATGCCCAGATTGGTGGCCATGGCCGTGGAGTGCAGATAGATGCCGCGGTGCGAGTAGTACACGCCCTTGGGCTTGCCTGTGGTGCCGGTGGTATAGCAGGCGCTGTAGGCCGAGGTTTCGTCGATCTCGGGCCAGTCGATCTTCGTGTCGGCGGCGGCCAGCAGGTCTTCGTAGTGCAGCAGCGGTTTCAGCGTGGTCTTGATCTGGTCCAGCGGCTTGTCGGTCATGACAATCCAGCCCTTGATCTGGGGCGAATTCGCTGCGACGGATTCGGCAAGGGGTAGCAATGACTCGTCTACGCAAACGTAGGACACCTTGCTGTGGTCGACCACGTAGCCCAGGTCCTCTGGGCCCAGGCGCAGATTCATCTGCAACATGACAGCACCCAGGCCGGGAATAGACCAGTACAGCTCGAAGTGACGTCGGCTGTTCCAGTCCAGGATGCCGACCCGGTCGCCGGGCTCGACACCGAGCGCGCGCAGTGCATTGGCGCTGCGGCAGATGCGCGCGTAGCAGTCCGCGTAGGTGTAGCGATCCCAGCCGCCATCGGGTGTGCGGTAGACGATCTCCTGGTCCCCATGGGTGCGCGCGGCGTGCCGGATCAGCGTCGTGGTGTTGAGCTGGCGGTCGTTGCCCGTGGTGGACGGGCAGCCGCGGACGATGTGGGTGGTAGCAGTCATTTCTTTGTCTCCTGGGTGGTGGTTGCGTTGAGTGCCTGGAACCGTGGGGCCGAGGCCGCTTCGATGGCGCCGAAAGAGGTGGTCTGGTAGATGCCCCGTGCCGCGTTGTGCGGATGCCGCACTGCCTCGGCCAGGCTGAGCACGGGTGCAAAGCAGGCGTCGCTGCCTTCAAGCAGCGCGCACCAGTGCGCCTGGGGCTGGGTGCGGATGAGGGCCGCGATGCGCTCCTTCAACGCTGGCCACGCCGCCGTGTCGTACTGGTCTGCAGGGTTCACGTCCGCCAGGCCCAACTTGGACAACAGCAATGCGTAGAACGGCGGCTCGATCGCGCCGAGGCTGATGAAGCCGCCGTCGGCGCAGACGTACACGTCATAGAACGGCGAATCGTGGAACGGGCTCGGCTGTGCGCCGTCGATCTGCCCGTTGGCGCGAATCCAGTGCACCAGCGTGCCCAGCATGGCCACGATGTCCACGATGGCTGCGTCCACAACCCGGCCACGGCCGGTGGCCCGTGCATCGACCAGCGCGCAGGCGATGCCAAAAGCCATGCCTAGCGCCCCGGCACCGTCCCCGAGTACCGAGGGCGGCACGATGGGCGCCTGCCCCCTGTGCGCCGACAGCGACAGCAGGCCCGTCAGCGCGACGTAGTTCAGGTCGTGGCCCGCGGCGTGGGCAAGTGGCCCGTCCTGGCCCCAGCCCGTCATCCGGCCATAGACCAGCCGGGGATTGAGCGCCGCGCAATCTGCGGGGCCGAAGCCCAGCCGCTCCATCACCCTTGGGCGAAAGCCTTCGATCAGAGCGTCGGCCTGGGCAATCAGTTCCAGTGCGCGCGCCTTGCCACCGGGCGACTTCAGGTCGATGACCTCGACCTTCTTGCCGCGGTGCAGCGGGTTCTCCACCGCCCCGCCCAGCCGCTGCGCCCCAGCAGCCTGCTCGGCCCGTGCCAGCGCGATCACCTCGGCGCCCATGTCGACCAGCATCCTGGCGGCCAGAGGGCCTGGACCGATGCCCTCAAACTCCACCACACGGACGCCGTGCAGAGGCAACTGCAGCGTGTGCGGCATGTTCACAGCTTCCTCGAAACCAGGTCTTTCAGGACCTCGTTGGCGCCGCCGTAGATCTTCTGCACTCGCGAAGCGGCATACATCCGCGCGATCGGATACTCGGCCATGTAGCCGTAGCCGCCGAACAATTGGAGACACTCGTCCACCACGCGGCACTGCTGTTCGGTGCACCACCACTTGGCCATGTAGGCGGCCTCGTTGTCGAGTGTGCCGTCCAGCAGTCTCTGTGTACAGTCGTTGACGAAGCTGCGCACCACATGCGCGATGGTCGCCATCTCGGCCAGCTTTTGGCGCGTTGTCTGCATGTCGAACAGAGGCGCACCGAATATCTTGCGCTGCTTCGTGTATTCGATGGTGAGCTCCAACGCCCGGTCGATGACGGCCGCCGCCGGCACTGCAATGACCATGCGCTCGTAGGGCAGCGCGCCCATCAGTTGCCCAAAGCCTTGGCCTTCAACGCTCCCCAGCAGTTGGTCGGCTGGAACGCGCACGCTGTCGAAGAAGAGCTCCGCCGTGTCCGAGGCCTGCATGCCAATCTTTTCAAGCAGGCGGCCCACACGAAAGCCTGGCAGGTTCTCGGTCTCCAGTACGAACAGCGACACCCTTTGCTGCCCGCGCCACTGGTGCGCGCCGCGACGATCAGCAGGTTTCCGGTGAAGCCGTTGGTGATGAAGGTCTTGGCGCCGTCGATCACGTAGTAGTCGCCGTCGCGCCGGGCCCGTGGAGATGGCCTTCAGATCCGAGCCGCAGCCCGGCTCGGTCATCGCGATTGCGGCCAGCATCTCGCCGTTCGTCACCTTGGGCAGCCAGCGCTGCTTTTGCGCTTCGGTGCCAAAGTCCAGGATGTAATGCGAAGCGATGGTGTGCACCGCGATATTGACCGGCATCTCGGCCTTGGCCAGTTCGTCCTGCACCACCAGCTGGTAGGCGAGGCTGGCGCCGGCACCACCATAGGTCTCGGGCATCTCGGGCAGCAGAAAGCTCATCCCGCCGAACGGACGCCAGACCTCGCGCGGGATGGCCTGGCGGCGCCATTCGTCGAGCCGGGGAGTGAATTCGGCGGCAACGTAGCGACGCACCTGCTCGCGAAAAGCGTCGATCTCGTGGTCCATCCAGGCGTGGCGATACAGCTGTGGCAGCATGGGCATGTCTCCTTGTATGTTGGCTTCTGACCCCGCACCGGGCGTTCCGCACAGCGCCACTGCCGAAGTGTTTTTGGGGATGCGACAATCGTAATAATTGGCCCCTGCAAGGGCGATAGCGGATTGCCTCAATCAACTGACAAATAACTTCTTTTGGCCCGCGCGACCGGCGTTGGCTCCTTCGATCACACGCAATGCTGCAACCCGTCTTCACCGCTCCTATCTTTGCCGTGCATGGCCTGCTGGACGGCGCGCGCGGCAAGGGGCTGGCCACGCAAGAATGGCTGAAGGGCGTGCTGGGGCGCGCCGGCATCAGCGAATCGCTGCTGGAGCTCGAGGATTCGCGCGTAACCGTGGAGCAGTTCAACGCGCTATTTATCGCTGTCAAGGACAGCCTGAACGACGAGTGCCTGGGCTACCTACATGAGCGACCCATGCGCCCGGGCAGCTTCGCGCTAATGGTGCGCAGCGCGTTCACTGCCCATTCGTTGTCATGCGCCCTGCGTCGCCTGAGCGAATCCTTCGCCCTGCTGCAGGACGACGTGACGCTGGTGCCCGTGACCGAGGGCGCGCTGGGGGGCTTCGCGCTGGAGATGCGCGGCGGCCCGGGCGCACATGCCGAATTCCTTCATGCACATCTGCTGCGCGTGTTCTGGCGCTTGTTGCTGTGGCTGCACGGCGGCCGGCTGGTGCCGCAGCGATTCGACTTCAATTTTGCGCTGCCGCTCCATGCGATGAGCTACGGGCGCATCTTTCCGGTTCGCTGTGCTTCGGGCAGCCGCGCACGGCCGCCTGGTTCGACGCCGACGCCTTCAAACTGCCGGTGCGGCGCGATCGGGACGCGCTGCAGTCCTTTCTGCGCGCCACGCCGGGCAACGTGGTGGGGCCGCACCTGAACGAGCGCAGCGCCAGCGCGCGGGTCCGCATGGTGCTGCAGCTGGCCAACCCCGAATGGCCCGACCTGCCCGTCACCGCGCAGCGCCTGCATATGTCGGTGAGTGCGTTGCAGCGGCACCTGGCCACCGAGGGCACTTCCTTCCAGGCACTGAAGGACCAACTGCGGCGCGACATGGCGATCGTGCGCCTAACCAGCAGCGAAGCCTCGCTCATCGCCATCGCCGCCGACCTGGGCTTCACCGACAGCACCGCCTTCCAGCGCGCCTTCAAGGTCTGACCGGCAGCGCCGGGAGCCTACCGCGCCCGCTCGCGTAGCCCGCAGCACCCTACATAGAGGCATTCGACCAATTCCGGCACGGCCACGAGGCTGTAGCCGACCACCGAGAAGATCGGCGCCTTCATAGCTGCCGGGTCTTGGCCCACATCGAGCGAGGCTTTCGTGCGCTCAAGAGACTGTTTGCAGCCCTGGCAGTTGCACCGACGGCAGCGCAGCGACAGGCTGCGCCAGGAAGCAGACGCTTTCCGTCAGCCTATCGAGGTCATTCGTCATTGCCACCGTTGAGGCTGACTTCTAAGCTTCCTAAGCTAAAACTGAGCTCGCACTGCATAGGAGTGATGGCTCTGCGCCATTAGGAGCAGCACTGCCAGAATGTAAATCAAGCATCATGACCCACGCAGCCCCGGCACTCGTATCCGTTCTCGGATCTCCCACTCCCTGGCCAAGCCACGGAAATCAAGCCTGGTGTGCTGTGGCTGCGCATGCCGCTGCCGTTTTCCCTGGATCACATCAACCTCTGGGCATTGAGCGACGGTCCTGGTTGGGCGGTCGTGGACACGGGCATTCGCAGCGTGGACGTCAGGAACGCGTGGCTCGCCTTGCTCGCTCCGCAGGCCGCTAGCCGGCCGACCCATCTCCCGTGTGATAGCGACGCACATGCACCCGGATCATGTGGGCATGGCGGGATGGTTGACACGTCGCTTCGAATGCGCGCTTTGGATGACACGAGACGAGTATTTGAGCTGTCGGGTGATGCTTGCCGATACGGGGCGGGAAGCGCCAGTCGATGGCGTTCGCTTCTATCGGAGGGCCGGATGGAGCGACACCGAGGTGGATGAGTACCGCACCCGGTTCGGTGACTTCGGTAAAATGATCCATCCATTGCCTGACAGCTTTGTGCGGCTCACGGATGGCCAGATGTTGCGGATCGGGGACCAGGAATGGGAAGTCATCGTCGGCACAGGACATTCCCGAGCACGCGTGCTTCTACTCGCGCGAACTGGATTTGCTGATATCGGGGGATCAGGTTCTTCCCAGGATCAGTTCCAATACCTCCGTGTACGCCACCGAGCCGCATGCGAATCCTCTGCAGGGCTGGCTCGATTCCATCGACCGGTTGATGCAACGCGTACCTGGGAGCGCCCTGATTCTGCCTGCCCACAACGAACCTTTCCATGGCCTGCACCTACGGTTGGAGCAACTGCGTGCGAGCACCGTCAGAGGCACCGACCGCGTCAGGCAACAACTTGCGCAGCCTCTGAGGGTCATCGACCTGGTTCGCGCCCTGTACCGTTCGTCCATTGTTGCGGAGCAAATGCACCTCAACCTCTCGACCGGAGAGACGCTCGCCCACCTAAACTATCTCGACCAGCGTGCGGAAATCGTGTCTGCAGAAGACGAAGACGGCGCAATGCGCTATCGGCTCGCCTGATGCACTAATTTGCCCTCAAGGATATAGAAGTAACCCAATCAAGCCTGTCATTGACTGGGTTCTTTGCTGATGTGTTTCGAGAGCAATGAGTCCTTGCACCAGCGCGTCGTGTACGGCCTCCAGTTCTTTGAACACCGTGTTGGCAAACCAATCCTGGCACGGCACCTTCCACAGATGCTCGACCGGGTTCAGCTCAAGGCTGGCAGAAACTCTAGGCGCATATTCTGTGGCACATCCAAGTGACCCGCGATGTGCCAACCCGCCTGATCCATGACCATCATGATGAAATCGACGGCATGGCGTCGCGCCATCTCGGCCAGGAACACCTGCATCGTCTCAGCGTTGGCCCAGGGCAGCACCAGAGAGTCAATCACGCCATCGTGCGTGCTGACGGCGGCGAAGGCCGTACAGGGTCTGGCGTTGAGGCGTGCGCCGACGATGGGGCGCGAGCCCCTGGGCACCCAACACTGCCGGGGTGTTCCCAGCAGGCAGAAGCGCCCTTCGTGCTGGAATATCAGCCGCACGCGGCGACCATATTCAGCTTGACGCCTGACCTCTTGGCGCACTTGAACAGTGCTCTCAGAAAGGGGCCGTTTGTCATTCGATCGGGGCGCTTCGTCATCGCGGCTCGCAGCACCGGCACCTAGGATTCCTTGTGTGCGCTGGACGACATGTAGCGGAGCGGCGATGACCGCCGCCCCACGATCCAGAGCCTAACTCAAAGGAGACAAACACGTGTGCCAAATCGACATGCAGAAGCTCGCCGACGACGCTCGCTTTAACCGCTTTCATGCCAAGGTGCTTCTGTGGTGCCTGTTGATTCTCATCATCGACGGCTATGACATCGCCGTGGTGGGCATCGCCCTGCCGTCCATCATGCAGCAGATGGGCGTGAACGCATCGACTGCCGGTTTCATGGCCAGTTCGGCCCTGTTCGGCATGATGTTCGGCGCCATGGTTCTGGGCACGCTGTCCGACCGGATTGGTCGGCGCTGGGCCCTCTCCATTGGCGTCATGCTGTTCAGCGTGTTCACCGCGGCCGCCGGATTCACCAAGGATCCCATCAGCTTCAGCGTGGTGCGCTTCATCGCGGGCCTGGGGATTGGCGGTGTGCTGCCGGTCATCGTGGCACAGATGGTCGAGTACTCGCCCAAGAAGATCCGCAGCCTGATGACGGCGCTGATGACTTCGGGCTACGCACTGGGCGGCATCCTGGCCGCGGTGCTCGGCAAGCAGCTGATCGGCGAGTACGGCTGGCAGGTCGTTTTCATCGCAGCGGGTGTGCCGGTCCTGCTGATTCCGTTCATCCTGAAGCTGGTGCCGGAATCAATGACCTACCTGATCTCGCGCAGCCGCAACGGCGAACTGGCCGAAGTGGCCCGTAATCTCCAGCCGGGAGTCAAGCACCCGGCGGACGCCCAGTTCGTCGTGCCCACCGCCGACCGCGTGGCGGGTGCGCCGGTCTCCCGGCTGTTCCAGGACGGGCGAGGCCCGAGCACGGTGCTGTTCTGGATCGCCTTCTTCTCGGGCCTGTTCATGGTCTATGCGCTCAGCAGCTGGCTGACCAAGCTGATGGCTATGGCTGGCTACAGCCTGGGGTCTGCCCTCAGCTTCGTGATCGCGCTGAACGTTGGCGCCATCATCGGTGCCGTGGGAGGCGGGTGGCTCGCCGACAAGTTCAACATCAAGTGGGTGCTGGTGGGGATGTATGCGCTGGGCGGCGTGCTGCTGTACCTGATGACGTTCCAGACCTCGACCGAGCTGCGTTATCTGATCATCGGCGCGGTCGGCGCCTGCACCACCGGCGCGCAATTGGTGGCCTATGCCTACTGCGGGCAGTTTTACCCGATGTCCATCCGCTCGACCGGCATCGGCATGGCCTCCGGCGTGGGGCGCCTGGGCGCGATCGCGGCGCCGCTGCTAATCGGCCAGATCGTTGCGCTTGAGCTGCCGCTGGAGCAGAACTTCCTGGTGATCGGGGCTTTCGGAATCATCGGCTCGATCGCTCTGGCGTTCATCAGGCATGGCGGCCCGGCGTCGGTGGGCCCGCAAGAGGCTGCACGCGAGTTGCGCCCGTCGCAACAGACGCCGCAAAACGCCTGATCGTAGCCATCAAGGAAATTCGCTGTGTCTGTCTACATAGCCCCCCTGCGCGAAATGCTGTTCGCCATGAAAGAGGTCGGCGGCCTGGACGCGATCTGCGCCCAGCCCGACCATGAAGAAACCACGCCCGACCTGGTCGAGGCCATCCTGCAGGAGGCGGCTAATTACGCCGCTGGCGTGCTGGATCCGCTCAACCGCCCCGGCGACGTGCAGGGCGCGCGCTGGCACGATGGTCGGGTCACGCCCGCCGACGGCTTTCGCGAAGCCTGGGCCAGCTTCTGCGAGAACGGCTGGAACGGCATGCCCGCTGCCACCGAATGGGGCGGCCAGGGCCTGCCCACGCTGGTCTCCACCGCCGTGCTGGAGATGTGGAAGTCGTCCAACCTCGCGTTCAGCCTGTGCCAGATGCTCACGCTGGGCGCGGTGGAGGCCATTGCGCACCATGGCAGCGACGCACTCCAGCGCCGCTTCCTGGCACCCATGGTCGAGGGCCGCTGGACGGGCACCATGAACCTCACCGAGCCCCAGGCCGGCTCTGACCTGGCCGCGCTGCGCAGCCGTGCCGTACACGAGGGCGACCACTACCGCGTCAGCGGCAACAAGATCTTCATCACCTGGGGCGAGCACGACATGGCCGAGAACATCGTGCACCTGGTGCTGGCGCGCCTACCCGATGCGCCACCGGGGTGAAAGGCATCTCGCTGTTCCTGTGCCCGAAGTACCTGGTCAACGACGATGGCACCCTGGGCGAACGCAACGACTTGGCCTGCACGTCGATTGAGCACAAGATGGGCATCCACGGCAGCCCCACGGCGTCGATGAGTTTTGGCGACAGCGGCGGCGCTATCGGCTACCTGGTCGGCGAGCCGCACCAGGGGCTGGCCTGCATGTTCACCATGATGAACCACGCGCGGCTGAACGTTGGCCTGGAAGGCGTGGGCATTTCCGAGCGCGCCTACCAGCGCGCACGCGCCTATGCGCTGGAGCGGGTGCAGGGCAAGCCGCTGATCAGCGGCAGCACCGCCATCGCAGGCCACCCGGACGTGCGGCGCATGCTGATGGACATGAAGGCCCGCACCGAGGCCATGCGCGCGCTGGCCTACTTCTGCGCCGGTCAGATGGACCGCGCCGCGGGCCACGCCGATGCGCAGGAGCGCGCGCAGGCGCAGGCCCTGGTCGGCCTGCTGATACCGGTGGTCAAAGGCTGGTGTACCGACAGCGCGCAGGGCATCACGTCCGACGGCGTGCAGGTGCATGGCGGCATGGGCTACGTCGAGGAAACCGGCGCCTCCCAGCACATGCGCGACGCGCGCATCACGACCATCTACGAAGGCACCACGGGCATCCAGGCCAACGACCTGATCGGCCGCAAGCTGGCACGCGAGGGCGGGCGCACGCTGAAGGCGCTGCTGGGCCGCATCGACGGCGATGCGCGCCGGTTGGTCGAATCGCCCGATGCAGTGCTGGCGCAGATCGGCCGCGCGTTGGCAGCCGCTGCCCAGGCGCTGGACGAAGCGGTCGACTGGCTGCTGGCCCACGACGGTCAACCCGCGCAGTGCGCGGCGGGCGCCGTGCCCTTCCTGCGGCTGGCGGGCACCGTGATCGGCGGCTGGCTGTCGGCGCGCATGGCCGAAGCCGCTACCGCGCAACTCGCGGCGGGCGCGGGCGATGCGGGCTTTCGGTACCAAGCGCGCCACAGCCAGCCATTACGCGGCGCATGTCCTGGTGCAGGCGCCGATGCTGCGCGACATCGTCACGGGCGGCGCCGCCAGCACGCTGGCCCTGGCGGACGATCAACTCTGAATGATCCTGAAAGGAAACCCTCCCATGAAAATCCTGGTTCCCGTCAAGCGGGTGGTTGACTACAACGTCAAGGTCCGCGTCAAGAGCGATGGCAGCGGCGTGGACATCGCCAATGTCAAGATGAGCATGAACCCTTCGACGAGATTGCCGTCGAAGAGGCTGTGCGGCTCAGGGAGAAAGGCGCGGCAACGGAGATCGTCGCCGTCTCGTGCGGCGTGTCTCAATGCCAGGAGACGCTGCGCACCGCCATGGCCATCGGTGCCGACCGCGGCATCCTAGTCGAGACCAATGAAGAACTGCAGCCGCTGGCCGTGGCTAAGCTGCTCAAGGCCCTGATCGACAAGGAACAGCCCGGCCTCGTGATCCTGGGCAAGCAGGCCATCGACGACGACTGCAACCAGACCGGCCAGATGCTGGCGGCGCTGGCCGGTCTGCCGCAAGCCACCTTCGCCTCCAAGGTCGAGCTCGCCGGCGACAAGGCAGCCGTGACCCGCGAAGTGGACGGCGGCCTGGAAACCCTTAGCCTCACGCTGCCCGCGGTCATCACCGCCGACCTGCGTCTGAACGAACCGCGCTACGTCACCTTGCCCAACATCATGAAGGCCAAGAAAAGCCGCTGGACACCATCAAGCCCGAAGACCTCGGCGTTCAAGTCGCCCCGCGCCTGAAGACCCTGAAGGTGACCGAACCCGCCAAGCGCGGCGCCGGCGTGAAGGTGGCTGACGTGGCCGCCCTGGTCGAAAAACTCAAGAACGAAGCGAAGGTGATCTAAATGTCGGTACTCGTTATTGCTGAACACGACAACGCATCCATCAAGGGCGCAACCCTGAACACCGTGACGGCTGCAGCCGCTTGCGGTGGCGACGTGCACGTGCTGGTGGCCGGCCACAATGTCGGCGCTGCCGCACAAGCCGCCGCCCAGATCGCCGGTGTCGCCAAGGTCATCCACGCCGACGCCGCAGGCTTGGCCCACGGCCTGGCCGAGAACGTGGCCGCCCAGGTGCTGGCCATCGCCGGCAACTACAGCCACATCCTGTTCCCGGCCACGGCCGGCGGCAAGAACGTGGCCCCCCGCGTGGCCGCCAAGCTCGACGTCGCCCAGATCAGCGACATCACCAAGGTGGTGAGCGCCGACACCTTCGAACGCCCCATCTACGCCGGCAATGCCATCGCCACCGTGCAAAGCAGCGACGCCACCAAAGTCATCACCGTGCGCACCACCGGCTTCGACGCCACAGCGGCGACCGGAGGCAACGCAGCAGTGGAAACGGCAACCGCAGCGGCAGACACCGGCAAGAGCAGCTACGTGGGCAGCGAAATCGCCAAGAGCGACCGGCCCGAACTGACGGCGGCCAAGATCATCGTCTCCGGCGGCCGTGCGCTGGGCAGCAAGGAAAAATTCGACGAAGTCATCACCCCGCTGGCCGACAAGCTGGGCGCGGCCATCGGCGCGAGCCGCGCGGCGGTGGATGCGGGCTACGCGCCCAATGACCTGCAGGTGGGCCAGACCGGCAAGATCGTGGCGCCGCAGCTGTACGTGGCGGCGGGCATCTCGGGGGCGATCCAGCACCTGGCGGGCATGAAGGACTCCAAGGTGATCGTGGCGATCAACAAGGACCCGGAGGCGCCGATCTTCAGCGTGGCCGACTACGGGCTGGAGGCGGACCTGTTCGCGGCTGTGCCGGAACTCGTCAAGGCCCTTTAACTTGGATGAGATACACCATGGAGCTTCGGCATTTGCGTTGCTTTATAGCGGTGGCCGAAGAACTTCACTTTGGCCGCGCAGCGGAAAAGCTGCACATCGATCAGTCCCCTTTGTCGCGCACCATCAAGGAGATAGAGGAAGAGCTCGGGGCGCAACTGTTCACGCGAACCACGCGAAGCACCCGCCTGACCTTTGCCGGAATGGCATTCCTGGAGCGGGTGCCGCGAATCTTCGAAGCTCTGAAACAGGCGTGTGACGGCGTCAAGTCCGCCGCCAGTGGGTTTCAGGGACAGTTGCGCATCGCTTTGTCCGATGGCATCACGCCCTCGCGAATGCCGACGCTGCTGGCACGGTGCCGAGAGGAAGATCCAGAGATTGACATTCGGTTATTTGAGGTGCCGTTGGACCAACAGATCAAGGGTCTGCACGATGACCTGTATGACGTCGGCTTTTCGATGGCCGAAGAGGTGGGCGACGGCATTGTGGTCAGGCCTGCGTGGGAAGACGAGCTGATGGTGGCGGTCCCAGCTCGCCATCCTGTGCTGGCCCACAAGCACGTTCCGTTGGAAGAAGTGCTGCGCTATCCGCTGGCGCTATGCGATCCGGCGATATGCGAAGGCCATGCACGCCAAGTTGATCGCGTTTTGCAGCGCTACGAGCAACAGCCACTGATCGCCCAGCGCGTGGCGTCCTATGAGGTGATGATGACCTTAGTCTCCGCCGGATTGGCACTTGGTTTGGCGGGCGCCGCGCACATTGCATCCGGCCGTGGGCCAGGTGTTGTGGCCCGGCGCTTGGCGGGCAAGTCGCAGATGCTGGCCACGTATCTGCTGCACCGTGACGTGGAGCCCTCCGAAATGCTGGCTCGGTTCATCGCACGAGTGGACTCCATTGATTCGGCGGATGGCTCCAGCGCCGCCGAGGACTCCTGATCCACCTGCTGAAAGGACCCAAGCCATGCCCCGATTCCTGTCGCTGCTGATGGCCGCTGCACTGACAGCCTCCTGTGGGCCATCCCAACCGACGGAAACCGTGGACTTCCTCGTGGCCCATCCTGAGCGTCTCAAGGAAGTCCAGCGCCTGTGCAAGGAAGAGCGCGCGAAGGCCGGCGAAGAACTCTGCCGACGTGCCGCCGAAGCCGCGAATCGCCGCTTCTTCGGTGATCGGCCGGAGCAGAAGCCTCAATAGGGCACCCCTCCGTCGCGGCGCCGCGACGAAGGTCTCACTGTTACCTCATCACGCCGCAGCGCGCTCGCGCATGCGGCATTTTTATTGTCTTCGCCACAGCAATAAGTCTGGCTCTTTTGGCCTGAATCCCCGCCACAACGGTCTTTGACCGACCTGCACGCTCGCCTTGATCCTCGGCACTACGGCACGTTCCTGTGCCGTAGTGGGAGGTTGACCAATGCAAGGAACGAACGTGCTGTTCGGTCAGATTGCCGTTGTCTTCGGCATCGTGATCGCTGGCGTATGGAGCGCTACGCAATGGACGGCCGCCGCCCTGGGCTACCAGCTACGCCTGGGCTCGCCGTGGTTCGATTTCTTCGGCACGCCGGTCTATCACCCCTGGCGCCTGTTCGAGTGGTGGTTCTTCTTCGACGCCTACGCGCCGCATGTCTTTGACGTGGGCGGTGCCATTGCCGCAGGCAGCGGCCTGATCGCGGTGGTGGTTGCCATCGGCATGTCGATCTGGCGCTCGCGCCAGTCCGCTGGTCACGACCTACGGGACGGCTCGCTGGGCCAACGCGGAGGACATTTGCAAGGCGGGGCTTGACCAGCCTGCGGGCGTGTTCCTCGGCCAGCATCGCCAGCAGTACCTGCGACATGAAGGCCCAGAGCATGTTCTGACCTTCGCGCCTACCCGCTCGGGCAAAGGCGTGGGCCTGGTGGTTCCCACCTTGTTGAGCTGGCCTGCATCGGCCGTCATTCACGACATCAAGGGCGAGAACTGGAGCATCACCGCCGGCTGGCGCTCGCGCTTCTCGCATTGCCTGCTGTTCAACCCGACCGATGCGAAGTCGTCGGCCTACAACCCACTGCTGGAGGTGAGGCGCGGCGCGCACGAAGTGCGCGACGTGCAGAACATCGCAGACATTCTGGTCGATCCCGAAGGAGCACTGGAGCGGCGCAACCATTGGGAGAAGACCTCGCATGCGCTGCTGGTTGGGGCCATCCTGCACGTGCTCTACGCAGGCGAAGACAAGACGCTGCGCGGAGTCGCCAACTTCCTCAGCGACCCGGCCTGTCCCTTCGAGCTGACCCTGCATCGGATGATGACCACGCCGCACATCGGTGGTGGGCCGCATCTGGTGGTGGCATCGGCAGCGCGCGAAGTCCTGAACAAATCGGACAACGAGCGTTCCGGCGTGTTGAGCACCGCCATGTCATTCCTCGGCCTGTACCGCGACCCCACGGTGGCCGAAGTCACCTCGCGCTGCGACTGGCGCATTGCCGACCTGATCGCGGCCGAGCATCCGGTGTCGCTGTACCTGGTGGTGCCGCCTTCGGACATTTCGCGGACGAAACCGCTCATTCGCCTGATCCTCAACCAGATCGGGCGACGGCTGACGGAATCGCTCGACGGCAGCGATGGCATCGCGCGCCGCCACAAGCTGCTATTGATGCTCGACGAGTTCCCGCGCTCGGACGGCTCGACTTCTTCGAGACGGCCCTGGCCTTCATGGCCGGCTACGGTATCCGCAGCTTCCTCATCGCCCAGTCGCTCAACCAGATTGACAAAGCCTACGGCCAGAACCATTCGATCCTGGACAACTGCCATGTCCGGGTGACGTTCGCCACCAACGACGAGCGCACCGCCAAGCGCATCTCCGAAACGCTGGGCACCGCGACCGAGCTGCGCGCGCAGCGCAACTACGCCGGCCACCGGCTCGCGCCATGGCTCGGGCATCTGATGGTGTCGCGCCAGGAGACGGCACGTCCGCTGCTCACGCCGGGCGAGGTAATGCAGCTTCCGCCCGACGAGGCCGTGGTGATGGTGTCCAGCGTGGCGCCCATCAAGGCCAAGAAGCTGCGCTACTACGCGGACAGCAATTTCAAGCGGCGCGTGCTTCCGCCGCCGGTGCTTGCAACCCTGTCCATGCAGGGGCGCTATGCCGATGTGCCACCGGAACGCGCCGACGACTGGAGCGGGCTGGCGATTCCCGCCATGCCGGTCGCACCGACGGCCGACGCCGCCGATGGGCTGGAGAACCTGGGTTCGGCCGACGACAGCGGCCCACGCCGCCAGCCCGAACTTTCCGAAGCCGTCACCTACGACCCCGACCTGGTTGCGCCCGCAGCCGACCTCGGGCTGCTCGATGACGACGACATGCCGCATCCCCTTCCTCGCCAGCTCGATCCGGCCCTGCAGCGCACGGCCCGGCTGGCTTCCCTCGACCCTGACGACGGAATCGACCTATGACCCAACACCGCCTCAATGTGTTCATCCAGCCGGAGCACAGCAAGCGGCTCGATGAACTGGCCGCCAAGAAGGGCGTGTCCAAGTCCAGCATCGTCGCGGCGGCCCTGGCCTCCTGGCTGTCGCCCGATGCGGCCGACCAGCGCGAGGCGGCAATTGCCAAGCGGCTGGACCGCCTGTCGCGCCACGCCGAGCGCCTGGAGCGCGACCAGAACATTGCCATCGAAACATTGGCGCTGTTCATCCGCTATTTCCTCACGGTGAGCACACCCGTGCCCGAGGCCCATCAGGATGCCGCTCGCGCCCAGGGCAAGGCCCGCTTCGAGCAGTTCGTCGAACAGCTCGGACGGCATTTGCTGCGCGGGCGCAGCCTGGTGCGGGATGTGGTGGAGGAACTGCACACCGATCCGACGCGACCGGAGGGCGCTGCGGCCGTCGCGGATGCCCAGGAGCGTGCCTTATGAGCGCCGTTCCTTCCTCCTTCACGGCCACCTCGCTGGATCGCCGCATCCAGATGCTGCGCACGGCCATGGGGCCGCTGATCGCTGCCGCGCTCGAAGACCCAGACGTGGTGGAAATCATGCTCAACCCGGATCGCACGCTCTGGGTGGATCGCCTGTCCACGGGCCGCGCGCCGATGGGTGTGGAGCTGTCCGAGGCCGATGGCGAACGCATCATCCGCCTCGTCGCTGCCCATGTCGGCGCCGAAGTGCATCGCGGCCAGCCGCTGTTGACGGCCGAACTGCCGGAAACCGGCGAACGCTTCGAGGGCATCCTGCCGCCCGCTGCGCCGGGGCCGGCCTTCGCGTTGCGCAAGCGCGCCGTGGGCGTGATCCCGCTGTCGCGCTACATCGAGGACGGAATGATGACCGCCGCGCAGGCGGGCCTGCTGGTGCGTGCGGTGCGCGAGCGCCAGAACATCCTGATCGCCGGCGGCACCAGCACGGGCAAGACGACTTTAGCTAATGCGCTGCTCGCCGAGATCGCAGCCACGGGCGACCGCGTGCTGGTGCTCGAAGACACGGTGGAGCTGCAATGCGCGGCGCGCGACCACGTGCCGCTGCGCACGCGCCAGGGCGTCGTGTCCATGACCGAGCTGGTGCGCTCGTCCATGCGCCTACGCCCGGATCGCGTCGTCGTCGGCGAGGTGCGCGGCGCCGAGGCACTGGATCTCATCAAGGTCTGGGGCACGGGTCACCCCGGCGGCATCGCCACGATCCATGCCGGCTCCGCGCTGGGTGCGCTGCTGCGCCTGGAGCAACTGATTCTCGAAGTGGCGGTGAACCCGCCCCGTGCGCTGATCGCGGAAGCGGTCAACGTGGTCATCCACATCGCCGGGCGCGGGCGCAAACGCCGCATCGAGAGCATCGCCCGCGTCGTCGGTTTCGATGGCGTGGGCTACCACCTGGCGGATGCGCTGGAGGCTCCATTCCCGGAGCTGCTGCCGCAGTCCGACCTTTCTTCTCTGTCCCCTGACCACTCTGGAGAACTGCCATGACGCAGATGATCGTTCCTGCTTTCCGTACTTCCGCAAATCCTCTTCGCCAGCCCGCGCGACTGGATAGCCTGGCTCGCCCGGCCATGCAGGGCTTGTTGCTCGCGGCGCTGATGCTGCTGCTCGCAGGCACTGCTCAGGCCGCCGGCTCCAGCATGCCCTGGGAAGGGCCGCTGCAATCCATCTTGGAGTCAATCCAGGGGCCGGTGGCCCGAATCATTGCGGTCATCATCATCATCGCCACGGGCCTGGCACTGGCCTTTGGCGATACCTCGGGCGGGTTTCGCAAGCTGATCCAGATCGTCTTCGGTCTGTCGATCGCGTTCGCGGCTTCGAGCTTCTTCCTGTCGTTCTTCAGCTTCTCGGGCGGGGCCGTCGTATGAACGCGGCCCACGATGGCGTGCAGGGCAATTCATACGGTTCTTTACCCGGCTTCGAGGTGCCACTGCACCGCTCGCTGACCGAGCCGATCCTGCTGGGCGGCGCGCCGCGCACGGTGGCGATTGCCAATGGCACCTTGGCCGCGGCCGTGGGCTTGGGCCTGCAACTGTGGATTCCGGGCCTGGTGCTCTGGATCGCCGGCCATGCGTTGGCGGTCTGGGGCGCGCGTGTCGATCCGCAGTTCATGCAGGTCTTCGCGCGCCATATCAAGCACCGGCCGCTGCTGGACGTGTAGGGGCAAAGGGAGATATCGCATGCTGAACCTTGCCGAATACCGCCAGCGCCCGGCCTTGCTGGCTGACTGGCTGCCTTGGGCCGGGCTGATCGCTCCGGGCGTCGTGCTGAACAAGGATGGCTCCTTCCAGCGCACGGCGCGCTTTCGGGGGCCAGACCTCGACAGTGCCACGCAGGGCGAGCTGATCTCTACGTCAGCACGGTTGAACAACGCGCTGCGCAGGCTGGGTTCGGGCTGGGCCTTGTTCATCGAAGCCGAGCGCCGGCCCGCCGCCAACTACCCGCACTCGGAGTTTCCCGAGCCGCTGTCCTGGCTGGTGGACGAAGAGCGACGGGCAGCCTTCGAGGACTCCGGCAACCATTTCGAGAGCGGCTATCACCTCACGCTGGTGTATCTACCGCCCGAGGAGGCCCGCGCCCGTGCGGTCGGAATGCTGTACGAGAACCGTCCGACCGAGGGCGTGGACTGGCGTGAGCGCCTGACCGCGTTCGTCGCGGAGACGGATCGGATTTTCGACCTGCTCGATGGTGTGATGCCGGAGATTGCGTGGCTCGATGACAGCCAGACGCTGACCTACCTGCACTCGACTATTTCCACGCGGCGCTACCGCGTGGGCGTGCCAGAGGTGCCATTCCACCTCGATGCCTTGCTGGCCGATTCCGCGCTGATCGGCGGACTGGCACCGATGCTGGGCGACCAGCACCTGCGCGTGGCGACGGTGCGGGGATTTCCAACTTCGACTTGGCCGGGGATTCTGGATGACCTCAACCGTCTCAGCTTTGCGTACCGCTGGAGTACGCGCTTTCTCTGCCTCGACAAAGCCGATGCGGAAAAAGAGCTTTCCCGCCTACGCCGCCAGTGGTTCGCCAAGCGCAAAAACGTCATCGCGCTGCTGCGCGAGACGATCTTCCAGCAGGAAAGCCCGCTGGTCGATACCGACGCCAGCAACAAGGCCACCGATGCGGATGCTGCCTTGCAAGAGCTGGGCAGCGATCAAGTGGCCTTCGGCTACGTGACGGCGACCGTCACAGTCATGGACGCGGATGCCGCCGTGGCCGACGAGAAGCTGCGCAGGGTGGAGCGCGTCATCCAGGGGCGTGGCTTCGTCACCATCCCCGAAACGCTCAACGCCGTGGATGCGTGGCTGTCGTCCATTCCGGGCCATGCCTACGCCAACGTCCGCGAGCCCATCGTCTCGACGCTGAACCTGGCGCACCTGATGCCGGTGTCGGCGGTATGGGCCGGGCCGGAGAAGAACGCGCATCTCGACGGCCCGCCGCTGATCGTCACGCGCACTGAGGGCGCGACGCCGTTCCGGCTGGTTACGCACATCGGCGACGTGGGCCACACGCTGGTGGCTGGGCCAACCGGTATGGGCAAGTCCGTGCTGCTCGCCACTTTGGCGATGCAGTTTCGGCGCTATCGCGGCTCGCGCATCTTCGCCTTCGACATGGGGCGCTCGATGCGCGCCACGATCCTGGGCCTGGGCGGCGAGCACTACGACCTTGGGCTGGATGGCGAGATCGCTTTCCAACCACTCGCGCGCATCGACCGCGAGGGCTACCGCACCTGGGCGGCTGAATGGATCGAAGGCCGTTTGCGGCATGAGGGCGTGGCCGTCGGCCCCGAGGAGAAGGTGGCCATCTGGTCGGCGCTGGGAAGCCTGGCCGGAGCTCCGGTGGAGCAGCGCACGATGACGGGCCTTTCCGTACTGTTGCAATCGAACGCGCTGCGGCAGGCGCTCGCGCCCTATGTGCTCGGCGGCGCCCACGGCAAGCTGCTGGACGCGGATTCGGATCGACTGGGCTCCGGCTCCGTGCAGTGCTTTGAGATGGAAGAGCTGATGCACAGCAAGGCCGCCGTCATGGCCGTGCTGCATTACCTCTTTGCACGGTTCGATGAACGCTTTGACGGCGCACCGACGCTGCTGATCCTCGATGAAGCATGGCTGTTCCTCGATGACCCGGTGTTCGCGGCGCGCATCCGCCAATGGCTCAAGACGCTGCGCAAGAAGAACGTGAGCGTCATCTTCGCCACGCAGAGTCTGGCGGACATCAAGGATTCGAGCATCGCGCCCGCGATCATCGAGAGCTGCGCGAGCCGCATCTTTCTGCCGAACCCGCAGGCGACCGAGCCGCAGATTCGCACGATCTACGAGGGCTTCGGTCTTAACAGGCGGCAGATCGAAATCGTCACTACCGCGCAGCCCAAGCGCGACTACTACTACCAATCGCGCCTCGGCAACCGTCTGTTCGACCTCGACCTGGGCGCCGCGACTTTGGCCTTCGCGGGCGCCTCCACGCAACAAGACCAGCGTGACATCGACGCGGTGCTCGCTGCCGCTTCATCCGTCTCCACCCCGTTCGCAGCCGCATGGCTGCGCCACCGCAGCCTCGATTGGGCGGCCGATCTGCTGCGCGATTTCCCCGGCCCCGCGCCGGGTGCCGCCCCCATCCCCAGCCATCTCCAGGAGAACCTGCCATGAAGCCCCATGCCCACAAGCTCGCTGCGCTGACCACCGCCTGCGTGCTCGCCTTCGGCATCGCGCAGCCCGCGCATGCACTGTTCGGCGTTGGCGACATCGTGTTCGATCCGACCAATCTGGTGCAGAACACGCTCACCGCCGTTCGCACGCTGGAGCAGATCAACAACCAGATCCGCCAGCTCCAGAACGAAGCGCAGATGCTCATCAACCAGGCGCGCAATCTGGCCAGCCTGCCGTCCAGCGTGGTGGGCCAGTTGCGCGCGAACCTGGCGACCACTCAACGGCTGATCGCCCAGGCCAAGGGCCTGGCCTACGACGTGACGAGCATCGACCGCGAATTCGCACGCCTGTATCCCGAGCAGTACGCCGCCACGGTGAGCGGCAATCAGATGTACCGCGATGCGCGGGAGCGCTGGAAGCATACGCTCAATGGCCTGCAGACCACCATGCAGATGCAGGCCCAGGCCTCGCAGAACCTGAGCGACGACGAAGGCGCGCTGGCCGACCTCGTGGGCAAGAGCCAGTCGGCCGTCGGCGCCCTGCAGGCGATGCAAGCCATGAACCAGTTGCTGGCCCTGCAGGCCAAGCAGTCCATCCAGACGCAGCGGCTGCAGATCACGCAGGATCGCGCGGCCTCGCTGGAGCTGGCGCGGCAGGCCGCTGCCGTGGAGCGTGGCCGCGAGGTGAACCGGCGCTTCGTGGGCACTGGTACGCCGTACACGCCGCAGCCCGTGAACTTCTACAGCCGCTGACGGAGCCGGGCCATGAACGATGTTTCGGTCATTGACCGCTTCCTCGACGTTTTTTCGCGCTACATCGACTCGGGATTCGGCCTGGTGCAGGGCGAGGTGGCGTTCCTGACCGCAACGTTGATCGTCATCGACATGACGTTGGCCGGGCTGTTCTGGGCGATGGGGCATGCCACCGGCCAGGGCGAGGACGTGATCGCCAAGCTGATCCGCAAGGTGCTGTACGTGGGTGCCTTCGCCTACATCATCGGCAACTTCAACACCCTGGCGGGCATCCTGTTCCGTTCCTTCGCCGGGCTGGGCCTGACGGCCAGCGGCTCGACCTTGAGCATGGGCAACTTCCTGCAGCCGGGACGGCTGGCCAAGGCCGGTATCGACGCGGCGGCACCCATCCTCGACCAGATCCGGGAGATGGCGGGCTTCCCCGAGGTGTTCATCCACATCGCGCCCATCGTCGTGCTGTTCCTCGCGTGGCTGGTGGTCATCGTCAGCTTCTTCGTGCTGGCGGTGCAGCTCTTCGTCACGCTGATCGAGTTCAAGCTGACCACGCTGGCGGGCTTCGTGCTGGTACCGTTCGCCCTCTGGAACAAGACGGCGTTCCTCGCCGAGAAGGTCTTGGGCAACGTGGTGTCCTCAGGCATCAAGGTACTGGTGCTTGCCGTCATCGTGGGCATCGGCTCGGGGCTGTTCGCCGAATTCCGGATACCGCCTGGCTCCGAGCCCTCCATCGACCAGGCACTGGTCATCATGCTGGCCTCGCTGTCACTGCTGGCCCTGGGCATCTTCGGGCCGGGTATCGCGACGGGGCTGGTGTCCGGCGGGCCGCAGCTCGGCGCGGGTGCGATGGCCGGTGCTGCCATCGGCGCGGCCGGAACCGCCGTGGTGGTCGGCGCCGCGGCCTCTGGCGTCGGCAGCGCCGTGGCGGCCGGAGCGCGCATGGCACCTGCCGCCGCCAGGATGGCTGGGGACGGTGTCCGCTCGATGGCATCGACCGCCAGCGGCGCCCGGTCGGCGTACCTGGCGGGCTCCGCCTCAGCCGGTGGCGGCCTCAAGGGGGCCGCCGCTGGCGTGGGCAATGTCGCCAAGACCGGCGCACACGCGGCCGGGCAGAAGGTGGCCGACGGAGCGCGCTCGATGAAGGAGCGCGTCGCCGCCGCCTTCCGACCCGATGACGCCGAATCGACGTCGGGGGCAGCTGCTGGGACGCAGAGCAGCAGCGAAGCCGCCGCACCGCCCCCATCCACCGAGCAGCCCGCCTGGGCCAAGCGCCTGCATCGCAGGCAGCAGCTCACCCATGCCGCGACCACCGCCGCCCACACGCTGCGCGGCGGCGATGGCGGCAGCTCCAGCCAGGGCCCAAGCCTTCGCGATTCCGATTCATAAGGAGAACTTCCATGCGATTCAAACGACCGCAGGTGCGCTACGCCGACACACCGCAACCTGCCACTCCGTACCAAGCCGCAGGCCAGGTGTGGGACGAACGTATCGGCTCGGCCCGCGTGCAGGCAAAGAACTGGCGTTTCATGGCACTGGGCTGCCTCACCTTGGCCGTGCTGATGGCGGGCGGCCTGGTCTGGCGTTCCGCGCAGTCCATCGTGACGCCCTACGTGGTGGAGGTGGACAACGCGGGCCAGGTGCGCGCGGTCGGCGAGGCCGCCACGCCATATCGACCCAACGATGCGCAGATGGCCTATCACCTGGGCCGCTTCATCGGGCTGGTGCGCTCGCTGTCCATCGACTCCATCGTCGTGCGACAGAACTGGCTCGATGCCTACAACTACACCACGGACAAGGGTGCCGTGGCGCTCAACGAGTACGCCCGCGTGAACGATCCGTTCGCGCGCATCGGCAAGGAGTCGGTGACGGTGCAGATCAGCAGCGTGACCCGCGCCAGCGACCAGTCGTTCAACGTGCGCTGGACGGAGACGCGCTTTGTGAACGGTGCGCTGGATCGCACCGAACGCTGGAACGCAGTGGTTTCCATCGTGCAGCAGACGCCGCGCACCGAGCAGCGGCTGCGCAAGAACCCCCTGGGTATCTACGTCAACGGCCTGTCGTGGAGCCGCGAACTGGAAGGAAGCGAAGGAGCAAAACCATGAATTATCTTTTGCGTAAATCCGCCTTGCCGGTGATCCTGCTGGCATCCACCGTCCTGTTTGCAGGCTGCGCTTCGCAGGGCAAGCCGCCGCCGGCCATCTCGCTCGATGAGCCGGTACAGGCCCAGCCGCTGCCGGAGCCGCCTGCGCCTGTGGAGGTGGTGGCCGTGCCGCAGGTATTGCCGATGCCGGCGCAAATAAAACCTGTGCCGGATACCAAGCCCACGCCGGAGCCCGCCGATGAAACCGTGCGGGTGTCCCGCGCCAACGCCGAGGCGCGCATCGCGCCGACGCGCGAGGGCTACGTCAACGCAATCCAGGTCTGGCCCTTCACCGATGGCGCGCTGTACCAGGTCTATGCGGCCGTGGGCCGCGTGACGGTGATCGCGCTCCAGCCGGGTGAGGAACTGGTGACGGTGGCCGCTGGCGACACGGTGCGCTGGATCGTTGGGGACACATCGAGCGCCAGCGGCGATGCGTTGCGCGTGAACGTGATGGTCAAGCCGATCCGCTCGGGGTTGAAAACCAATCTCGTCATCACCACCAGTCGCAGGACGTATCTGCTGGAGCTGACCTCGACCGAGAAGACGTGGATGGCTTCGGTGTCCTGGGAGTATCCGAAGGACAAGATGCTGGCCTTGCAGCGCCAGGCACAGGTCGCGAATGCGGCTGCGCCGTTGGACGCTGGCCTGTCGCTGGAGAAGATCCGTTTCCGCTACGCCGTCAGTGGCAGCAATCCGCCGTGGAAGCCGCTGCGGGCCTTCGATGACGGGGAGAAGGTCTACATCCAGTTTCCGCCGGGCATCGCGCAAGGCGAGTTGCCGCCGCTGTTCGTCATCGGCGCGCAGGGTGACGGGCAGTTGGTGAACTACCGCTTCCGCTCGCCGTACTACATCGTGGACCGCCTGTTCGGCGCGGCCGAGCTGCGCCTGGGTGGTGGCAAGGGCACTGATGGCGACGTGGTGCGGATTGAGCGCACGGATGGCGCTTCGAGTGGCACGCGGAGGAACTGACCATGAGCCAGGACGATTCTCCTGACCTTGCGCCGCAGGCGGGCAAGGTGGCACCCGAGGCGGTGGCGCTGCGCGCGCAGCCGCGTCCGGTCACGCGCCTGAACCGGCGCACGCTGGCCATCCTTACCGGCGGGCTGTCGGTCGCGGTGCTCGGGGCCACGATCTGGTCGCTGCAGCCGCACCGGCGCAATGCGGGCGAGCAGCCCGAGCTGTACAACGTCGATCGTGTCTCGAAGTCAGAAGGGCTGGATGGCCTGCCTTCGGACTATTCCAAGCTGCCGGCCAAGGTGCCGGAGCTGGGGCCGCCGCTGCCGGGCGATCTGGGCCCGGCCATCGTGAAGTCGCAGCAGCCGGTGACGCCCACCTATGCGCCACCAGGCCACGATCCAGAGGATGCAAGGCGCAAGGAGGCCGACGCGGCCGCAGCATCCTCGGTGTTCTTCCGCTCGGGCACGCCCGGCAAGGGTCTAGCGACAGGCTCGGCGCAAGTCGCCGCCGCCGGTCCTGCATCGGCTTTGGCGGGATTCGATCCACTGGCCGCCGGGCCGGCCTCGACGGCGGCTCAGCCCACCGACCCCACCGCAGCGCAGAACCGGCAAGATCAAAAGAGGCTTTCCTGAAAGGCGGCTCTACAGAAACCCGCAATTCCGGGAATCTGCAAATGCCGGCCTCGCCGTACCAGGTCATGGCAGGCACCGTGATCGCCGGGGCGCTGGTGACGGGCATCAAGTCCGATCTGCCGGGCGACGTGATCGCCACGGTGACGGAGCCGGTCTACGACACGGCCACGGGCAGGTTCCTACTGATCCCGCAGGGCTCGCGCATCCTGGGCAAGTACAACAGCCAGGTGAGCTACGGGCAGAGCCGCGTGCAGGTGGTGTGGAACCGCATCATCCTGCCAGACACGTCTTCGCTGAAGCTCGACAACCTCGCGGGCACTGATCCGGCCGGCTACGCCGGCCTGGAGGATGGCGTCGATTGGCATTGGGATCGCGTCTTTGCCGGTGCGGCGCTGACAACGCTGCTGGGCGTGGGTGCCGAGCTGGCCGCACCGGAGAACCGGCAGAACGGCAACCGTATCGTGATTGCCGGGCGCGACAGTGCGCAGGACAACATCAGCCAAGTGGGCCAGGAGATGACCCGGCGCAACATGAGCATTCAGCCGACCTTGACGGAGCGACCGGGCCTACCAGTGCGGATCATCGTCAATCGCGATCTGGCGTTGCGACCGTACCAGCCGGTGTTCTTCCAGCGGGGAGCAATGCGATGAGCACCACCAAGAAGCTGCGGCTCGGGCCGCTGCCCAAGACTGAAAGCGTCAAGCTGACCTTTGCCTGCCCGGTCAGCCTGAAAGCCGACCTTGACCGCTACGCAGCGCTACACGCGCAGACTTATGGCGAGGCTGTGGACGCAGTGACGCTGATTCCGCACATGCTGGAGGCATTCATCGCTGGGGATCGGGGGTTTAAGCGCAAACATGAAGCAAGTCGCGGCCTATAGGTGAGTGATCCCGAAGCCGGGTGCGTACCTCGGAGATCTTGGTCAACAAATTTCGCGAGAACTCTCCCTTGGGGGATGCGTCGGAGCAGACCTCCCATTAAAATTTTTAACAGAGTCGCTACGACTCTGCGGCAGCACCACAGGAGGGAACTATGAAGCGTCTCTGGATCGTACTGGGAGTGTCCGTCGCGTTTGCACTGGGCGGGTGCAGCGCAACAACGTCAGCCTATGTGAAGGCGGGCGAAGGTTTCACCGAGACCATGGATGGCGCGAAAGCCAGCGTCAAGCTGCTGGCCGACCAGCGCACTCGCGTGGCGCGCGTAGCGTATGCCGACAACTTGATCGTGCGTGGCCAGACTGCTGGCGGCACGGTAGAGAAGGAATTCGGCGACTTCGTCTGCAAGGGTGCAGGCGCGTTGGTCGACGCGCGTTCCGGCATGAAAGTGCTAGGGCAGTACGGCAAGTCTGTGAACGACCTGCTCAAGAAGCCTGATCAGGACGTGGCGAGCTTGTGGGAGTCGATGGCGACGATCGAAGAGCGGCAGGCAAAGCTCAAGAAGCCCAAGCAGTCCACGGAACAGTCGGATTGCGCAGACGAAGTGGCTGGACTGCTAGCGATGAATATGCCCACCGTGCAGGAGTCAGGCCTGCTCGCAGGCATCCTGACGATTCAGACGGTGATTGATGGTTTGAACAAAGCGGTAGTGGCCGTGATGAGTATGCAAGACGAGGCGGCCCGAGCCAAAGCATTGCAGGTCTACATCACCGCCAACACGAAGACGGTCGCTGACTTGATCGACAAGGTTGGCCAGATCAGCCCCGAATACGATGATCTTTGCCGTAGTGATACTGGTAAGCATCGCATTTTTTGCAAGGTCTACACAGAGAGGCCCGATGGCGCAGCGGCGGACTACGTGATCCCCGAGCCGAACAAACTTGCGGCGCAATTGCTGTGGCAGAAGTGGGCGTCGCTGCGCCAGCCGTACCTACACTTCCAGTCCTTTTCAGCGGCCGCTCCGGCCGCGCGCACGCCGCAGGAAAAGGCGCGCGCCATGGACATGGCTTTGCGCATCCATCGACAACTCGGGGAATACGACGCACTGCGCGTCACCCCGTCGCCGCAGATGCTGCCCGGCGGCCTGCGCGAGGCACAACAGGCGCTGGTTGACGTAGCCGAAGGCAAAGTGCCACCGGGCACTGGCTGGGGCCGCATCATGGCCTGGGCTAAGACTTTGGGTGACGTAGCGTCAGGCCTGGGCGATGCGAAGAAGGCCATTGAAGGGGATGCTGAATGAGTACACACCGTCAACACTGGCTTCGTCGAGGCATTGTGGTCGCGGTGTTGTGGGGCAGTACGGTTTGCGCCTGGGCACAGGTGGAGAAAATCGCGTCGCGGATAGAGGAGCTGGGGCCGACACAGCAGCGTCAGCTCCAGGCGCTGATGGCGTCACGCCAGGAGCGAGGTGGCGCTCAATTGTTCACCGACGAGGAGGTCCGCACCGTCCGCGCCGCTGTGCCGACCGCGGTAACACCGCTGCCCAAGTCGGACATCGATCAACTATCACTGCGCATTCACAATGTGTTTGGCTCACGCGGCAATTACATGGATCGCATCGTTAGCGGCGATCCGGTATTTCCGGTCTGTCCAGGGTGCAACGATGGACTCGGTAAGACTTGCCACCAATCATCGTCGCAATCTCGCAGAGCCACTGCCAGTAGTCTGCTGACCCAGCGCCCTCATTTGGCTGAAGCGGTTGGTGGTCTGTACTTGATACAGGTGGATAGTCCACCGCAGCTCATGGGCACGGTTTTCGTGCTGCAAGGGCGTATCGTGACCAACGGGCATGTCTTGCTTAATGCAACTCAACCGACTGGGTCAGCCGACGTGCGTAAGCTCAAGCCTCAATACCGTTTGGAGGCAGTGTTCGGTGCCGGTGGAGTACGCCGAGTGGTCTTACCGGCAGATTCACCTTGGCGCCGTCATCCAAGTCTGGATCTCATTGTGACTGCATGGCCTGTAGGCGCGGTGGCGCCAATGGGGCTGACGCTTGCGACAGGGACACTCGCCACCAGCACGTCCGTGGCGCTGCTGGGTTTTCCGTCGGTAAACAACAATACGGATCGGCCTGAGGACGTTGATCGGGCTTTTGGCCGCTGCCCGGAGGTGCCTGTCTCCGAGCCGTCCATGGTGATATCAATGGGCCAGATCACGTCAGTGTCTGATGTGACCTTGGAGCACGATGCCAACACCATGGGCAACAGTTCCGGCTCACCGCTCATTCGAATGGCCGACGGCGGTTGTCGGAGTGCAGCGTGCCGACGGCCTGTCGTCGGATCGCAATTTGGCTGTGGTAGCAAGCGGGCTGGCCGAACTGGTGCTGGCCGCAGCGCCATGACTAGCGATGCGTACATTGGCAGCCGCGCACTCGTGCCTGCTGATGCGGCGGTCCATGCGCTACCTAACATTCCATATGGACAAGTTTTGATTCCGTCCCAGCCACCGCTGTGCGGAACCGGCAAGACCAGAAAGAGGCTTTCCTGAAAGGCGGCTCTACGGAAACCCGCAATTCTGGGAATCTGCAGATGCCGTCCTCGCCATACCAAGTCATGGCCAGGACGGTAATTGCGGCGGCGCTGGTGACTGGCAGCAAATCCGATTTGCCGGGCGACGTGATCGCCACGGTGACTGAGCCTGTCTACGACACGGCCCAGGCAAGCTCCTGCTAATCCCGCAGGGCTCGCGCCTCATGGGCAAGTACAACAGCCAGGTGAGCTATGGGCAGAGCCGGTGTGGAATCGCATCGTCCTGCCGGACGCGTCTTCTCTGAAGCTCGACAACCTCGCGGGCATCGATCCGGCCGGCAACGTCGGCCTGAAAGATAGCGTCGATTGACATTGAGATCGGTTTTTTGCTGGCGCGGCTCTGGCCACGCTGTTGGGCCAGGGCGCCGAGCTGGTCGCGCCGCAGAACCGGCAGGACGGCAACCGCGACCTCGTGCTGCTGCCGTGCCAGCCTCTGTTCTTCAACCAGGGAGCCGCGAAATGAACACCACCAAGAAGCTGCGTCTTGGGGCGTTGCCCAAGACCGAGGCCACGAAGCTTACGTTCTCTTGCCCAATCAGCCTGAAGGCTGAACTCGACCGCTATGCCGCGGTGTATGCACAAACCTACGGAAAAGCGGTTGATGCGGCTACGCTGATTCCGTACATGCTGGAGGCTTTCATGGCGAGGACCGGGGCTTCCACCGCAAAGCGCAGAAGAGCCTGCCGGTGCGCGCTCCAGCCTGAACTTGCTAAAATGGTGCCATGCACGGGTAGGTGCTGGCCGTCCGCAATGGCAAAGTTCACTCACTACCAATGGCGATTTCCATTGGAATCTTGATCGGATTCCTACTGAGCGGGCCCTAGGAGTCTTCGATTGAGAAACCAATGAAGATGAACACCATCACATGGGTCGATCTGGCCCGCCTCAAGAAGGCCGCCAAGGCGGCCAAAGCAACACTCCCCGACCTGACGCATATGCAACGGCTCAATGCCATTGCCGCGGCCGAGTATGGAGTGCGCCACTTCCACGAACTGGAGAAGCGCTACGACGCGCAAGTGGCCAGCCACGTTGACGTGGACGGCGGTGCGCACCACTGCCGCTTCTGCTCCTTCACCTTTGATGGGACGCTGCCAGCTGACATCAAGGCGCACAGCGAGCGGCATCAGCTCTTCGCGGAAGCGCAGGCGACGCTGGGCTTCGTACCCATGTCGTACAAAGAGCGCGAGCAGGTCAAACGCACCGGATACGAATGGATGCGTTCGCCCGATCCGGGAACTCAGCGGCAAGGTGCGCTGGCTGTTCTGCTGTCCCACTTCGAACGCTCGATGGAGCACGCCGTCGACGGCGGGCGTTGGCACAAGCACCCATACTTCGTGGAGTACCTGGCGTATGCGCTGCCCGGCGCTGGCTTTGTTCCTGAGTCGATCCGACAGCGGCTTGCCAAGGAGTTCGGCGATAAGCCTGGGGGCATTCCGGCTGGCGCTACGGACTGGCCGTCGCAGGCCGCCGTCAAGGTGACCCGTTCGGCCTCAGATGCCGCTGCCTCTGTGCGGCTTCGCGAAAGTGTGTCGCAGGCGGCGAAAACTGCCGCAGAAGGATTGGTCGCTACCTGACTTGGGCTGCCCAAAGGAGGGGGAATTCCCCCTCCCGAGCATGACGGTGTTTGCCACCGCCATGCTCCCATATGGCACCTAGCTCACGAAGGCCAACCGCCGAAGAGTGCCCCGATCCGAGCCTAACTGCTTGTGGCGTATGGGAATTTACGCCCGATGCAGATCCACCTTGGGGACTTGACATTGGACATTTTTCATGGCCGCTGGTTTGCCAGCTCAGTGAATCACCATCTGCGTGAACGGATGCACATAAGCCTGCAGCGTAATGAACAGCCCCACCAGGATCGCCAGCGCGATCGAGTGGAAAAACACATAGCGCAGGATCTCGCCTTCGTGTCCGTACCACTTGGTGGCGGTGGACGCCACCACGATGGACTGCGCATCGATCATCTTGCCCATCACGCCGCCCGAGCTGTTGGCCGAGGCCATCAGGATCGGCGATAGGCCCAGCTGCTCGGCCGTGGTTTTCTGCAGGCCGCCAAAGAGCACGTTGGAGGCGGTGTCGGACCCGGTCAGCGCCACGCCCAGCCAGCCCAGCATGGTGCCGAACAGCGGGTAGAGCACGCCGGTGTGGGCAAAGGCCAGGCCCAGCGTGGCATCCAGGCCCGAGTAACGGGTCAGGTAGCCCACGCCGAACATCGCACAGATGGTCAGCAGCGAATACTTCACCAGCTTGATGGTTTCCCAGTATTCCTTGACCAGGCGCGGCACGGAATAGCCCATCAGCAGGCCGCCGAGAATGCCGGAGACCAGGATGCCGGTGCCGGCCATCGACAGCACGTTGAACGTGAAGACGGCGCCTTCGGCAGTGGCCTTCGGCACCACCGGCGGCACCTTGAACACGGCTTTGTCGAGGCCGGGGATGGGGAATTTCCATTGCCACAGGCCGTCCATCAGCTTCTTGAATTCCGGCACGCCCCAGACAAAGACGAACACGGTCAGGATCACCCAGGGCATCCAGGCCTTGACCACCGAGATGCCGGCGGAGGCGGCGCTGGCGCGGGCTTCGGCGGCTACCGCTTCAGGGTCGTCGACCTTGGAGTCGTCCTTGCGGCCGAGGATGCGCGTGGAGGTCCAGATTTCCTTGGGCTTCCAGACCTTCAGGAACAGCGTCAGGCAGCCCATCGACACCAGCGCGGCAATCACGTCCACCAGCCAGGGGCCGTGGTAGTTCGACACCAGGAACTGCGGCACGGCAAAGGTGACGCCGGCCACCAGGATCGCCGGCCAGATCGCCAGCATGCCGCGGAAGCCGGCAAAGGCCCAGATCAGCCAGAACGGCACGAGCACCGAGAAGAAGGGCAGCTGCCGGCCGACCATGGCCGAGAGATGCAGCAGGTCCAGGCCCGTCACCGCGGACAGGCCGATCAGCGGCGCGCCCAGCGCACCGAAGGCCACTGGCGCGGTATTGGCGATCAGCGCCAGGCCGGATGCCGCCAGTGGCGAGAAACCGAGGCCGATCAGGATGGCGCCGGTGACTGCCACCGGCGTGCCGAAGCCTGCTGCGCCTTCGAAGAATGCGCCGAAGCTGAAAGCCACCAGCAGCAGTTGCAGGCGCCTGTCTTCGGTGATGCCGGAGATCGAGTTCTGCAGCACCTTGAAGGAGCCGTTGATGGTGGTCAGCCGGTGCAGGAAGATGATGTTCAACACGATCCAGCCGATCGGGAACAGGCCCGATGCGATGCCCAGGCCGGCAGCCTTGCCAGCCATGTCGGCGGGCATGCCGAACACCGCGGAGGCAATGACCACGCCGACCACCAGGGCCAGCCCGGCGGCCAAGTGGGCCTGCAGGTGAAAGAAGGCTAGCGCCGCCAGCAGTACGGCGACGGGAATCCCCGCTGCCAACGTGGACAATGCCAGGCTGCCTAACGGGTCATAGACTTGAGTCCACACGATGAGTCCTCCTCGGGTTGGGGCGACAGGTTTATTTTCTATTGAGCCCGGCCTGCCGTTTTGTCTTTTGTCCGGGCGCGCTTCGGCAACGACGCGACCAGCAAACTTCGGATTCTAAGGATGGGTTCCTGCCGCGCTACCCTAAATCCGGTCACCGCCATCGTGAGCCGGATTCATGGATCAGGGTTTGCCTGGGGGCAGGTTGGCGCACTCGCTGCCTGATTGGCAGAGTACTCCAAACCACTCGATACGCAAATGTATGCTGGCCAGGCCCATGGTGGCAGAATGTGCCGGTCGTCCTTGTGCGCCTTGGCGCTGCCGATAAGCTGACCGGCCCGGCATGAAAGGCGGCGTTCCTGTTTCTGGAGGCGCATTGCCATGCTGCACATCCTTCCCGGTGGTCACGTGCTTGCGGCGGTGTCGGGCGGGCGCAACAGCAAGTAAATCAGCCAGTAAATCAGCAGGCAAATCGGCAAATAAGGGGGCGGCTCAGACCAGCGGCAGCGTCAGGATGGTGCGGGCGGCAGGCCGTGCGCGCATGGCCGCTGCCCAGCGCTCAAGGTGGGGGCGGGGCTGGTGTGTGACAGGCAGGCCCAGCCAGCGGTGGGCGGCGCAGGCAACCGGGATGTCGGCCATGGTGAAGCGGTCGCCGCAGATGAATTCACGCTGCGCCAGGGCTTCGTCGAGCCGGGCCGCGAGCGGTTCGGTGCGTTCCAGGGAACGGGCGATCAGGTCGGCGTCGCGCTGCTTGGCGGGCAGCCGCACCAGGTGGCGGAATGCGTCGACCATGGCCGGGCTGAAGGCGTTGGTCTGCCAGTCCATCCAGCGGTCGGCCAGCGCGCGCGCCTTGACGTTGCCGGGCCACAGGGTGTCCTCGCCGTCGTGCGCGCACAGGTAGCGCACGATGGCGTTGGATTCCCACAGCACAAAGGGCTCGCCGCCCACGTCGGTGCCGCGGAAGTCCTCGATCACGGGGATGCTGCGGTCGGGATTGAGCCGGACATAGGCCTCGGTGTCGAGGTCGCCGTCGCTGACGCCAATGTCGATGCGTTCGTGGTCCAGGTGCAGCTCGCGCGCGCACCAGACCACTTTTTGCACGTTGATCGATGAGAGTCGACCCCAGATACGCAGCACGAAAACCTTCTCCTCAAGGCGTGGGCCGCGCATGCGCAATGCCTGCGCGTTCGTGGCCCGGACTGACAGGCGATGGCCGTTATCTTGCCATGAAGCCCGCCAGCCCGGTATCAGCCAGGAAGCGTATCCGTGCCATGCGTGTCGCTCAAGCGACGCTCAGGCAGCCTTGGCTTGCGGCGCGTGCCTGGCGATGGCTTCGCGGAACAGCGTGCCGAGGATGGCCACGCCTTGCTCGATGCGCTCTGGCGCCACCGTGACAAAGGCCAGGCGCAGCGCATTGCGGCGCGGGTTGCTGGCGTAGAACGGCGCGCCCGGCACATAGGCCACATTGCGCTTGACCGCTTCTTGCAGGATCTCCATGCTGTCCAGGCCCTCGGGCAGCTCCATCCAGATGAACATGCCGCCTTCCGGCGCGTTCCAGGTCACGCCTTCGGGCATGTGGCGCGCGAGCGAATCCAGCATGGCCTGGCACTGCGCCGCGTAGAGCGTGCGGATGGTGGGGATGTGCGAGTCCAGCAGGCCATCGCGCACCACTTCATAGGCAAGGCGCTGGGTGAAGCTGGGCGTATGCAGGTCCGATGCCTGCTTGGCCTGGCACAGCTTGAAGTGCAGGTCGGGCGGGGCGATCACAAAGCCTAGGCGCAGGCCGGGGGCCAGGATCTTGGAGAACGAGCCCATGTAGATCACGCCATCGGGGTTCATCGACAGCAGGCTCGGCAGCTGGTCGCCGCGATAGCTCAGTTCGCCGTAGGGATCGTCCTCGACCAGCAGCACGCCGAGCTCGCGGGCGCGGGCCACCAGGGCCTGGCGGCGCTCCAGCGGCATGCGCCGTCCGGTGGGGTTCTGGAAGTTGGGCAGGGCGTAGAGGAAGCGCGCGCCAGCGGTCAGCTCGGGCGTGAGCGCTTCCGGCAGCAGGCTCTTGTCGTCGCCCGGCACCGAGACGAACTCGGGCTCGAACAGCGAGAAGGCTTGCAGCGCGCCGAGGTAGCTGGGCGTTTCCACCAGCACCGGGCTGCCCGGGTCGATCAACACCTTGGCGATCAGGTCCAGCGCCTGCTGCGAGCCGGTGGTGATCAGCACGCGCTCCACGTCCACGTGATGGCGCTTGGCGATGAATTCGCGCAGCGGCATGTAGCCTTCGGTGGCGGCGTACTGCAGGGCGGCTTGCGGGTTGTCGGCGAAGATCCGGGCCACCGCCTGTTCCATGGCCGCTACCGGGAAGGTGGCCGGCGACGGCAGGCCGCCCGCGAAGGAAATAACTTCCGGACGCTCGGTCACTTTCAGGATTTCGCGGATAGCCGAGCTGGTCAGCTGTTGCGCCCGGCGGGAAATGGCCCAGTTCATGATGTTCTCTTGGTGTGTGGGGAGTCGGGTTGGCTCGACTCAGTCAACGATAAAAAGCCGCGCCCCGGTCGGGGTGGACGAACGGTGCGGCTCGGCCTGGTCGGCGACCTGGTAGCTCGTGCCCGCGCGGAGCACGAAATGCCGGCCGTCTTCCAGCTCGGTATGCAACTCGCCTTCCAGCACAAAAAGGATGTGCCCTTTGGTGCACCAGTGATCGGCGAGGTACCCGGCAGAATACTCCACCATGCGAACGCGGATGTCGCCAAACTGGCGGGTGCGCCAGAGGGCTTCCCCGGTGTCGCCGGGGTGGCGGGTCGGGGTGATGCCGGACCAGTCGGTGGTGCCGAAAGGCAGGTTGTCGATGCGCATGGGTGGGAGGTGCCTTCAGCTGGTTGGGCGCAGGGCGGGGAGAGCCCCCGGTCCCTGGCCTGACTTCAATTCACTTGGTTCTGCCTTCTCGCGTCTCGCTGTCTCGCTGTCACGCTTCTCGCCGGCTTACTTCACTTCGACGATCATCTCGATCTCGACGCAGGCGCCCAGCGGGATCTGCGCTACGCCAAAGGCGCTGCGGGCATGCTTGCCGGCTTCGCCGAAGACTTCCGCCAGCAACTCCGAGGCACCGTTGGTCACCAGGTGCTGCTCGGTGAAGTCTTCCGTGGAGTTGACCAGGCTCATCACCTTGACGATGCGGGTGACGCGGTCCAGGTCGCCGCCCAGGTGGGTGTTCAGCGTGGCCAGCAGGTCCACGGCGATGCCGCGCGCGGCAACCTTGCCGTCTTCGGTGCCCAGGTCCTTGCCCAGCTTGCCGACCCAGGGTTTGCCATCCTTGCGGGCAATGTGGCCCGAAAGGAACACGGTGTTGCCGGTTTGCGCGGCCATGACGTAGGCGGCGGCAGGTGCGCCAGCGGTCGGCAGTGCGATGCCGAGGCGGGCAAGGGTGTCGTGAACGGACATAGGGTCTCCAGTCAGAGGGATCGTCCCGTAGGGGCAGGGTGGGGTTCTTCGACGGCGGGCGCGGGCATGGGGCTCGCGGGGGCGCTGCGCACGGCGGTTCGGCGACCCAGGGCTACCACGCCGATCACTGCCACCGCAAACGCCAGGGTGACGGCGTCGAGCGGCTCGGCCAGCAGCAGGGCGCCGCCCGCCAGCGTGAGGAACGGCTGCAGCAATTGTATCTGCCCGACGCGCGCCACGCCGCCTTTTGCGAGCCCGGCGTACCAGAACAGGAAGCCGATGAACATCGAGAAGACGGAAACATAGCCCATGCCGAGCCAGGCGCGTGGCGAGGCGGCTGCGATCTGGCCAGCATGCGCAAGCCCAAGCCAGGCCACCACCGGCAGCAGCAGCGGCAGCGCCACGGCCAGTGCCCAGCTGATGGTTTCCAGCCCGCCAAGCTCGCGCGACAGCTTGCCGCCCTCGGCATAGCCCAGCGCGCCCAGCACCATCGCCGCGAACAGCAGCCAGTCGGCATGCTGCAACCCGCCGGCGCCCTGCCACAGGGCAAAGGCGACCACCAGCGCACTGCCGGCGGCGGCCGACAGCCAGAATGCCGGCGACGGCCGCTCGCGGCCGAACCAGGCGGCGAAGACCGCCGTGGCCAGCGGCAGCAGGCCGGTGATGATGGCGCCGTGGCCGGCCGGCACTTCACGCATGGCCAGTGAGGAAAACAGCGGAAAGCCCACCACCACACCCAGCGAGGTCACCCCCAGGCGCCACCACTGCCCGCTTCGCGGACGGCGCGCGCGGGCGAATGCGCCGCGCTGCCACAGCAGCACCAGCGCCAGCAGCGCAGCCACCACCGCACGGCCGAGCGCGACGAAGGTGGCGTCCAGCTCGGCCACCGCCATGCGCGTGAAGGGCAAGGTCTGGCTGAACACGGCCACGCCGATAAAGCCGAGCAGCATGCCGCCGCTGTGGGTGTCGATGGATTGAACAAGGGGGGTCTTGGCAGCCATGGCGTTTGAATTAGTGCAGGGCGGGCCGGCCAGCCAGCGCAATCCACAGCGCCGTGAGTGCCAGCGCCAGGCCCATTGCGCGGTTGAACCAGCGGATGCGGTGGCCTACCTGCAGCCATTGCCGCAGCGTGGCGCCAATCACGCCGTACACGCCATTGCTGACAAAGCCGAACACGCCGAACACCGCGCACACCAGCATGGCCCGATGCACCGGCGACTGCGCGCCCGCCATATACGAGGCGGCCGTCGCCAGCGCCAGCATCCACGCCTTGATATTGGCGTACTGCAGCACGGCCGACTGCCACACCGACAGCGGGCGCAGCACCTGCTTGTCCGACAGCACGGTACTGCGCGCCAGTTTGAGCGCCAGCCACAGCAGGTAGAGCACGCCGGCGGCATGCACCAGCAGCGCGAGCGCCGGGCTGGCCAGGATCAGCGCGCCAATGCCCGCCGCGCACAGCGCCAGGATGCTGGCAAAGCCGAACGCGACGCCCACGCAGTGCGGCAGCGTGGCGCGCAGGCCAAAGTTGGCGCCCGTGACCGCGGCAATCGTTGTGTTGGGGCCGGGCGTGAAGGCGCCGACTGCCATCAGCGACAGCAGCGCGGCGAACTGGGCGGCCGACAGCCCGGTGAGCAGAGCGGGATCCATCTATCGTCCTGCCGCTCTCACGCTGCGAACTGCACAACCACGCGGCGGTTGGTGCGGCTCTTCTTCTCGATCTTGGTCACCAGCACGGCGCCGATCTCGCCGGTGGCCGCCACATGGGTGCCGCCGCAAGGCTGGCGGTCCACGCCGGGGATGTCGATGATGCGGATGACGCCGCTGCCCGCGGGCGGCGCCGCGCCCACCGTGCGCACCAGCTCGGGCTGCTCGGCGAGTTGCTCGGACGTGATGCGCTCCACCTGCACGCGGCTGTCGGCATCGATCAGCGCATTGAGCTGCTCGGTGAGCACGGCCTTGTCGAGCGTGGATTCCGGCAGGTCGAAGTCGATGCGCGCCGAGTCGGGCGAGATGCCGCAGCCGGTCACTGGCACCGGGATCAGCGAGCCCAGCAGGTGCAGGCAGGTATGCAGCCGCATCAGCCGGTGGCGGCGCTCCCAGTCGATCGTGACGGCCACGATGTCGCCCGCCTCCGGCAGCGCCGTACCCGGCGCCGGGACGTGCAGAATATGGCTGCGGTCCGGGCCGTACACGGTTTCCAGCAGTGCGATGGTCGCGCCGTTGGCCAGCTTGAGCGTGCCGGTATCGCCCGCCTGGCCGCCGCTGCGCGCGTAGCACACGGTCTGGTCGAGCTCGATGCCGTCAGCGTGAACGGCTACCACGGTGGCGGTGCAGCTGCCGAGATAGGCGTCGTCGTCGAAGCGTTTGCGGGTGGCGGACATCTGGGGCTCCTTGGCGGTTGTTCTTGTTGTGAAAGTTTTTTTGCGTATTGCGTATTGCGTATTGCGTATTGCGTGCGGCGTGCGGTTCAGCGCAGCGTGCGCACGCCATCGGGCGTTTCTATCTCCGCGCTCAGTTCGGCGAGCGTGGATGCTTCCGGGACGAACGGGGTGCCGCCTAGCCATTGCAAGGCCCCGGCCAGCCGCGCGGCCTGCGGATGGCGTGCCCGCAGCGAGCGCAGCGCCAGGCCCTGGTTCGGCAGCCGGGACGACGGATGGGTCGATACATCCCACTGGATCAGCGTGGGGAGGATGCCATCGCCCGGGGTCGCCGCGTGCTCTGTGCCATCCGCATCGTCGGCCGGCCACGCGGGCAGGCTGCCATCTTCCGGCACGGTGATGCGCCAGCGCAGGTCGCCACGGGTCATCGGGATGACCGGCGGGATGCGCTTGGGGTACTGCGCCTGCCACAGGGACAGGTCGGTGGGGCGTTCCACCCGCGCGACCCAGTGCATCAGGAAGGGACCATGGCGCAGCCGGGCCTGCACTGCCTCGGTGTCCAGGCCAAACCAGCGCGGCCGCGTGGGGGGCGGTGCCTCGGGGTCGATGGCGATGACTTCCAGGTAGATGCCGCCGAACAGGCCGAGCAGGCAATTGTGGGTGCCCATGCCAGGGTGCGCGCCGCTCGGCTGGGGCATCACGCCGAGCGCGTCGGCGACATGCTGCGCCCCCGCTTCAAGCGTGGGGGCGGCAATCACGAGATGGTCGAGGGCGATTGTCATGGTGTGTTGATGGTAGACAAGGTTGTCGGTACAGTACCGATACAGTTATGCAGAACATTCTCAGTACAGTGGCGGGAGCAAGGCATGAACAGCAGGGAACCGGTTGCGCCAGGGCTCAAGGATAAAGGAGCCGGGGCGGGCAAGCAGAAGGGCGCGGCTCCCCAGGGTGGCGAGCAGGTGCGCTCATTGCGCCTGGTCATGCCGCCCCCCACCGAGCGCATGCCCGACCCGGTGCCCTCGGCGCAAATGACGCTGGTGGAGCAGTTGACCGAGTGGGCGCGGCTGCGTATCGACGAGCGGGTCTTCCGCGCCGGCATGCGCATGCCCTCGATCCGCCAGCTCGCGCAGGAAAAGGGCATCTCGCGCTTCACCGTGGTCGAGGCCTATGAGCGGCTGGTGGCGCTGGGCTACCTCGAATCCCGCCGCGGCTCGGGCTTCTATGTGCGCGAACGCACGCCGCTGGTGGCGGCGGTAGCGCCCGTGGCTACCGGCGCGCGCAATATCGACGTGACCTGGCTGCTGCGCAGCATGTTCCACTCCACCGAGCCGCATAAGTCTCCGGGGATGGGTTTCCTGCCCAACGACTGGCTGGACGGCGAGCTGATCGCCAGCGCGCTGCGCGGCCTGGGCCGCCAGCCGGGCAGCCACTTCCTGGCCAGCGGCACGCCGCAGGGCTTCCTGCCTTTGCGCCAGCAACTGCGCAACCGCCTGGCCGAACTGGAGATCGGCGCCACCCCCGAGCAGATCGTGCTCACCTCCGGCATCACCCAGGCGCTCGACCTGATCGCCCGGCTTTACCTGCGCCCCGGCGACGCCGTGCTGGTGGGCGACCCGGCGTGGTTCGTCATGTTCGGCCGCTTCGCCGCCCAGGGCGCGCAGCTGATCGGCATGCCTTACACTGCCGAGGGCCCGGACCTGGAGGCGCTGGAGCGCATTCTGCAGGCGCGCCGCCCGCGCCTGATGGTGATCAACTCGGTGCTGCACAACCCCACCGGCACCTCGCTGTCGGCCGCCAAGGCCTTCCAGCTGCTGCGCCTTGCCGAGCAGTACGACCTGCTGATCGTCGAGGACGATATCTATTGCGACCTGTGCCCGCCGGGTCACTCCGCCACCCGGCTGGCCAGCCTGGACCAGTTGCGCCGGGTGATCTACCTGGGCAGCTTTTCCAAGACGCTGGCCGCCAACCTGCGCGTGGGCTTTATCGCCGCCCACCCGGAGCTGGCCGCCAGCCTGACCGACAGCAAGCTGCTGGCGGGCCTGGCTTCGCCGGAGATCAACGAGCGCGTGCTGTACAAGGTGCTGACCGAAGGCCATTACCGCAAGCACGTGGAGCGCGTGCGCAACCGGCTCGACCGGGCGCGCGACGAGACCCGGCGCACCATCGAGCGGATGGGCCTGTCGCTCTTTCCGGGCCAGCACGCCGGCATGTACCTGTGGGCGGACACCGGGCGCGATACCAACGCCATCGCCGTCGCCGGGCATGAGGAGGGCTACCTGTTCGCCCCCGGCAGCTTGTTCTCGCCATCGCAGATGCCGTCGGGCTGGATGCGCTTCAATGTGGCCAGCAGCCAGGACCCTGCCATGCTGGCCTACCTGGCGCGCCAGCTGGAGCGGCGCTAACCGGGTCCCAACCTGGTCCTAGCCGGTCCATGTCTTGAAAACCGCTCGGATGCCCTTATGTCTCGGGTCACCGGCCTGACGCCGGCCCGCAGTCCCCGGGCTGCCGGCCCGTCACATTGCCCAGATTCCCAAATCAGCCAAGTTAGCCAAGATTGTTAAGAGGAGAACCATGACCGCACCGCACGAGACGATGAGCTTCCAGGCGGAAGTGAAGCAACTGCTGCACCTGATGATCCACTCGCTGTACAGCAACAAGGAAATTTTCCTGCGCGAGCTGGTTTCGAATGCTTCCGACGCCACTGACAAGCTGCGCTTCGAGGCGATTGCCAATCCGGCCCTGCTTGAGAACGACGCCGACCTGGCGATCCGTATCGAGGCCGACGCCAAGGCCCGCACGCTGAAGATCACCGACAACGGCATCGGCATGAGCCGCGACGAGGCGATCCGCAACCTTGGCACCATCGCCCGCTCGGGCACCAAGGAATTCTTCCAGCAGCTCTCCGGCGACCAGCAGAAGGATGCCGCCCTGATCGGCCAGTTCGGCGTGGGCTTCTATTCGGCGTTCATCGTGGCTGACAAGGTCACCGTGGAAACGCGCCGCGCCGGCCTGCCCGCCAGCGAAGCCGTGCGCTGGGAAAGCGCAGGCGACGGCGAGTTCACCGTCGATGCCATCGATCGTGCCGAGCGCGGTTCCACCATCACGCTGCACCTGCGCGAAGGCGAGGACGATTTCCTCTCCGCCTGGAAGATCAAGGGCATCATCCAGAAGTATTCCGACCACATCTCGCTGCCGATCCGCATGCCCAAGGAAGTCTGGGATGCCGAGGCCAGCGCCTACAAGGCCACCGGCGAGTGGGAAAGCGTGAACCAGGCCAGCGCCCTGTGGACCCGCTCCAAGTCGGACATCACCGAAGAGCAGTACAACGCTTTCTACCAGCACATCGCGCACGACAACGAAGCGCCGCTGGCCTACACCCATAACCGCGTCGAAGGCCGCAGCGAATACACGCAGCTGCTGTACGTGCCGGCGCGCGCGCCGTTCGATATGTGGGACCGCAACCACAAGGCCGGCCTCAAGCTCTATGTGAAGCGCGTCTTCATCATGGACGATGCCGAGCAGCTGCTGCCGGCATACCTGCGCTTCGTCAAGGGCGTGGTGGATTCGGCCGACCTGCCGCTCAACGTCTCGCGCGAACTGCTGCAGGAAAGCCGCGACGTGAAGGCCATCCGCGAAGGCTGCACCAAGCGCGTGCTGTCGATGCTGGAAACGCTGGCGGACAGCGAGGACGAAGCCGAACGCGCCAAGTACACCACCTTCTGGCAGCAGTTCGGCCAGGTGCTCAAGGAAGGCCTGGGCGAAGACGCCGCCAACCTGGAGCGCATCGCCAAGCTGGTGCGCTTTGCCTCCACGCATCAGGACAGCGCCGAGCAGAGCGTGGCGCTGGCTGCCTACGTGGGCCGCATGAAGGAAGGCCAGGACAAGATCTACTACGTCACGGCCGATAGCTGGGCCGCGGCCAAGTCGAGCCCGCACCTGGAAGTGTTCCGCAAGAAGGGCATCGAAGTCCTGCTGCTGACGGACCGCGTGGACGAATGGATGCTGTCCTTCCTGCGCGAATTCGATGGCAAGGAACTGGTCTCGGTGGCACGCGGCGACCTGGAGCTTGGCGCGCTGGCCGACGCCGACGAGAAGGCCGAGCAGGAAAAGGCCGAAGGCGACTGGAAGGACGTGCTGGAACGCGCCAAGGCCGTGCTTGAAGGCAAGGCCAAGGACGTGCGCGTCACGCTGCGCCTGACCGAGTCGGCATCCTGCCTGGTGTCGGACGAAGGCGACATGAGCGGCTACCTGCAACGCCTGCTGAAGCAGGCCGGCCAGAAGGCGCCCGACGCCCAGCCCATCCTGGAGCTGAACCCCGACCACGCGCTGGTGAAAAAGCTGCGCGCGCTGGTGGAGGCCGGTCCCACGGATGACGCCTTCGGCGACCGTGTGCACGTGCTGTTCGACCAGGCCCTGCTGGCCGAGGGCGGCACGCTCGAAGATCCGTCGATCTACGTGCGGCGCGTCAACAAGCTGCTGGCGTAAGCGCAGCGGGTTTGCGCCCTCCCCGGTCTGCGGGAGGGACCGGGAGAGGGCGGGCGCCGACGGCAAGCATGCTGCATGCAAGCCGCGCAGGCGCCTGTCCTCTGCCGGGGCCAAGTACACTCAACCCATGCCCGTCCCATCTCCCGCATCCCCTCTGGTTCTTCCCCCCGATCTACAGCAAGGCCTTGCACCGGTCATCGATCGGCATATCCGCGTGCTGGTGCTGGGCAGCTTTCCCGGGGAGGCATCGCTGGCGGCGCAGCAGTATTACGCGCATCCGCGCAACCAGTTCTGGCCGCTGCTGGGCGCGCTGACCGGCGAGCCCCTGCCTGATTTGCCTTACGCCGACCGGTTGGCGCGGCTCCTGTCCCACGGCATCGGCGTGTGGGATGTGCTCGGCGCCTGCGTGCGCGAGGGCAGCCTGGACAGCAATATCCGCCATGCGCAGGCCAACGACTTCGTGCGGCTCAAGGCGCTGGCGCCTGCGTTGCGCCGCGTCGGCTTCAACGGCGGTACGTCGGGTCGTTTCGCCGCGCAGTTTGAGGCGGCAGGCTATGAGACTGTGGTGCTGCCCTCATCGAGCCCGGCACATGCGGCGCGCAATTTTGAGCAGAAGCTGGCGTTGTGGCGTGCGCTGCTGAACTAAGCGCTGATATTCGTGCCGGCGGGCAAGCCGTCGGCTGCCGCAGAAGGGCAAATTACCGCAGAGCCGCTCGGGCGTCTATCATCGAAATCTCGATAGGCCAACCGGCGCGAAGCCGTGCCGGGCGCCCAAGGCCATTGTTCTGTTCGCAGTCATTTCAGTGAAGGTCCCCATGCCACGCTCTGACTGGACCCGCGAAGCGATTCGCAAGATCGAAGCCGACTTCAACCGCTGCGCCGATACGCACCTGATTCCGCTGGACCTGCCGGGATATCCGCAAATCCGCTTCTATTTCAAGGATGAATCCAGCCATCCGACCGGCAGCCTGAAACATCGCCTGGCGAGATCGCTGTTTCTCTACGCGCTTTGCAATGGCTGGCTGAACGAAAAAAGCACCGTCGTGGAGGCGTCCAGCGGCTCGACGGCCATCTCCGAAGCTTACTTTGCCAGGCTGCTCGGCTTGCCCTTTGTGGCGGTGATTCCGGCGGGTACCTCAAGGGCGAAAATCGAAGCGATCGAATTCTATGGCGGGCGCTGCCAACTGGTTGCCAATCCGGCGGACATCTATACGGAGTCGCACTGCATAGCGGTGGAAACCGGAGGCCATTTCATGGACCAGTTCACCTATGCGGAGCGTGCCACCGACTGGCGCGCCAACAACAATATCGCCGAGTCGATTTTCAAGCAGATGGCTGACGAGGAACATCCGGTTCCGACGTGGCTCGTGGCCAGCGGAGGTACCGGTGGCACCGTCGCAACATTGGGCCGCTACGTAGCCTACAGCCGGCATAGCACCCGCATTCTTTGCGCCGACCCGGAGAACTCCGTATTTTTTGACTATTTCAAAAGTACGCTGGCGGGCCAGCCGGACAGCAGCCTGAGCCTGGATGTCGGATCTAGGATCGAGGGCATCGGCCGCCCGCGTGTCGAGCGCTCCTTTATTCCGACGTGCATCGATGCGATGCTCAAGGTGCCCGATGCCTTGTCCTTTGCCGCAATGCGCTATCTGGCCGCGCGCCTCGGGCGTCGCGTGGGCGGCTCGACAGGCACTAACTTCGTTGGTGTGCTGTACCTGGCCGAGCGGATGGCGGCGGCGGGCGAGCAGGGCGCCATCGTCGGCCTGCTGTGTGATAGCGGTGAACGCTATGGCAATACTTACTATGATGATGCATGGTACCGGGCGCAGGGAATTCCCGTCGCGCAGCCCGATGCCCTGATCGCTCGCGCAGTCAACGGCGAACCGCTGCTGACCCGGCAGGCCGCAGGGATCGAGGCTGCCGGGCTAGGGATTCGGGGCGCACCCTAGCGCTGGATTTCGCAGTGTCAAACTGGACGGAATATCCATATGAACAAGCTGGCCGCCACGATCAAGCATGAGTTCATGGAGATGCTGCCGCCGACGCTCTTCTTCTTTGTCATCCTCCACATCGTCGCGATCGTTCGCACGTTGATGACCCGGGATGCTGGCATCTCGCTGCCGACTTCGGCCTCGGTGACGATCGCCGCCCTGGTACTCGGGAAATGCGTGCTGCTCGCCAACCTGCTGCCGTTCGTCAATCGTTTTCCCGAGAAGCCGCTGATCTGGAATGCCGGCTGGAGGACGTTGATCTACACCCTGGTGGCGTTGCTCGTGCATTACCTGGAGCACCTGTTCGATTACTGGAAGGAAGCGCCCGGCCTGGTTGCCGCCAACCATCGGCTGCTTGCCGAGATCAACTGGCCGCATTTCTGGGCCATCCAGATCCTGCTGGTGACGCTGATTGCCAACTATTGCTTGTTCGCCGAACTGGCCCGCGTGATCGGCCCCGACAAGCTCAGGAGGATCGTCTTTGGTCCGTTGCCCACGAAGCCGGCCGAGCGGGCTGACAACTAGCGCAACCCGAGGCGCGGCTCGCGCGGGCACGATGACCCGCCCCCAGGTGCCGCGCGGTTCGGTGGGCGAAGCGGTCCACGCGGTCGTCGTCCTGAAGGCGGGTATGCAGGCAACCGAAGACGATATCCGTGCGCACTGCCGCGGTTTGATCGCCGGGTACAAATGTCCGAAGACGGTCGCGTTGCGGGACCAGATGCCTTTGTCCGGTGCGGGCAAGGTGCTCAAGCGCGATTTGCGCGCCCAGCATTGGCAAGGCAAGACGCGGGCAGTCAACCGAGATGCGGGCGATGGGGCGGGTGCTGCTTTGACAACAGCGCCCGGCCGCCAGCGATCTGCCTCGCAACGCTTCCATTCACAGCGATTCCACTGGCGGCGCTTCCACTCACAACGCCAGCGCAGCCATCTCCCCATACGCCCGGTTCAGCCAGACCTTGACGCGCTGGCGCTCCAGCATGCCGAGCCCGGTGGCGGCGCGGTCCGGATGATTGACCGCGGCCCAGAAGCTGGTGCTTTGCTGGTCGATCTTCTGCATGGTCGTATCGGGCAGGTGGCGCAGCGTCATCACGCTGGCGCCCAGCGCTTCGGCGCGGGCGCGTTCGCCCGAGGCTTCCAGGATCTCGAAGCGATCGCCGCGGACTTCGTTGAGGACCAGCACCAGCTTGATGCGGCCGCCGAACTGGTCAAGCCATTGGCGCAGCAGGTCGACCGAGTCGCGGCCCGCATCCATCACGTGCCACCAGGTGAGCGTCAGGCCATGGGCTTCGGCCAGCGCCAGCACGTCGGCGTCGTCCATCCATTTTGCAAGTGCGTGCTGCGTCTGGGCCGCGAGGTCGACCAGGATGCGCCGCTGTGGATCTTCCACGGCGTGCTCGATAATGGGGTCCAGGCTGTCGTGCTTGTCCAGCACGGCGGGCGCGGCAAAGTCGGCATAGAAGCGCAGCAAGGCGCCGTGCGATTTGTCGGTGTCGAAGCCCAGGAACGGCATGCTCCGGTCGATAAAATGCTGGGCTAGCAGGCGGGCGACGAGCGATTTGCCGACGCCGCCTTTTTCACCACCGATGAAGTGGATGTAGCTCATATCTGCGGATCCTTTGTCGTGGAGGGCCGGGTTGGAGGGAGCGTCTCGGGTTTTGGTGAGGCAAGCCAGGCCGGCCGGCCGTGAAGCCAGGCGCGGAACGTAAGCGCAAGACAGCCTTACCGTAAAAGGCATTTGTGACAGTAGCAAGTAGCATGCCGCATCGGGCGCCCCGGCCGCATCTGTCACAATCACGGCTATGCATGCCGGTGGGAAGGCCGCCGGCCAACGCTTTGCAGGATAGATAGACAATGCCGTATCTAGGAATTGGTTTTCACGTCATCATCGCCGTGTTCTTCGCCGTGCACGCGGTGCGCACCCAGCAGAACATGTACTGGCTGCTGATCCTGTTTGCCTTCCCGGGCCTGGGCAGCGTGGTGTATTTCTTCGCCATCTACCTGCCCGGGCTGCGCCAGACGCGGGGTGCGCGGGCCGCCAAGCGCGCCATTGGCCAGTTGGTCGACCCCAACCGCGCGGTGCGCGAGGCGCGCGACGCGTTCGACCGCGCGCCCACCGTCGATCACCGCATGCGCCTGGGCGCCGCCTTGCTCGAGGCTGGCGAGCCCAAGGCCGCGCTGGAACACTATGAGGCCGCCGCCAGCGGGCCGTTCGCCACCGATCCGGCGCTGCTGCTGGGGCTGGCGCGCGCGCAGTTCGCCACCGGTGGCCATGTTGCTGCCGTGGCCGCGCTGGAGCGTTTGTTTGCCTCCCAGCCCCAGGCCCGCCAGCAAGCGGACCCTGTATTGCTGTACGCCCGCGCGCTGGCCGCGTCGGACGCGCCCGGCACGCGGGCCGCATTCGAGCAGGCGCTGACCTGCGCCAGCGATGCCGCCGCGCGCTGCCTGTTTGCCGACTGGCTGACGGCCCAGGGGGAGCCGGCCGACCGCGAGCGCGCCCAGGCGCTGTACGCGGAGATCGTGCACGACGGCAAGCACTGGCCGCGCCACGCCCGCGAGCACAACCGGGAGTGGCTGCAGCGTGCCCAGGGCGCGCTCGGCAAAGCCTGAGCCCCGGATTGATCCGAACCGACTGACATGCCGCCCCGCTGGGCGGCACGCTGACACGTATTCTTGCTGACCACCATGACTCTTCTCAAACGTAAATCGATTGAAGCCGTGGCCTCGCGCCGTCCCGCGCGCGGCGCACGCAGCCCCGAGGACGGACGCGGCGCACGCGGCGCGCAAGCAGCGCAGCGCGAGGAAAAGCGCATGACCCCGCGCTTCGCGCCCGTCACCTTCTCCGAGATGGACGGTGTGCGCTACCTGCATTTCGGCACCGAATGGGTGCAAGGCGCCATGCGACTGCGCAAGCCCGATGCCATCGAGCTGGAGTACGCGCAGCAGATGATGGCGTGGCTGTTGTTCCTGTCGCCCTCGGCGCCGGAGTTTCACGTGACGCAGCTGGGCCTGGGCGCGGCTGCGCTCACCAAGTTCTGCCATCGCCAGTTCAGCCGCGCGCGCGTGACGGCGGTGGAGCTCAACCCGGCCGTGATCATTGCGGGCCGCAGCATGTTCGGCCTGCGTGAAGACGACGAGCGCCTTACCGTGCGGGAGCAGGATGCGTGGGACTACGTGATGGATGGCGCGCACACCGGCGCGCTGGATGTGCTGCAGGTGGACCTGTATGACGCCACCGCGCGCGGGCCGGTGCTTGACACTACGGCGTTCTACAAGGCGTGCCGGCGCGTGCTCAAGGCGCCGGGCGTGATGACGATCAACCTGTTCGGCGACCACGACAGCTTCCCGAAGAACATCGTGCGGATCTGTGAAGCGTTTGATAACCGCGTGCTGGTGTTCCCCGAAGTGCATGACGGCAATGTCATTGCGCTTGCCTTCAATGGGCCGGCGATCGATGTATCGTGGGATGTGCTGGAGATTCGCGCGAAGGTGCTGGAGGATACGACCGGGTTGCCGGCGCGGGAATGGGTGAAGGGCTTGCGCGCGGCAAACGCGAACCAGGAAGACGGCCTGCGGATCTGATCCAAGCCGCCAGCTAGCTGGCGGCGCCGGGTTCAACGCCCGGCGCCGCCTCGCGAGACGCTTACTGCTTGTGGAAGAACTGCGCCAGCGACCATTCGTCGGTGCGTGCTTCGTACTTCAGGTCCTTGCGCATGGCCCACATCGCCAGCTGGCTGTGCGAGGGGATGATGGCGTGGTCGGCCAGGGCGAACCTGGCTGCGGCGCGAGCGTTCTCCTCGCGGGCCTTATCGCTGCTCACCGTGGTCAGCGATTTCTCGATCAGCTGGTCGAGCTGGGTATTGCTGTATTTGCCCCAGTTCCACGTGCCATATCCCGTCTTGGGGTTCGGCGTGCCAGTGATCGATCGCAGCGCCACGTCGGCCGCTGCCGACCCCCAGCCCAGCATCTCGAAGGCAAAGTCGCCCTGGCGCGCGCGCGTGAAGTACGCGGCGACCGGTAGCGTTTCCACCTTGGTCTGGATGCCGATGCGCGTGAGCATGCTGGCGGTGGCCTGGGCCACGGCGGCATCGTTCAGGTAGCGGTTGTTGGTGGCGTGCAGCGTCAGGCCGAAGCCATCCGGATAACCCGCCGCGGCCAGCAGCTTCTTGGCGCCTTCGGGGTCATAGGCATCCGGCTTGGTGCCGGGGTGGCCAAAGATCTGCGGCGAGACGATCGACGAGGCCGGCACGGCCAGGCCTTCCATGATGCGGCTGACGATGGCGTCGCGGTTCAGCGCGTGGCTGATGGCGGCACGCACGCGTGCGTCCTTGAAGGGGTTCTTGCCCAGCGGCTTGCCGGCCTTGTCGGTGACGTAGGGCGGGTTGTCGCGCGACTGGTCCATCTGCCAGAAGATGGTGCGCCACGAGACCTGCTGCTCGATGCGGAACTTGGGGTTCTGCTTGAGCTTGGCCACGTCCGCGGACGGCACGCTTTCGATCACGTCGACGTCGCCGGACAGCAGCGCCGCGCTGCGCGCGCCATTGTCCGTGATGATGCGAAAGATCGCGCGATCCCATTCCGTCTTCGGGCCCCAGTAGTCGGGGTTCTTTGCCATCACGATTTCCTGCCCGCGCGCGAAGCGCACGAACTTGAACGGGCCGGTACCGATCATCGCCTTGCCGGAGTCGAAATCCGCCTGGCTCAGCGTGGCAGCTACCTTCTTCGGCATGATCGGCACGCTGTTCAGGTCGTTGGCCAGGTTGGCGTAGTTCGGCACGCTCATGGTCAGGCGCACGGTCAACGGATCGGGCGTGTCGATGCGCGCGATCGGCTTCGTGTAGCTGGTGAAGGAGCCCGGGCTGTTGGTGAGCTTGTCGGGGCGCTCGAGCGAGGCCTTGACGTCTTCGCTGGTAAACGGCGTGCCGTCATGCCATTTCACGTTGGGGCGCAGCTTGATTTCCCAGGTGATGGCGTTGACCGGTTTCCACGACAGCGCCAGGCCGGGGATGTAGCGGGCGTTCTTGTCGAGGAACACCAGCGACTCGAAGATATGCAGCGCGATGGCGTTGTTGGGGCCGGAGTTGTTCCACTGCGGGTCCATCGAAGTCACGTCGGCGGACAAGCCGATGCGCAGGTCTTCAGCCTGCGCCGCACCGGCGGGCAACAGCATCAGCGCGGCACTGCCGAGCGCGAGCGCGGCACCGGCTTGCAGCAGCGCGCGGCGCGGCATCATGGCGGTGAGGCTGGAAGTGTGGCGTGTGCGGCGTGTGGCGGTCATCGGGATGCGCTCCTCGTACGGGCCGCCGCCAGGATGGGATGGCGGCGGCGGGTTCTCAGATGGGGTGGCGGGACACGCTTGGGCGGCCCGCTTGTCCACCCCGGTTGCCCGCATTGTGCCGTCAAAACGACATCTGCGTGCGACATCGACGTCATATCCTTATGCTCGCAGCACTGGATGGCATTTGTCCATGCCCGTCGCCCGAGCCGCAAGCCCCGGCGAGCCCGCGGCGCTCGGCAGCCGGGTAGAATCCCGCCCATGTTTGCCAACTCCCGCACCATCACCTCGGCCCAGGCCGATGTCCACGACCACCTCGAGGCGCGCCTTGCCCGCCACCTGGCCGAGCCCTTTCGCAAGCCCATCGGCGAGCCAAGCCGGCGCGCGCTGGATCTTGCGTTGCAGCAATGGCAGCAGGCCGGGGCGGCCCCGCTGATCCTGGACGCCGGCTGCGGCGTGGGGGAGAGCACCTTGCGCCTGGCCACGGCGTTCCCCGGGCATTTTGTGATCGGCGTGGACCAGTCGGAAAAGCGGTTGACTGGGGGGAAGGACTGGTGGGATGGCCCGATGCCGGCCAATTTTGCCTGGGCGCGCGCGGACCTGGTCGACGTCTGGCGGATGCTGCAGTCGGACTGCATCGCGGTGGACCGCCACTACGTGCTGTATCCCAACCCCTGGCCCAAGATCGGGCACCTGGGGCGGCGCTGGCAGGGGCATGCGGTGTTCCCGGCGCTGGCTGCGTGCGGCCGGTACCTGGAGTGCCGCAGCAACTGGCAGATCTATATCGACGAGTTTGCCCAGGCCCTGGCGCTGGTCGGCCGGCCTGCGCAGGTCGAACTGTGGCAGCCGGCCGAGGCCATCACACCGTTCGAGCGCAAATACGCGGCCTCCGGCCATGCGCTGTGGCGCTGCATCAGCCCGGCGGCCGCCGGCTGAAGAAAAAACGGCCCGCGCAGGGCGGGCCGTTGGTCAGGCAGGGCGAAGCGACGCAGCTTAGTGGAACAGCGGTTGCTGCGTGGGCGCGTCTTCCGGCAACTCGGCGTGGACGATCTCGCCAGAGCGGTCGGCGTAAAGCGGCGTGCCACAGTCTTCGCAATACTCGGGGTCGAACAGCGCGGCGTGGCGGAAGATGTCTTCCACCCCGGCGTTGCGCAGTTCCTCGCAGATCTGCTCCAGCGGGTTGTCCTTCTCGCTGGCATCGATCTCGCCGGACTCACGGCCGTACACCGGCCAGACGATGCCGTAGATCACATCCTTCTCGCCGCGCATGGTGAAGCCTACGCGGTATTCCTCGACTTCCTCTTCGCCGAATGCCGCCACCACGGCCGCCATCTGGCCGGCCGGCACATCCAGCGTGCCGCACAGGTAGTTGACGGCGGCGCGCACGGTCAGCGGGCGGATGCTCTTGTCGGATTCGCGGCAGGACAGGAAGAAGGCGTCGGGCAGCAGCAGGTCGAACTCGCAGCCAGGCATCAGCAGCGCGATCGAGGGCTGCACCTGGGTGCGCCATTGCTCCAGGCAGACGCTGCGCTCGGCATGGTGTTCCTTGGCGTCTTCCTGCCAGCGGAACAGAGCCTGCTCGTGCGGCGCCACCACCACGGCCAGCAGATAGCGCGGATCGGCCAGGATGGGCGCGGTTTCCGGCAGGTCGCGCAGGTCGACCTTGGGCGTGGTGCCGGCCATGGCAGCCGATACCAGCTTGTAGGTCAGGGCAAAGGTGTCGCTGTGCGTGCGCGGCAACTGGTCGATGCTATACAGGTAGGGCGACAGCGCCATCTTGGTGTTGGCCGCCAGCACATGCGCCTGCATGTGCACAGCCAGCGTCTGCGACAGCTCGGGCTTGAGCGCGCCGGACGGGATGGCGTAGCGGGTGTGGGCCAGGATGGGCGCGGCGATCAGCAGGGCGTCGTAGCTGACGCCGTCGATTTCGACGGTAGCCGATTCGGCCAGGGTCTCGGCTTGCTCGGCAAGCACGTCGGAGGCGTCGGCGTTGTGCTTGAACAGGTGTTCGAGCGCTGCGTCGAGCGCGGATTGGCTGCCGTTCTTCAGGAGCCGGCCAAGGCGTTGCGAAAGACGCCGCTCCCAGTAGCCATCCTCCATGCGGCTGCCCGAGGCATCGAGCGCAAGCGCATCGGCCACCAGACGCTCGGCGTCAGGCGAAAGACGTTGGGAAGCCTTGGGGCGAAAACCTGCCATAAGTCGAAATCATCCGTTTTTCGGTAAAACGGTATTCTACTCGCTGCGTTGACAAAAAAAGCCGCCAGGGGGCCGGGCGGCTGTATTGCGTTGCGTCAGGCAGCGCCGCGCAGTGGCGGAACCGACCGGGTTTTACTTCTGCGCGGGCGCTTGCGCAGCCTCCGGCGCGTGGGTTTCCACGCCGTGCTGCTCGCCGCCCATCGAGATGTCGCCGCCTTTTGACAGCATATACAGTGCGGCGCCGGCAATGACGACGAATGCGATGAAAATCTTTGCCATGATGTCTCCTGTGCGTTTCAGGCGGGGTTGGCCGGCATGGCTGTCCCGCGCAAGGCGTTTTTCTTTGTGGATGACGGGCAGTTTGGCAGGGCAGCCTTGCGTGGAACTTACACCGGCCAACACTTGGGGCAAGCCCGGTGCAAGCGACGGCTGATGCGCTTTGGGGCCAGCGCGAATGGCGCCCCAAAGAAAAACGCCGCTGGCCATGGCCTCCGAAAGAGGCGCAGAGCCAGCGGCGTCACCCCTTGGCCCCGAAGGGCCAGGAGCACTCCGGTCAGGCAGCCAGCAACTGACGCAGCACGAACGGCAGGATGCCGCCGTGGTTGTAGTAGTCGACCTCGATCGGGGTGTCGATGCGCAGCAGCACCGGCACGCGCTGCACGTCGCCATTGGCGCGCTTGATTACCAGCGTCACGTCCTGCTGCGGCTTCAGGTCGCCTTCGATGCCTTCGATATCGAAGGTCTCGTTGCCGATGATGCCCAGCGTCTGCACGCTGTCGCTGCCCTTGAACTGCAGGGGCAGCACGCCCATGCCGACCAGGTTGGAGCGGTGGATGCGCTCGAAGCTGCGCGTGATCACGGCCTTCACGCCGAGCAGTTGGGTGCCCTTGGCCGCCCAGTCGCGCGACGAGCCCGTGCCGTACTCTTCGCCGCCGAACACCACGGTGGGCGTGCCTTCGGCGATGTACTTCATGGCGGCGTCGTAGATCGACATTTCTTCGCCGGAAGGCTGGTGCAGCGTGACGCCGCCTTCCACGCGCGAGCCGTCTGCCTTGACCGGCAGCATCAGGTTCTTGATGCGCACGTTGGCAAAGGTGCCGCGCATCATGACTTCATGGTTGCCGCGGCGCGAGCCGTAGCTGTTGAAGTCCGCCTTGAGCACGCCGTTGGCCAGCAGGTACTTGCCCGCGGGCGACGATTCCTTGATGGAGCCAGCCGGCGAGATGTGGTCGGTGGTCACGGAGTCGCCGAAGACGCCCAGCGCGCGCGCATTGCGCACGCTCGACTGCGTGGCGGCCGGCTCCATGCCGAAGCTTTCGAAGAAGGGCGGCTCGGCGATATAGGTGGACTTCGGCCAGTCGTAGACCTGGCCCTTGGTGCCCTTGACCTTGGCCCACAGCTTGCTCGGCTTCTTGACCTGCTCGTAGTTGACCTTGAACACCTTCGAGTCCATCGCGTACTTCATCAGCGCGTGGATTTCTTCCGAGGTCGGCCAGATGTCGCCCAGGTAGATCTCGCGGCCGCGCTTGCCCGTGCCCACCGGCTCGGTCATCAGGTCGCGCGTGACGTTGCCGGCGATGGCGTAGGCCACCACCAGCGGCGGCGAGGCCAGGAAGTTGGCGCGGATGTTCGGGTGGATGCGTGCTTCGAAGTTGCGGTTGCCCGACAGCACGGCGGCGGCCACCAGGTCGTTCTTGGTGATGGCCTCGTTCAGTTCCGGCGTCAGGTCGCCGGCGTTGCCGATGCAGGTGGTGCAGCCGTAGGCGGTCACGCCGAAGCCCAGCTTTTCCAGGTACGGCAGCAGGCCGGCGGCTTGCAGGTATTCCGTTACCACGCGGCTGCCAGGGGCCAGCGACGTCTTGATGTGCGGCGCCACCTTGAGGCCGGCTTCCACCGCCTTCTTGGCCAGCAGGCCGGCGGCTAGCAGCACGCTCGGGTTGGAGGTGTTGGTGCAGGACGTGATGGCGGCGATCAGCACGTCGCCGCTCTTCACGTTCACGCCGTCGGCCGTGGTGTAGGTCTTGTCGAGTTCCGCGATGTCCTTGTTGAAGCCGTTCTCGGCGGTCGGCTTGGCGAACAGCGAGGCAAAGGTGGACTTGACATTGCCGATTTCGATACGGTCCTGCGGGCGCTTGGGGCCGGCCAGCGAGGGGGCCACGGTGCCCAGGTCCAGCGTGACCACATTGGTGTAGTCGATTTCGCCGGCCTTGGGCACGCCGAACATCTTCTGGGCACGGAAGTAGCCCTCGAAGGCGGCAATTTCTTCTTCGGTGCGACCGGTCCCCTTGAAGTAGTCGATGGTTTTCTCGTCGACCGGGAAGAAGCCCATGGTGGCGCCATACTCCGGTGCCATGTTGCCGATGGTGGCGCGGTCCGGCAGTGCCAGGCTGGCCGTGCCTTCGCCGAAGAACTCGACGAACTTGCCGACGACCTTCTCGCGGCGCAGCATTTCGGTGATGGTGAGCACCAGGTCGGTTGCCGTCACGCCTTCGCGCAGGCGGCCCTTCAGTTCCACGCCGACCACGTCGGGCGTCAGGAAATAGACCGGCTGGCCCAGCATGCCGGCTTCCGCCTCGATGCCGCCCACGCCCCAGCCCACCACGCCGATGCCGTTGATCATGGTGGTGTGGCTGTCGGTGCCGACCAGGGTGTCGGGGTAGTACACGCCGTCCTTCTTGTGCACGCCGCGGGCCAGGTACTCCAGGTTCACCTGGTGCACAATGCCGAAGCCCGGCTGCACCACGCCAAAGGTATCGAAGGCCTGCATGCCCCATTTCATGAACTGGTAGCGCTCGTTGTTGCGCTGGAACTCCAGTTTCATGTTCAGGTCCAGCGCGTTCTTCTCGCGGAAGTGGTCAATCTGCACCGAGTGGTCGACCACCAGGTCCACGGGAACCAGCGGCTCGATCTTCTTGGGGTTCTTGCCCATTTTCTCGGCCACGTTGCGCATGGCGGCCAGGTCGGCCAGCAAGGGCACGCCGGTGAAATCCTGCAGCACCACGCGCGCAACCACGAAGGGGATCTCGTCGACACGCTCGGCGACGGGCTTCCAGTGGGCGAGCTGCCTGACGTGCTCCTCGGTGACTTTTTTGCCGTCGCAATTGCGCAGCACCGATTCCAGCACGATGCGAATCGATACCGGCAGGCGCTCGACCGCCACGCCTAGTGCCTTGCCCAGTTGCGGCAGGGAGTAGAACTGGCCCTTGCTCGACGGGCCGGTCTTGAATTCTTTTAGCGTCTTATTGAGATTGTGGGGCATTGCCTTACTCCAATCGAAGGATGGTGCGGACTTGCTTGGACTCGTAAATCGTCTATTGCCGCCGGCTGCCGGAGAAGCAGGGTTGCCGCGCGGTGCGCGGCGCGGGTTGCGCGCCGTGTTCATGCCTACTGCTTTCCTCGCTGATTGATCTTGCAGGACTGCTTTGCTGCCGAATCGCTAAACCAAGGTACTTGCCGCGTGGATTTTAGGCCAAGGCGTCAGCCGGCGTCAGCCCCCATTGGCTTTGGCGCGCGCGAATCGGCCCTGTTTTTTTCTCAGGCAGCCCAGTTCACTCAGATCACGTACAGGTCGACATACTCATTGACCGGCATGGCCTCCAGGCGCGCCTGGTCCAGCGACACCGCCAGGATCGCTTGCTGCTGCCTGGCCGGAAAGCGGCGGGCCAGGTTGGTCTTGAACTTCTCCACCAGCAGTGGGATGCCCTCGTCGCGCCGGCGCTTGTGGCCGAGCGGGTAGTCCACCACGACTTCGGGCAGCACCGTGCCGTCGTCCAGCGTCACGGTCAGCGCATTGGCGATGGAGCGCTTCTCCGGGTCGTGGTAGTCGGCGGTGAACTGCGGATCCTCCACGCACACGATCTTGTCGCGCAGGGCGTCGATGCGCGGGTCCGCCGCCATCTTGTCTTCATAGTCCTCGGCAGTCAGCTGGCCGAACAGCAGCGGCACCGCCACCATGTACTGGATGCAGTGGTCGCGGTCGGCGGGGTTGGCCAGCGGGCCTTTCTTGTCGATGATGCGGATGCAGGCCTCGTGGGTGCGGATGGTGACCTGGCTGATCTGCGCTGCCGTCTTGCCCGCGGCGGACAGCTGGCCGTGCAGGGCCATGGCGGCCTCTACCGCGGTTTGCGCGTGGAATTCTGCCGGGAAGGCGATCTTGAACAGCACGTTCTCCATCACGTAGGTGCCATACGGGCGCTGGAACCTGAAGGGCTGGCCCTTGAACAGTACGTCGTAGAAGCCCCAGCCCTTGGCGCTCAGCACCGAGGGATAGCCCATCTCGCCGGTCCGGGCGATCAGCGCCAGGCGCACCGCGCGGCTGGTGGCATCGCCGGCGGCCCAGCTCTTGCGGCTGCCGGTATTGGGGGCGTGGCGGTAGGTGCGCAGCGCTTGCCCGTCGACCCAGGCAAGGGACACCGCGTTGAGGATTTCGTCACGGGCGAGGCCGAGCATCTGCGCAACCACGGCGGCGGAAGCCACCTTGACCAGCACCACGTGGTCCAGGCCCACCTTGTTGAATGCGTTTTCCAGCGCGATGCAACCCTGGATCTCATGGGCCTTGATCATGCCGGTGAGCACGTCCTTCATGGTCAACGGCTTGCGCCCGGCGGCCACGTTGTTGCGCGAGAGCCAGTCAGCGGTGGCAAGGATGCCGCCGAGGTTGTCGGACGGGTGGCCCCATTCGGCGGCCAGCCAGGTGTCGTTGAAATCGAGCCAGCGGATCATGGCGCCGATATTGAAGGCGGCCTGGACCGGGTCGAGCTGGAATTGGGTGCCGGGCACCTTGGCGCCGTTGGGGACTACCGTGCCGGGCACGATCGGGCCCAGCAGCTTGGTGCAGGCCGGATACGACAGGGCTTCCAGGCCGCAGCCGAGCGTGTCGATCAGGCAGTTGCGGGCCGTGTCGTAGGCCAGCGCGCTCTTGACCTGATACCTGGTGACGTAGTCGACGATGTCGGCCAGGACCGGGTCCGGTTCGGGGCGGACGTTCGAAATAGGCGCGGACATGGGGTTCCCTCGGATATTTGTGCTTCCTGGTGCCCATGGGGCCGTAGCCGGGCGATGCCAGGCTACGGCCCCTTACTACTGATTACCGCTTACTGCTCTTACTGCTTATAGGTTGGTGCTTACTGCTTGGGGGCGGCCGGTGCCTGCGCGGCATCGGCTGCCGGTGCCGACGGGGCGACCAGCAACGGGGTGGCTACCGGAGCGCGCAGCGCGCCTGCCTGGGTCGGGGCCGAGCCGCCAGCCTGCATGTCCGCGGTCTGGCACTCGTCGGCCAGGCGCTGGCCGGCGTTCTTGTTGAACAGCATGGCCTTGCTCGGGATCACGACCAGGTCCAGGCCGGAGCGGGCGTCGAAGTAGCGGTCGGCGCCGGTTACGGTGGACAGGCGGGGCAGGCGGTATTCCTTGCCCTCCCAGTTCACGGTGATGACTTCATCGCGCTGCATGTTGCCGCCGATGTACAGGACATGGCCCAGTTCGCACTGCCATTTTTCACCGCTCGGGACGACTGCGGGTGCTGCGGCCGCGGTCTTCTTGGAGCTTTTCGCAGGGGCCTTCTTGGCGGGAGCGGCCTTCTTGACCGGTTCCTGGGCCATCGCAACGCCAGCGGTGGTCAGCGTAAAGGCGCCGATGCAGGCGGCGAGGACAAGATGCTTCATTCTGTGGGTTCCTTCTGGAGTTGGGTCAATGGCGGTGGCTTGCCGGCAAGGCCGGCAGCCATATCCGCCGCTATTCTCTACGATTTGAAAGTCGGGGCGTAGTGCCCCTACCATCCGTTACATAATTCGCGGCAGCCCCAGGCCGGGCAAGGGGGCGCCTTCGCTACATGGCAAGGTGGTTTGCGGCCTGCGCGGCTTATTTCCGTTTTCCGATCGGCACGAACTTCAGGTTTTCCGGCCCGGTGTAGTTGGCGCTGGGGCGGATGATCTTGTTGTCGATGCGTTGCTCGATGATATGCGCAGCCCAGCCCGAGGTGCGGGCGATCACGAACAGCGGGGTGAACATGGCGGTGGGCACGCCCATCATGTGATAGCTCACCGCGCTGAACCAGTCCAGGTTGGGGAACATCTTCTTGGCGTCCCACATGGTGGTTTCCAGGCGCTCGGCGATGTCGAACATCTTCATCGAGCCGGCATCCTTGGACAGGCGCCGCGCCACTTCCTTGATCACCTGGTTGCGCGGGTCGCCGGTGGTGTACACCGGGTGGCCGAAGCCGATCACCACTTCCTTGTTCTCCACGCGGCGCGAGATGTCGATATGCGCCTCGTCCGGGCTGTCGTAGCGCTTCTGGATCTCGAACGCCACTTCATTGGCGCCGCCGTGCTTGGGGCCGCGCAGCGCGCCGATGGCGCCGCAGATCGACGAGTACATGTCCGAGCCCGTGCCGGCGATCACTCGGCCGGCGAAGGTGGAGGCGTTGAACTCGTGCTCGGCGTACAGGTTGAGCGAGGTCTGCATGGCGCGCTCCCACAGCGCGGACGGCTTCTGGCCGTGCAGCAGGTGCAGGAAGTGCGCGCCGATGGTGTCGTCGTCGGTTTCGACTTCGATGCGCCGGCCGTTATGGCTGTAGTGGTACCAGTACAGCAGCATGGAGCCCAGGCTGGCCATCAGGCGGTCGGCGATGTCGCGCGCGCCGGGGGTGTTGTGGTCGTCCTTTTCCGGCAGCACGGTGCCAAGCACGGACACGCCGGTGCGCATCACGTCCATCGGGTGGGCGCTGGCGGGCACCCATTCGAGGGCGGCCTTGACGTTGGCGGGCAGGCCGCGCAGGGCCTTGAGCTTGGCCTTGTAGGCAGCCAGTTCGGCGCGGGTGGGGAGCTTGCCGTGCACCAGCAGGTGGGCGACTTCCTCGAATTCGCAGGTCTCGGCGATGTCGAGGATGTCGTAGCCGCGGTAGTGCAGGTCGTTGCCGGTACGGCCGACCGTGCACAGCGCGGTATTGCCGGCGGTCACGCCCGACAGGGCGACGGATTTCTTCGGCTTCGGGGCGTTCTGCGGGACTGGCTGCTGCTCTGACATCGCGTCTCCTGTCTGGTCTCTTGCCCGAGCCAAGCGCGGGGTCGATCCTGTGGCACACCGTGGTCATCGCCTGGCGCGTGCCAGGCAACGTTCATGCAAAAAAGCGTTCGAGCACCGTGCCGGGCAGATCAGCACCGGTGGCGTGCGCCCGCTGCAGAAGGGACCAGAAATAGCGGTAGCTGGCGCGGTCGTGCAACTGGCCCTGGTGGCGGATCGGCGCCCAGTTGTTCTCGTAGGCGGCCAGCAGGATCTCGCTGGACGCGCCAATCTCCGTGCCGCTGGGGCGGAAGGCCGACACGATCGGCTGGATCTGGCTCGGGTGGATGCTCCACTTGCGCAGGTAGCCGAATTCGGCCCGGGCGCGCAGGGCATCGTCCCCGGCGCGGGATGGCTGCTCGATATCGGTGCTGACGTTATGCGAGGGCACCTTGCCGTACCGATGGCAGGCGGCCGAGATCTCCAGCATGGCGCGCCGGATCAGCGGGTGCTCGAACTGCTGCGGCGAGCGCATGGCGTCGCCCGGGATGGCACCGTGGTGGGCGGAAACAAAATCCATCAGCCCGAAGCTGAGGCATTCCACCTGCACCAGGCGGGCGATGTCGAATACCTGGTCCAATGCGGCATGCGTCTCTATCAGCACATGAATGGGGATGTGCCGTGCGATGCCGGCGGCGCGGGCCGCCTGGTTCACGTGGTCGGTGACGCGCGCCACCTCGACCACATCGGTCACCTTGGGCACCACCACATAGGCCAGCCGGGCGCCGGCGCTGCCTACCAGGATGTCGATGTCCTGGCGCCACCAGGGGTGCGCCGGGTCATGGATGCGCACGCCCACGCGGTTGAAGTGGTTTTGCGGGCTGTTGATGAGGCGTGCGCACAACTCGGCGTGCTCGCGCTCCAGCCCGACGGCGGCGCCGTCTTCGCAGTCGAAGGTGATATCGAAGACGGGCCCAAGCTCTTGCTGCAGGGCAAGCGACTTCAGCATCAGCTTTTCGTTGCCGGCATAGTGGTCGCAGACCGGCAGTTGCGTCGGAATGGCTTCGCCCTGGAACAAGACCTCGGAAGGATGCACTTTATTCAATCGAATAGCGGTTGAGGGAGGCAGGGGCGGGGCGCCGGAATGAAAAAACCGGAGCCCGCGCCGATTCGTGAATCGATGCGAAGCTCCGGTCTGGTCATTGGCGCTGCCTGGATCCTGGATCAGCCGAGCAGGTGCTGCACGCCGGCACGCTCTTCTTCCAGTTCCTTGAGCGTGATATTGATCTTTTCCTGGCTGTAGGCGTCGACTTCGAGGCCCTTGACCATTTCGTACTTGCCGTTGGCGGTGGTCACCGGGAAGCCGAACATGGTGTCTTCGGGGATGCCGTACGAACCGTCCGACGGGATGCCCATGGTGACCCACTTGCCGTTCGAGCCCAGGACCCAGTCATGCACGTGGTCGATGGCAGCGTTGGCGGCCGAAGCTGCCGACGACAGGCCACGGGCCTCGATGATGGCGGCGCCGCGCTTGCCAACGGTCGGCAGGAACACGTCGTTGTTCCAGGCGTGGTCGTTGATCAGGTCCTTGACGCTCTGGCCGTCGACGGTCGCGTAGCGGTAGTCGGCGTACATGGTCGGGCTGTGGTTGCCCCAGACGAACATCTTCTCGATCGACGCAACCGGCTTGCCGGTCTTGGCGGCGATTTGCGACAGGGCACGATTGTGATCCAGGCGCAGCATGGCGGTGAAGTTCTCCTTGGGCAGGCTCGGAGCCGACTTCATCGCGATGTAGGCATTGGTGTTGGCCGGGTTGCCGACCACCAGCACCTTGATGTCGCGGGCGGCGACTTCGTCCAGCGCCTTGCCTTGCACCGTGAAGATCTGTGCGTTGGCTTCGAGCAGGTCCTTGCGCTCCATGCCCTTGCTACGCGGACGGGCACCGACCAGCAGCGCGACGTTGGCGTCCTTGAACGCGACCTTGGGGTCGTCGGTGATCACCACGCCGGCCAGCAGCGGGAATGCGCAATCTTCCAGTTCCATCACCACGCCCTTGACGGCGGCCTGGGCTTGCGGGAGGTCGAGCAATTGGAGGATGACCGGCTGGTCTTTGCCAAGCATGTCGCCATTGGCGATGCGGAACAGCAGGGAGTAGCCGATCTGGCCAGCGGCGCCGGTGACTGCGACGCGCATTGGGGCTTTAGCCATGAGTAATTCTCCAAACAAGAAGAGGGGGAAACTGGTCGGTGCCTGGCCGGAGGGTAGTCCGGACGTCACCGGTTGCGGGTTTGTCGCCACGGCGGCAAGCGGCAATCCGCCGGCGCGCTGCTAGCGATACCGACTGGAGGGAGCCACAACGGGTCATGGGGTGCGACAAAGCGTAAGTCTACTGCGAAGAGGGGTGCCGTATCCAGAGCGGGTGTCGGCGTGAAACCTGCGGGAGTGTAGGCCTGCCCATTTGTGTTGTCAATTCATATGTCTTATATAAGACATAAGACATTTAATGGCGGGCTGGACGCGCTTCCTCGTTTTGTGGTGAAATTCGCCTATGTCATCCCTGCCCCCGTCCCTCGCCGGCACTGCCGTTGCTGCAGTGCAGGATAACGGCGCCGCTACGTCCGGCGCCGGGACGCAGCCGTCCGCTGCGGCGGCCTCGCCAACATTCAGCCCACTCTACCAGCAGATCAAGGCGCTCATCACGCAGAGCCTGCAGTCCGGCGAATGGAAGCCCGGCGACATGATCCCCAGCGAAATGGACCTGGCGGCCCGCTACAAGGTCAGCCAGGGCACGGTACGCAAGGCCATCGACGAACTCGCAGCCGAGAACCTGGTGGCGCGCCGCCAGGGAAAGGGCACCTTTGTCACGACGCACCACGAGGATGGCGTGAAGTTCCGCTTCCTGCGCCTGGTGCCCGACGAGGGCGAGCCCCATTATGGGGCCAGCCAGGTGCTGGAATGCAAGCGCCTGCGCGCGCCGGCCGAAATCGCACGCCTTCTTGACATCCGCACCGGCGATGGCGTGGTGCAGATCCGCCGCGTGCTGTTTTTCTCCGGCGAGCCGACCGTGCTGGACGAAATCTGGCTGCTGGGCACCAACTTCAAGGGCCTGACAGCCGAGAAGCTGACCGAATGGAAGGGCCCGATGTATGCGCTGTTCGAGGCCGAGTTCGGCACGCGCATGATCCGGGCGAGCGAAAAAATCCGCGCGGTGGCCGCTGACGAGGCCACCGCGTCGCTGCTGTCCGTGGACGCTGGCACGCCGCTTTTGTCTGTCGAGCGCGTCTCGTTTACCTATGGCGACCGGCCCGTCGAAGTCCGTCGCGGCCTGTATGTAACCACCCGGCACTATTATCAGAACGATTTGAGCTGATACACCGGAATGCAATCCATGTCGATTATTGCTGTTGCAGCTACGGCAGCCGCCGCTGTTGCGCAAAGCAGGGATGATTACCTCGCGGCATGGTTGCGTGCGATTGTCGGGCACGCCATGTTGGTGCGCGATAGCTGAAAATTATTGGTGCGCCGCGCAACAAAGGCGCTAAAATTATCGGGATTTGCTCCGGCTGCATCCATTTGCATCCAGGGCGCTCAGAAGTTTCGTTTTTTGTTTACCGCAAATGGGGTCTAGCAATGGCTGAAGCCAAACAAGCCAGGCCGGAGTTCAGGAACATCCATGTGACGCAGCTGGCGCGTTACAGGTTGCCCTGGGCCGGCAAGGTGTCCATCCTGCATCGCGCAAGCGGCGCTCTGATGTTCCTCCTCCTTCCTTTCGTCCTGTATCTCTTCGAACAGAGCGTCACTTCCGAACTGAGCTTCGCAAAGTTCTCGGCGCTTCTGTCCGGCGGCTTCGTCAAGCTGGTTCTGCTGGCTCTGATCTGGGGTTACCTGCACCACTTCTGCGCCGGCATCCGTTTCCTGCTGCTCGACGTGCACGTTGGCGTGACCAAGCCCGCTTCGGCGAAGTCCGCTGTTGCCGTGCTGATCATCAGCCTGTTGCTCACCGCTGTGTTCGGCCTGAAGCTGTTCGGCCTGTTCTGAGGAGAGAGTCAACGTGGCAAATAATAATATCGGTCCCAAGCGTCTGGTCGTCGGTGCGCACTACGGTCTCAAAGACTGGCTTGCGCAGCGCGTCACCGCTGTCATCATGGTGGTCTTCACCATCGTGCTGGCAGTCGCCTTCCTGCTCTCGAACGGCGCTTCCTACGAAGCGTGGGCGGGTCTCTTCTCCAACCAGTGGATGAAGATCATCACGTTCCTCACCATCCTGTCGCTGCTGTATCACGCCTGGATTGGCGTGCGCGACATCTGGATGGACTATGTGAAGCCGATGGCCGTGCGCCTCGTGCTGCAAGTTCTTACGATTCTGTGGCTCGTCGGTTGTGCGGGCTACGCAGCTCAGATTCTCTGGAGGGTGTAATAAATGGTCGCAGTCAAGACAGGATTGCCGCGTCGTCGCTTTGACGTGGTCATCGTCGGGGCGGGCGGCGCTGGGATGCGCGCATCCCTCCAGCTCGCGGAAGCCGGCCTGAATGTCGCCGTGCTCTCCAAGGTTTTCCCGACGCGCTCGCACACCGTGGCGGCGCAGGGTGGCATTGGCGCTTCGCTCGGCAACATGAGCGAGGACAACTGGCACTATCACTTCTACGACACCATCAAGGGTTCCGATTGGCTGGGCGACCAGGACGCAATCGAATTCATGTGCCGTGAAGCCCCCAAGGTCGTCTACGAGCTCGAGCACTTCGGCATGCCGTTCGACCGTAACGCCGACGGCACCATCTACCAGCGTCCGTTCGGCGGCCATACGTCGAACTACGGCGAGAAGCCGGTCCAGCGCGCTTGCGCGGCTGCCGACCGTACCGGCCACGCACTGCTGCACACGCTGTACCAGCGCAATGTGCGCGCCAAGACCCACTTCTTCGTCGAGTGGATGGCGCTGGACCTGATCCGCGACGCCGACGGCGACGTGCTGGGCGTGACCGCGCTGGAAATGGAAACCGGCGAGGTCTACATCCTCGAGGCCAAGACCACGCTGTTCGCCACCGGTGGCGCCGGCCGTATCTATGCCGCTTCGACCAATGCCTTCATCAACACCGGTGACGGCCTGGGCATGGCAGCGCGCGCAGGCGTGCCGCTGGAAGACATGGAGTTCTGGCAGTTCCACCCGACCGGCGTGGCCGGCGCGGGCGTGCTGATCACCGAAGGCGTGCGCGGGGAAGGCGGTATCCTGCGTAACAAGGACGGCGAACGCTTCATGGAGCGCTATGCGCCGACGCTGAAGGATCTGGCGCCGCGCGACTTCGTCTCGCGCTCGATGGACCAGGAAATCAAGGAAGGCCGCGGTTGTGGCCCGAACGGCGACTACGTGCTGCTGGACCTGACGCACGTCGGGGCCGACACCATCATGAAGCGCCTGCCGTCGATCCGCGAGATCGGTGTCAAGTTCGCCAACGTCGACGCGATCAAGGAACCGATCCCGGTGGTGCCGACCATCCATTACCAGATGGGCGGTATCCCGACCAATATCAATGGCCAGGTGGTGGCGCCGAAGAACGGCAACCCCAACGAAGTCATCAACGGTTTCTACGCGATCGGCGAATGCTCCTGCGTGTCGGTGCACGGCGCCAACCGCCTGGGCACCAACTCGCTGCTGGACCTGGTGGTGTTCGGCCGCGCGGCCGGCAACCACATCGTCGCGACCTCGATCAAGCAGAAAGAGCACAAGCCGCTGCCGGCCGACGCTGCCGACCGCGCCATGTCGCGCCTGGCCAAGCTGCAATCGTCGTCGTCGGGTGAATACACCCAGGACGTGGCCAACGACATCCGCAAGAACATGCAGTCGCATGCGGGCGTGTTCCGTACGCAGAAGCTGATGGACGAAGGCGTCGAGCGCATCCTGGAAGTGGCGGAACGTGCTGACAACATCCATCTGAAGGACAAGTCCAAGGTCTTCAACACCGCGCTGGTGGAAGCCCTGGAAGTGGCCAACCTGGTGGAAGTGGCCAAGGCCACCATGATTTCGGCAGCTGCCCGCAAGGAATCCCGCGGTGCGCACGCGCACAGCGACTTCCCGAATCGCGACGACGAGAGCTGGCTCAAGCACACGCTGTTCTACAGCGAAGGCAACCGCCTCGACTACAAGCCGGTGAAGATGAACCCGCTGACGGTGGAAAGCGTTCCTCCCAAGGCCCGGACCTTCTAAGCACCGCGTAGGACCCACAGGACCCACAGAAATGAAGCGTATTTTCGAAGTCTACCGCTACGACCCGGACAAGGATGCGGCCCCCCGCATGCAAACGTACGAGGTCGAGCTCGACGGTCATGAGCGCATGTTGCTGGACGCGCTGGTCAAGCTGAAGAAGCTGGACGAAACCATCTCGTTCCGCCGCTCGTGCCGCGAAGGCGTGTGCGGTTCGGACGCGATGAACATCAACGGCAAGAACGGTCTGGCCTGCCTGACCAACATGCTTGAGCTGCCGGAACGCATCGTCTTGCGTCCGCTGCCCGGCCTGCCGGTGGTGCGCGACCTGATCGTCGACATGACGCAGTTCTTCAAGCAGTACAACTCGATCAAGCCGTACCTCATCAACGACGAGCCGCCGCCCGAGAAAGAGCGCCTGCAGTCGCCCGAGGAACGCGACGAGCTGGACGGCCTGTATGAGTGCATCTTGTGCGCAAGCTGCTCGACGTCGTGCCCGTCGTTCTGGTGGAACCCGGATAAGTTCGTCGGCCCGGCCGGCCTGCTGCAAGCCTATCGCTTCATCGCGGACAGCCGCGACCAGGCGACCAGCCAGCGCCTGGACGACCTGAACGACCCGTACCGCTTGTTCCGTTGCCACAGCATCATGAACTGCGTCGACGTTTGCCCGAAGGGGTTGAACCCGACCAAGGCCATCGGCAAGATCAAAGAGCTGATGGTTCGCCGCTCGGTCTGATCCTGCGCGGTTGTTGTAAGCGGCGCGTCAGTCCGGGCTATCAAACTGCATACCCGACCGGCGCGCCGGAAGTAGGTACCTATGACCGAAAGTGTTTCCCCCAGTTTCTCCCACCAGGCCGACCCGCACCGGCGTGCACGACTGCGCTGGCGCGCGCGGCGCGGCCTCCTGGAGAACGACATCATCGTCGAACGTTTTTTCAACCGTTACGAAGAAAGCCTCTCCGACCAGGACGTGGCCTCGCTCTCCGAACTCTTCGAGCTGAGCGACAACGAGTTGATGGACCTGCTTCTTGCACGCAAGGAGCTGGACGGTGAGCTCGACACGCCCCCGATGCAGCACGTGATTGCCCTGCTGCGTTCGGTCTGAGTTTCGTCAACATTATTAGTCAGCATTAGAAGGAACCGACATGACGCCGTCCGATGTGAAAGCCACGCTATCGTTTTCCGATGGTTCCCCCAGCGTTGAGCTGCCGATTTATACGGGTACCGTTGGCCCCGACGTAATCGATATTCGCAAGCTGTACGGACAAACCGGCAAGTTCACCTATGACCCCGGTTTCATGTCGACGGCTTCGTGCAATTCGAAGATCACCTACATCGACGGGGACAAGGGTGAGCTGCTGTACCGCGGCTACCCGATCGAGCAACTGGCCACCAAGTGCGACCACCTGGAAACCTGTTACCTGCTGCTCAAGGGCGAACTGCCCAACGCCAAGCAGAAGGAAGAATTCGTGGGCGCCGTGATGAACCACACCATGGTTCACGAGCAGATGCAGTTCTTCCTGCGCGGCTTCCGCCGCGATGCCCACCCGATGGCCGTCCTGACGGGCCTGGTGGGCGCCATGAGCGCGTTCTACCACGACGCCATGGACATCGATGATCCGCACCAGCGCGAAATCTCCGCGATCCGCCTGATCGCCAAGATGCCGACCCTGGTCGCCATGGCCTACAAGTACAACATCGGCCAGCCGTACATCTATCCGCAGAACGACCTGTCCTACTCGGGCAACTTCATGCAGATGATGTTCTCCACGCCGTGCGCCCCGTACAAGGTGAACCCGGTGCTCGAGCGCGCGCTCGACCGCATCTTCATCCTGCACGCAGACCACGAGCAGAACGCCTCCACCTCCACGGTGCGCCTGGCTGGCTCCTCGGGTACCAACCCGTTCGCCGCCATCGCTGCCGGCGTGGCTTGCCTGTGGGGCCCTGCCCACGGTGGCGCCAACGAAGCCGCCCTCAAGATGCTTGAGGAAATCGGCAGCGTCGACAACATCACCGAGTTCATCAAGCAGGTCAAGGACAAGAACTCGGGCGTGCGCCTGATGGGCTTTGGCCACCGCGTGTACAAGAACTACGATCCGCGTGCCAAGCTGATGCGCGAAACCTGCTATGAAGTGCTGAACGAACTGGGCCTGCACAACGACCCGCTGTTCAAGCTCGCCATGGAACTGGAAAAGATCGCGCTGGAAGACGAGTACTTCGTCAGCCGCAAGCTGTACCCGAACGTCGACTTCTACTCGGGCATCGTGCAACGCGCACTCGGCATCCCGACGTCGCTGTTCACCTGCATCTTCGCCCTGGCACGCACCCCGGGCTGGATCTCGCAGTGGGAAGAAATGATCACCGATCCGGAATACAAGATCGGCCGTCCGCGCCAGCTGTTCAACGGCGCGGCAAGCCGCAACGTGCCGGATATGGGCACGCGTTAATGCCCCGGTAAGGTGGCGCCGGCAGTCACGGCGCCGCATGCAGCATGAAACGCCCCGGCCTTGGCCGGGGCGTTTTGCTGTTGTGCGCGCGCACAGGCACAGATCCGGTCCTTCAGCCAAGACGCGAAACGACTCGCCGGGGCGGCGCAGCAATACCAAACGCTCCGGTCTCGACAAGGCCTTGTCCTCCAAGCCCGGCAGCACTTGTGCGGCGCAAAAGATTTATTGCGTGAAACGTGGCGATAACGCCAATTTCCGACGCTTTGTGCTGTGTTACTACCATTAAGATCCTCATTTGTTGTGCAAATGTGCCATCCGGCGCGGAATTTGACCCTATAATGCGGGCTGCTTTGCCGACAGCAGCCGGGCCACCCTTCCGGACTGCGTTGAGGCGAGCGGGGCAGGCGAATCACCTGCGCAATAGAGAACGCATCAACGTTGTCTTTCCGAACCAAGGTCTTCCGTTGCATGGATTGCACAGGAGGGCTGACACATGCCGGGCCCCGCACACGCTTCATTTCTTGCAGGCCCGTCTTCCGCGTCTCGGGCGTCTTTTCCAGGTTTTCGCTCGCGGGTGTTGTTCGATTGCGCAGGTCATGCCGTCTCAGCCCATGACCCAACCATAATCGAGGAGCTCCTGAATGACGCTGTCCCGTCTTACGTCCATCTCCCTGGCCACGGCCCTGTGCGCTTTCGGCGCTGCTGCCAACGCTGAAACCGTCAAGATTGCCATTGCCGGCCCCATGAGCGGCTCCGTTGCCCAGTACGGCGACATGGTCAAGGCTGGTGCGCTGACTGCCATCGAGCAGATCAATGCCGCCGGCGGCGCGGGCGGCAACAAGTTCGAAGTGGTGATGATGGACGACGCCTGCGAACCGAAGCAGGCCGTGGCGGTAGCCAACAAGATCGTCAGCCAGAAGATCCATTACGTGATCGGCCACGTGTGCTCGGGCTCGACCATCCCGGCTTCGGACATCTACGAGAACGAAGGCATCGTCATGGTGACGCCGTCGGCCACCGCGCCGCAGCTGACCGAGAACAAGAAGCGCAAGTTCATCTTCCGCACCATCGGCCGCGACGACCAGCAAGGCCCGGCTGCTGCCCAGTACATCATCACCAAGATCAAGCCCAAGAAGGTCGCGATCCTGCATGACAAGCAGTCGTACGGCCAGGGCATTGCCTCGTCGGTGAAGAAGGACCTGGAAGCCGCCAAGATCCCCGTGGCTGTGTTCGAAGGCGTGAACGCAGGCGATTCGGACTACTCCGCCGTCATTACCAAGCTCAAGTCGCAAGGCGTGGACTTCGTCTACTTTGGCGGCTATCACCCGGAAATGGGCCTGCTGCTGCGCCAGGCGCGCGAGCAGGGCGTCAAGGCGACCTTCATGGGTCCTGAAGGCGTGGGCAACAAGGACGTGACGGCCATCGCCGGCGCGTCTTCGGAAGGCATGCTGGTCACGCTGCCGGCCGACTTCTCCGCCGATCCGTCCAACGCCGCGCTGGTCAAGGCCTTCGCCGACAAGAAGCGTGACGCCAACGGTCCGTTCCAGATGCCGGCCTACGCCGCGGTCCAGATCATTGGCGACGCCATCGCCGGCGCCAAGAGCACCGACCCGACCAAGGTTGCCGCGTACATGCACAAGAACGCCTTCCAGACCCCGATCGGCAAGGTCGAGTACGACGCGCAGGGCGACCTGAAGTCGTTCAAGTTCGTTGTGTTCACCTGGCACAAGGACGCCACCAAGACCGCTGCCAACTAAGCCGCACATTGGCTTTGCGCGCCCCGCTCATGGCTTGAGCGGGGCGTTTTGGTATCGGGGTCCGGATGCGCAGCCGGCGCGGTTTATCCGCCGCGTCCGGGGCCTGGGCATATCCGGCATCACGGAGCCGGCCCGGCGCTTGCGCACCTCCTGCAACGCCGGCTTCTCCAGCTTCAAAGTTATGGGGCTTCCCGCATGAACGAGTTCCTTCCACAGTTTACCCAGCAGCTGGTCAATGGCCTGACGCTGGGTGCGATCTATGCGCTGATCGCCATTGGCTACACCATGGTCTACGGCATCATCGGCATGATCAATTTTGCCCATGGCGAGATCTATATGATCGGCGCCTACGTGGGCCTGGTGACGCTCACCGCCATCGGCGCGAGCGCGGGCTATCCGCTGCCGCTGGTGCTGGGCGCCGCCTTGCTGGTGTCCGTCCTGGTCACCGGTTTGTATGGTTTCGCCGTGGAGCGCGTGGCCTACCGGCCCCTGCGTGGCGGTCCGCGGCTGGTGCCGCTGATCTCCGCCATCGGCATGTCGATCTTCCTGCAGAACTACGTGCAGATCGGGCAGGGCGCGCGCGACATGTCGGTGCCGGTGCTGATTTCCGGCGCCATCGAGTTCCAGATGGGCGGCGATTTCACCGTGACCGTACCGTATTCGCGCCTGCTGATCGTCGGCGTCACGCTGGTGCTGATGCTGGCGCTGACGCTGTTCATCGGCCGCTCGCGCATGGGCCGCGCCTGCCGCGCCTGCGCCGAGGACATGCGCATGGCCAACCTGCTCGGCATCGACACCAACCGCGTGATCTCCTTCACCTTCGTGCTGGGCGCGATGCTGGCGGCGGTGGGCGGTGTGCTGATCGGCCTGACCATCGGCAAGCTCAACCCGTATATCGGCTTCGTGGCGGGCATCAAGGCCTTCACCGCGGCCGTGCTGGGCGGCATCGGCAGCATCCCGGGCGCCATGCTCGGCGGCGTGCTGCTGGGCCTGGCCGAGACCTTTGCCTCCGGCTATATGCCGGCCGAGTACAAGGACGTGGTGGCGTTCGGCCTGCTGGTGCTGATCCTGCTGTTCCGCCCGACCGGGCTGCTGGGCAAGCCTGACGTTGAAAAGGTGTGAGGACGCTATGACACAAGCTATTTCTACGCCAATCAGTTTGGCGCAGGGCGCGCCGGCGGGGCAGACCCTGAAGAACGCCATCGTCGCGGCCGTGATGACGGCCATCCTGACCATTCCCGTGCTGGGGCTGCAGTTGAAGCTCGACGGCTACAAAGTCGTGCTCGAGCCGCACTGGAAGCCGGTGTGGCTGGCGGTGGGCGCGGTCTTCCTGTTCCAACTCTTCAAGCCGCTGTTCCAGCGCGCCACGGCCGGCGTCAAGGTGCCGAGCCTGCCCGCGCTGGGCGCGACCCAGCAGCGCAAGGTGATCTGGCTGCTGCTGGCGGTTGGCCTGGTGTTCCCGTTCTTTAGTTCGCGCGGCGCGGTGGACGTGGCCACCCTGGCGCTGATCTACGTGATCCTGGGCCTCGGCCTGAACATCGTGGTGGGCTATGCCGGCCTGCTCGACCTGGGTTACGTCGGCTTCTACGCGGTTGGCGGCTATACCTACGCGCTGCTCAACCAATACTTCGGGCTGAGCTTCTGGGAGTGCCTGCCGATCGCCGCCGGCATGTCGGCGCTGTTCGGCTTCGTGCTGGGTTTTCCGGTGCTGCGGCTGCGCGGCGACTACCTTGCCATTGTCACGCTGGGCTTCGGCGAGATCATCCGCCTGCTGCTCAACAACCTGACCAGCCTCACCGGCGGACCGGATGGCGTGTCCGGCATCCCGAAGCCGACCGTGTTCGGCATCGAGATGGCGCGCAGTTCGAGCGTGGAAGGCGTCAAGACCTTTCATGAGTTGCTGGGCTGGGACTACAGCGGCGAGCACATGGTGATCTTCCTCTACCTGCTGGCCCTGCTGCTGGTGGGCTTCACGCTGTTCGTCACCAGCCGGCTGATCCGCATGCCGATGGGACGTGCGTGGGAAGCCCTGCGCGAGGACGAAATCGCCTGCCGTTCTCTGGGCCTGAACCCGACCCGCATCAAGCTGTCGGCGTTCACGCTGGGCGCGGCGTTTGCCGGCCTGGGCGGCGCGTTCTTTGCCGCGCGCCAGGGCCTGGTCAATCCCGAATCGTTCACCTTTATCGAGTCCGCGCTGATCCTGGCGGTGGTGGTGCTGGGCGGCATGGGCTCGCAGCTCGGCGTGATCCTGGCCGCCATCCTGTTGACCGCGCTGCCGGAAGTGGCGCGCGGCTTTGCCGAGTACCGCATGCTGATTTTCGGCCTGGTGATGGTGCTGATGATGATGTGGCGTCCGCAGGGCCTGCTGCCCGCGAGCCGCCCCCATGTGGAGTTGCCGCAATGAGCCAAGTTCAATCAGCGGAACTGCTGAAAGTCTCCGGTCTGCAGATGCGCTTCGGCGGCCTGCTGGCGGTCGACGGCATCGATTTCGATGTGCGCCGCGATGAGGTCTTCGCCATCATCGGCCCCAACGGCGCGGGCAAGACCACGGTGTTCAACTGCGTGGGCGGCTTCTATAAGCCCACCGCCGGCGAGGTCATGCTGGACGGGCATTCGATCGCCCGCTTGCCGAGCCACCAGGTGGCGCGCCGCGGCCTGGTGCGCACGTTCCAGAACATCCGCTTGTTCAAGCAGCTGACGGTGGTCGAGAACCTGCTGGTGGCGCAACACCTGCAGGTACGCTCGGGGTTGCTGCGCGGTCTGTTTGCTACGCCGGCCTATCGCCGCGCCGAGCGTGAGGCGCTGGAGCGCGCGTCGGTGTGGCTCGAGCGCATGGGTCTGCGTGGCGTGGCCAACCGCGAGGCGGGAACGCTGTCGTATGGCCACCAGCGCCGGCTGGAAATCGCGCGCTGCATGATCACCAATCCGCGCCTGCTGATGCTTGACGAGCCGGCTGCCGGCCTCAACCCGCAGGAAAAGGTCGAGCTGTCGCAGCTGATCGACCAGCTGCGGCGCGAGTTCAAGATCTCGGTGCTGCTGATCGAGCATGACATGAGCCTGGTGATGGGCGTGTCCGACCGCATCCTGGTGATGGAACACGGCCGCCCGATCCTGGTCGGCAAACCGGCTGAAGTGCGCAACGACCCGCGCGTCATCAAGGCTTACCTGGGAGAGGACTGATGCTGAAGCTGGAACAAGTCCATACCCATTACGGCGCGATCGAAGCGCTGTCTGGCGTATCGATTGAGGTGAACAAGGGCGAGATCGTCACGCTGATCGGCAGCAACGGCGCTGGCAAGACCACGCTGATGATGACCGTGTGCGGCTCGCCGCGCGCGTCGAGCGGGCGCGTGATGTTTGAAGGGCAGGACATCACGCGCCGTCCCACGCACGAGATCATGCGCCTCGGCATGGCGATCTCGCCGGAGGGGCGGCGCGTGTTTCCCAGCCTGACGGTGCTGGACAACCTGAAGATGGGCGCCTTCTTCGGCAAGCGCGACGAGATCGAGGCGGGCGTCGAGCACGTCTACAAGCTCTTCCCGCGGCTCAAGCAGCGCTCCACGCAACGCGCCGGCACCATGTCCGGCGGCGAGCAGCAGATGCTGGCCATCGGCCGCGCACTGATGAGCCGGCCCCGCCTGCTGTTGCTGGACGAGCCGACGCTCGGCCTGGCACCGCTGGTGATTGCGCAGATCTTCGACATCATCCGGACCATTCGTGACGAAGGCGTCACAGTGTTCCTGGTCGAGCAGAACGCCAATAAGGCGCTTGGCGTGGCGGATCGCGGCTACGTGCTGGAGACGGGGCGCGTGGTGCTGGCGGACACCGGCGCCAACCTGCTGGCCAACGACCGCATCAAGAGCGCTTACCTGGGCGGTTGAGCCCGGTTTTTCTCCCGCTCACCCGCCTGGCGGGCGAGCGGGAGAAGAGCTACGCCATTCCCCTTTTCGCCATCGGCGAAATCCCCCTTTCGCCAATCACATTATATTTCCGCCGCCGCGCAGGCCGGCCACGGCCCGGTCGCGCGCTATCGCTGTGGCATAATCGATTGTGAAGTCAAGCATCGCAGCAAGCCGCATTTCGTTGCCCGCATTTCTGCGAAAAATCCCCCAAACTACCGCGCGACGCCGCTAACCGTGCTGTACCAAACGGTCCCGGCCCGCCCCCCCTGCATCATGGCCAAGACGCTTTACGACAAACTTTGGGATGACCACACCGTGCACGTCGAAGATGACGGCACCACGATGCTGTACATCGATCGCCATCTGCTGCACGAAGTCACCAGCCCGCAGGCGTTCGAAGGCCTGAAGCTGGCGCAGCGCCCGGTCTGGCGCATCAGCGCCAACCTGGCCGTGTCGGACCACAACGTGCCGACCACGGATCGTAGCCAGGGCATTGCCGATCCGGTGTCGAAGCTGCAGGTGGATACGCTGGACAACAACTGCGACGCGTACGGCATCACCCAGTTCAAGATGAACGACCTGCGCCAGGGCATCGTGCACGTGATCGGGCCGGAGCAGGGCGCTACGCTGCCGGGCATGACGGTGGTCTGCGGCGATTCGCATACCAGCACGCACGGCGCGTTTGGCGCGCTGGCGCACGGCATCGGCACCTCCGAGGTGGAGCACGTGCTGGCCACGCAGACGCTGCTGGGCAAGAAGGCCAAGAACATGCTGGTGCGCGTGGAAGGCAAGCTGCCGCGCGGATGCACCGCCAAGGACATCGTGCTGGCCGTGATCGGCAAGATCGGCACCGCGGGCGGCACCGGCTACACCATCGAGTTCGCAGGCTCGGCCATTCGCGACCTGAGCATGGAAGGGCGCATGACGGTGTGCAACATGGCCATCGAGGCGGGCGCGCGCGCTGGCCTGGTGGCGGTGGACGATGTCACGCTCGAGTACGTCAAGGGCCGCCCGTTCTCGCCGCAGGGCGTGGAGTGGGAGCAGGCCGTAGCCTACTGGCGCACGCTGCATTCGGACGCCGGTGCGCATTTCGACCAGGTGGTCGAGCTGCGCGCGGAAGAGGTCCGTCCGCAGGTGACCTGGGGCACCTCGCCCGAGATGGTGGTCAGCATCGAGGACCGCGTGCCGGATCCCGAGAAGGAAAAAGACCCGAACAAGCGCAACGCCATGGAGCGCGCGCTCGAGTACATGGGCCTGCAGCCCAACGTGCCAGTGGACAGCATCAAGATCGACAAGGTCTTTATCGGTTCCTGCACCAACTCCCGCATCGAAGACATGCGTGCCGCTGCGTGGGTCGTGCAGAAACTGGGACGGCGCGTGGCTTCCAACGTGAAGCTGGCGATGGTGGTGCCGGGCTCGGGCCTGGTCAAGGAGCAGGCCGAGCGTGAAGGGCTGGACAAGGTCTTCAAGGCGGCGGGTTTTGAATGGCGCGAGCCGGGCTGCTCGATGTGCCTGGCCATGAACGCCGACCGCCTGGAAGCGGGCGAGCGCTGCGCGTCGACTTCGAACCGCAACTTCGAAGGGCGCCAGGGCGCGGGTGGCCGCACTCACCTGGTGAGCCCGGCGATGGCCGCCGCGGCCGCCATCGAAGGCCACTTCGTCGATATCCGCCAGCTCAGCTAATTCGCGCAGGCTCATCATGAAACAAGCCCTGATTGTGTTGCTCGCATGCCTGGGCATGCTGCAACTGGCCGGCTGCCATACGATGGCCGGCCTTGGCAAGGACACACAGGCCGCAGGCCGCTCGCTCGAAAGCGCGGCAAGGAAGTAAGGAACCGACCATGGACAAGTTCACTGTACACAGCGGGCTCACGGTGCCGCTGGACCGCGAGAACGTCGACACCGACGCCATCATCCCGAAGCAATTCCTCAAGTCGATCAAGCGCACCGGCTTTGGCCCGAACCTGTTCGACGAATGGCGCTACAAGGATGTGGGCCAGCCCGGGCAAGACAACAGCCTCCGCCCGCTGAACCCGGACTTCGTGCTCAACCAGCCGCGCTACCAGGGTGGCTCGATCCTGCTGGCCCGCCGCAACTTCGGCTGCGGCAGCTCGCGCGAGCACGCTCCCTGGGCGCTGACGCAATATGGCTTCCGCGCCGTGATCGCGCCGAGCTTTGCCGACATCTTCTTCAACAACTGCTACAAGAACGGCCTGCTGCCGGTGGTGCTGACCGAGTTGCAGGTCGACCATATCTTCAACGAGACCAATGCGTTCAATGGCTACAAGCTGACCATCGATCTCGATAAGCAACTGGTGGTCACGCCGGGCGGCAACAGCTATCCGTTCGACATCGCGCCATTCCGCAAGTACTGCATGCTCAACGGCTTTGACGATATCGGCCTGTCCCTGCGCCATGCCGACAAGATCAAGGCGTACGAGGCAGAGCGCGTGGCCAGGATGCCGTGGTTGAACAACCGCGTGGTCGGCTGAGGCCGGCCGGTTGGTACGCTGAGACGCTGAGACAAAACAAGGAAGACAAAGCATGAAAATCGCAGTCCTGCCGGGTGACGGCATCGGTCCCGAGATCATCGCGGAGGCCGTCAAGGTCTTGAACGCGCTCGACGAAAAATTCGAGATGGAAACCGCCCCGGTGGGCGGCGCCGGCTACGAGGCCAGCGGCCATCCGCTGCCCGACGCCACGCTCAAGCTGGCCCAGCAAGCCGACGCCATCCTGTTCGGCGCCGTGGGCGACTGGAAGTACGACAAGCTGGATCGCCCGCTGCGTCCCGAGCAGGCCATCCTCGGCCTGCGCAAGCACCTGCAGCTGTTCGCCAACTTCCGTCCGGCGATCTGCTATCCGGAACTGACCGGTGCGTCCAGCCTGAAGCCCGAGCTGGTGGCCGGCCTGGACATCCTGATCGTGCGCGAGCTGAACGGCGACATCTACTTTGGCCAGCCGCGCGGCATGCGCGAAGCCCCGGACGGTCCTTTCAAGGGCGCACGCGAAGGCTTTGACACCATGCGCTACAGCGAGCCGGAAATCCGCCGCATCGCCCACGTGGCCTTCCAGGCCGCGGCCAAGCGCGGCAAGAGGCTGTGCAGCGTGGACAAGGCCAACGTGCTCGAGACTTTCCAGTTCTGGAAGGACGTCGTGATCGACGTGCACAAGGAATACCCGGAAGTCGAGCTGTCGCACATGTACGTGGACAACGCGGCCATGCAGCTGATCAAGGCGCCCAAGAGCTTCGACGTGATCGTCACCGGCAATATGTTCGGCGATATCCTGTCGGACGAGGCTGCCATGCTGACCGGCTCGATCGGCATGCTGCCGTCGGCTTCGCTGGACGCCAACAACAAGGGCCTGTACGAACCGTCGCACGGTTCCGCTCCGGATATCGCCGGCAAGGGCGTGGCCAATCCGCTGGCCACCATCCTGTCGGCCGCGATGATGCTGCGTTTCTCGCTGAACCGTGCCGAGCAGGCCGACCGCATCGAGAACGCCGTCAAGAAGGTGCTGGCCCAGGGCTATCGCACCGGCGACATCCTGACACCGGGCTGCAAGCAGGTCGGCACGCGTGAAATGGGCGCGGCCGTGCTCGCTGCACTGTAAGCCGCATTAAAGTTGAAAAGGCGCCGCATGCGGCGCCTTTTCTTTCATTTGTCCCCGATTTCCCCCGTGTGGCAGCGCCACAAAATCGTGTAGACTTTGCGAATGGTCCGAATCTTCCAGTCCCCCTCGACTGCCATCGCCGCCCCGGTTGCTACCCGCAGCCCGGTTGGCCTGGGTTCGCACGGCCACCCGCTTACCGCAACGACGATTAAAACCATTACTACCAAAACGATCGGCTAGATCGTTCGTCGTGCCTGCTCGTCTTCCCCGCGCAGTCACGTCGGGCGAGGAAAGCGCGGGGAAGTTCAAATCACATCCGAGGTTACTCATGATTGTAGGTCTCGTCGGCTGGCGAGGAATGGTCGGCAGCGTCCTGATGCAACGCATGCAGGAAGAGCGCGATTTCGACCATATCGAGCCCGTATTCTTCAGCACGTCCAACGCTGGCGGCCAGGCTCCGGCCATGGCCAAGAATGAAACCAGGCTCAAGGACGCGAACGACATCGAAGCGCTGAAGAAGTGCGACGTTGTCCTCACCGCCCAGGGCGGTGACTACACCAACGAGATTTTCCCGCAGCTGCGCGCAGCTGGCTGGAAGGGCTACTGGATCGACGCGGCGTCCTCGCTGCGGATGAAGGACGATGCCATCATCGTGCTGGATCCGGTCAACCTTGGTGTCATCAAGGACGCGCTCACGAAGGGCGTCAAGAATTTCATCGGCGGCAACTGCACGGTCAGCTGCATGATGATGGGCCTGGGCGGCCTGTTCCAGCACGACCTGATCGACTGGATGACGTCCATGACCTACCAGGCTGCTTCTGGCGGTGGCGCGCAGCACATGCGCGAGCTGCTGACGCAGTTCGGCACGCTCAACGCGTCGGTCAAGTCGCTGCTGGATAACCCGGCATCGGCCATCCTGGAAATCGACCGCACCATCCTTGCAACCCAGCACGGCCTGTCCGCTGACGAAACCAAGCAGTTCGGCGTGCCACTTGCTGGCAACCTGATTCCCTGGATCGACAAGGACCTGGGCAACGGCGTGTCGAAGGAAGAATGGAAGGCCGGTGCCGAGACCAACAAGATCCTCGGTCGCGGCGAAGGCTTCCTGGGTGCGACCGGCGCTGCGCCGATCGCCGTGGACGGCCTGTGCGTGCGCATCGGCGCCATGCGCTGCCATTCGCAGGCGCTGACCATCAAGCTGCGCCGCGACGTGCCGCTCGATGAGATCGAAGCCATGCTGGCTGAGAACAACCAGTGGGCCAAGGTGGTGCCGAATACCCGTGAGGCCAGCATGACCGACCTCACGCCGGCTGCCGTGACCGGCACCCTGACCATTCCGGTCGGACGCCTGCGCAAGATGCAGATGGGTGGGGAATACCTCTCGGCCTTCACCGTTGGCGACCAGCTGCTGTGGGGCGCCGCCGAGCCTCTGCGCCGTATGCTGCGCATCCTGATCGAAGCCTGAGCCAGGGACTTGCTCCCAAGGCGCCCTTGAGTCATGTCTTGGTCCATGTCTTGAGGCTCCGCGCAAGGCCTCCGTGGTTCCGTTGCAGCCAGGCAACAGAAACCACGGGCTTTGATGACAACGCCGCGCCTGTGCGCGGCGTTGTCACGCCCGGCCGCCTATTTTTCCCGGCGTTGCGTCACAATACAGGCGGCATATGCCGGGCTGCGGGGCGGTCATCCGCACGTCCGTACGAGTTGGCGCGGGGCTCAGTCGGGACGCTAACTTGCTGCGCTAAACCATTGATGTTAAGTTAATTTCACTACTAGAACACAACGGAGCACAAGGTGAGTGTGAGCCAACATCGCCGGAAAGATGCGCCTACCGCCCGCCAGCGCTGGTCAACGCTGGCCTTCACGGCACTCGGTTTGCTGCTCGCGCAGCCGGCCGCTTATGCCGCGGGGTTTGGGCAATTACGGGTACAGTCGAATCTGGGTCAGCCGCTGCAAGCGGAAATCGATATTAGTGGCGTCAGTGCGGAAGAAGCGGACGGCCTGGCCGTCAAGCTGGCGTCGCCCGATGCGTATGCCAAGGCCGGCCTGACATATCTGCCGGCGGTCAGCAGCCTGCGGCTGCAGGTCGAGCGCCGCCCCAATGGGAGCTATGTGGCACGGGTCCGGTCAACCCAGCCGCTCAGCGAGCCCTTTGTCGACATCCTGGTCGACATGACATGGGCGAGCGGCAAGGTGTCGCGCGCGTACACCTTCCTGCTGGATCCGGCAGGGGCCAAGCCTTCCAACCAGACTTTCTCGCCTACCACGGTAGTGCAGGCGGGCACGCCCGACGAATCCGGCGCCTCCAGCCCGGCGGCGCCCGCGCCAAGCGCCGCGCCCGTGCCGGCGCCGTCGGTGCAGGCCCCGGCTCCCGTCGCGGCTAGCCCGGCGCCACGGCCCCAGGCCAAGGCACCCGCGCCACGTCCGCACCGTGCCGCTACGCAGGCTTCCGCGGACGGTGCCGCCGCGGCTGGCGGCACCTACACCGTACAACGCGGCGACAACCTCTCCGCCATTGCCGGCGAGGCGTCCCAGGGACAGGATTCGGTATCGCTGGACCAGATGCTGGTCGCGCTTTATCGCAACAATCCGAACGCCTTCGTCGGTGGCAATATGAACCGCCTCAAGGCGGGCGCCGTGCTCAAGGTGCCTAGCCAGCAAGAAGCGCAATCGGTCACACCCCGCGCGGCACGCCGCGAAGTGGTGGCGCGCACGCAGGGCTTCGACGCCTACCGCAGCCGCCTGGCTACGGCGGCGGCGGGGCGCTCGGTCGAGGCCGGCAGTGGCCGCGAACAGTCGGGCAACGTCACCGCGCGCGTGCAGGAACAGGCCGCTCCGGCCGCCGGCCCACGCGACGAGCTCAAGCTCAGCAAGCCCGATCGCGGCAGCCAGGCTGCCGCCGCTGCGGCAACCGAAGCCAATATCGCCAAGGAACGGCAGCTCAAGGAGGCCGAGGCACGTCTCGCGCAGCTTGAGAAGAACGTGAACGACATGCAGCGGCTGGTCGAGCTGAAGAACGCCGAGATCGCCAAGCTGGCCCAGGTACAGAAGGGGGCGGGCAAGGACTCGGCCGCGGCCCCTGCAGCCCCTGCCGCCGCCCCGGCCGTGGTTCCGGCCGAGGCCGCCAAGGCCGACGCAGCCGCGCCGGCCCCGGCAACGGCTAGCGCTGGCGCTGGCGCCAGCGCGGCCACGGCTGCTGCTGCAGCAGCGCCGCTCGCAGCATCCCCGGCGTCCGCGCCTGCGGCCGCTGCTGGCGCCAGTAGCGCCGGCACGAATGCCGCTGATGCCACCGTTGCGGCTGCCGCCAAGCCTGCAGCCGCTTCCGCGCCTGCCGCCAAGCGCCCGCCGGTCGTGACGCAGCCCACGCCGGTGGCCCAGCCGTCCTTCCTCGAAGACCTGCTGGCCAATCCGATGCTGCTGCCTGGCGGCGGACTCTTGATTGCCCTGCTGGGCGGCTACGCGATCTATCGCCGGCGCCAGCAACAGAAGACCAGCGACGGCGCGGCCTTCGGTGACAGCATCCTGTCGCAGGAAAGCACCGTCATGGCTGGCGGCAATTCGCTGTTCGGCACCGCGGGCGGGCAGAGCGTGGACACCTCGCAGCACAGCGTGTTCGGAGCGGATTTCCGCATTGGCAACAATGCCGCGGAAGCCAACGAGGTCGATCCGATCGCCGAGGCCGATGTCTATATCGCCTACGGGCGCGATGTGCAGGCCGAGGAAATCCTGCGCGAAGCCCTGCAGCAAAACCCTGAGCGCCAGGCGATTCGCCTGAAGCTCATGGAGATTTACAACACTCGTCAGGATGTGGAAGGTTTTCGCGTGATTGCAGAAGAAATGTTCGCCCAGACTGGAGGACACGGGGCGGAGTGGGCACAGGCAACGGAGATGGGGCGTAGCCTCGATCCGAACAATGCCTTGTATTTGAGTGTGGCGCCCGATGTCGCGTCGGTTGATACCACCACCTTGCCGGCCGACCAGTGGCGCACCCACGATCCGTCGCAAGACCTGGCGGCGGCACCGCGCGAAACCCCGCTGGCGGACCTGGCAGACTTCGCGCTGCCGCTGGATGGGTTCCCCGCGCCCGCAGCCGGTGCGCCGATCACCGCGCCCGAGTCCGCCTCGCGCGTGTTCGGCAATGGCGAGGCGGCGCCTTCGGCGCTAGCCGCGCGCCTGGACGATGGCCTTGATCTGCCCGAGACCCATGGCCTCAGTGGTCATGACGGTCATGACGACATCCCGGCGCTGGATACGCCTACGCGCAGCCGTCCGCTCGACTTCGACATGTCCGGCATTTCGCTGGACCTCAGTCCGGCGGGCCATGCCGACGCGTCGGCCGACATCCCGGCGCAGGCGCATGAAGAGGCCCGTGCCTCATTCAGCTCGTCCCTGCCGGCGCCGACCATGCTGCGCGACGGCAAGCTGTCCGAGCCGATCGACTTGTCCCGCGTGAGCGCGGAAAGCGGGCTCGACACGGCGCGCGGCATCTCGCCGAGCACGTTGTCGGCCGACTCCGCCGATGGTGGCCGCGACATGCAGATCAAGTTCGACCTGGCCCGCGCCTATATCGAGATCGGCGACAGGGAAGGCGCGCGGGAGTTGCTGCAGGAAGTGGTGGAGCAGTCGCAGGACCCGCTGCTGACCGAAGCCAAGACTTTGCTGCGGGACGTGGCCTGACAGGCAAGCTGTAGAATGGCGGGCTGTGCGCAAGCGATGCGCCCGGCAGCTCGCCACCAATGCGCCGGGAGCGTGGCTCCCGGCGCATTTGTTTTTTGCGAGCCGGCAGCCGGGCGTTTTTCATCGGCGCCGCGCCGTTTTCGCTAGCCCCCGTTGATCGTCAACTTCCGTCGTCAATTTCCGCCCCATGACCCGCATTGCCCTCGGCCTCCACTATGACGGCGCCGCCTTCTCAGGCTGGCAGTCGCAACCGCACCGCAATACGGTGCAGGACCGGCTCGAGGACGCCATCGCGCAGTTCGCCGGCAGCCGCGTGCTGACCACGGTGGCGGGCCGCACCGATACCGGCGTGCACGCGCTCGGCCAGGTGATCCATATCGACACCGAGCTGACGCGCGAACCGTTTTCCTGGGTGCGCGGCGTCAACGCCTTCCTGCCGCCCAGCATCTCGCTGCAATGGGCCAAGCCGGTGGACGACAGCTTCCATGCGCGTTTCCTGGCCTTCGAGCGCATGTATTACTACGCGCTCTACGTGGGGCCGCACCGTGTGCCGCTGGTGCACGGCAGGGCAGGCTACCTGATGCTGCCGCCAGGCAAGGGCCTGGACGTCGACGCCATGCGCACGGCCGCGGGCTGCCTGCTGGGCGAGCACGATTTCTCGGCCTTTCGCGCCGCCGAGTGCCAGGCGAAGTCGCCGGTCAAGACCATGTACGACATCACCTTGAAGGCCGACGGCGACTGGCTGTTCGTGCGCTTTCGCGCCAGTGCCTTCCTGCACCACATGGTGCGCAACCTGATGGGTTGCCTGGTGGCGGTAGGGCGGGGACGCAACCCGCCGGAGTGGCTGGCCGAAGTGCTGGCGGGGCGCAACCGTGCCAGGGCCGCACCCACTTTCATGCCCGACGGCCTTTACCTGGCCGGGGTGAAGTATCCTGAGCAATACCAGATCCCGGTCGCCGACACGGCCGCCAGCCTGTTTCATGGAGTGTTTGCCAATGACCCAGTTGCCTGAAGCGGGCAGCGCGCCGCGCCGCACCCGCATCAAGATCTGCGGGCTGACGCGCGAGGACGATGTCCGCGCCGCGGTCGATGCCGGCGCCGACGCGATCGGCCTGGTGTTCTATCCCGGCAGCCCGCGCTTTGTCGAGGTGGCGCGCGCCGCAGCGCTGGCTGAAGCCGCCGGCCCCTTCGTGTCGGTGGTGGGCCTGTTCGTCAACGCCGAGGCCGACCATATTGCCCATGTGGTGGAGCGTGTGCCGCTTACGCTACTGCAATTCCACGGCGACGAGCGCCCCGAGGACTGCACCCTGGTGGCCCAGCGCTGCCGGCTGCCGTTTCTGCGCGCGGCACGCGTGCAGCCGGGCCTCGATTTGGTAGAATTCGCGGATCTGTATCGTGATGCCGCTGCCTTGCTGCTTGATGCCTTCGTCGAAGGCTACGGCGGTGGCGGGCACGTCTTCGACTGGACCTTGATACCCCCGGCATGGCTTCCGCCCACCCACAACCCGACCGCAAGCGCCGCTCCTCGGATCGTTTTGAGTGGTGGGTTGAACGCGCAAAACGTCGCTAGCGCGGTTGAGCGCGTGCGGCCCTACGCTGTCGATGTAAGCAGCGGCGTGGAGGCTGCCAAAGGCGTGAAAGACCACGCCAGGATTGCCGCCTTCGTGCGCGCGGTGCGCAGCGCGGATGCCGGGTGAGTCAAGTCGCCGTCCAGGCGCTCGGCCTCCCGCATATCCCCCGCAAACCGCACCTGCCCCGCGCACGACCCTAACGTCATCGAGCCCCTGCCAGAACGGCAAGGGCCCTGTTCAGAAGAGCTGACTCATGTACGACCTGCCCGATTCCCGTGGCCATTTCGGCCCCTATGGTGGTTCCTTTGTATCCGAGACCCTGGTGCACGCGCTGGACGAACTGCGCGAAGCCTATGCGCACTTCCAGAAGGATCCTGAATTCGACGCGGAGTACCGCCGCGAGCTGAAGCATTTCGTCGGCCGCCCCTCGCCGATCTATCACGCACAGCGCTGGAGCGAGATGCTCGGCGGCGCGCAGATCTATCTCAAGCGCGAAGACCTCAACCACACCGGCGCCCACAAGATCAATAACGTGATTGGCCAGGCACTGCTGGCCAAGCGCATGGGCAAGCCGCGCGTGATCGCCGAGACCGGCGCCGGCCAGCACGGCGTGGCCACCGCAACCATCGCCGCGCGTTTCGGCATGGAGTGCGTGGTCTACATGGGCTCGGAAGATGTCAAGCGCCAGGCCGCCAACGTCTACCGCATGAAGCTGCTGGGTGCCACCGTGGTGCCGGTGGAAAGCGGCTCCAAGACCCTCAAGGACGCGCTCAATGAAGCCATGCGCGACTGGGTCACCAACGTCGAGAACACCTTCTACATCATCGGCACCGTGGCCGGACCGCATCCTTACCCGATGATGGTGCGCGACTTCCAGTGCGTGATCGGCCAAGAGGCCAAGGTGCAGATGCCGGAAATGACGGGCCGCCAGCCCGATGCCGTGATCGCCTGCGTGGGCGGCGGCTCCAATGCCATGGGTATCTTCCATCCGTACATCGAGCACAAGGATGTGCGACTGATCGGCGTGGAAGCCGCCGGCGACGGCCTGGAAACCGGCCGCCACGCCGCCGCGCTGATCGGCGGCACGCCGGGCGTGCTGCACGGCAACCGCACCTACCTGCTGCAGGACGCCAACGGCCAGATCATCGAGACCCATTCGATCTCCGCCGGCCTGGACTATCCCGGCGTCGGCCCCGAGCACGCATGGCTCAAGGATATCGGCCGCGCCGAGTATGTCCCGATCACCGATGAGGAGGCGCTCAAGGCTTTCCACGACTGTTGCCGCATCGAAGGGATCATCCCGGCGCTGGAGTCCAGCCACGCCATCGCCTACGCCTGCAAGCTCGCGCCCACGCTGCCCAAGGACAAGCTGCTGCTGGTGAACCTGTCCGGCCGTGGCGACAAGGACATGCATACCGTGGCCGAGCGTTCGGGGCTGACCCTCTGATGCGCGACTTTCTCCCGCCGGGCGCCGCTGAAGGCGGCGCCCCGTCCGCGCCTATCGCCGCACCGCAGCTGACGCTCTACCAGGAAGACGTGCTGGAGGGCATCAAGCGCATAGCCGACGGCTCCATCGACCTGATCGTGGCTGATCCGCCCTATGGCCTGGGCAAGGACTACGGCAATGACTCCGATCGCCTGTCCGGGGATGCCTACCTGGAATGGTCAGCGAGCTGGATCGATGCGGTGGTGCCCAAGCTGGCGCCGCGCGCCTCGCTCTATCTGTTCTGCACCTGGCAATACTCGCCGGAGCTGTTCGTGATGCTCAAGCAGCGCCTGACCATGATCAACGAGATCATCTGGGACCGGCGCGTGCCGAGCATGGGCGGCACCACGCGCAAGTATTCCTCGGTGCACGACAACATCGGTTTTTTTGCCCGGGCCCGCGACTACTACTTTGACCTTGACCCGGTGCGCGTGCCGTACGACGCCGAGACCAAGAAGGCGCGCAGCCGTCCGCGCTTCGAGGGCAAGAAGTGGCTGGAGGTTGGCTATAACCCGAAGGACCTGTGGAGCGTGCCGCGCATCCACCGGCAGGATCCGGAACGTGCCAATCACCCGACCCAGAAGCCCTTGCATATCGTGCAACGCATGGTGCTGGCCAGCTGCCCGCCGGGCGGGCTGGTGCTCGATCCGTTCACCGGCAGCGGCACCACCGCCGTAGCCTGCGCGTTGCACGGGCGCCGCTTCGTCGGCTTCGAGATGAATCCCGACTATGTCGACGTGGCGCGCGCGCGCGTCGCGGCATGCATCACGACGCCGCAGGCCGCGCCCGCTACCCTGAACATCGCAGCCGCGAACGATGAGCCCCTGCTGGCTGCCTCGTCCACGCCGCTGCCCACTCTCGCTCAATGACCATGTCCCGAATCAAAACGACTTTCGCGGCGCTGGCCGCGCAGAACAAGAAGGGCCTGATTCCGTTCATCACCGCTGGTGACCCTGAGCCCGGCCTGACCGTCGCGCTGATGCACGCGCTGGTGGCGGGTGGGGCCGACGTGATCGAGCTTGGCGTGCCGTTCTCCGACCCGATGGCCGACGGCCCGGTGATTCAGCGCGCCTCCGAGCGCGCGCTTGCGCAGGGCGTGACGCTGACCAAGGTGCTGGCCTGGGTGGCCGAGTTCCGCCAGACCAACGCGGCGACGCCCGTGGTGCTGATGGGCTACGCCAACCCGATCGAGCGCATGGGTGAGGAAACCTTCGCCAAGGCCGCGCGTGCCGCCGGTGTCGATGGCGTGCTGGTGGTCGACTACCCGCCCGAGGAGTGCGAGTCCTTCGCCGCGCAGATGCGTGCCAACGAGATGGACCCGATCTTCCTGCTGGCGCCGACTTCCACCGACGATCGCATCGAAGCCGTGGCCAAGCTGGCCAGCGGCTACCTGTACTACGTCTCGCTCAAAGGCGTAACCGGTTCGGCCACCATCGACCTCGACAGCGTGGCCGCGCGCATTCCGCTGATCAAGCGCCATGCCAACCTGCCGGTGGGCGTGGGCTTCGGCATCCGCGACGCGCAGACCGCGAGCACGATCGGCAGCGTGGCCGACGCCGTGGTGATCGGTAGCCGCCTGGTGCAATTGCTGGAAGATGCGCCGCGCGACCAGGCGGTACAATCGCTGCAGTCGTTCATCGCGGAAATCCGCCAGGCGCTGGATGCCTGAATGTGATTGAAGCGCCGCCGCTCGTGTCGACGCGCGGGCGGTGAATGCAGCAAAAAACACGGATTTTGACGGCCGTTGTGCCGCAACAGGCGCATCGCCCCGGCGGAACGGGGACTGCGGACCGCAGGCATGGTAAATTCGCGGCCTGACATGTTCCGCACATGTGCCGAAAGGAGCCTTTCATGAGCTGGTTGGATAAACTCCTCCCCCCCAAGATTCAACAGACCGACCCCTCCACCCGCAAGGGCATTCCGGAAGGGCTGTGGGTCAAGTGCCCGTCGTGCGAGTCGGTGTTGTACCGGACCGACGTCGAGGCCAACCTTCACGTCTGCCCCAAGTGCGACCACCATATGCGCATCCGCGCCCGCGCCCGCCTCGACGGGCTGCTGGACGCCGAAGGCCGCTATGAAATCGGCCAGGAAATCCTGCCGGTCGACGCGCTCAAGTTCAAGGACACCAAGAAGTACCCGGACCGCATCAAGGCCGCCATGGACGACACCGGCGAGACCGATGCCATGGTCGTGATCGGCGGCGCCATCCACACCATTCCGGTCGTGGTGAGCTGCTTCGAGTTCGAATTCATGGGTGGCTCCATGGGCTCGGTGGTGGGCGAGCGCTTCGTGCGTGGCGCCCAGGCGGCGCTGGAGCAGAAGGTGCCGTTCATCTGCATTACCGCCACGGGCGGCGCACGCATGCAGGAAAGCCTGCTGTCGCTGCTGCAGATGGCCAAGACCACGTCCATGCTGAACCAGCTGTCGAACGCCAAGCTGCCGTTCATCAGCGTATTGACCGATCCCACCATGGGTGGCGTTTCGGCCAGCTTTGCGTTCCTGGGCGATGTGGTGATTGCCGAGCCCAAGGCACTGATCGGCTTTGCCGGTCCCCGCGTGATCGAGCAGACCGTGCGCGAGAAGCTGCCGGAAGGCTTCCAGCGGGCTGAGTTCCTGCTGCAGAAGGGTGCGATCGACATGATTGTCGACCGTCGCAAGCTGCGGGATGAGTTGGCGCAGTTGCTGGCTTTGCTGCAGAAGCAGCCGGCGGATGCTGTGGCATAAGGGTTGGGTTGGTTGATGGTGATCAGGCGCGGGCGGTTGTTCGCGCTTTTTCGCTTTTTGGGGTGATGGGTGGTGGGTTTTAGTTGCAGCTGCTTAGCTGCTTAACTGCTTAACTGCTTAACTGCTTAACTGCTTAACTGCTTAACTGCAAAGTCAAAGGCAGTTTCACCTCCCCTGCGGGGAGGCGACCTACTTTCTTGTCTCGCCAAGAAAGTAGGCAAAGAAGCGACCCGGATGGGGCGAAAGACTCCTCGTCGGCAGGCAAAAAGAGCGGCCGGGGGCCAAACTCACATCGCCTTAAGGCGATGCTCAGACATGGCCCCCTCGTTTCCGCTCTTTTTGCCTGCCGACGAGGCGCCCCATAACGGGAGATGAAAACCCAGACGGCTCGCTTCGCATCGCGGGCGGGTGATTGCCGCCTGGGGGCGGCAATCACGGCGACACCGAATGGTGTTTGAGCCCCACGACCACTGGTTCTGCCGTGTTTCCCGCCCGGGGGCGGAAAACACCCATGGCGATGCGAAGCGAGCCGTGGAGGTGTACCAAGGCCGTATGGGGCGCCTCGGGATTTCATGAAAAGAGCGGAGAAGAGGGACCCATGTCTGAGTATCGCCGTAAGGCGATGCGAGTTTGGGTCCCGGCCGCTCTTTTTGTGAAATCCCGAGGGGGTGTCGCCCCATCCGGCGCGCCTTCTTTGCCTACTTTCTTGGCAAGACAAGAAAGTAGGTCGCCGCCCCGCAGGGGTGGTGAAACTGCAGTTGAAGTTGAAGTTGTAGTTGAAGTTGCCTTTGACGTTAGACCTTTGACTTACCCCAACACGCCCCAACATCACCCCTACGCAAATCCAAACTCAACCAATCCGCCCGCAAAAGAACCACTTACCCCAAAACCGGCTCCAATAAGCCACCCCCCCGATTAACGCCGTCTCCCCACCATGCCTATCTTCCCCTCCCTCCCCGAATGGCTAACCCATCTCGAATCCGCCCACCCGGTCGGCATCGACATGGGCCTGGCGCGTATCACCCGCGTCAAGGAGGCCCTGGGGCTGCGCATCGATGCAGTGGTGTTTACCGTCGCCGGCACCAACGGCAAAGGCTCCACCTGCGCCATGCTGGAGCGCATCCTGCTTGAGGCGGGCTATAAGGTGGGTTGCCATACGTCGCCGCACCTGATGGCGTTCAACGAGCGTGCGCGCATCAATGGCGAGTTCGCCACCGACGCGCAGCTGTTGCCGCACTTCGAGGCGGTGGAGCGGGCGCGCACGAGCTTTGCGGATCCGGTGAGCCTGACGTATTTCGAGTTCACCACGCTGGCCATCATCCATGCTTTCGCCGCGGCCGGCTTGGATGCCATGATCCTGGAGGTGGGGCTGGGCGGCCGGCTGGATGCGGTGAACGTGATCGATACCGATTGCGCCATCGTGACCAGCGTGGACATTGACCACACAAGTTACCTGGGCGATACGCGCGAGAAGATCGGCTACGAGAAGGCGGGCATCTTCCGTCCGGGCGTGCCGGCCATCGTGGCGGACCCGGTGCCGCCGCAGTCGGTGATCGATCATGCCGAGGCGATCGGCGCGGATCTCTGGCTGGTGGGCCGGGACTTCCACCAGCAGGCTTCCAAGGGGCAGGAGCGTCAGCAGTGGGACTGGAGCAGCCGCGAGCGCAAGCTCAACGGGCTGGGCTATCCCGCACTGCGCGGCGCCAACCAGTTGCTCAATGCTTCGGCTGCGCTGGCTGCGCTGCAGGCGATGCGCTCGCGGCTGCCGGTGAGTGCGCAGGAAGTGCGCAACGGGCTCGCCTTCGTGGAGTTGCCGGGACGCTTCCAAGTGATGCCGGGGCGCCCGACGGTGATCCTGGATGTGGCGCATAACCCGCATGCGGCTGCCACGCTTGGCCAGAACCTCGACAACATGGGCTTCTTCCGCTACACCTACGCGGTGTTCGGCGCGATGGAGGACAAGGACATCGCAGGCGTGCTGCGCCATCTGGCCGACAAGGTCGACCACTGGTGCCTGGCCGACCTGCCGACGCCGCGCGCGGCCAGCGCGGCGGACCTGCTGGAGAAGCTGGAAGAGGGCGGTTTCCGTCCGGGTCCAGATGCCACGGCAGCCTGCTTTGCCAGCCCGGAGGCGGCTTACCGGGATGCGCTCGGCAGAGCGACCGAGGATGATAGAATTCTGGTCTTCGGATCGTTCTACACCGTGGCGGGCGTGATGGCATATCGCGCCACCCGGGCAAATTGAGTCGCGCGGCCGCCGGGCAGTTTTCCGGGGCTAACACCGGGGCAAATCGCCGCGCAATCTGAGCGACAATTTCAACGGCCGGTTTTGCGGCCGTCGCACCGAACCAATCTATGGGCCTGCTTTCGCTGTTTTCTTCCCGCAAGGGCAACGCCCCGGCACCGGAGCGTGGGCGCCGCTCGCGTTCGGACCCGGGTGCAGGCATCGCTTCGTCGCGGCGCCTGGCCGAAGAGTACGCGGATGACACGCTCGACCCGGAGTTTCCGCAAAAGCAGCGGGCGCGCCGGCGCCTGATCGGCGCGGTGGTGCTGATGGCCGCTGCCGTCATCGTGCTGCCGATCGTCTTCGAGACCCAGCCAAGGCCGGTCGTCGACAATATCGCGGTCAAGATCGATGGTGGCCCGGGGGGCGCCGCGGGCAAGGTGAAGCCTGATGCCCGCAAGGCGGATCCGTTGCCGCCCGCTCCGCAATCCAAGCTCGATAGCCAGGCGCTCGATGCCGGCGAGGAACTGGTTGCCGATTCGGCGGCGGCCAAGCCGGCCGCTGCGGCCACCGTCGCAGCGACTGCGGCAGCGCCTGCCGAGAAAATCGCCGACAAGCCGGCCACCCCAGCAGCCAAGCCGGGCAGCGGCAAGTTTCTGGTGCTGATCGGCGCGTTCTCCTCGGAGGAGAAGGCCAAGCTCTGGCTGAGCAAGCTCAAGGCAGGCAAGGTGCCCGCTTATATCGAGAAGAAGGTGTTGGCCGACGGCGAGCGTGTGCTGCTGCGTGCCGGTCCTTTTTCGGATCGCGACGCGGCTGACGCCGCCGAGAAGCGGGTGCGCGCCGCAGGCCTGACCGCCAAAGTGATCGAACAGTAAAGCCCGGCGCGGGCTGGTTGCCCCATGAGCCCCACTATCCTCATTACCCAGCCGCCGCACCGGGACACCGTATTACGCATGCAGCCGACTTTATTCGATTACAGCGTTGTTTTCATCCTTATCGCCTCGGGCCTGATCGGCGTGCTGCGCGGGCTGGTGCGGGAAGTGTTATCGCTGATCGGCTGGGTGGTGGCGTTCCTGGTGGCCTACCACTTCGCGGGCACAGCGGCTGGCTGGATCCCCGAATCGGTGCCCGGCGGGCAGTTGGCGCGCAGCGCACTGGGCTTCGCGGTGGTCTTCATCGGCACCGTGATCGCCGCGGCACTGGCCGGCACGGTGCTGGGCCAGTTGCTGGAGAGCACCGGGCTCAAGCCCGCCGACCGTGGCCTTGGGCTGGTGTTCGGGCTGCTGCGCGGCGCGTTGGTCGTGATGTTCGTGGTGACCGTGGCCGGGTTCACCAAGCTGCCTGAGGAAGCATTTTGGCGCGATGCGCTGTCCCGGCCCTACGTGATGCAGGCGATGGAGTCGCTGCGGCCCTGGTTGCCCCCCGAAGTCGCCAAATACGTCAAGACATGACATGAAGCCGGGCAGACCCGCCCGGCTGGTAGTACGCGGGCTCCTCCCTGAAGGGCGGGGCCGCCCCCTGATTCAAACGCCTTTCCTGGGAGCTTGGCATGTGCGGTATCGTCGGTGTGGTTTCATCCACGCCCGTTAACCAATTGATTTACGACAGCCTGCTGCTGTTGCAACACCGCGGACAGGATGCAGCCGGCATCGCTACCGCAAACGGCAGCACCTTCCACATGCACAAGGCCAACGGCCTGGTGCGCGACGTGTTTCGCACGCGCAATATGCGCGGCCTGCCGGGTGCCGCCGGCATCGGCCAGGTGCGTTACCCCACCGCCGGTTCGGCCTCGAGCGAGGAAGAAGCCCAACCGTTCTACGTCAATGCGCCCTACGGCGTGATCCTGGCCCACAACGGCAACCTGACCAACTGGAAACAGTTGCACGAGGAGCTGTTCAGCCGCGACCGCCGCCACATCAACACGCACTCCGACACCGAAGTGCTGCTCAATGTGCTGGCGGACGAGCTGCAGCGCGCCAGCAGCGGCCTGGCGCTGGATCCGCCCACGATCTTCAAGGCCGTGGCCGGCATGCACCGCCGCGTGCGTGGCTCGTACGCCATCGCCGCGCAGATCGCTGGCTACGGCATGCTGGCCGTGCGCGATCCGTTCGGTATCCGTCCGTTGTGCCTGGGCAGCGTGGAAACGCCGACCGGCAAGGAGTGGATGGTGGCGTCGGAGTCGGTGGCGCTCGAAGGCATCGGCTACAAGCTCGAGCGCGACGTGGCGCCTGGCGAGGCCATCTTCATCGACCTCGACGGCAAGCTCTACACCCAGCAATGCGCCGATAATCCGGTGCTCACACCTTGCATCTTCGAGTACGTCTACCTGGCCCGCCCGGATTCGTGCATCGATGGCGTGCCCGTCTACGACGCGCGCCTGCGCATGGGCGACTACCTGGCCGAGAAGATCCGCCGCGAAGTCTCAGCAGGTGACATCGACGTGGTGATGCCGATTCCCGACTCCAGCCGTCCGGCCGCGATGCAGGTGGCCAACAAGCTGGGCGTGAACTACCGCGAGGGCTTCTTCAAGAACCGTTATATCGGCCGCACCTTCATCATGCCCGGCCAGGCGGTACGCAAGAAGTCGGTGCGCCAGAAGCTCAACGCCATGGGCGTGGAGTTCAAGGGCAAGAACGTGCTGATCGTGGACGATTCCATCGTGCGCGGCACCACGTCTTTCGAGATCGTGCAGATGGCGCGCGAAGCTGGCGCCAACAAGGTGATCTTTGCCTCGGCCGCGCCGCCGGTGAAGTTCCCCAACGTGTACGGCATTGATATGCCCACCCGCAGCGAACTGGTTGCCTACGGCCGCACGGATGAAGAAATCGCCCGTATCATCGGCGCCGACAAGCTGGTCTACCAGGACGTCGAAGCCATGAAGCAGGCCGTGCGCGACATCAACCCCAAGCTGAACGACTTCGATGCCTCGTGCTTCGATGGCCGTTACGTCACAGGGGATATCGACGAAGCCTACCTGGAGCGCCTGGAAACTGCGCGCAGCCAGGCCGATCGCGATGGCACCGGCGGCCTTGGCGATGGCGAGCGCTCGCAACTGCACTTGCAACGCTCCGGCGGCAACGAGTAAGACGGCGCCCGCGCGCAATCGCCGTGATGACCGGCGTGGAGTTGACGAGAAGCGAGGCCCGGCCGTAACATTGCCGGGCGTCGATTTGATTGTCAGCTTGCGGACGCGGGTACTGCCGGAGCGATAGGTTGATCGTTGTTGTTGATCATTGCTCGCGGAACAGGAAATTGCCCGTCACAGGGAAATGCCCGAAACAGCTAAAGCGGAACGCCGGCTTCCCGGTTGTGCGCCCCACAGGCACATTGGCAAGCCGGATTCCCGCCGCAGCGCGGGGCCTATCCCAACGAACACAAGCAGCCCGTCGATTCGGCCCCCGGCCAAAGATCGCACGGGCTTTTTTATTGCTGCCGCCGGCGCGCAACCGGGGCAGCCAGGCTACCACCACTTACACGGATAACCGCGCGGGTACCACCGCCTCCCCATCATGAACGAACCGCTTCCCCTCGACTCCCTCGGCATCGATACGCTTGGCGTGCGCGCCGGCACCATGCGCAGCGAGTTCATGGAGCACTCGGAGGCGATGTACCTGACCTCCAGCTTCTGCTTCAACAGCGCTGCCGAGGCCGCGGAGCGCTTCGCCAATTCGGAGTCGGGCTTCACCTACTCGCGCTTCACCAACCCCACGGTGGCGATGTTCCAGAGCCGCCTGGCCGCCCTGGAAGGCGCCGAGGCGTGCATGGCAACCGCATCCGGGATGAGCGCGATCATGTCGATCGTCATGTCGTCGATGCAAGCGGGCGATCACCTGGTCAGCTCGCGCGCCATCTTCGGCTCCACCATGACGCTGTTCTCCAACATCTTCGCCAAATTCGGCGTGGAAACCACCTTTGTCGATGGCACCGACCTGGCGGCCTGGCGCGCGGCGGTCAAGCCGAACACCAAGCTGTTCTTCCTGGAAACGCCGTCCAACCCGCTCACCGAAGTGGCCGACATCGCCGCGGTGGCGGACATTGCCCACAACGCTGGCGCGCTGCTGGTGGTGGATAACTGCTTCTGCTCGCCAGCGTTGCAGCAGCCGATGAAATTCGGCGCCGACATCGTGGTCCACTCGGCCACCAAGCATATCGACGGGCAGGGCCGCGTGCTGGGCGGCGCGGTGCTGGGCTCGCACGATTTCATCATGGGCAAGGTGTTCCCCTTCGTGCGCACGGCCGGGCCGACGCTGTCGGCATTCAACGCCTGGGTGCTGCTCAAGGGCATGGAAACGCTGGCGATCCGCATGGAGCGCCACAGCCAGAGCGCGCTGGCACTGGCCGAGTTCCTGGAGTCGCATCCGGCGGTTGCGCGCGTATATCACCCGGCGCTGAAGTCCCACCCGCAGTACGAGGTGGCCCAGCGCCAGCAAAGCGGCGGCGGCGCCATCGTGTCGTTCGAACTCAAGGGGGAGTCACCGGAGCAGCAGCGCGCCAATGCCTGGCGCGTGATCGACAACACACGCGTGTGCTCGATCACCGGCAACCTGGGCGACACGCGCACCACCGTGACCCATCCCTACACAACCACGCATGGACGCGTCAGCCCGGAAGCCAAGGCGGCCGCCGGCATCGGCGAAGGGCTGATCCGCCTGGCTGTCGGCCTCGAATCGGTAGCAGACCTGAAGGCGGACTTGCTGCGCGGCCTGCAGGGCTAAAGCATCAGGGAGCCAAGGCGCCCGAGCGCTCAGTGCGCCGGCACGGCGTCGTCGCCGCTGCCGGCCACGGCCTTGACCCCGGCCTTGGTCACGTCGTAGGTCGTCTCGACCACGGTCGATCCCACGCTCACTGCTGCGGAGCCAACCGTGGCCACGGTAGAGACCGCAGCACTGCCCACCGCCACGGTGGCGCCAACCACGCTGCAAGCGGCCATGGCGCCGCACAGGCCCAAAGCGGCCAATGCTGCAGCAGCGCGCATGAGGCGGCTCTGCTGCGGCTTTTTCTTCGCTGGCGCGACGCGGACGTACATTGGAAATGGCATGGGCACTGCTCGCGCTTGCGGGACGGTGGAGGTGACGTGGGCGGCCGGCGCCTAGTCTCCAGGTACACCGGACACCTTGCGCCGTGCCCGGCATCATACTCTCCCCCGGGCCGCTCGCTACCGCTATTCGCCCGCCAGCGCCACCACCGGATCCAGCCGCGCCGCGGTGCGTGCCGGCATGTAGCCGAACACCAGCCCGGTTGCCACCGCGCAGCCGAAAGCGCCCGCCATGGCCGACACGGAAAACACCGTCGGCACCCCCGCCGCGATCAGCGCCGCCCCCACCAGCAGGCCGGCGGCGAGGCCCGCCGCGCCGCCCAGCACGGTGACCATGGTGGCCTCGGTCAGGAATTGCCGCAGGATATCGCGCTGGCGCGCGCCGGTGGCCATGCGGATGCCGATCTCGCGGGTGCGCTCGCGTACCGTCATCAGCATCACGTTCATTACGCCGATGCCGCCCACCAGCAGCGATACCGCCGCGATCAGCCCCAGCATCATCGACATGCTGCGGCGCGTGGCTACCTCGGCCTGCAGGCGCGCGGCGGCATTGCCGATGGAAAAGTCCTCGCGCCCGCCGTGCCGGGCCAGCAGCAGTGCATGCATGGCCGCTTCGGCGGCATGCACCTGCGCCGACGAGGCGGCTTCCACCACGACATAGTCGGGCTGCGTCTGCGCCTGGTAGACGCGGGCGCGGCCTGCCTGGTAGGGAATGAAGACCATGTTGTCATAGTCTTGCGCGCCGGAGTCGGCGCCGCGCTCGGCCATCACGCCGATGACCTCGAACGGCGAATTGCCGATCAGCAACTGCTGGCCGAGCGGATTTGCCATGCCGGCGAAGAAGTGCTCGCGCGCCTTGTGGCCCAGCACCACCAGCGGCGCCAGGTCGCGGTCCTCGGCCGCGGTGTAGTAGCGGCCTTGCGCCACCTGCCAGTGATGCACGGCTGGCATCTCCGCGCTGGCGGCGAACACATAGAGCTGGCGGTCAGCGTTGCCGCGGCGCACGGTAATGGGGTCGCCGATCACCGGCATCACGCTATGGATCGAGGGCAGCGCGGCAATGGCCTCCAGGTCCTCCGGCGTTAGCTGGCCGGCGGGGCCGCCGGTGGGGGGAGGGCGGCTGCCCAGGTACATGATGGTGGTGCCCAGCGTGCCCATCTGCGCCATCACGCGCTGGCGCGCGCCTTCGCCCACGGCCAGCATCACGATCACCGATGCCACGCCAATGATGATGCCAAGCAGCGTCAGCCCGGTGCGCACGCGGTTCAGCCGCATGCCGCGCCAGGCGGTGCGCGCGGCCTCGCGGATGTCGGCCAGCAGCGTGGCCCCGCCATCGGCGCGTGCCCTGCCTGGTATTTGCAATGTGGGCAATGCCGGCAGGACGGCTGTGTCGCTGCGAGCAGTCACTTGGGCGGCATCGCCCGCGTTGTCGGCGACGATGCAGCCATCGCGGATCTCGATCACGCGCCTGGCCTGCGCCGCCACGCCGCGGTCGTGGGTAATGAGGATCACCGTGTGTCCGGCAGCGGCCAGTTCGCGCAGCAGCGCCATGACCTCTGCGCCGCTCTTGCTGTCGAGCGCACCGGTGGGCTCGTCGGCCAGGATGATGCGCCCGCCGTTCATCAGCGCGCGCGCGATCGACACGCGCTGCTGCTGGCCGCCGGACAACTGGCTGGGGCGATGGTGAAGCTTGTCCGCCATGCCCAGGCGCGTGAGCAGCGCGGCCGCGCGCGCGGCGCGTTCAGCCTCGGGCAGCCCGGCGTAGATGGCCGGCACCTGCACGTTCTCGCTGGCGGAGTCGGTGGCGACCAGATGGTATCCCTGGAACACGAAGCCGAATGCCTCGCGCCGCAGCCAGGCGAGCGCATCGGCATCCAGGCTGGCCACATTGTGCCCGTTGAAGTGATAGGTGCCGGCGCTGGGCCGGTCCAGGCAGCCCAGCAGATGCATCAGCGTGGACTTGCCCGAGCCGGAAGCACCGACGATGGCCACAAACTCGCCGGCATGGATGTCCAGGTCGATGCCGTGCAGCACCTCGACTGCGGGCGGCTGGTTGCCGTGCGCGGCGCTGCCTTTGCCGGCGCCGCCGTAGCGCTTGCGTATGCCGCGCAGCGAAATCAGCGGCTGCCCGTTTGTGCCGGTTGCACTGCTGTCGACGTTGGCGGTGCTCACCATTTCAGCCACCGCACGCCGTCGCGAACGTGCTCGCCGGTGACCAGCCGGTCGCCGTCGCGCAGGCCCTCGCGCACTTCGGCCAGATGGCGGCTGCGCACGCCGACGTGCACGCGGCGCGCCTGCGGCGTGCCGTTCGCATCGAGCACGCGCGCCGCAAAGATGCCGGGCGCGTCGGCGCTGGCGGTCAGCGCCGCCAGCGGCACGGTGACAACGTTGCGCGCGTGCGCGGCAACGAAGGACACCTGCGCCGTCATCTGCGGCATCAGCGCGCCGTCCGCGTTGTCGACATCAAACAGCACGGTGTAGACCACTGCCTTGGTGGCCGCGGCGGGGGCATTGCCGTCGCCGCTGGCTGCCGCGCTGGCCGTCTTGGGCGGGGCCGGCAGCACCTGGCGCACGGTGCCGGTCCAGCGGCGCGGCGAGCCTTGGTCGTTGCTGCCCAGCGTGGTGAAGTACACCGGCATGCCGGGCCGCACGCGCGCGATGTCGGCCTCGGACACCTCGGTCCATACCGTCATGCCGGAGAGGTCGGCAATGCGCAGCACGTTAGGGGTCTGGTAGGTGGCGTTGAGGGTCTGGCCCTCGCGCGCCTCGACGGATACCACCGTGCCGCCCATCGGTGCGTAGACGCGCGTATAGCCCAGGCGCGCTTCCTCGGCACGCTGCGAGGCCTGGGTCTCGGCAATCTGCGCGCGCAGCCGGTCGAGCTTGGCGGCGGCGGAATCGAAGGCGGCCTCGGCAACCTGCAGGTCTTCGTCGCGGGTGGCACCGTCGGCCGCCATGGCCTTCTGACGCGCCAGTTGCCGGCCCGCCAGCCGGTGCTGCGCCAACTGGTCGGCCAGCTGCGCGCGCAGTCCCGCGAGCGCGGCACGGCCGCCATCCACCGTGGCGCGCTGCACGCTCGGGTCGATCTCCAGCAGCAGGCTGCCCTTGTCGACCACCGCGCCGGGCTGCGCGTGCAGGCGCAGGATCTGCCCGGAGACCTGCGCGCCCACGTCCACATAGCGGCGCGGCTGCAGCGTGCCGATGGCATTGACGGTGGCCTCGATGTCGCCGCGCGCCACCGGCACGGTGACGTAGTCGACGGCCGGGCGCTGTGCCATCCACAGCGCGGCGGCGGTGCCGGCGACCAGCAGCAGTAGCGCGCCGCGCCGAAGCGCGCGCGGGGAGGGGCGGAAGCGGTGGGCGCGATTCACGGGGCGGTCTCCAGGCATACGTTGGTGGCGCGCGGCACGTCCAGGCGAGCGAGCGCGGCGCGGTGCCAGTCATGGAGCCAGCCGTGGTGATCGCAGCAATAGAGGGAACGGAGGTCTAGCGATGTGTTGCCTGCCGGCATGAGCTGCTCACCTGCGTGATGGAATGATAATCTAAACGATAATCGTTCGCATTTTAGCAGAGTGCGCGATCAGCAACACAAGCCGTAGGGCAACAGAAACAGAACGGAAGGCGCAGGTTGCTTGTCATCGCGTCCCGCGCCAGGATGCATGTCCGGCGCGGGCGCTCGCGGCAGTCCCTTCCCTATGCCGCAACCTCAGCGCAGCAAGCGCCGGCGCAGCAGCACCAGCGCCACCACCAGCGCCACGGCTGCGTAGGCACCGAGCACGATCAGGTGCAGCGCCAGGTTGTCGACCGGGCGCCCCAGCATGATGGGGCGGATCAGCGCCACTGCATGCGCCAGCGGCAGCACCTGGGTGGCGGCCTGGGCGCCCGCGGGCAATTGCTCCAGTGGGAAGAACACGCCGGAGAGCAGCAGCATCGGCGTCATCACCAGCGTCTGGTAGAACATGAAGAAGTCGTAGCTGGGCGCCAGCGCCGTGACGATCATGGCCAGGCTGGCAAACGCGATGCCCGCCAGCACGATCACGGGCAGCGCCAGCAGCGCGCCCGGCAACTGCGCATAACCCAGCACGCCGGCCACCAGCATGATGGCCATGCCCGACAGCACCGCCTTGCTGGCGGCCCACATGATCTCGCCCAGCACCACGTCGCCGAGCGTCAGCGGCGCATGCATGATGGCTTCCCAGGTACGCTGCACATGCATGCGCGAGAAGGCGGAATACATCGACTCGAAGCTCGCCGACATCATCACGCTGGACGCCGTGGTGCCAGCCGCGAGAAAGGCGATATAGGACACGCCGTTGACCTGTCCCACCAGCAGGCCAAGTCCGAGGCCAAGCCCGAACAGGTAAATCATCGGATCGGCCAGGTTGCCGATCATCGAGGGAATCGCCAGCTTCTTCCACACCATGAAGTTGCGGTACCAGACCATGGTCCAGTTGCGCATGTTCATCGGCAACAGCGGCTGCGGGTAATGCTGCCGCGGCGCGGCGCCAGGGCGCGCCGCGGTGGGGGCGGCCGGCGCGACGGCGGGGCGGGGATCTTGTTCGCTCATGTTCATTCCGTTGTCAGTCTGGCCTTAGTCCCGCATCTCTCGGCCGGTCAGCTTGAGGAAAACGTCTTCCAGGTTGGCCGGGCGGTGCAGGTAACGCACGCCGGTGCGCCCGTGCAGCGCCGCCAGCAATGGCGCGGGCTCCTTGACGTAGCAAAACAGTGTCTCGCCGCTCATCTCGGTGCGCGTCGCCAGCGGGTGCAGTTCGCCGCGCAGGGGCTCCAGGTTGTCGCCATACACTTCCACCACGTCGCAGCCGATCTGGCTGTCGATCAGTTCATGCGGCTTGCCTTCGGCGATCTTGCGGCCGCTGTCGATCACGCACAGGTAGTTGCACAGGCGCTCGGCTTCTTCCATGAAGTGCGTGGTCAGCAGGATGGTCTTGCCATTGGCCAGCAGCGACTTCAGGCGCTCCCAGATCAGGTGGCGCGCTTGCGGGTCCAGCCCCGTGGTGGGCTCGTCCATCACCAGCAGGTCGGGGTCGTTGATCAAGGCGCGTGCCACCGTCAGCCGCCGGCGCATGCCGCCCGACAGGTCTCTTACCTGCGCCTTGGCGCGGCTCTCCAGCCGCGCGAATTCCAGCAGCGCCGGCACGCGCGCCTCGATCACGGCGCGCTCCAGGCCGAAGTAACGGCCAAAGATGCGCAGGTTCTCCACCACGGTGAAATCGGGATCGAGGTTATCGAACTGCGGCACTACGCCCACTCGCATGCGGGCCTGCGGCGCACGTTGTGGAATCGGCTCGCCGCACAGCGTGAGCGTGCCGGACGCCGGCGTGGTCAGTCCCAGCAGCAAGCGCAGCGTGGTGGTCTTGCCGGCGCCGTTCGGGCCCAGCAGGCCGAAGCACTGGCCGCGCTGCACGCTCAGGCTGAGATCGTCGACCACGACGGTGTCGCCGTATTGCTTGCTTACATTGCGTAGTTCAAGAATGGCAGTCAAGGCAGGAGCGGGAGTTGGGCGCGCCGCAGGCGCAATATCCACCATTATGCAGGCAGCTGCGCGGATGCTCTGTGGCGCGCTGCAGCAAGAATGCGCGGATGCGGTTATCGTGCTGGTTCGCGCCGGGGCGCGCATACCCGCAAAAGTAGCTGCGTGCACGGGACACAAAAACAGATCAGAGCGGATCATGGAGACAAAGCAGATGAGTGCGCAAGACACGCTGGCACAGTGGCAGGAAGCTGAACGACTAGCGCGCGCCAGGCTGGGAGGGCCGGGCGTGGCAACGCTCGCGCAGTTGAGCGAACGCGCCGGGCTGCAGTTCTTCGAGGACATGCTGGCTGGCAAGCTGCCGGGTGCGCCGATTGCGCAACTGATGGACTTCTTCCCGGTGGAGTTCGAAGCGGGACGCTTCGTCTTCCAGGGCACACCCGGCCCGCAGCACTACAACCCGATCGGCAGCGTGCACGGTGGCTATGCCGCGACCTTGCTCGATTCCTGCGTGGGTTGCGCTGTCCACACCATGCTGCCGGCCGGCAAGGGCTACACCACCCTGGAGCTGAAGGTGAACTACGTGCGCCCGCTGACCGTCAAGACCGGCCCGATTCGCGCGGAGGGCAAGGTCATCAGCCTGACCACGCAGATCGGGATTGCCGAGGGCCGCATCGTCGACACGCAGGGCAAGCTCTACGCTTACGCCACTACCACCTGCCTGGTTTTTCCGATGCCGGCTGGCTGAGACGCGGCAAGGCCGGCGCCGCTGTCACCAGCAAGCCATGTTGCTTATACTGATGTGTCACCCGCGGGATGCCCAATCAACGAAACCTGGAGTCGCAATGTCCTTCGAGCACTGGCTGGCCTTTGTGTTGACAAGCATCGTCGTACTGATCATTCCCGGCCCGACCATCCTGCTGGTGATTGGCGATGCGCTTGCCCATCGTGGCCGCTCCGCCTATGCGACCGTGGCTGGCGTTGCCGCGGGCGACCTGACCGCGTTCACGCTGTCGATGGCCGGCCTCGGCGCAGTGCTGGCCACCTCGGCGGCCTTGTTCACGGCATTGAAGTGGGCCGGTGCGGCTTATCTTGTCTACCTGGGCATCCAGGCCCTGCGCGGCGCCTCGCGTGCCGGCGCCATGGCTGTCACGGCACAGTCCGGCAGCAGCCGCCAGCGCTTTGCCAAGGCATGGCTGGTCACCGCGCTGAATCCCAAGAGCATCGTGTTCTTCGTGGCCTTCGTGCCGCAGTTCCTTGACGCACGCCTGGCCTTCTGGCCGCAGGCCGTGGTGCTGATTCCCACCTTCGTGGTGATGGCGAGCGCCAACGCCGCTGTCTACGCGCTGCTGGCGCGTGCGCTGGCCAAGCGGCTCACTACCCAGCGCGCCCAGGCCAATGTACAGCGCGCGGGCGGTATCACATTGATTGGCGCGGGCGCGCTGATTGCGGCGCGCAGCTGAGGCAGGGGAGGGGGGCGTTGCCGAGCAAGCGGGCCGCCATGCATTGTGCGGCCTGTTTTTTGCCAGTTGCAGCGGCAAGTGCCGTAGTTTTGTAGCGTTAGTGCGAGGCAAGGCGGCAGCAGCACATACGTGCGTCTGGAGCCAATAAAAAGCGAAGAGGGGAGTGAAAGTGCTGGCCGTGTCGCACGCAAAGGGCGAGCGCAAGCATGGCGCCGGCCGCGCTCGATCCGATTGGAGCGATGGGCAGGGCGGTATCAGGGCTGGTCGGCGGTTGTCAGGCCACGGAGGGCCGGACATCCGACGGCGCCGCTAAAACAAGAAAATCCGCCAGGCAATGACTGGCGGATTTATGCGGCCTGCGGCAGAAACGCGTCGAAGCGCGCTCGCCGCTTGCTGTGCCGAATCAGTACATCTTCTTCGGCAACATCTGCATGCGCAGGCGTTTGCGAAGGCGCGATTCCGCGGCTTTCTTCTTGCGCTTGCGCTCGGTCGTGGGCTTCTCGTAAGCGGTACGGCTCTTGAGTTCAACGATCAGGCCGGTCTGGAGGATGGCCCGACGGAAACGCCGCATTGCAACTTCAACGGGCTCACCTGGTTTCAAGACGATCTTAGTCAATTCTGTCCTTTAGCATTGCCGCAAAGCGGCGGGTTCAAACGGGGGAAACATTGGCCGCTTCAGGACCCTTCTTGCCCTGCTGCGACTGGTATTGCACTCGCTGGTTATCTTGCAGCGGAGCACCCCCGCGAACCTGAGAGATGTGGACGAACAAGTCCTTGCCACCAGCGTCCGGGGTGATGAAGCCAAAACCCTTCTGGGCGTTGAAGAACTTGACGGTACCAGTTTCCATGGAAAAATCCTTTTTTGAGCGCAAAGAATGCGCCCACTTGCTTTTACACGTTTACGTAAACGCTGTCAAGAAAGCGTGCCGGAAAAGCTATGCAAATACGTCAGGGTGGCGTATAGTACGCCCCTCTGACGCGGGGTGGAGCAGTTGGCAGCTCGTCGGGCTCATAACCCGAAGGTCGCAGGTTCAAGTCCTGCCCCCGCAACCAGACCGTATTCTACTAAAAAGCCTGCCCGGAGTCCCGGCAGGCTTTTTGTTTTGTTGCGTGGGCAGATTCCGTCACTACCGCGCTATTACTGCGCCGTGAGGCCGGAAAACGCCATCGCCAGCCAGCCGGCGGCGGCGCAGGCGCCCATCCACGCGAGCAGCACGGTAACAATCGTCGACCATTTCATGGGAGCGGCTCCTCAACTCGCCGGCTTGCCGGGCATGGCGGGCTTGTCCATGGCTGGCAAACTGATCACAAAGCGCGCGCCGCCTTCGCTGCTGCTGTCCAGCCTGACCTGGCCGCCATGCAGCAGCACGATGCGCCGCACAATGGCCAGTCCCAGGCCGAACCCCCCGGTATGACGATTGCGGCTGGAATCGGGCCTGTGGAAGGGCTCGAAAATGCGGGCGCGCTCCTCCGGCGCAATGCCGGGGCCATCGTCCTCCACCGTCAAGGTCAATGTGCCTGCGGCGTTGGTCTCGGCGTGCAGGCGGATGGCGCTGCGCGCGTAGCGGGTGGCGTTGCGGCAGAGGTTGAGCAGCGCCCGCGCCACCAGCCGCGGATCGCAGACATGGTGGGGCGCGGGGCCGCTGGCATAGGCCGACAGCGTGAGCTTGTTATCCGCCACCTCGTTGGCCACGCTGGCTGCGACACTATCGATCAGCTCACTCACCGACACGCGCATCAGCATCATCGGCGCCGCGCCTTGCTCAAGCTGGCCTAGCGTCAGCAGCTCGGTGACCAGCTCGTCGAGCTCGCGCACGTCGCGGCGCAGGTCTTCCAGCCGCAGCGCCTGGCGCGCCTGCTCCGCTTCGCCTGTGCCGGCCGACTGCAGCAGCGCGATGCCGAACTCCAGCCGCGCGATGGGCGTCTTCAGCTCGTGCGAGATGCCGTGCATCATTTCGCGCTGGTGCACGATCGAGGCTTCGATCCGTTCGGCCATCTCATTGAATTGCCTGGCGAGTGCGGCGATGTTGGAGCGCCGGGGCAGGTTGGCCCGGGTCGACAGCTTGCCGTTGCCGAAATCCCTTGCCGCCTGCTGCAGCTTGTCCAGGTCGCGCCAGTGGTACCACACCCAGGCGATGATCGACAGCAAGGTGGCGAGGGCGATCAAGCCGTAGGCCAGCACCGAGATGTTGGTGTGGTCGTCTTCCTCGCTATACGCGTGCAGGATCTGGCCATCGCGCAGCGGCAGGTAGTAGTTCTTGGCGTCCTGGCTCAGCACCAGCTTGCCGGCGGCAAGGTCGCTGCGTTGCTGCGCATCGAGATGCGTGAGGCTGGCGGCATCGACCAGGTCAAACAGCTCGCGCGAGTGCTTTTGCAGGATGGCAAGCGCGGCTTCGCGCTCGGGGCCCCGTTGCGGCCCGAGGAATTGGGAGAGCGTAAAGGCGTAACCCTTGCGGCTTTCCCGTTCGGTCTCGGTGAAATGCTCATGGAACAGCGGGATAAACGTGTTGTTGATGATGGTTACCGCGCCGGCTGCGGCCAGGATCACCAGCAGATAGAGCTTGAGTAGCGAGCGGACCATTCATTCCTCCCATGCCGACGGGCTGAACAGGTAGCCGCGGCCCCAGATGGTCTTGATCTTGTGCGGCTCGGGCGAGGCATCCTCGAAGCGGCGGCGCAGCCGCGAGATGCCGGAGTCGACGGTGCGGTCGATGCCATCGAACTCGATGCCACGCAATGCCTTGAGGATGTCGTCGCGGCTCAGCACGGTGCCGGCGGCGCGCGCCAGGATCAGCAGCAGGTTGAACTCGGTGGTCTTCAGGTCCACCTCCTGCCCGCGCCACGTCACCTGCCGGTTCGGCGGCGAAATCACCAGCGCGCCGAATACCAGCTCATGGTCCCGCTGCGCGGGCGTGGCGGTCTCGGCAACCCGCTCTGCCGCGGCACGCCGCAGCAGGGCGCGGGCGCGCGCCACCAGCAGCCTCGGCTCGATGGGCTTGACCACATAGTCGTCGGCGCCGATCTCCAGTCCCGCCACCTGGTCATACGTATCGACGCGCGCTGTCAGGATCAGCACGGGCACACGCGAGAAAGCGCGAATGCCGCGGCACACCTCCATGCCGTCCATATGCGGCAGCATCAGGTCGAGTATGACCAGTGCCGGCCGCAGGGCCTGGACGGCGGCCACCGCGATATCGCCGCGCCGTACCACCTCCACCACGAATTCGTAGTTGCCCAGATATTCGCTGACAAGTTGCGCGAGGCGATCATCGTCCTCGACCAGTAAGACCTTGTACTTGGCCATGGTATCGCTCATGACAGGGTTCCCCGGGGCAGAAAAGTGCCGATTCTATCCGGCGAACGACTTGGTTTGGGTGCCGGAGACGCTTCAAGACAAATTTGCACAATTGAACAAGATTTCGCGCGATTTCAGGACAGACAGCCCGCCGAGCCATCCTTAATCTGCGTGCTTCGACATCAAGGCGGAGCATCCGTGCAAGAGCAAACAAGAAATCAGGGGGGCGTGGCAAGGTTACCGGCAGCGTGCAAAGGCGCGCTTCTCGTGGCCGCGATGGCAAGCCTGTGCCCGGCAGCGCATGCGGAAAGAACCTATTCGGTTGGCCTGGCCGCCGGCGCCGCACCGCGCTATGCGGGAAGCCAAGACTACCGGGTTGTCGGCGCGCCAGTGCTGCGAGCCGACTTCGGTAACGGCGCCTTCATCGATATGCTGCAAGGCGCTGGTTATACCTACAAGTTTGGCAACGGCATGTTTGCCACCGCCTCGCTCGGCTACGCGCTGGGCCGTACCGACAAGAACCGCGTGGACCTGCCTGGCTCCGATCACCTGAAGGGCATGGGCGATATCCGGGGCTCGCTGATGGGCGCGTTTCAGCTCGGCGCGCGCGTGTACGGCGACACCACATTGAGCGTGACGCTGGACGCGCCGCTGACGCATCGCGAACGCGGGCTGAGCGGGCACATTGACCTGGTCGTGCCGGTGATTCAGTCGGGTGCGCACATGGTGACGCTCGGTCCGAGCGTGCATTACGGCTCGGGCCGCTACATGCAGACCCTGTTCGGCGTGACCGATGCGCAGGCCGCCAACAGTGCCTTCAGCGCGTACGCCCCCAAGGCCGGATTCGATGCCGCGACGCTGTCGCTCGCATGGAACTACACCCTCTCCAAGGAATGGTCGGTGCGCACCCTGGTTGCTGCGACACGCCTGCTGGGGGACGCAGCGAAAAGCCCGATCGTGCAGAGCAAGCAGTCGTACTTCGGCATGAGCTCGATCAACTATACGTTCTGAGGAGAACGCCATGATGTGGGATTGGCACGCCAGCCCGCCCGCGCAGGATCTCGCCGCCCGTGCGCGTGCCTGTGACACACGCCTGCCCGGCGTTGACTCCCTGCTGCTGACCGGCGCCACCGGCTTTATTGGCGGCAATGTGATGGTGGCCGCCATCAACGCCGGCCTGGCCCGGCGCTTGCTCTGCCTGGTGCGCGGCGTCGATGCCGCAGATGCACTGGCTCGCCTGCGCGAGAACGCCATCCAGTGCGGCCTGTTGCGCAGCCGGGTGGACTGGCTCACCGAGGACAACGTATTGCTTGGCGCGCTGGACAGCGATTTTTCTCCTGCCGCGCAGGCGCGCCTTGCTGGCGTCACCCATGTCATCAACTGCGCCGCGATGGCCTCGTTCTCTGCCGATGCGCAGGTCACGCGCATCAACGTGCAAGATACGTTGCGCTTTGCCTCGCACTTCGCGGGCAGCGCAGCCTTGCAGCGCTTCATTCATGTCGGCACCGCCATGGCTTGCGGCACGCAGCGCGGGCCGCGGATTGCCGAGCGGGATGCTGGCCATGGCGGCACCAGCGATTTCGGCCACCTGGTGCCTTACACGCGCAGCAAGCAGGAAGTGGAGGTGCTGCTGCGCCACAGCTTCCCCGACCTGCCGCTCGTGGTGGCGCGTCCCTCCATCGTGGTGGGGCATACCGTGCTGGGCACGCAGCCCTCGGCCAGCATCTTCTGGCTCTTCCGGATCATCCAGCAGTCGCGCCGCTACACCGCGGGCCCGCTTACCCGCATCGACGTGATCGCGGTGGACGACTGCGCGCGGGCGCTGCTGCGGCTCGCGGTCAAGCCCGAACTAGCCTTCGATGCCTACCATCTCTCGGCCGGCGCGCGCGCGCCCACCATCGCGCAGGTGATCGCCGCCATGGACGAGGCGGTCTCGATCGATGGCGAGCCAGCTTATCGCAGGTGCCCGGCCAGCGAGCTGCCTGCGCTGGCGAGTGACGTGGCACGCAAGGAGCGCAACAGCAACCGGCGCCTGATCGAGCGCGCACTGCGGCTGTACTCGGGCTTTGCCGAGCTTGGCTATGTCTTTGACAACGGGCGCATCCGGGAGGAGATCGATTTCGAGCCCTTGTCGATCACGGACTATGTCAGCGAATGCATGCGCACGTCGCGCGGCGTCGGCATCCTCGAGCAGATGAGCTGGGATTTCAAGTCATGACGGGCATGCGTCGCGCCGTGGCCGCTTGCGTCGTCATTGGCCGAGGCATGGTGCTGGCCGGCGGGCTCTGTGCCGTGCTGGCCGCCTGCGGCGGGGACGAGGGCGGGCAGGTACAGGGCGAGCGCTACCGCGCGCAGATTCGCCGCACGAGCTACGGCGTGCCGCATGTGATGGCCAATGATGAAGCGGGCCTGGGTTTCGGCGTGGGCTATGCGCAGGCGGAGGATAGCGTGTGCGTGCTGGCCGACCAGTTCCTGACGGTGGCGGGCGAGCGCGCGCGGTACCTGGGTGGCAGCGCAATGGCTGACCCGGACCGGCTCTTCGACAACCGCGGCTCCGATTTCTTCTACGCGCAGCTCAACCAGGCCAGCGCGCTTGACGACGCGTGGCGCGCGCAGCCGCCCGAAGTGCGCCAGCTGCTCAAGGGCTATGCGGCGGGCTACAACCGCTTCCTGAAGGATGCCGGCCGGACGGCGTTGCCTCAGGCCTGCCGCAACGCGCCGTGGGTGCGGGATATCACCGAGCGCGACCTGTTGCGCCTGATGCGCTTCTACACCTCGCTGGACGGCGTGGTGGCGTTCGCCCCGTGGTTGGTGGCTGCCGAGCCGCCGCGTGGCAATGCCGCGCCCGAGCCGGCGCGCCGTGCGCGGGCCGCGCTCGCTCAGGCGGCGGTGGCAGGGCGCGCTAGCGCCTATCGGACTGGCAGCAACGGCGTGGCCCTGGGCCGCGATGCTACCGAGAACGGCCAGGGCATGCTGCTGGGCAATCCCCACTTTCCCTGGCAGGGCATTACGCGCATGGTGCAGCTGCATCTCACGCTGCCGGGCCGAATGGATGTGATGGGCGCCACGCTGCCGGGCATCCCGCTGGTTGGCATCGGCTTCACGCGCGAGTTTGCCTGGACCCATACCACGACGTCCTCGGCGCATGAAACCTTGTTCGAGCTGGAGCTCGATCCGGCCGATCCCACGCGCTACCGCGTGGGCAGCGCTTACCGGCCGATGCGGCGCCAACAGGTGACGATCGACGTGCGGCGCGCCGACGGCACCATCGTGCAAGAGTCGCACACGTTCTACTTGAGCGATTTCGGCATGGTGCTGGCGCTGCCGGACATCGTGCCAGGTTACGGCTGGACCACGGCCAAGGCCTATGCCTTGCGCGATGCCAATACCGAGAATCACCGGATGCTGGCCCAGTGGCACGCGATGAACAGTGCGCGTTCGCTGCGCCAGCTCAGGGAGTCGGTCGAGCGGGTCCTGGGCAATCCGTGGAACAACACCATCGCGGTCGACAGCGGCGGCACGGCATTGTTCATGGCGGCAACGCCGGTGCCAAATGTCAGCGAGGCTCAGCTTGCCCAATGCGGGCGAGGCACGGCGGCAGGCCGGTTTGTGCTGCGCGGCACGCCGTTGTGCCATTGGGGCGATTATCCAGACACGCCGCAACGCGGCATCGTTGACGCCGCGCATCTGCCGGCCATCGAGCGCCACGACTATGTGCAGAACGCGAACGACAGCGCCTGGCTGACCCAGCCGGCCGCGCCGATCACCGGGTACTCGCCACTGGTGAGCCAGTCGGGCTATCCGCAAGGTGGGCGTACACGCATTGGCATCGCGCAGCTGGAAGCCCGGCTCGCAGGCAAAGATGGCCTGCCGGGACGCCACATGTCGCTGGCGCAGCTTAAGGCCATGACTCTGAGCAATCGCGTGTACTTCGCGGAGCAGGTGATGGATGACGTGCTCACGCTGTGCCGTACCACGCCGGTAGCGCTGACGCGCGATGGCGTGCCGGTCAGGCTGGGGGCCGCCTGCGAACGCCTGGCGCAATGGGACCGAAAGGCCGAACTGAGCAGCAACATCGGTTATCTCTACTTCGAGAAATTCTTCGCGGCCATCAGCACCCAACCCTCGGTCTGGGGCGTGCCGTTCGATGCGCGCGATCCGGCCCGCACGCCGCGCGGCCTGAAGCTGGGCGATGCCGCCATCGCGGGGCTGCTGCGGCGGGCGCTGGCCGACGCGGTGCATGCGGTGGATAGCACTGGCATGCGGCCTGATATCACCTGGGGCGAGGTGCAGGGCGCACAGCGCGGCACGCGCAGGGTTCCCATCCATGGTGGCGCCGATGCGCTAGGTGTCTACAACATGATGGAAACCCGGGACCTGCCCGATGGCAAGCGCGAGGTCGTGCATGGCACCAGTTACCTGCAAGTGGTGTCGTTCAGCGTCGCGGGGCCGCATGCCGAAGCGTTCCTTGCCTATTCGCAGTCGTCGGACCCGGCGTCGCCGCATGCAGCCGACCAGACCGAGCGTTTTTCGGACAAGCGCTGGATTAGCCTGCCATTTACCGACGCGGAGATTAACGCCGACCCTGGTTTCAGCGAGAGGCAGATCGCGCAATGATGGGGCCCCTGGCCGCGGCACGCTTGCCCGCCCAGCACTCGAGCGAACGTGATTCTGGCGGTACTTTTTGCAAGGGCATGAGCTAGGGCGAGGTAGGCCGGCACTGGCCGTGGCGGCCCGGCGAGCCGCGCGTGGCGTGCCTTACGATGCGGCGCCTGCAGAAGTGTTACTCTTTTGAGTGATGCCTACCAGGAGATCACCGTGAGCCGCAAAACCCCCATCGAGCGCTATCGGAACATCGGTATCAGCGCGCACATCGACGCCGGCAAGACCACCACCACCGAACGCATCCTCTTCTACACCGGGGTCAACCACAAGATCGGCGAAGTCCACGACGGCGCGGCCACCATGGATTGGATGGAGCAGGAGCAGGAGCGCGGCATCACCATCACCTCGGCCGCAACCACGGCCTTCTGGAAGGGGATGGCCGGCAATTATCCTGAACATCGCATCAATATCATCGACACCCCCGGGCATGTGGATTTCACGATCGAGGTGGAGCGCTCGATGCGCGTGCTCGATGGTGCCTGCATGGTCTATGACGCGGTAGGCGGCGTGCAGCCGCAGTCCGAAACGGTCTGGCGCCAGGCCAACAAATACAAGGTGCCGCGCATCGCCTTTGTCAACAAGATGGACCGCGTCGGCGCGGACTTCTTCCGGGTGCGCTCGCAGATTGCCGAGCGGCTCAAGGGCACGCCCGTACCGGTCCAGATACCGATTGGCGCCGAGGACGGCTTCCAGGGTGTGATCGACCTGGTCAAGATGAAGGCGACCGTCTGGGACGACACCAGCCAGGGGCTGCACTTCGAGTATCGGGAGGTGCCGCCCGAACTGCTGGAACTGGCCAAGGAATGGCGCGAGAAGATGGTCGAGGCCGCGGCGGAAGCCAGCGATGAGCTGCTGCACAAGTATCTCGGTGGCCAGCCGCTGACGGAGGACGAGATCAGGGCCGCGCTGCGCAAGCGCACCATTGCCAACGAGATCGTGCCGATGCTGTGCGGCAGCGCGTTCAAGAACAAGGGCGTCCAGACGCTGCTCGATGCGGTGATCGACTACCTGCCGTCGCCGGCGGACGTGCCCGCGATTCTCGGCCATACCGAGGACGACAAGGAGGCCGAGCGCCATCCCAATGACGACGAGCCGTTCTCCGCGCTGGCCTTCAAGATCATGACCGATCCCTTCGTCGGGCAGTTGATCTTCTTTCGCGTCTACTCGGGCGTGGTGAACTCCGGCGACACGGTCTACAACCCGGTCAAGGAAAAGAAGGAGCGGCTGGGGCGGATCCTGCAGATGCACGCCAATGTGCGCAGCGAAATCAAGGAAGTGCGCGCTGGCGACATTGCAGCGGCGGTCGGGCTGAAAGAGGCCACCACCGGTGACACGCTATGCGATCCCGATCACGTGATCATCCTCGAACGCATGAGCTTCCCGGACCCGGTGATCTCGCAGGCGGTTGAGCCCAAGACCAAGGCCGACCAGGAGAAGATGGGCCTGGCGCTGAATCGCCTGGCGCAGGAAGATCCTTCGTTCCGCGTGCATACCGACGAGGAGTCGGGCCAGACCATTATCTCTGGCATGGGCGAGCTTCACCTGGAAATCCTGGTCGATCGCATGCGCCGCGAGTTTGGCGTGGAGGCCTCGGTCGGCAAGCCGCAGGTGGCTTACCGCGAGACCATCAAGCAGGCGGTGAAGGACATCGAAGGCAAGTTCGTCAAGCAGTCCGGCGGGCGCGGCCAGTATGGCCACGTAGTGCTCGACCTGGCGCCGCAGGCGCCGGGCAAGGGCTATGAGTTCGTCGATGCCATCAAGGGCGGCGTGGTGCCGCGCGAGTTCATTCCCGCCGTGGACAAGGGCATCCGCGAAACGCTGGCGTCGGGTGTGCTGGCCGGCTACCCGGTGGTGGACGTCAAGGCCACGCTGGTGTTCGGCTCCTATCACGATGTCGACTCCAACGAGAATGCCTTCCGCATGGCCGGCTCGATGGCGTTCAAGGAGGGCATGCGCCGCGCCAAGCCGATCCTGCTCGAGCCGATGATGGCCGTGGAGGTCGAAACGCCCGAGGAATTCACTGGCAACGTGATGGGCGACCTGTCGTCGCGCCGGGGTATCGTGCACGGCATGGAGGACATCGCGGGCGGAGGCGGCAAGTCAGTGCGCGCAGAAGTGCCGCTGGCCACCATGTTCGGCTACTCGACCTCGCTGCGCTCCCTGACCCAGGGCCGCGCCACCTACACCATGGAGTTCAAGCACTACACGGAAGCCCCGGCGAGCGTGGCCGAGGCAGTCATCAACAGCCGGCACACGCGCTAGCGCGCATGGAGTGGCCGGACAGGGAAATGGCGCCGCGCGCCACGCGGCGCCGCTTCGACTTGACGGGAGAGTGCAATGGCCAAGCATCCGTTTTCCCAATTTCCCGAGGACGAACAACGAGAAGTCGTGGCCCTGTGCACGCGGCTCGGCTTTGCGCCGGAGGACTTCGAGATTTCCGACGATGGCTTCCTGCCGGATGACGGCGACCCGGCGCAACGCCAGGTCAGCGTGCGGCGCCCCGCGACGGATGCGCAGAGCGCCTATGACGCGAGTGAAGGGGCCGGCTGGATCGAAGAGTTCGAGAGCGATCTCGAGTGCGGCCTGTACGGGCAACCTTCCGGGCAGGCGCCAGCCTAGTGCCCACGCATCGGCGCGGCGTCCCGCCGCGCCACATAAATAGTTAGGAGACAATCTATGCAGCAGGGTTTGCAGGCAGGCATGTCAGCGCTTGTACGTTCTTTCTGGGCATCTTTTTCGCCTGCCTTCCCGCCGGATTTTGCCTCGTCGCCCCCGGCCGCGCATGCCGGCCGGCGCCGGCAACTTGCCGCATGGCTCGCCACCGCGCTCCTTGGCCTGCCGGCGTTGGTCGCGGCACAGGCCGTGGATAGCTATCCCTCCAAGCCGATTCGCGTCGTGGTGCCTTATTCGGCGGGCGGCGGCGCGGACAACGCGGCGCGCGTCATCGCCGCCCAGATGAGCGTGCTGCTCAAGCAGCAGGTGGTGATCGACAACAAGCCAGGCGCTAGCGGCACCATCGGCGCCGCGGCGGTCGCGCAGGCGCCGGCCGATGGTTATGTCGTGCTGTACGACGCGTCCACTTTCGTTGTCAATCCGGCGCTGCGCAAGCTGCCGTTCGACGCAGCCAGGGATTTCCTGCCGGTCTCGCTGGCGGTCACGGCGCCCAATATCCTGGTGGTGCCACCCAACGCCCCCTACAAGACGGTTGGCGAGTTCCTCGGCTACGCACGTCAGCATCCCGGCAAGACAACCTATGCGTCGTACGGTCCCGGCAGCCCCGCACACATGGTTGGGGAACTGCTCAAGAGCCAGGCCAAGGTCGACCTGCTGCATGTGCCGTACAAAGGCGGCGCGCCGGCGCTGACCGACGTGATGGGCGGGCAGGTCGATGCCTACTTCGCCAACGCGGCGTCAGGCCTGCCCTATGTGAAGGCCGGCAAGCTGCGGGCGCTGGCCGTGACTTCCGCCAAGCGCATGCCGGCATTGCCCGACGTGCCGACGTTGGTGGAAAGCGGGCTGGCGGGCTTCGACGTGCTGGAGTGGAATGGTTTCTTCGTGCCCAAGGGCACGCCGCCGCAGGTGGTGGAGCGGCTGGCAGCGGCCGTGCAGGCCGCGGTCAACGATCCCAAGGTGCATGCCCGGCTGCTGGATCTTGGCGTGGTGCCGGTCGGCAGCGGTCCACAGGCCTTCGGGCAATTCCTGCAAACCGAGCTGACGCGCTGGGCGCGGCTGGTCAAGCAGAACGGCATCGCGATCGAGTAGGGGGAGGTGGGATGGGCGGGATGTGGCTGCGGGGCTGGGACCCGCAGCGGTTGTACGGCCGGGTGCGACGTTTCGATGCCGAAGCACGACGCATCGAACAAGTCCAATTCCGATGCACGAACAGCAAGGCACAAATGGAAAAGGCCCGCAATTTCTTGCGGGCCTTTCACATTCTTTGGCTCCCCGAGCTGGGCTCGAACCAGCGACCTGCGGATTAACAGTCCGTCGCTCTACCAACTGAGCTATCAGGGAACAGCTGAGAAAAGGATTTTAACCAGTTTCTCGTTTATCCGTCAACACCCGCGCTGTAATTTCTTGCTGCCGGTACTGCGGAACTTCTGGTTCCGCCCCGATGTTCCGAGGCAGGGCCGCATTATAGGAGGTCTTTCAGGTTTCCGCCATAAAAAATCGCCCCGAAGGGCGATTTTTTTGCACCATGCACTGGGTCAGGCGCGCCAGGCTCAGTCGAACACCGGCGAATCGACACCGAGGATCTTGTGCAGCTTTGGCGAGGTGGTCGTGTACTGCATGTGGATCTTCTTCTCGGGGAAGATGTAGGGCGCGGCGCCGAAGGCGGCCAGCGCGGCTTCATGGAAGCCCGAGAGGATCAGTTTCTTCTTGCCCGGGTAGGTGTTGATGTCACCCACCGCGAAGATGCCCGGGATGTTGGTCTCGAACTTCTCCGTGTCCACCTTGATCTGCTTGCGCTCGAGGTCCAGGCCCCATTCGGCGATCGGGCCCAGCTTGGGTGACAGGCCGAAGAACACCAGCAGGTCGTCGAGCGGCAGGCGGCGGGTCACGCCGTCGGCGCCCGTCACCTTGATCTCTGTGAGCAGGCCGTCCTTTTCCTCGTAGCCGCTGATCTGGCCCACCAGGAACTGCATTTCCATCTGCTCGCACAAATCCTTCATCTTGGCGACCGATGCTGGCGCGGCGCGAAAGCCGTCGCGGCGATGGATCATCACCACCGATTCGGCCTTGCCGACCAGGTCCAGCGTCCAGTCGAGCGCGGAGTCGCCGCCACCGACCACGACCAGGTTGCGGCCGTGGAAGCGGCTCGGATCCTTGACGCGGTAGAACAGCTGCTTGCCGTCGAACTTGTCGATGCCGTCCACCTTGACCGTGCGCGGCTGGAATGAACCCACGCCGGCGGCGATGAAGATGGTCTTGGTGATGAAGCGGGTGCCGAGCGAGGTTTCGACGAAGAAGCGGCCATCTTCGCGGCGCTCCACCACGGCCACTTCCTGGCCCAGGTGGAAGGTCGGCTCGAACGGCTCGATCTGCTTGAGCAGGTTGTCCGTCAGTTCCTGGCCGGTGCAGATGGGCACGGCCGGGATGTCGTAGATGGGCTTGTCCGGATAGAGCTCCACGCACTGGCCGCCAACCACCTTGAGGGAGTCGATCACGTGCGCCTTGATTTCGAGCAGGCCCAGTTCGAAGACCTGGAAGAGTCCGACCGGACCGGCACCGACGATCAGCGCGTCGATTTCCAGCGGGTGACCGCCGCCAGCGTTGCCTGCGGCAACGTGGTTGGTGGCGTCGGCGACGGGGTTAGGGATGCTCAAGTCCATATTCGTCCTGATACGTTGTGGGCACAGGCGTGCCCGGCATTACGGGAAAGCGCGCGGGTGGGGACGGCTTTCTGACCTGTCTTTTGGTGTTGCAGGTATCAGCGTTGCAGGTACTGCAGCTTCTCGGCCGTGTCCTTCCATTCCTCGGCTTCGGCCAGCGGGGCCTTGGTCTTGGTGATGGAGGGCCAGTTGCGTGCCAGCTCGGCGTTCAGGTCGATGAACTGTTGCTGGTCGGCCGGCACGTCTTCCTCGGCGTAGATCGCGTTGACCGGGCATTCCGCCACGCACACCGCGCAATCGATACACTCATCCGGGTCGATGGCGAGGAAGTTGGGGCCTTCGCGGAAACAATCGACCGGACACACGTCAACGCAGTCGGTATAGCGGCAACGGATGCAGGATTCGGTGACAACGTGAGTCATTTCGGTTCCAGAAAAACGGGATCGGCTTCGATGGGAATGGATTTGGCCTGTTGTGCCTTGCTCGTCACGCCGGTGCAGGCCCAACCCAGAGTTCACCGGGTTCACCATACGCGGCGCGAGCGAAGGCCGTGGCCTATCAAAGACCGATATTGTAGCTGAGCCATAACGCTAGGGTAGTCGCTCTATATAGCCAGATCAGATAGTTTTCTTATTTCTTTATGTGCATTTGATCCAAGGCAGCTGGTGTCACGCCTGCCGATGTGCTTTCCTGGCCGGTGCGGCGTTGCCGTTGTATGCTGGCTGAGCTTACCCGCGCGGTATTGCCGCGTGCCCAATCGAGTGAGGAGTGCTCCATGCCAAGACCAGTCCGGGAGTCGCCGCGCAACTTCCGTTTCAGCCGCGCGGCGAGTGCCCTGCTATGCCTGGCGGCGCTGGCCATGCCTGCCGCGCATGCGCAGACCCTGGCCAAGGCCGGACCGCCGGACAGCGTGGTGGCCCGCCTGATGGCCTGGCGCATGATGAGCGACAGGCCGGTATCCCTGAGTGCGCTGGCGCTCTTCGAGTGGGATGATTTCGGCGTGGTGGTCGAGGCGGCGGGCGAGGGCATGGCCAACTGCGGCCAGGCCGGCTTTCTGCCATGCGATGCCAGCCTGCAGCCCGAGCGCGGCACGCCGGTGCAGGTGCTGGTGTTCCGTCGCGGCACGCAGCGGGTCTACCAGGAGCGCATCACGGCCCGTTCGGCAACCTTCGCCGAGCCGCTGCCCGCCGAGGTGCCCCGGGCACAGGCCACGCTGGTTGGCTGCCCTGGCTATCGCGGGCAGGTCCTGTGGTGCCTGCGCGGCAGCGCGCGGGGCCGCCAGCCCGATCCTTTCCTCGATGGCGCATGAGGCCGGCGTGGCCGATGCGGCTTCATAGCTTGAGCGCCGCGCTTTCGGGTAGCATGGCGCTCTGACCCGGCACTGCCGTTTGGCCCGACATGATCATTACCTCATTGCTCGACACCGACCTGTACAAGTTCACCATGATGCAGGTGGTGCTGCATCACTTCCCGGCGGCACAGGTCGAATACCGCTTCAAATGCCGTAACGCGGGGGTCGATCTGACGCCCTACGTGGACGAGATCCGCGAAGAGGTGGCGCAGCTCTGCCAGGTCCGCTTTACGCCGGACGAGCTGCAATACCTGCGCGAGCTACGCTTTATCAAGAGCGATTTCGTCGACTTCCTCGGCCTGTTCCACCTCAACGAGAAATACGTGACGATCGCGCCGGCTGCTCCCGGCAGCGGCGAGATCGAGATCACCATTCGCGGGCCGTGGCTGCATACCATCCTGTTCGAGGTGCCGTTGCTGGCCATCGTCAACGAAGTCTATTTCCGCCGCACCCAACCGCAACCTGACTGGAGCGAGGGGCGCAAGCGCCTGGAAGACAAACTGGCCTTGCTGAAGATGCCAGCCCACGCGGACTGCGTGATTGCCGACTACGGCTCGCGTCGCCGCTTTTCGCGCGACTGGCAGGAGGAGGTGTTGCGGACCATGCGCCGGGTACTCGGCCCGCAACTGGCCGGCACCAGCAATGTGCATTTCGCGCGCACGCATAACCTGGTTCCGCTCGGCACCATGGCGCATGAATACCTGCAGGCCTGCCAGGCCCTGGGGCCGCGGCTGCGCGACTCGCAGGTGTTCGCGCTGGAAGTCTGGGCCAAGGAATACCGCGGCGACCTCGGCATTGCCTTGTCCGACACGTATGGCTTTGACGCGTTCCTGCGCGATTTCGACCTGTACTTCTGCAAGCTGTTCGACGGCGTGCGGCACGATTCCGGCGACCCCATCGCCTGGGGTGAACGCATGCTGGCGCACTACGCCGCCAGCCGCGTCGACCCGCTGGGCAAGACGCTGATCTTCAGCGACAGCCTCGATATCCCGCGCGTGATCGAGCTTTACGAGCGCTTTGGCGGGCGCTGCCGGCTTGCCTTTGGCGTGGGCACCAACCTGACCAACGATCTTGGCTACACGCCGCTGCAGATTGTCATCAAGATGACCCGCTGCAATGGCCAGCCAGTGGCCAAGTTGTCGGACACGCCCGAAAAGACCATGTGCGACGATCCCGCCTACCTGGCTTACCTGCGGCAGGTGTTCGGCATCAAGGCGCCGGCGTAGGGTTCGAGTTCGATGCAAGCGCACCGTCGCCGCAGCCTCCAGATCCACTAAGCCAACAGCCCACTAACCTCCGGAAATCGACTCATGGACACCACCTCTGCCCGCGATCGCATCTTTGCCCGCATCCGCGCCGCCCAGGGCCGCGCGCCCGGGGTGAGCAATGGCGAGCGTGCGGCGGTGGCCGACTATCTCGCGCGCCATCCCGCCGGGCCCCGCCCGCCTGCGCCGGTGGACCGGATCCAGGCCTTCCATGAGCAGGCGCAGAAAATGGCCTCCACGGTGGAGCGGGTGGCCACGATGGCAGATGTGCCGGCCGCGGCCGCGCGCTACCTGGACAGCCTTGGCCTGGCGCGCCGCGCCGTGGCCTGGGACACCCTGGCGGCACTGGACTGGCAAGGGCAGGGCTTGGCCGTGGAGTGCCGCCCGCCCATCCGCGATGCGCAGGCCGATCACGACCATGGCGACATGGTCGGCATCACGGGCTGCTTTTGCGCGATCGCCGAAACCGGCTCGCTGATGCTGCTGTCCGGCCCGCAGACCTTCGCTTCGGCGGCGCTGTTGCCGGAGACGCATATCGCGGTGGTGCCGGTCTCGCGCATCGTCGATGGCCTGGAAGACGCCTTCGCGCTGGTGCGCAGCGAGCGCGGGGAACTGCCCCGTGCCACCAATACCATCAGCGGGCCCTCGCGCACCGGCGATATCGAGCAGACCATCGTGCTCGGCGCGCACGGCCCATACCGCGTGCACGTGATCCTCGTCGAGCAGGACTGAGCGCGGCAGTCCGGGGCGTCCGGAATTGGTGGAGCCGCGCGGCGATTGCTTTACACTTGAGGGTCTCGCCGCGCGCCTGCGGCCCGCTTGCCGGGCCACTCGGGCTCGTGCGCTTTCTCCGCTCGCGGCCGCCATCAGGCCCGGGTGACGCAATCCGATACAAGGAGATCCCGCCCGATGCGACGTGCCCCCGCACTGCTGTCCCTGCTGGCCCCGCTGTTGTTCACCCTGCTGTTCACGCTGGCGCCGAGCCTGGCCCATGCTGCCGATCTCGATGGCGCCACGCTGTCGCCAATGTGGGCGTTGCCCTTCGCCGGCACATTGCTGTCGATCGCGCTGTTCCCGTTGATCGCACCGCGCTTCTGGCATCACCACTACGGCAAGATCATCGCAGCCTGGGCGGTGCTGTTCCTGGTACCGTTCGCGCAGACTTTCGGCATGCATGCCGCCGCCGCCAATGCCGTGCACGCGCTGCTCTCGGAGTACATCCCCTTTATCGCGCTGATCGCCGCGCTCTATATCGTGGCCGGCGGCATCTGCGTGCGTGGCAACCTGCATGGCACGCCGCGCCTGAATACCGGCCTGCTTGCACTCGGCACGGTGCTGGCCAGCCTGATGGGCACCACCGGCGCCGCCATGCTGCTGATCCGGCCGCTGCTGCGCGCCAACGACAACCGCAGGCATGTGGCGCACGTGGTGGTGTTCTTTATTTTCCTGGCGGCCAATGCGGGTGGTGCGCTGACGCCGCTGGGCGATCCGCCGCTGTTCCTGGGTTTCCTGAAAGGCGTGGATTTTTTCTGGACCCTGCGCAACATCCTGCCCGAGACGCTGTTCATCTGCATCGCTCTACTGGTGATTTTCTATTTCGTCGATCGCCACTACTACCTGAACAAGGAAGAAGAGCTGCCGCAGGCGGCGGACCCCACGCCCGATTCCGCAGGCATCCGTATCGAAGGCAAGCGTAATTTCGTGCTGCTGCTGGCGGTGGTGGGCCTGGTGCTGATGAGCGGGCTGTGGAAGCCCGGCATAGAGTTCAACGTGATGGGCACCATGGTCGGCCTGCCGGCGGCGGTGCGCGATGTGCTGCTGGTGGTAGTGGCGCTCGTCTCCCTTGTGATCACGCCGGGCACGGCGCGCACGGGCAACGAATTCAACTGGGAGCCGATCCTGGAAGTCGGCAAGCTGTTCGCCGGCATCTTCCTCACCATCATTCCCGTGATCGCCATGCTCAAGGCCGGTACCGACGGCGCCTTCGCCGGCGTGATCCGCATGGTCAGCGATAGCGGCGGCCAGCCCATCGACAGCATGTATTTCTGGGCCACGGGCATTCTTTCGTCTTTCCTGGACAATGCGCCGACCTACCTGGTGTTCTTCAACACCGCGGGCGGCGATCCCGCTACGCTGATGACGCGCGATGCCTCAACGCTCGCGGCCATCTCGGCCGGTGCCGTGTTCATGGGCGCCAATACCTATATCGGCAACGCGCCCAACCTGATGGTCAAGGCGATTGCCGAAAGCCGCGGCGTGCGCATGCCCAGCTTCTTCGGCTACATGCTGTGGTCGATCTGCGTGCTGGTGCCGCTGTTCCTGGTGATGACCTTTATCTTCTTCCGCGTGTGAGAGTGAGCATGACCAAGCCTTCCGTTCTCGTGACCCGCGCCGTCTTTCCCGAAGTGATCGACCGGCTCGCGCAGTACTTCGACGTCGACGACAACCAGCCGGACGTGGCGCTGGATGGCGCCGCGCTCAAGGCGCGCCTCGCCGGCAAGGCCGGTGTGCTGGCCAATGCCGCGGACCGCATCGATGCCGGCCTGGTAGCCGGGCTGCCGGCCTTGCGCGCGGTCTGCAACATGGCGGTGGGGTACAACAACCTTGATGTGCCGGCGCTGACCGCCGCCGGGATCGTGGCCACCAATACGCCCGATGTACTGACGGAGACCACGGCCGATTTCGGCTGGGCCTTGCTGATGGCGACCGCACGCCGCGTGACGGAGTCCGAGCACTGGCTGCGCGCCGGCAAGTGGGAGCGGTGGAGCTACGACATGTTCCTCGGCATGGACCTGTACCGCAGCACGCTCGGCATCCTTGGCATGGGCCGCATCGGCCAGGCCCTGGCACGCCGCGCTGCGGGGTTTGGCATGTCGGTGCTCTATCACAACCGCAGCCGTTTGCCCGAGGACACCGAGCGCGCGCTGAACGCGCGCTATGTCAGCAAGGCCGAACTGCTGGCACAGTCCGATCATTTGCTGCTGGTACTGCCGTATAGCGCGCAGAGCCATCACAGCATCGGCGCCGCCGAGCTGGCGCAAATGAAGCCGTCGGCCACGCTGGTCAACCTGGCGCGCGGCGGCGTGGTCGACGACGCCGCGCTGGCCCTGGCGCTGCGCGAACGGCGCATCTTCGCTGCCGGCCTCGATGTGTTCGAGGGCGAGCCACAGGTGCATCCCGACCTGCTGACGGTGCCCAACGTGGTGCTGACCCCGCATATCGCCAGCGCCTCGGAGAAGACCCGCCGCGCCATGGCGGACCTGGCCGCCGACAACCTGATCGCCGCGCTTGGCGTGGGGCCGCAGGCAGGGCAGCCGCCTTCCGTGATCAATCCCGAAGTGATGGCGCGCCGCCGCTGATCCTATCGCTGCCAACACCTGCCTACACCTGCCAACCTATTCATGACGTTGATTTCCCTGTTGACCCTGGCCCTTGCACTGGCAGCCGTGCTGCTGCTGGTGGTGTTGCTGCTGCGACCCCGCGCGGCACAGGACGGTGCCGGCCCGGAGTTGCTACGCCAGCTAGCCGATCTACGCGCCGAAGGCGCGCGCGGCAATGAGCGCCTGGAGCGTGAGCTGCGCACCGAGGTGACCGAGAGCGCGCGCGTCGGCCGTGGCGAAGCCGGCCAGCAGATGATGCGTTTCCAGCAGGCTCTGTCCTCCCAGCTAACCAGCATTGCCACGCTGCAGAACAACCAGATCGACATGTTCGCGCAGCAGCTTGCCAAGCTGACCGAGTCCAACGCCCAGCAGCTCGAGCAGGTCCGGCAGAACCTGCTGCAACAGGGCCAGCAGGCGCGCGACGAGCAAGGCAGCGCGCTGCGCCGGTTTGGCGACGGGCTGCAGCAGCAACTGGCGCAGATGTCCGAGGGCAACGAGCGCCGCCTGGGCGAAGTGCGCGCCACGCTTGAGCAACGGCTCAAGGAGATCGAGGTCAACAACGCGGCCAAGCTCGAGGAGATGCGCCGCACCGTCGACGAGAAGCTGCACGCCACGCTGGAGCAGCGGCTGGGCGAGTCCTTCAAGCTGGTCTCGGACCGGCTCGAGCAGGTGCACCGGGGCCTTGGCGAAATGCAGGCGCTGGCCCAGGGCGTGGGCGACCTCAAGCGGGTGCTGACCAACGTCAAGTCGCGCGGGACATGGGGCGAAGTGCAGCTGGAGATGTTGCTGGAGCAGGTGCTAACCGCCGAGCAGTACGCCAAGAACGTGGAGACGGTGCGCAATACTGGTGCGCGCGTGGAGTTTGCGATTCGCCTGCCGGGCAAGGATGCTGCCGGTGGGCAAGTGTGGCTGCCCATTGATGCCAAGTTCCCGAAGGAACAGTACGAGCGCCTGCTCGACGCGCAGGAGCGCGGCGATGTCGATGGCGTGGTGCTGGCCGGGCGCGAACTGGAAGCCGCGATCAAGCGCGAGGCCCAGACGATCTCCGAGAAATACGTGTCGCCGCCGGCGACCACGGATTTCGCCATCCTCTTCCTGCCCACGGAGGGGTTGTATGCCGAAGTCTTGCGGCGCCCGGGGCTGGCCGATCTGCTGCAACGCAATTTCCGCGTCACGGTAGCCGGGCCGACCACGCTGGCCGCGTTGCTCAACAGTTTGCAGATGGGGTTTCGCACCCTGGCGCTGGAGCGCCGCTCAAGCGAAGTCTGGGAGGTGCTGGGCGCGGTCAAGACCGAGTTCGGCAAGTTTGGCGATGTGCTGGCCAAGACCCGCGACACGCTGGAACGCGCTGCCCGCAACATCGAGCAGGCCGAGGTGCGTACGCGCCAGATGGAGCGCAAGCTGCGCACCGTGGAAGCGCTGCCAGGCGAAAACGCGCAGGAGCTGCTTGGCCTGGCCGCTGTGGTGGATGACGAGGCTGCAGGCGGTTGAGGGGCAAAGAACGCTGGGCAAAAAAAAGCGCATCGATTCGATGCGCTTTTTTACATTCCGGTGGCCGTCCGTTTCAGGACAAGTCGCGGATTGTCACCTCGATGCCGCCGAAACGTGCTGCCACCCAGTTGTAGGCCTTGCAGGCGAGCCAGAGCAGGCCGAAACCGATCAGCGCATTGAGAATCAGTGCCGTGAAGACGGTGATGCCGGGCAGGTCGCCGTAGCGGATAAAGGCCACGAACAGGCCCAGCGAGACGATGGGTACCGAAAAGCACAGGTACACGAGCACGAGCGCGCGGGCGGTTTTGACCGGGTGGAGGTACGCAATCTCCTGATTCATGACAGCTTGGGCAGTAAGCAAAGTAATGTTGCGCAAGTGTATCCAATGGGGGCGGCGGCGCATAGTCCGGCACTCGCGGGGTACGGAAAACCGCCGATCTGCTTGCTAAACCCTGGCAAAACTGCTGCGCAAAAACGACACAAAGGCGCAGCCGGCGTACCGTTTCGGGCTTTCCGCCAGCGCTTACAGTGCTTACATCAGCCCGTCGAACAGCATGACTTCGACCTCGTCGCCAGCGGCGACCATGCCCTGTTCGTGCCCGAGCACGATGAAGCAATTGGCCTCGCTCATCGAGCGCAGCACGCCCGAGCCCTGCTGCCCGGTGATGCTCACCTGCCAGCCGCCCTCCGGGGCAGGCGCCAGGATGCCGCGCTGGTACTCGGTGCGGCCAGGTTTCTTGCGGATAGCCTGGGCACTGCGCACGCGCATCAGCGGCAGGGGCGCCACCTTGGCGCCCATCTGGCGGTGCAGGGCAGCCCGCACGAAATGATAGAACGTCACCATCACCGCCACGGGGTTGCCCGGCAGGCCGAACAGCAGCGCTTCGCGGCCGTGGGAAGCGATGCGGCCGAAGGCCATGGGTCGGCCGGGGCGCATGGCGATCTTCCAGAAGGTCACATCGCCAAGCTGGGCCATGATCTGCTTGGTGTAGTCGGCTTCGCCCACCGATACGCCGCCCGAGGTGATGACCGCATCGGCGTTTTCGCACGCGCTGCGGAACGCCGCTTCGAGCGCGGCGGGATCATCGTGCACCACGCCCATGTCGATCAGGTCCACGTTTAGCCGCCGCAGCATGCCGTGCAGCGTGTAGCGGTTTGAGTCGTAGACGCAGCCCGCATCGAGCGGCTCGCCAATGGAGCGCAGTTCGTCGCCGGTGGAGAAGAATGCCACGCGCAGGCGGCGCCTCACCTTGACTTCGGCCACGCCCAGCGACGCCAGCAGCCCGAGGTCGGCCGGCTGCAGGATGCGCCCGGCGGCCAGTGCCGGCTGGCCGATGGCGAGGTCTTCGCCCCGCAGGCGGCGGTTGTCGCCGGCTCGTACCGCCTTGGCATCAAAGCGAATCAGCTCGCCCTCGACGTCGACGAATTCCTGTGGGATCACGGTGTCGCAGCCGGCCGGCATGATGGCGCCCGTCATGATGCGCGCCGCCTGCCCGCGCGCAACCGCTTGCTCGCAGGCGGCGCCGGCGAAGGCGCTGCCGACCACAGCCAGGGTCACGTTGCCGCCCACGGCCAACTCGCTGCTGGCGAACGCATAGCCGTCCATGGCGGAGTTGTCGTGCGCAGGCACATCTAGCCTGGAGACGACGTCTTCGGCCAGCACGCGGTCGAGCGCGGTGCGCAGGGCGACCTGTTCGGTGCCCCTCACGGGTTCGACCACCTCGCCGATGATCTGGTTGGCCTGCGCCACCGGCAATGCACCGGGGTCATAGTCGGACAGGCAGGAAATGACGGATTGTAGTGATGGCATGGACCGTTCCCGGGGCAGCGGCCTGGCTTGTCAGCGCGCTTCGAGCGTGCGCAACTCATCCAGGGTATTGATATTGGCGAAGGCGCCGGCGTCTTCGAACAGCACTTCGGCCAGGCGGTGCGAGGCGGCCCAGGTTTCGATCTTGCGCCCGCCGCCGTTGAGGAAAGCCACCAGGCCGTCGAGCGCCGTGACCGGCATCAGGCAAAACACCGGCTGGACCTGCCGGCGGCCATCGGCGTCGATGGTGACCGGGATGGCCATTTCGGCGCCTTGCGCGTCGATCGCGCTCGCCAGGCGCGCGGCCAGGTCGGATGGCAGGAAAGGCGAGTCGCAGGGGGCGCTCAGCATCCAGCCCGTCTGGCATTGTTCCAGCCCGGCCAGCATGCCGGCGAGAGGCCCGGCGAAGTCCGGCACCGAATCGGTGACCACCGGCACGCCGAAGGACTCATACGCGGCCAGGTTGCGGTTGGCGTTGATCAGCATGTCGCCGGTCTGCGCGGACAGGCGCATCAGCGTATGCATCGCCATGGGCGCGCCGCGAAACGGCTGCAGGCCCTTGTCGGTGCCGCCCATGCGGCTGCCCCTGCCGCCAGCCAGGATCAGGCCGGTAATGTCTTCGCGAGAAATCATCGGGGGATGGGAGGATAGGGTGATAGGTTGGGCGGGGCGGCTGTGGTCAGCCGCCGATATAGGACATCTCGATCTTGTTCTCGGCACGCGCCTGCCGCACCGCGGGGTCGCTGCGCTGCTCGGAGTAGTGATCGGTGCGGCCTTGCCAGACCCCGGCAATGGCGTTCGAGATTTCCAGGTCGCTGTGCTCGCCGCGCAGCAGCGCGCGCAGGTCGTAGCCTTCAGTGGCGAACAGGCACAGGTAGAGCCGGCCTTCGGTCGACAGGCGGATGCGGCTGCAGTCGCCGCAGAAGGCGTGGGTCACGCTGGAGATCACGCCGATCTCGCCGGCGCCGTCGCGGTAGCGCCAGCGCTCGGCGGTCTCGCCGCTGTAGTTGGCTGGGATGGCTTCCAGCGGGAAGGCCTCGTGGATGCGGCGCACCACGTCGGCCGAGGGCAGCACCTCGTCCATCTGCCAGTGGTTGCTCGCGCCCACGTCCATGAACTCGATAAAGCGCATGATGATGCCGCTGCCGCGGAAATGTGCGGCCATCGGCACGATTTCACCGTCGTTGGTGCCGCGCTTGACCACCATGTTGACCTTGATCGGCGCCAGGCCGGCCGCCTGGGCGGTCTCGATGCCGTCCAGCACGTCGCGCACCGCGAAGTCGACATCGTTCATGCGGCGGAAGGTGGCGTCGTCGATGGCGTCCAGGCTCACGCTTACCCGCGTCAGGCCTGCATCGCGTAGCGCGCGCGCCTTGCGTGCGAGCAGCGAGGCGTTGGTGGTAAGGGTGAGGTCCAGTGGTTTGCCGGACACCGTGTCGATGCGCGCCAGCATTTCCACCAGTTTTTCGATGTTCTTGCGCAGCAGCGGCTCGCCGCCGGTGAGGCGGATCTTCTCGACGCCGTGCGCAACGAAGAGGCGAGCCGCGCGCTCGATTTCCTCGAAGCTCAGCAACTCGGAATGGGGCAGGAAGGTGTAGTCCTTGTCGAACACTTCCTTGGGCATGCAGTAGACGCAGCGGAAATTGCAGCGATCCGTAACCGAGATGCGCAGATCATGCAGTGGCCGGCCGCGCGTGTCGGCAACCAGCCCGGACGGTGCGGCGAGCACGGCCGGAATGCTTGGCGTCATCGAGCGGTAGCGATGATCGCGCAGGTCGAAAATGGGAATGACGGATTCGGTCATGGCCTGGGGGCGTGGCAGTGCGGGTGACGGGCGGTTCTGGCGCGATTGCATGGGGCAGCATCGCCCGTTCCGGGCACCATCTTTCGGGTGCCATCTATTTGTCATTCTAGCCGAGCCGGGCATGGTACCGCCGGCATCACCCGGGACAAAGCCCGCAAACAAAGCCCGCAGGCATGAAAAAGGGACGGCATCGCCGTCCCTTTCCTTGCTACCCGCGAGGGTGCCGCTTACTTCTGCGGTGTCCCTGCGGTATCGACACCGGTTTCGACCAGGATCATCGGACCTTCAGGCAGCGGCGGCAGGGGCTTGCGCTCCCGCACGACGCGCGGTGCCGGCGGGATGCTGGCAGCCGCTTCCTGCGCAGCGCGCAGCTTGCTGGTGTCGGTGTTGACCCACTCCAGGCCAGCCGAGGCCAGCATCGGCTGCAGGCTTTCGACCGCGACCGCGACCGCGACCGGGGCCACCGGGGCCACCGGGGCTACCGTTGCCACCGGGACAGCGGCCGGCACTTCAACGGCAGGTGCCACGACAGCAGGCGCTTCCACGACAGCTTCAGCCACAACCGGAGCCGGAGCCGGCTGGTAGGCGGCCGGGCTCGCTGCGATCGTCTCAACCACCGTTTCAGCCACCGGCGCGGCAACCGGTTCGACGATCGGCGCAACGACTGGCGCAGCGACCGGCGCGGCCTGCACGAACACCGGCTCCGCCGGCAGTGCCACGGGCTGTTGCGTCACTACGGCAGCTTCGGCGGGCTGGTAAGCCGGCGCGCTCGGCGCGCTTTCGGCAACCGGCACGGCAGCGGCTTCGATCGCAGGCGCTTGGGCGACCACAGCCGGGGCGGCGGCCTGGGTGCTTTCGCGCACTTCCGCCGTGTACTCGCCTTCAGCGCTTTCCGCGCCTTCGCTTGCCTGGGCGCTGTCGTCGCGTTCGCGGCGATAGCGGTTGCGGCCACGGCGATTGCGGCGGCGGCGTTCTTCGCCTTCACCGTTCTCGGTGCCTTCCGTGCCTTCCGGCAGGTCGGTGCGTGCGTTGTCGGCGTCGTCGTGCGAGGCAACCGCTGCGGCTACGGCCGGCGCTGCCACGACAGCTGCGGCGGTCGCGGCTACGGCTTCGGCAGCCAGGCCTTCGGTGGCTTCGCCTTCGCGCGGCGCGTCGCCTCGTTCACGCTGGCGGTCGCGCTGGCGCTCGCGGCGTTCCTGGTTGCGGTCGCGGCGGCCTTCGCCACGGCCTTCCGTACGCTCGGCCGGTGCGCCTTCGGGCTGGCGGGCCGGCTGGACTTCCAGTGCGGCCTGGCGCGGGGCACGGCTGTTGCGCTCGCCGCGTTGTTCGCCACGCTGTTCGCCACGTTCACCGCGCGCTTCGACGCGCTCGCCACGCTCCGTGCGCTGTTCGCCGCGGTCCGCGCGCTCGGTGCGCTCGCCACGTTCCTGGGGTGCGCGCTCGCCGCGCTGGCCACGGCCCTGGCGTTCGCCACGTTCGCCGCCACGCTCGCCACGCTCGCCACGCTCGCCACCGCGTTCGCCGCGCTGGCCACGGCCTTCACCGCGTTCGCCACGTTGGCCGCGTTCGCGACGGTTTTCAGCGCTGCGCTGCTCCGCGTCAACCGGCTTGGCCGGCTCGACGGCGGGTGCCGCGGGCTTGGCGCCGAACAGGTTCTTCAGCCAGCCGATAAATCCACCGCCGACCACCGGCTGGGTAGCCGGCACCGGACGCGCGGCTGCCGCCGCGGCTTCCGGGCGCGGGGCGCGCTCTGCGCGCGGCACGGAGACGGGGGCCGGCTGTTCCGGGGTGATGCCCTTGACGGCAGCTTCCTGGCGCGGCTTGGCATCTTCCTTCTTGCGGCTGCTGTAGCTGGTGTCGGCTTCCAGTTCCTTGGCGGCAGCCTCGGCCATCTTGTAGCTGGCCATGCTGTCTTCCAGGCGCGGGTCGTCGTGACGCAGGCGCTCCAGCTTGTAGTGCGGGGTCTCCAGGTGCTTGTTGGGGATCAGCAGCACGTTGACCTTGAAGCGCATCTCGATCAGGTTGATGTCCTGGCGCTTCTCGTTGAGCAGGAACGCGGCCACTTCCACAGGCACCTGGCAGTGGATGGCGGCGGTGTTTTCCTTCATCCCTTCTTCCTGGATGATGCGCAGGACCTGCAGGGCGGAGGATTCGGTATCCCGGATATGGCCGGTGCCGTTGCAGCGAGGGCAAGTGATGTGCGAGCCTTCCGACAGCGACGGGCGCAGTCGCTGGCGCGACAGCTCCATCAGGCCGAAGCGGCTGATCTTGCCCATCTGGACACGGGCACGGTCATGGCGCAGGGCATCCTTCAGGCGCGTTTCCACGTCCTTCTGGGCCTTGCTGGCTTCCATGTCGATGAAGTCGATCACGATCAGGCCGCCCAGGTCGCGCAGGCGCAGCTGGCGGGCGATTTCATCGGCGGCTTCGAGGTTGGTGCGCAGCGCGGTTTCCTCGATGTCGGCGCCCTTGGTGGCGCGGGCCGAGTTCACGTCCACCGACACCAGGGCTTCGGTGTGGTCGATCACGATGGCGCCACCCGAGGGCAGCATCACCATGCGCGAATAAGCCGACTCGATCTGGTGTTCGATCTGGAAGCGCGAGAAGAGGGGGACGTCGTCCCGGTACTTCTTCACGCGGTTCATGTTATCGGGCATGACCACGCTCATGAAGGCGCGGGCCTGCTCGTAGATTTCGTCGGTGTCGATCAGGATCTCGCCGATATCCGGCTGGAAATAATCGCGGATGGCGCGAATCACCAGGCTGGACTCGAGATAGATCAGCAGCGGGGCCTTGTTGTCGCCAGCGGCGCCGTCGATGGCCTTCCACAGCTGCAGCAGGTAGTTCAGGTCCCACTGGAGTTCTTCGGCCGAGCGGCCGATGCCCGCGGTGCGGGCGATGATGCTCATGCCCTCGGGCACGGCCAGCTGGCCCATGGTCTCGCGCAGTTCCTGGCGGTCCTCGCCCTCGATGCGGCGCGATACGCCGCCGCCGCGCGGGTTGTTGGGCATCAGCACCAGGTAACGGCCGGCCAGCGAGATAAAGGTGGTCAGCGCAGCGCCCTTGTTGCCGCGCTCTTCCTTTTCTACCTGGACGATCAGTTCCTGGCCTTCATGCAGCGCGTCCTGGATGCGGGCGTTGCGCACGTCCACGCCTTCCTTGAAAAAGGCGCGTGCGACTTCCTTGAAGGGCAGGAAACCATGGCGTTCTTCGCCATAGTTGACGAAGCAGGCTTCCAGCGAGGGCTCGATCCGGGTGATGACACCCTTGTAGATGTTGCCCTTGCGCTGTTCGCGCCCGGCGGCTTCGATGTCGATGTCGATCAGCTTCTGACCATCGACGATGGCGACGCGCAGTTCCTCTTGCTGCGTCGCGTTGAAAAGCATGCGTTTCATCGCATTACCTCACTCAATGCCGCGGATTGCACCGGCATGCGGTGCCCGCGGCGTTCGTTCCGTGGAGCACGCGAGGGAGCGAGTGAGGGCGCGAGAATTGCCAAAAGCGCCGTCGCGCAAATGAGCGCGGCCGGCTGGGCACGGGTGAAAGAGAGGTAACGACGTCGAAAGCGCCGTCCGCATGGTCGGAGAGAACGCCGGTGTGCTGCTTTGCGCAGCGACCCAGCGGGTTTCCGGCTGGCATGGCGGCGGTGCGGGCGCAAAGAGGCGCCATCGCACCGCGGCCGGCCGCGGAAGGCTAGACGCGTCAAAGAGCAAGTTTGTCGTCACGGCAATGCTGCTTCGCTTCCTGACATCTCCTGGCGGGCGCACCTACTGCTTCTTGGAGTTCTGCGACCGGGCGCCGGTATAACCAGTCAGGCGGCGTTGGAAGCATGCCGGCGGCACCGTTTCCCGGTGCGGGCGGGACTTCTCTCACCAGAGTGGATGCCGGGTGGGCATCCACTATCAAATTCTGTTCTACCTGAACACTACTCCCACGTGACCGCCGTCAGCGCCGAAGTTGCCTTTGGGCGACTTCCTGCGCGGGCGATACCGTGCGTGCTGCGTTTTTGCTGCCATTTACCAACCCCGGGCTCGCGTGGTACGCAAAGAAGCGGGAGGCTGGCAGGGTTGGCGGCAACCCGAAGTGTAAAATACGACGAATCGCCTACACCTGACTTGCGCTGCCGGTCTTTGGCCGGAACAGCGAGGAAATTATATTGAAAATGAATGAGTTACGCCATCAAATTGAAAAAGAGGTGCGGCCCGCCGCGGCCGGGCCCCAGGTGGCGTACGTAACGATTGGCGACGAAGCCGATGGCCAGCGTATCGACAACTTCCTCCTGAAGCTCTCGAAAGGGGTGCCCAAGAGCCATGTCTACCGCATCCTGAGGTCGGGTGAAGTGCGTGTGAACAAGGGGCGGGTCGATGCCACGTATCGCCTGCAGCTGGGCGACGTGGTCCGGATCCCGCCTATGCGTGTGGCGGCTTCGGCACCTGATGCCGGCAAGTTCGTGCCGCCGGCCAGCTTTCCTGTGGTCTTCGAGGATGAATACCTGCTGGTGATCAACAAGCCTGCCGGCGTGGCCGTGCATGGCGGCTCCGGCGTGGCATTCGGCGTGATCGAGCAATTGCGGCGCGCCCGCCCGCAGGCCAGGTTCCTTGAGCTTGTGCACCGTCTCGACCGCGAGACCTCAGGCCTGCTGGTGCTGGCGAAAAAGCGTACGGCGCTGGTGAACCTGCATGAGCAGATGCGCGGCAGTGCGCTGGACAAGCGCTACTTCGCCTGCGTGGCGGGGCATTTCGAGAATGCCCGGCAGCACGTGAAATTCCCCCTATATAAGTACACCACCCCGGAGGGCGAGCGCCGCGTGCGGGTGCAGGAAGATGGCATTGCCTCGCACACCGTGTTCAACCGGCTCGAGGTCATGCCTGGCTACACCTTGCTCGAGGCCGAGTTGAAGACTGGGCGGACCCACCAGATCCGGGTCCATCTGGCGCATTCCGGCTTCCCTATCCTGGGTGACGAAAAGTACGGCGATTACGCCCTCAACAAGGCGCTGGCCCGCAGCGGCGCCAATCCCGGGCTCAAGCGCATGTTCCTGCACGCGCACAGCCTGACATTTACGCATCCGATAAGTGGAGAAATCACCACTGTCGTTGCGCCCATGCCGCCGGAGTGCGAAGCGTTCCTGCAGCAAGCCCGTAACCTGCGCGCCGCTGACTAAGGCGCCAACAAGGATATTCATGGCCAGGCAACGCTTCGACCTGATCGTGTTCGACTGGGATGGAACCCTGATGGATTCCACCCCGACCATCGCCAAATGCATCCAGCTGGCCAGCCGCGACCTCGGCTTGCCGGTGCCCGACGACAGCGCCGCCAGCCACGTGATCGGGCTGGGACTCAAGGACGCGCTGTCGTACGCCGTGCCGACGCTCGATCCCGCCGACTATCCCCGGCTGGCCGAGCGCTACCGTTTCCACTTCCTGACCCGCGATGCCGAGCTGGTGCTGTTCGACGGGGTGCACGAGATGCTGGAAGCCTTGCGCGCCGAGCATTATTTTCTCGGCGTGGCGACGGGCAAGACCCGCGTCGGCCTGCAGCGCGCCCTGGAAGCAACTGGCCTCGTGCGCCTGTTCGACGGCACACGTTGCGCCGACGAGACCTTTTCCAAGCCTCACCCGGCCATGCTGCAAGAGCTGACCCGCGAACTGGGGCAGGACATGGAGCGCACGGTGATGATCGGTGATACCACCCATGACCTGCAGATGGCGGCTAATGCCGGCGCGGCTGGCATCGGCGTAGGCTACGGCGCGCATCCCGCGGACGCCCTGCGCGCGATGGCGCCGCTGCATTGCGCGTCGTCCATCGCCGACCTGAAAGACTGGTTGCTGGCGCATGCTTGACGCAACGGGCCAGAGGATGACTGGCGAGCGCCACCTTTGCGCGGCCGAGGATCTGGCTGACGGCGGCGCCGGGGTGCGTTTTGTGGTCGAGGTGGGTGGGCGCCCCGTGAGCGCGTTTGTCGTGCGCTTCGAGGGGGCTGTTCACGGCTACCTGAACCAGTGCGCGCATGTGCCGATGGAGCTCGATTGGCAGGAGGGACAGTTTTTCGAGTCCTCGGGCCTATACTTGATGTGCGCGACACATGGCGCGGTTTATGCGCCGGACAGTGGCTTGTGCGTGGGCGGTCCCTGCCGGGGCGCTTCATTGGCCAAGCTGCGCGTCGAAGAGCGCGACGGCAATGTGTACTGGCTGCCGGAAAGTCCATACGAAGTACCCGCGGGCTAGCGGGCAGCGGGCAGCCGGCAGCCCCGGTGCCCCGGCCCGCCTATCTATTCATATTCAAGAGCCAACTGCATGACTGAACAGCAAAAACCGCCGCAGGACGAATCCGGCAAGGCGCAGGAACCGGTGGCTTCGGCCAGCGCCGGGGCGCCCGGGGCGGGGGATGACCGGCTGGAAACCGCCTCGCAGGCTGATTACCCGCTGGAGCAAGAGTTGCGCGCCGGAGATGCTGCTTCGCAGAAAGAAGCCGGCCAGCGCAAGGCGCGCATGGCCGGTCGCGATGTCGGCCCGGTGCCCACGGGGACAGGCTGGGAGCGGGATGTGCTGGAAAAGGTGCTGATGGCGACGCTGCGCGAGCAGCGCGCGGCGCGGCGCTGGCGGATTTTCTTCCGTTTTGCCGGGCTCGCCCTGCTAGCGCTGATTTTCTTTGCCGTTTTTGACTTCAAGGGCGACGGCACCATTGCCACGAGCGGTCGCCATACGGCAATGGTGTCGCTCGACGGCGAGATTGCTGCCGGGACGCCGGCCAGCGCCGAATCGATCAACGCGGCACTGCAAGCCGCGTTTGCCGATACCAATGCCGCGGGGATCATCCTCAAGATCAACTCGCCGGGTGGCTCACCGGTACAGGCCGGCATGATCAATGACGAGATCCGGCGCCTGCGGACACTTTATCCCGCCAAGCCGTTCTACGTGGTGGTGGAGGAGATCTGCGCCTCGGGCGGCTATTACGTGGCGGCGGCGGCCGACAAGATCTATGTCGACAAGGCTAGCATCGTCGGCTCGATCGGCGTGCTGATGGACGGCTTTGGCTTCACCGGGCTCATGGACAAGCTGGGCGTCGAGCGCCGGCTTTATACCTCCGGCGCCAACAAGGGCATGCTCGATCCGTTCTCGCCGCAGGTGCCGCGGCAGAAGCAATACGCCGAAACCATGCTCAAGCAGATCCACCAGCAGTTCATCGACGTGGTCAAGGAAGGCCGGGGCGATCGCCTGAAGGACGATCCGGACCTGTTCTCCGGCTTGTTCTGGTCCGGCGAGCGCAGCGTTGAGCTGGGCTTGGCCGACGGCCTGGGCAACGCCGATTACGTGGCGCGGGATCTCTTCAAGGCCGAGGACATCGTCGACTACACCGTCAAGGAGAATATTGCGGAGCGGGTAGCCAAGCGTTTCGGCGCGGCGATGGGCACGGCGGCGATGAAGACCATGCTGTTCGGCACGCGCGTGCAGGCCATGCATTAAGCCAGCCGAGCCGGACTCGGGGCAGAAAAATGGGGCGAAAACGCCCCATTTTTCGTTTACTTACTCGTTTGCCGGCCGTCGCTCAGGTTGCCAGCAAGGAGAAAATGGCCGGGCGCTTGTTCAGTGCCAGCCGCTCCGGGCGCCAATCGGAGATGGGCAGCGTGACGATCGTCTCGCTTGGCAAGGTCAGGTCTACCGCGATCGACAGCAGGCTGGTGCCTGCGCAATGCTGGCGCATGGCCTCCAGCAAGGGGCCGTTGCGGTACGGCGTCTCGATCCAGACCTGGGTCTGGCGCGCTTTGCGCGATAGCTGCTCCAGTTCGCGCAGGCGCTTGGCGCGCTCGCCGGCATCCACCGGCAGGTAGCCGTTGAACGCAAAGCTCTGGCCATTGAGGCCGGACGCCATCACGGCCAGCAAAATCGAGCTCGGACCCACCAGCGGGCGCACGCGCACGCCCTTGGTGTGAGCCAGGCGCACCAGGTTGGCGCCGGGATCGGCCACCGCCGGTACGCCGGCTTCCGACAGCAGGCCGCCGTCGCGCCCTTCGCGGATCGGTGCCAGCAAGGCGGCCAGTTCGCCTTCGCGCGTATTGACGTTGAGTTCGCGGATCTCGATCTGCTGGATTGGCTTGCCTAGCGGAGAGGTTTCACTGAGTTTCTTCAGGAAGGCGCGTGCCGTCTTGGCATTTTCCGCCACCAGGTAGTCCAGGCTGGCCGTGATTTGCTGCACGCCAGCCGGAATGACATCCGCGAGCGGGTCGAACTCGTCGCGTTTGCCCAAGGTGTTGGGGATCAGGTACAGGGTGCCGCTCATGCTTGGGTTCTCATTTGTCTTCTGTGGCTTGGTGGCTTGATGCAAGGTGGGCGAAGCCCTCAGTCCTGGAAGAAGGGGTAGCCGGCCTGGCGCAGCATATTGGTCAGCGCGATCAGAGGCAGGCCTACCAGCGCGGTGGGATCGTCGGACTCCATATGCGAGAGCAGGGCGATCCCCAGTCCTTCGGATTTGGCGCTGCCCGCGACATCATAAGGGCGCTCGATGCGCAGGTAGGCATCCAGTTCCTGGTCGGGAAGGTCGCGGAAGGTCGCGCGCGTCTGGATATCGGCCAACTGAGCCTCGCCGTTACGACTGTCAAGCAGGCACAACGCGGAGTGAAAAGTGACGGTACGGCCGCGCATCCACTGCAATTGCGCCAGGGCCTTTTCATGGGAGCCGGGCTTGCCGATCTGCCTGCCGTCCAGCGTGGCGACCTGGTCGGAGCCGATGACCAGGGTGCCGGGATGCCGCTCGGCGATGGCCTGTGCCTTGGCGTGGGAGAGCCGCAGCGCGGTGGCTTCGGGGCTTTCGCCTGGTTGCGGGGTTTCGTCGATGTCGGGAATGGCCACCTCGAAAGGAATGCGCAGGCGCTCCAGCAATTCGCGGCGATAACGTGAGCTGGAACCCAGGATGAGGGTGGGGCGGGAAGTTTGCGGCATAAGTAATTGAGCGAAAAGGGAAAGCGGCGAATGGCCGTCTTCCAAAATTTTGACCGCGGCAGCAGAATCGACGTATAATCTCGCGTTTAGCCAAGCAAGTCCGGCGCAATACCGTGTTTTTTCCGGTGTTGTGTGGCTTCCGAGTCACGTTTCGACGGTACGTATACCAGTTATATGTCAGGTATACAGAAAAATGCGTCGAAGCCGCGATCCTCCGGGATGCCTCCCGGCATGACGGCACGATAAGACATGACCCAGCCGATTGACCTGCGCGCGCTCGATCTCTTTGCGTTTTGCCGCGCTGGCGACGACGCCACCGGCGAAGTTGCCGCACGCGATTTGCCGCGCATCATAGCCGAGACTGCGGCGCAAGCGCCAGCGTCGGCGCCGGACGAGGTGTTCAGCTACGCGCTTTCCGGCTTTGTCGAGGAAGAGGCGGGCGAGCCCGGCAAGCCCGCGGTGGAGCGCCTGTTCATCGATCTGGCCGTGAATGGCCGGGTCTGGCTGGATTGCCAGCGCTGCCTGCGGGTGTACGAGCAGCCGATCGCCACGGACATGTGCTTCGAGGTGGTCGCCAGCGAGGCGGATGCCGATGCGGCGCCCATGGATGACGACGAGCTCGATGTGATTGTTGGCTCCAAGCGTTTCGACCTGCTGACGCTGATTGAAGATGAAGTGCTGCTGGCTTTGCCGGTGGCGCCCAAGCATGACGTTTGCCCCACGGTGCACGAAAGTCTCGTGACCGGGGTGGACGGACAGGCGGAACCTGAACCAGAGGTTCTGCCGGAAGAAGAAAAACGGCCTTCGCCCTTTGCGGCGCTGGCCGGCCTGAAAACGAAGCACTGAAGCCGGTTCGCCGGCATCTTGCAACGTTCGAGGGCACCAGGATCAGCATCCGGCCGGGCCCGGCTACGCCTCGTGCGGGATGCGTGTGTTACCATTGAAAAATTCTCGAAGGAGTCATCATGGCAGTTCAACAGAACAAGAAGTCGCCCTCCAAGCGCGGCATGCATCGCTCGCACGACCACCTGACCACGGCAGCGCTGGCAGTGGAGCCGACCACGGGCGAAACCCACCTGCGTCACCACGTGAGCCCGAACGGCTACTATCGTGGCCGCAAGGTCATCAAGACCAAGAACGACTGACAGATCGTTCGGCGTGACTTTGCGTCTCGTACGCGCACGTTGGTAGGTCAAAAACAAAAAAGCGGCAAAATCGTTGCCGCTTTTTTGTTGCGCGCTCGCAGCGCAAACCGTAGCGCAGGCTTCCATCGGGCCGATTTGCGCCGCCGGCTCAAGCTGAGTGCATGGCTGGATGCCATGCGCGGCGGCAAGGGCGGCGCCAGATCTCGCCGTGGAGCGCTCCGGGAGTGCCGTCGGGTTGCCACCGGCTGGTCAGGGTCATGCCTGCCCGGCTCGGGAGCCAGGATTCCAAGTCACGCCGACCAGCGCTTCTGCACCAGGAAACAATGACGATCAAACTAGCTATCGACTGCATGGGTGGCGATCACGGTGTCTCCGTGACCGTACCGGCGGCGATCAGTTTTCTCTCAAGCCATAGCGACGCCGAAGTGGTGCTGGTCGGCTTGCGGGACAGCATCGAGCCGCAGCTCAAGAAGCTGCACGCGCTCGACCATCCGCGCGTGCGCATTGTGACCGCGTCCGAAGTCATCACCATGGACGACCCCGTTGAAGTGGCGCTGCGCAGGAAGAAGGATTCCTCGATGCGCGTGGCGGTGACCCAGGTGAAGGAGGGGCTGGCTGGCGCATGCATCTCGGCAGGCAATACCGGCGCCCTGATGGCCGTGTCGCGCTATGTGCTGAAAACGCTCGAGGGCATCGAGCGGCCGGCTATCGCAACCACCATTCCCAACGAGCAGGGCTGGGGTACCACGGTGCTCGACCTCGGTGCCAATGCCGACTGCGAGCCCGAGCACCTGCTGCAGTTCGCGCGCATGGCGGAGGCCATGGTTGCCGTGGTGGATCACAAGGAGCGCCCGAGCGTCGGCCTGCTTAACATCGGCGAAGAAGTGATCAAGGGCAACGATGTCGTGAAGCGCGCGGGTGAGCTGCTGCGCGCTTCGGAGCTCAACTTCTACGGCAACGTGGAAGGCAACGACATCTTCAAGGGCACCACCGATATCGTGGTGTGCGATGGCTTCGTCGGCAACGTCGCGCTAAAGAGCAGCGAAGGGTTGGCCAAGATGATCGCCAACATGATCAAGGAAGAATTCACGCGGTCGTGGTTTACCAAGCTGCTGGCGGTCCTGGCTTTGCCGGTGCTCAAGCGACTGTCCCGGCGCCTGGACCCGGCGCGCTATAACGGCGCTTCCCTGCTCGGCCTGCGCGGGCTGGTCGTCAAAAGTCATGGTTCCGCCGATGCGCACGCTTTTGAGTGGGCTATCAAACGCGGGTATGATGCGGCCAGGAATGGTGTGATCGAACGCACCATTCAGGCCTTCGCCAACAAGTCAGGTAACAGCACTCCGGCTACCGGCCCGCAGTCAGGCGCCGAGGATTCCAGTCCAAGCCCGCACGCCGCCTGAGGTCTTGATGTAGATGCCGCGGGCGACGACCCGTGGCCAGACGATCGATCCGACATTACATGACAAGCTACGCAAAAATCATCGGGACCGGGAGCTATTTGCCTCCGCGGCGCGTCACTAACCAAGATATCGCGGCGCAACTGGCTGAGAAGGGCATCGAGACCAGCGACGAATGGATCTTTTCGCGCAGTGGCATCTCGGCCCGCCATTGGGCCGAGCCGGATGTCACCAGCAGCGACCTCGCCGTCAAGGCGGCGGAGCGCGCGCTTGAGGCCGCCGGCATCGATCGCCAGAGCATCGACCTGATCATCGTTGCCACTTCCACGCCCGATTTCGTCTTCCCCAGCACCGCCTGCCTCGTGCAACAGAAGCTTGGCATCACCAACAACTGCGCGGCGTTCGACCTGCAAGCGGTGTGCTCGGGCTTTGTCTATGCGCTGGCCACCGCCGAGAAATTCATCCGCAGCGGTTCACATCGCAATGCGCTGGTGATTGGCTCGGAAGTGTTTTCCCGCATCCTGGACTTCAACGACCGCACCACCTGCGTGCTGTTCGGCGACGGTGCCGGCGCAGTTGTGCTGTCCGCCTCCGAGGAACCCGGCATCCTGTCGTCGGCGATGCACTCCGATGGCAGCCATGTGGATATCCTGTGCGTGCCGGGCAACGTCTCGGGCGGCAATATCACCGGCAACCCCTTCCTGCACATGGATGGCCAGGCTGTGTTCAAGCTAGCGGTCACCGTGCTCGACAAGGTCGCGCGCGAAGCACTCGCGGGCGCGCAGTTCCCGGCGGAAAAGGTCGACTGGCTGATCCCGCACCAGGCCAATATCCGCATCATGCAAAGCACGGCCAGGAAGCTTGGCCTGCCTGCCGAGCGCATGGTGGCTACGGTGCATGAGCACGGCAACACCTCGGCAGCCTCGATCCCGCTGGCGCTCGACGTGGCGGTGCGCGATGGCCGCATTGGCGCAGGGCATCACGTGCTGATGGAAGGCGTGGGCGGCGGCTTCACCTGGGGCGCGGTACTGCTGCGCATGTAATATTCGGGCCGGCGCGGCGGTGTCATGCCGTTGCGCCGACCCGGCGCTATTCATCTTTACGATTCGATTGCGATGAAATTCTCCTTTGTATTCCCAGGGCAAGGCTCGCAGGCAGTTGGCATGCTCAACGCCTTTGCCGGCAACGCGGTAGTTCGTGCCACGCTGGATGAGGCATCCGCCGCGCTTGGGCAGGACCTAGGCCAACTGATCGCCGAAGGCCCGGCCGAGGACCTGAACCTCACCGCCAACACGCAACCGGTGATGCTGACCGCAGCGGTGGCCATCTACCGCGCCTGGCTCGACGCCGGCGGTCCGGTTCCGGTCGTGGTGGCGGGGCACAGCCTGGGTGAATATTCCGCGCTGGTGGCAGCCGGAGTGATCCCCTTTGCTGATGCGGTGCCGCTGGTGCGCTTTCGCGCACAAGCCATGCAGGAAGCCGTGCCGGTTGGAGAGGGCGGCATGGCAGCCATCCTGGGCCTGTCCGATGATGACGTGCGCGCCGCTTGCGCTGAAGCGTCGGCGACCGGTGCCGGCGTGGTGGAGGCCGTGAACTTCAATGCTCCATTGCAGGTGGTGATCGCTGGCAACAAGGGTGCCGTGGAGAAGGCCTGCGAAATGGCCAAGGCACGTGGCGCCAAGCGCGCGCTGCCGCTGCCGGTGTCGGCACCGTTCCACTCGTCGCTGCTCAAGCCCGCATCGGACCGCCTGCGCGAGCGCATGGCCGGCATGGTGTTTTCCGCGCCGTCGATTCCGCTGGTGAACAACGTCGATGTGGCCATCGTCAATGACCCGCAAGCCATCAAGGACGCGCTGGTCCGTCAGGCCGCAGCCCCGGTGCGCTGGGTCGAGTGCGTGCAGAAGATCGCTGCTGAAGGCGTGACCCATGTGATTGAGTGCGGCCCCGGCAAGGTGCTGGCCGGCATGACCAAGCGCATCGACGGCAGTCTGGTGGGCGGAGCGATCTTCGATCCGGCCTCGCTGCAGGACACGCTGGCGCTGCTGAAGTAAACAAGGACCAACGCAATGACAAAATTTCTGGAAAACCAGGTCGCGCTGGTAACCGGCGCGTCGCGCGGGATTGGCCGCGCCATCGCACTGGAACTGGCCGCCCAGGGCGCCACGGTGGTGGGTACTGCCACCAGCGAGGCGGGTGCGGCAGCCATCAGCGAATACCTGGCGGCAGCCGGTGGCAAGGGCCGCGGCGCCGTGCTCAACGTCAATGATGCAGTGGCGTCGGAAGCGCTGATCGACGAACTGGTCAAGGCGCATGGCAGCCTGGGCGTGCTGGTGAACAATGCCGGCATTACCCAGGACCAGCTCGCCATGCGCATGAAGGACGAAGACTGGAGTGCGGTGATCGAGACCAATATGACGGCGGTGTTCCGCCTGTCGCGCGCCGTACTGCGTCCGATGATGAAGGCCCGCGGTGGCCGTATCATCAACATCACCTCGGTGGTCGGCTCGACCGGCAACCCGGGTCAGATGAACTACGCGGCAGCCAAGGCAGGCGTGGAAGGCATGAGCCGCGCGCTTGCGCGCGAGATCGGCAGCCGCAACGTCACCGTCAATTGCGTGGCGCCGGGCTTTATCGATACCGATATGACCAAGGTTTTGTCGGAAGAGCAGCATACGGCACTGAAGACGCAGATCCCGTTGGGCCGGCTCGGCCAGCCGGAAGACATCGCACATGCGGTGGCCTTCCTGGCAGGTCCGCAGGCGGCCTACATCACTGGTACAACGCTCCATGTGAATGGTGGCATGTACATGAATTGATCACCTTGTGCAGTGGCCGGGTTCGAGGGAGAAGCCGGCAGAAGCTGTATGAAGTGGTTATTTTTAAAACTGATCGGGCGCAGTTCTTGCAATAGATGGCGGGGGGCATTTTTATGGCCCAAACCTGCTAAAATGCGCCCACTTTTTGTCGAACTTCCCTGGAGGGTTACATGGACAATATCGAACAACGCGTCAAGAAAATCGTGGCAGAGCAACTCGGCGTGGCCGAGGCAGACATCAAGACCGAATCGTCGTTTGTGAACGACCTGGGCGCTGACTCGCTCGACACGGTTGAGCTGGTGATGGCGTTGGAAGATGAATTCGGCATGGAAATTCCTGATGAGGAAGCCGAGAAGATCACGACCGTGCAACAGGCAATCGATTACGCCACCGCACACGTCAAGGCTTAAGCCTGTCGTATCTGAATTCCGAGCCACAGAAGGCAGGCGCGTGGGCCCGTGGGTCCGCTGCGTTGTTTTCTGTGGCTTTCGTCTGTTCGAAGAAGCACAATTGGATGCGTTGCGCCGGTGTCGGTGCAGCCGGTTGCTGGCCGTTGGCCGGCATCGATTCCCAATCCGGTTTTGCTTCACGTACCCGTAGGAAATCATAGTGAGCCGTCGTCGTGTCGTCGTCACTGGGCTTGGCCTTGTGTCTCCGGTCGGAAACACGGTTGCCGAAGGCTGGGCCAACCTGGTTGCCGGCAAGTCTGGCATTGCCACCGTCACCAAATTCGATCATTCCGCGCTTGCCGTGCACTTCGCTGGCGAGGTCAAGGGATTCAACGCCGAGGACTACATCCCGGCCAAGGAAGCCCGCCATATGGATACGTTTATCCACTATGGCATCGCAGCGGGTTCGCAGGCGCTCAAGGATAGCGGCTACGAAGTGACCGAAGCCAATGCCGATCGCATTGGCGTGCTGGTCGGATCGGGCATCGGCGGCCTGCCGATGATCGAGGATACCCACGCGGAGCTGACCAATCGTGGCCCGCGCCGGATTTCCCCGTTCTTCGTGCCTGGCTCGATCATCAACATGATCTCGGGCCACCTGTCCATTATCCATGGACTCAAGGGCCCCAACCTGGCCGCCGTCACGGCTTGTACCACTGGCCTGCACAGCATTGGCCTGGCGGCCCGCCTGATCCAGGCGGGAGACGCCGACGTGATGCTGGCCGGTGGCGCTGAATCCACCGTCTCGCCGCTGGGCATTGGCGGTTTCGCCGCAGCGCGTGCACTATCGACCCGTAACGATGACCCCGCAGCCGCCTCCCGCCCCTGGGACAAGGATCGCGATGGCTTCGTGCTGGGCGAGGGCGCCGGCGTGGTCATGCTCGAGGAGTATGAGTCGGCCAAGGCGCGTGGCGCTAGGATCTATGCGGAGTTGATCGGCTTCGGCATGAGCGGTGATGCTTACCACATGACCGCGCCCAATATGGACGGCCCCCGCCGCTGCATGGCCAACGCCCTCAGGGATGCTGGCATCAATGCGGATGAAGTCGGCTACCTGAATGCGCACGGCACCTCGACTCCGCTTGGTGACAAAAACGAGACCGAAGCAATCAAGCTGGCCTTTGGCGATCACGCCTACAAGCTGGCTGTCAACTCGACCAAGTCGATGACCGGACACTTGCTGGGTGGCGCGGGCGGGCTTGAGTCGGTTTTCACCGTGCTGGCGCTGCACCACCAGGTGTCGCCCCCGACCATCAACATCTTCAACCAGGATCCCGAGTGTGACCTGGATTACGTGGCCAATACGGCACGTGACCTGAAGATCGACGTGGCGGTGAAAAACAATTTCGGATTCGGCGGCACCAACGGCACGCTTGTCTTCCGTCGCGCCTGAACCCGGCGGCCGCCGGGTGGCTTCCCCTTTGCGTTTCAAGGCCCATCCCTTGCGGTGGGCCTTGGTGCTGTTCCTGGTCTGCGAGCTGGCAACGTTCACGTTGTTGGCCCGGCAAGGCGTGCAGGAACTGGGGCGCTCGGCGCAAGGCTGGGATTTGACGCAGTGGCTGTTGGTAGCCGGCCTGGCCGGGTTGTGCGGCTCGCTGGCCTGGCATTGGCCCAAGCTCTGGCGCGGTGCCGCCTGTGCCTACGGCGGCCTTGCGCCAGGGCGGGACAGTACCGGCCGGCCCGGCATCCTGGTCGATATGCCGGACGGAAGCCGCGCGATTGCGAGGGTGGAATCCAGCTGGGAATTGGGCGAGCTGGCGCTCGTGCTGGCCCTGGAACCGGTAGCCGGACAGCCACCACGCGTGCTGGTGGTCAATCGGGCATTTGCCGGCGCCAGCGCTTTGCGCGCCCTGAGGCGCACTATTCGGGTTGCGCGCCGCGAAGGCTCGGCAGTCAGCGAGGCCGGCTGATGCGCGGCTATTTCAACCATTCTTCACAATATGCGTTGCAACGCACTGACCGTGCGGCCCGCAACGTAGGTAAAATACAACGTTTGTCGTGAAGACGATACCAAGAGATACACTGCAGGTGAAATATTCGTGAGCGAACGCGAAGCCGATCAGCTCCTCGTTGAACGCGTCCAGCAGGGCGATAAGCGGGCCTTTGAATTGTTGGTGGTGAAATACCACCGCAAGATCATCAGGCTCATTTCGCGTTTGGTGCGGGATTCCGCGGAAGTGGAAGATGTAGCACAAGACGCCTTTATCAAGGCGTATCGTGCATTGCCGCAATTTCGCGGTGAGTCGGCGTTCTACACCTGGTTGTACCGGATCGCGGTGAACACGGCGAAGAACTACCTGGCGACCCAGGGACGCCGGCCGGAGGCCTCCAGTGATATCGATGCCGAAGAGGCTGAAACTTTTGCGGACGGTGAGCAACTAAGAGATATCAATACGCCGGAGTCGATGCTTCATACCCGCCAGGTGGCCGAGACGGTCAACCGCGCGATGGAAGCCCTGCCCGAGGAGTTGCGCACCGCCATCACCCTTCGCGAGATCGAGGGCCTCAGTTATGAAGAGATCGCGGAAGCCATGGGTTGCCCGATCGGCACAGTCCGGTCGCGCATCTTCCGGGCGCGCGAGGCGATTGCCGATAAATTGCGCCCGTTGCTGGGAACGGCAGAGGGCAAGCGGTGGTAGCAGGTGATGATGTAGCAGGTGGTGATGTCTAGTGGTAAGCAGTAAATAAAATGTCGTGCGGCCAGCGTTGCAGCCTATTCCTGCATCGAAAAACGACAAAGCAGTAGACGGGATTGTCGGTTGTTCAATGGTTTTTCTAGGGGTGGGAAATGGGTCAGGCTCATAAGCAGTCGGTTCATGAAGTGGAAGCAGCGGAGCAAATCTCCGTGCTGATGGATGGCGAGCTGGCGCCGCACGAAGTAAACGCAGTGCTGGACCTCGCGAAAAGCGAGGCGGGCATGGCGAGTTGGGCCTCTTATCAATTGATTGGCGATGCCCTGCGTTCGGAAGAACTGACGCATGCCGGCTCGACCGATGACTTTCTTTCCCGGTTTTCCGCTCGTCTGGACAGTGAGCCGCATGTGCTGGTGCCCGCCGTCGCCAAGGCGTCGTCGGCTCATCGCCTGCTGTTCAAGCCGTCGTGGGTGCGGCGCGTCATGCCGAGCACTGCGATTGCCGCTGCAGTGGCCGCCGTCAGCTGGGTGGCCGTGCCGCAGATGCGCGGCGCCGCCGACCTCGGCACGCCGGATGCGGTTGTGGCGCGTGTCGAACAACCTGCAGCGCCCAAGGCTGGCGGCATCGTGACTGTCTCCGCCGACAACGCGCAGATGATCCGCGATCCCCGTCTGGATGAATATCTTCGCGCTCACCGCGTCTCGGTTGCCACCGATGCGGTAGTGCCGACCATGCGCCAAGTGGCTAACAGCGCAAACTTCTCTCAGGACAATTCGCAGGAATAATGCCGGACATGCATAAAGGATGGTCGCCCGCCAACGTAGCGGGCGCACACAGAATTAGGGCCCTTCGCAGGTCCTTTTTTCTGGCCTTGTGTCTGACTGCGGCTGCGGCAACTGCGCAGCCGCCGGACAATACGCTGGCCCGTCGCGATGCAACGGCCTGGCTCAACAAGATCCATCGCGCGGCCCAGCGCGAGAATTATGTCGGTACGCTGATTTATCAGCGTGGCAGCGTGATGCATGCATCGCGCATCCAGCACTACAGCGATCTCGTCAACAACGAGTATGAACGGCTTGAGACCCTTGACGGCAAGCCGCGCGAGGTGCTGCGCCAGAACGACATCGTCCACAGCCTGATTCCCGAGGCCAAGCTGGTGGTGGTGGAGAAGCAGGAAGCCAAGGATCGTTTCCCGGCGCTGCTGGCCACCAACAAGAGCGATGTGCTCGATATCTACGACATGCGCAGGCTTCCGGGCGAGCGCGTGGCTGGCGTCGAGTGCGAGGTCTTTTCGCTCGAGCCGCATGACGCGGCGCGCTACGCCGTGCGCCTTTGGGCGGAGAAGAATTCCGGCTTGCTGATGCGTGCACAGACCCTGGGCGAGGCCGGCAAGGTGCTGGAACAGGTTGCTTTCTCGCAAGTCGACATCGGCGTGCCATCGGAAAAGCAGCGCATTCTCACGGCCATCAAGAACTCCGGCTCCTGGACTCACTATGAGGTGACCAACCATCCGGCCAATATTGCCGATGAAGGCTGGAGCATCGCGGTTCCGGTCAAGGGGTTCCTGAAGATCCGCGAAGTTCGCCGCCCGCTGGGAGAGTTGCGCGCGCCGCAGGCCAACCCGCGTGGCAATGTTTTCGAGGTGCTCCAGGTCGTCTACAGCGATGGCTTGACCGGCCTATCGGTGTTTATCGAGCCGGTTTCCGAGCAGCGCGTGCGTCGCGAAGGTGTCGCCTCACTGGGTGCCACGCAGGTCGTGGTACGCCGCGTAGCCGATTTCTGGATCACCGTGGTGGGCGAAGTCCCGCCGGCTACAGTGAGGCAGTTTGCCTCGGCGGTAGAATACAAACCACCGAAGGCCCACTAGGCCGGATCGCGGCGTTGCCGCAGGCGTGAACACCGCCTGCGGGCCGCCGCCGATCGGCAACCCTGCCGCGCCTGTGCTTTATTCCTCTTTTCGCTGATTTCCCGGGAGTCGACGATGTCACCAAGATCTCCAGCCTTGGCTCGGACCGTGCTCATGGCTGCAATTCTCGCCTTCGCGCCTTTTGCCGCGGAGCTGAGTCATGCGCAGGCCGCCGCGCCATCCTATAACCTGCCCGACTTCACCGATCTGGTGGAAAAGGCCGGACCGGCTGTCGTGAACATCCGCACCACCGAGCGCGTGCGCGCACGCGGCACACCGGGGGGGACCGAAGATGACGAAATGGCAGAGTTCTTCCGCCGTTTCTTTGGCGTGCCCATGCCGGGTGCCCCCACGCCGCCGGGTGCCCCGCGCCGTGGGCAGCCACCGCAAGGCGAGGAGCAGAGCCGTGGCGTGGGATCGGGTTTTGTCATCAGCCAGGATGGCTATGTGATGACCAATGCCCACGTGGTTGCCGATGCGGAAACCATCTACGTCACGCTGCCCGACAAGCGTGAATTCAAGGCCAAGCTGATCGGCTCGGACAAGCGCACCGATGTCGCCTTGCTCAAGGTCGACGCGACCGGCCTGCCAAAGCTGACGCTCGGCGATTCGGACAAGGTCCGCGCTGGCGAATGGGTGCTGGCCATTGGTTCTCCCTTTGGCCTCGATAACACCGTGACTGCCGGCATTGTCTCCGCCAAGGGGCGCGATACCGGCGACTACCTGCCGTTCATCCAGACCGATGTGGCGGTCAACCCCGGCAATTCTGGCGGCCCGCTGATCAACCTGCGTGGCGAGGTGATCGGGATCAACTCGCAGATCTACAGCCGCAGCGGCGGCTATATGGGTATCTCGTTCGCCATCCCGATCGACGAAGCCATGCGGGTCACCGAGCAGCTCAAGGCGACCGGCAAGGTCACGCGCGGACGCATCGCGGTGGCCATCGGTGATGTGACCAAGGAAGTTGCCGATTCGCTCGGCCTGGGCCGTGCCCGGGGCGCGCTGGTCGGCAGCGTCGAGCCCGGCGGCCCTGCCGAAAAGGCGGGGATCGAGGCTGGTGACATCATCCTCAAGTTCAACGGCCGCGACATCGAGAAGGCGTCGGATCTGCCGCGCATGGTTGGCGACATCAAGCCGGGCACGCGCGTTCCGCTGCAGCTCTGGCGCAAGGGCGCAACGCGCGAGGTGTCCATCACAGTGGCTGAGCTGGATGCGGATGCGAAGGTGAAAACCCGCGGCAATGGCTCGCGCGACGATAGCACTCCGCCGGCGGCCAAGCCCAATGCGCTTGGCTTGATCGTCAACGAGATTCCCGACGCAAAGCTCAAGGAGCTCAAGATCAAGTCGGGGGTCGAGGTCGAGCAGGCGGATGGTCCGGCGATGCGCGCCGGTATTCGCCCGGGCGACATCATCCTGCGGCTGGGCGACAGCGATGTGACCAGCCCCAAGCAGTTCAACGAGCTGGTCAAGGGACTCGACAAAGCCAAGATCGCAGCGGTGTTCGTGCGCCGCGGGGACGCCACCCAGGTGCTGACCCTGCGGCCGGGCACGATGTCCTCGCGCTGACCGGCGCCGCCATCGTGGCCCATCTCACACTGTATGGCAGGCGCTACTGCCATCTGTGCGAGGACATGAAAATCGCGCTGGAGCCGCTCCGGCGCGATTTTTCCTTTGTCTTGCACGTGGTGGACGTGGATGCCGATCCGGCGGCCATAGCGCGTTTCGACGAGCTGGTGCCCGTGCTGATGGCCGGTTCCCCGGTCGGGCCGGACGTGGAGCTGTGCCATTACTTTCTTGACGAAAAGCGGGTGAGGGCGTGGTTGGCCGCACATGCGGGGCCGCGGGCGGGCGAACAGGTGGGCAATGGGGCGTTAGATGGCGCATAAGTGCGCCCGGCGAAGCCTGGTTTGGCTGCAGGGCTAGCGCCGTGGTCCATTTCGCGATACGGAAGTCCTTGAAAATACGGTAAAATCGCACTTTGGCGCAAAGTCTGCGTCACCAACCTGCGGCCGGGATCGGCGTGCGCCCCGCAGGGCGCCAGTTCTAGGCCGTTCATAATTGCTGCGCCGCCCGGCGTGCCCACGCGGGCATTTCGTGGCCTGAAACGGCGCACCCCTGAGTATCAGATGGACCATATCCGCAATTTCTCGATCATCGCCCACATCGACCACGGTAAATCGACCCTGGCCGACCGCATCATCCAACTCTGCGGAGGCCTGTCCGATCGCGAGATGGAAGCGCAGGTGCTTGACTCGATGGACATCGAGAAGGAGCGCGGCATCACCATCAAGGCGCAGACCGCCGCGCTGAGCTACAAGGCGCGTGACGGCAAGATCTACAACCTCAACCTCATCGACACCCCGGGGCACGTCGACTTCAGCTACGAAGTGAGCCGCTCGTTGTCCGCCTGCGAGGGCGCGTTGCTGGTGGTCGATGCATCGCAGGGCGTGGAAGCGCAGACCGTCGCCAACTGCTATACCGCCATCGAGCTCGGCGTGGAAGTGGTGCCGGTATTGAACAAGATCGACCTGCCGTCGGCCGATCCCGAAAACGCGATCCGCGAGATCGAGGAAGTGATCGGCATCGACGCGCATGACGCCACGCCTTGCTCGGCCAAGACCGGCCTCGGCGTGCAGGACGTCATCGAGGCGATGATCGCCCGCGTGCCGCCGCCCAAGGGCGACCCCGCGGCCCCGCTGCAGGCCCTGATCATCGACTCGTGGTTCGATAACTACGTGGGTGTGGTGATGCTGGTGCGCGTGGTCAACGGCACCCTCAAGCCCAAGGACAAGGTCCTGCTGATGGCCACGGGCTCGCAGCACCTGGTCGAGCAGGTCGGCGTATTCTCGCCAAAGTCGCTGCCGCGTGAATCGCTGCAGGCAGGGCAGGTGGGCTTCGTGATCGCCGGCATCAAGGAATTGAAGGCCGCCAAGGTGGGTGACACCATCACCACCATGGCGCGCAAGGCGGCCGAGCCGCTGCCCGGTTTCAAGGAAGTCAAGCCGCAGGTGTTCGCCGGCCTGTACCCGGTGGAAGCCAACCAGTACGAAGCGCTGCGCGAATCGCTGGAAAAGCTCAAGCTCAACGACGCATCGCTGCAGTACGAGCCCGAGGTGTCGCAGGCGCTGGGCTTCGGCTTCCGCTGCGGCTTCCTGGGCCTGCTGCACATGGAGATCGTGCAGGAGCGCCTGGAGCGCGAATTCGACATGGACCTCATCACCACCGCGCCGACGGTGGTGTACGAGGTCGACATGCGCGACAAGACCAAGCTGATCGTGGAGAACCCGGCCAAGATGCCGGACCCGAGCCGCATCGAGAACATCCTCGAGCCCATTGTCACGGTCAACCTGTACATGCCGCAGGCCTATGTCGGCTCGGTGATCACGCTGTGCACGCAGAAGCGCGGCACGCAGATCAACATGAGCTATCACGGCAAGCAGGTGCAGCTTACCTATGAGATTCCGATGGCGGAAATCGTCATGGACTTCTTTGACCGGCTGAAGTCCGTGTCGCGCGGCTACGCCTCGATGGACTACGAGTTCAAGGAGTATCGCGCCGCCGACGTGGTCAAGGTGGACATCCTGATCAACGGCGACAAGGTCGATGCCTTGTCCGTGATCGTGCACCGCTCCAATTCGCAGTACCGTGGCCGCGAAGTCGTATCCAAGATGCGCGAAATCATCCCGCGCCAGATGTACGACGTAGCCATCCAGGCCACCATCGGCGTCAACATCATCGCGCGCGAGAACGTTAAGGCGCTGCGCAAGAACGTGCTTGCCAAGTGCTACGGTGGCGATATCTCGCGCAAGAAGAAGCTGCTGGAGAAGCAAAAGGCAGGCAAGAAGCGCATGAAGCAAGTGGGTTCGGTCGAGATTCCCCAGGAGGCCTTCCTCGCGATCCTGCAGGTGGGCGACAAGTAAGCCGGCTGGGCCGCGCCGGCACTGCCGGCAGGCTCCTGGCAGTGGTTGACGCGGACTCTATCAAAACAACACGACGATCTAGCCGACATGAATTTTGCACTGATCCTTTTTGTGCTTGTGGTTATTACGGGCATTGCCTGGGTGGCCGACAAACTGGTGTTCGAGAAGCAGCGGCGGCTTTCCGCCCAGTCCGCGCTGGCCGAGTTCGATGCGCGTAAAGCTGATCTCCAGGGACGCTACGGCGTCGGCGAGATCGACACTTCGCGTAGCCGCCTCGCCGAGGAAAAGCTGCGCCAGCCTTGGTGGCTGGAGTATTCCGCAAGTTTCTTCCCGGTGATACTGGCCGTGTTCGTGCTGCGCTCCTTCGTGGTCGAGCCGTTCAAGATCCCGTCCGGCTCGATGATCCCGACGCTGCTGATCGGCGACTTCATCCTGGTCAACAAGTACGACTACGGCATCAGGCTGCCGGTGGTGAACAAGAAGATCCTCTCGGTCGGCGACCCGAAGCGCGGCGACGTGATGGTGTTCCGCTACCCGAAGGATCAGTCCCTCGACTACATCAAGCGTGTGATCGGCGTACCGGGCGATGTGGTGAGCTACCAGAACAAGCGCCTGACCATCAACGGCAAGGCCGCCGATTACAGCCCGCTGCCCGATTACCTGGATGAAGAACGGCTTTCATACTCGAAGCACTTCCGCGAGAAGCTGCCCGACGGTCCGGAGCACGGTATTCTCAACGACACCGACCGGCCACCGTTTGTCTCCGGCGCGGACCCCGATTTTCCGTTCCGCGAAAACTGCACTTACAATCAGCAAGGGCTGACTTGCAAGGTGCCGCAAGGTCACTATTTTGTGATGGGCGACAACCGCGACAACAGCCTGGATTCACGTTATTGGGGCTTCGTGCCCGATCAGAATATTGTCGGCCGGGCATTCCTGATCTGGATGAACCTCGGCAATATCGGACGCGTGGGGGCGTTCAAGTAAGCCTTCCGCGGCGCGAATAAATCACTCCAGTCAAGCGAGGGAAAGCGCAACATGGGTCAACAGGGTCAGAATGGTCAGAAGCGTCAGGCCGGTCAAACGGCACTGGCAGAACAAGCAGAACAATCGGATCAATCGGATCAATCGCGTCGGGAGGTTGGTTCAAGGAGGGGGAGGGCGCGTCTGGCGGGGCGGTACAAGGTGCGCGGATTCTCCCTTGGCAGCTTGCTGATCGTCATCTTGATCGTCGGAGGCATCGTGATCCCGGCGGTCAGGGCGATCCCAAGCTTGCTGGAGTATTTTGCGGTCAAGCGCGCCATCAGTTATGCCAAGCAACAGGCATCCAACAAGCGCGAAGTGGCCGATTATTTCGCCAAGCAAGCACAGATTGACCGTATCACCGCTGTGCGCAGCGACGATCTGGACATTCACGAGGACGACAATGGCACGATCCGCTCGGTGGGTTTTTCCTACCGTAACGAGGTGCCGTTATACGGCCCTCTGAGCCTTATGATTACCTATTCGGGAACGCAGTACTGACATGAACCTCGATGCCTTGCAGCAACGCCTCGGCTACCGCTTCAGCAAGCCAGAATTGCTGCAGCAGGCGCTGACGCACCGCAGCCACAGTGCCTTGCACAACGAGCGCCTGGAATTCCTGGGCGATTCGGTGCTGAACTGCGCCGTGGCCGATATGCTGTACGGCATGTTCAGCAAGCTCGACGAAGGCGATCTCTCCCGCGTGCGCGCCAACCTGGTCAAGCAGCAGGCGCTGTATGAAATTGCCCAGATGCTGCAGTTGTCCGAGGCGCTGCGCCTGGGTGAGGGCGAACTGAAGAGCGGCGGTTTCCGCCGCCCTTCGATTCTTGCCGATGCGCTGGAAGCCATCGTCGGCGCCGTATTCCTCGATGCCGGCTTCGAAGGTGCGCGCACACTGATCCGCAAGCTCTACATCCCCATCCTCGAGCAGGTGGATCCGCGCACGCTGGGCAAGGATGCCAAGACGCTGTTGCAGGAGTACCTGCAAGGCCACAAGATAGCCCTGCCGCAATATAACGTGATCGCCACCCATGGCGCCGCGCATAATCAGCAGTTTGAAGTCGAGTGCACCGTGCCTAAACTGGAAGTGCGGGTGTTCGGTACTGGCGCGTCGCGCCGTGCCGCCGAGCAAGCCGCCGCCAAGCTGGCGCTCGACGAGGTGCAAAAGCTCGTGCCCCAGTTGCTCAAGCGCAGCCGGGCCGAGCGCACCGGCAAGACGCGCAAGCAGCCGGTGCCGCCCGATCCCCAGTTGTCTCTCAGGTTGAAGGAATGACCGAATCTACCAATCCGCAGCAAGACGCCGCGGGTACCCCAGGCGCAGCCTTTCGTTGCGGCACCGTGGCTATTGTCGGGCGTCCCAACGTCGGCAAGTCCACGCTGATGAACGCGCTGGTTGGCCAGAAGGTCAGCATCACCTCCCGCAAGGCGCAGACCACGCGCCACCGCATCGTTGGCATCCAGACCACCGAGGACGCCCAGTTCGTCTTCGTCGATACGCCGGGTTTCCAGACCCGCCATGCCAGCGCGCTGAACCGCTCGCTGAACCGTGCCGTCACCTCGACCCTGTCGTCGGTGGACCTGGTGCTGTTCGTGGTCGAGGCCGGCTACTACGGCGCCGACGACGAGAAGGTGCTGTCGCTGCTGCCCAAGAAAGTGCCGGTGCTGCTGGTCACCAACAAGCTGGATCGCCTTGGCGCGGATCGGGCAGAGGTGATGATGCCCTTCCTGGAAAAGATGGGACACCAGTTCCAGTTCGCGGAAGTGGTGCCGATGTCGGCCAAGACGCACGATCACATCGAACGCCTGCTCGCCATCATCCGGCCTTACTTGCCGGAAGGCGAGCCGATGTACGACGCCGACTCCATGACCGATCGCAGCGAGCGCTTCATGGCCTCGGAGATCATCCGCGAGAAAGTCTTCCGCTGGACCGGTGACGAGTTGCCCTACACTAGCACGGTCATCATCGAGAAATTCGAGACCGAAGGCCGGCTGCGGCGCATCTTTGCCACCATCCTGGTCGAGCGCGACGGGCACAAGGCCATGATCATCGGCAACAAGGGCGCCAAGCTCAAGACCATTTCCACGGAGGCCCGCATCGACATGGAGAAGCTGTTCGACGGCAAGGTCTACCTGGAGATGTTCATCAAGGTCAAGAGCGGCTGGGCCGACAACGAAGCTGGATTGCGCGCCTACGGCTATGAGTGATAGAGCGGGCGGGCCTGCCCTGAAGGCCCGCCGCATTGACCCGGTGGTGGAAGAAGCCGCCGAACTGCTGGGCAGCCATGCCGTGCCTGGCATGGCAGTGGCGGAGCAACGCGCGATGATGGATCGCGCGTTGCGCATTGTGCCGGCGCGCACCGAGCTGCGCGTCGCCAACCAGCCCGGCTTCGTGCTGCATGCCTGGCCTTACCGCGAAACCAGCCTGATCCTCGACGTGTTCACGCGTGACCACGGGCGCGTCGCCATGGTGGCCAAGGGCGCCAAGCGGCCGCATTCGGCGCTGCGCCCGGTACTCCAGCATTTCCAGCCGATCTCGCTGTCATGGAGCGGCCGCGGCGAGGTCAAGACGCTGACACGCGCGGAGTGGGTTGGCGGCATGCTGCCGCTGGCAAGCGACGCCTTGCTCTCAGGTTTTTATCTCAACGAATTGTTGCTGCGGTTTTGCGCCCGCGAAGACGCCCACGTTACCCTGTTTCGCCAGTACATGGCCACGCTGACCCAACTCTCGCACGGCGAGCCGGCCGGACTGGTGCTGCGCGGCTTTGAGCGTGTGCTGTTGCAGGAAACCGGCTTTGCGGTGGCTTTCGATGAGTGCGCCAATTCCGGCGAGACGGTCGAGCCGGAGCTGGACTACGTTTACCAGCCTGAGCGCGGCGTGCGTCGCGCGCAGGCCAGCGATCCGTCATCCTGGCCGGTGGTTTCCGGCCAGACGCTGCTCGACATGTCGCAGGACGACTATAGCCGTATACAAACTGTCACGCAAAGTCGTGCCCTGATGCGCTTCCTGCTGCATTATTATCTGCAAGGCGCGCCGCTGAAGACGCGCCAGATTCTGATCGACCTGCACTATCTCTGATTTGTTTCCGAGCCTTTAGAGCCCACCCGCATGATCTTCCACGCGCATCCCGGCGTCATCGACCTTGGCGTCAATATCGACCACGTGGCCACGCTGCGCAATGCGCGCGGCACGGTCTATCCCGATCCGATCCAGGCAGCGCTGCAGGCCGAGCAGGCCGGCGCCGACCTGATCACGCTGCACCTGCGCGAAGACCGCCGCCATATCCGCGACGCCGACGTGCACGCGCTGCGCCCGCTGCTGGCCACGCGCATGAACCTGGAGTGCGCGATCACCCAGGAAATGCTCGACATTGCCTGCGGGATCCGTCCGCAGGATGTCTGCCTGGTGCCCGAGCGGCGCGAGGAAGTCACCACCGAAGGCGGCCTGGACGTAGCCGGGCGCTTCGAGCAGGTCAAGGCCGCCTGCCGCCAACTGGCCGACGCGGGCATTCGCGTCTCGCTGTTCATCGATGCGCAGGTCGAGCAGATCGAAGCCGCTGCCGCTTGCGGCGCGCCGGTGGTGGAACTGCACACCGGGCGCTACGCCGATGCGCATTCGGCCGAGGAGCAGGCTACCGAGCTGCGCCGCGTCGCCGAAGGCGTCGATGCCGGCGTGCGGCTCGGTCTGGTGGTCAACGCCGGCCACGGCCTGCACTACACCAATGTGCAGCCGGTGGCCGCGCTGCATGGCATCAAGGAACTGAATATCGGCCACGCCATCGTCGCGCATGCGGTCTTTGTCGGCTGGCAGAACGCCGTGCGCGAGATGAAGGCCATCATGGTCGCCGCGCGTCTCGGTACCACCTATCCACGCCCGGACACCGCAGCGTGATCTACGGCATCGGCACCGACATCATCCAGATCGATCGCGTGCAGGGCGTGATGGAGCGCACGCGCGGCCGGTTTGCCGAGAAGGTGCTTGGTCCGCAGGAACTCCAAAAGTACCACGCCCGCAAGGCGCGCTCGGAAAAACGCGGGCTCGCTTTCCTGGCCACGCGTTTCGCCGCCAAGGAGGCCTTCTCCAAGGCGATCGGCCTGGGCATGCGCTGGCCAATGACCTGGCGCGCGATGGAGCTGCTGAACCTGCCCTCCGGCGAGCCGTATCCGCATTGCCACGGCGAGCTCGACGCCTGGCTGCGGGAGCGCGGCCTCGTGGTACGGGTCAGTGTCAGCGACGAACATGATTATGCGGTCGCTTTTGCGATTGCCGAGCCGGGCGGCGCTGGCGTCAGCCCGCCGCTTGCCTCCCAGCCTAGTGAAGAATCCAAATGATCAAGAAGATTCCCGGTAAACGGCCGGGTCCGGTTGTACTCGATGTCAAAGGCAAGCAGCTCGATGCGGACGATGTCCGCCGCATTTCTCACCCGCTGACCGGTGGCGTGATCCTGTTCGCGCGCAACTTCGAATCGCGTGCGCAGCTGCAGGCACTGACGCATGAGATCCGCACCGTGCGCGACGATGTGCTGATCTGCATCGATCACGAGGGTGGCCGGGTGCAGCGCGCCAAGACCGACGGCTTCACGCACCTGCCGGCCATGGCCCGGCTTGGCGCGTTGTGGGACCAGGACGTGCTGGCGGCAACCAAGGCGGCCGTGGCCTGCGGCTACGTGCTGGCGGCCGAATTGCGCGCCTGCGATATCGACCTGAGCTTCACCCCTGTGCTCGACCTGGACTACGGTCTCAGCGCCGTGATCGGCGACCGAGCCTTCCACGCTGACCCGCGTGTGGTGACCATGCTTGCCAACCACCTGACTCACGGCCTGCTGCTTGCCGGCATGGCCAATTGCGGCAAGCACTTCCCGGGGCACGGCTTTGTGGCCGCGGATTCGCACGTGGCCGTGCCGGTGGACGAGCGCGGCCTTGACGAGATCCTCTCGCAGGACGCGCGCCCTTACGAGTGGATGGGGATGACGCTGTCATCGGTGATGCCGGCGCACGTGATCTACCCCAAGGTCGACCCGCACCCGGCCGGCTTCTCGCGCTACTGGCTGCAGGACGTGCTGCGTACCCAGTTGGGCTTCGAAGGCGTGATCTTCAGCGACGATCTGAGCATGGAAGGGGCCAGCGTCGCGGGCACGGTGACCGAGGCCGCGCGTGCTGCCTTGGGCGCCGGATGCGACATGGTGCTGATCTGCAACCATCCGGAGCGGGCCGACCAGTTGCTGGATGAGCTCGATGTGCGTATCGGCAAGACCTCGCAACGCCGTATCCGCCGCCTGTTCGGGCGCCGCAAGCCGCTGGACTGGAACAAGCTGATGCAAGAGGCGGAGTACGCCGCCGCCATGCGCGTGCTCAAGCGCCACAGCTTGATTGCCTGACGCTGCATTGGCCGAAGGCCGGCAAGCAGCGGGGAAAGGAAAAGGGCAGCCGAAGCTGCCCTTTTTCCGTTGCGCCACCCGCGCTGCGGATGGCGGCGAATCAGCTGCGCTTAGTTTGCGCGGCTGCGGTATTCGCCGGTACGGGTGTCGATTTCGATCTTGTCGCCGATGTTGCAGAACAGCGGCACCTGCAGCTCGAAGCCGGTGTTGATCTTGGCGCCCTTGAGCACCTTGCCCGACGAGGTGTCGCCCTTGACTGCCGGCTCGGTGTAGGTGATCTCGCGGACCAGCGTGGTCGGCATATCCACCGAGATGGCCTTGTCGTTGTAGAACACCACTTCGACGGTCATGCCGTCTTCGAGGTAGTTCAGCGAGTCACCCATGCTGTCCTGCTCGACTTCGTACTGGTTGAAGTCGGTATCCATGAACACGTACATCGGGTCGGCGAAGTACGAGTAGGTGCATTCGCGGCGTTCCAGCATCACGACTTCAAACTTGTCGTCAGCCTTGAAGACGGATTCACCCGGGGCTTCCGTCAGCAGGTTCTTGTACTTCATCTTGACCACGGCGGAGTTGCGGCCCGACTTGTTGTACTCAGCCTTCTGCACGACCATCGGGTCGGTACCGATCATGAATACGTTGCCGACGCGGAGTTCTTGTGCGGTTTTCATCTGAACTATTTCCTGAAAAAGAATGTCTCGGAATTCGGTATGGCGAAGGCGCTCTGCCGACACACTGCGCGCAAGCTTGCGCGGGGCGTTTCCGTCTTCCGGCCTGGTCACCATCAAAATAACCCATTATTTTACCCGATTTTCGCAGAAGGCCACGAGATTTGCGGCCAGGTCGCCAAGGTGCTGCAGGCTGCGCTGCCACTGCTCGGTGGCGGCACCCAGCACGGGTAGATGGGCGCGCAGGCGCGACCAATCAGGTGATTCACCCTCCTTATTCCAGCTGTGCCAGAAGGTGGAAAGTGCGTTGGCAACCTCAATCTGGCCGCTTTGTTCCAACCGATGCCGGAACAGAGCCAGGAAGGCATCGAGCTTGACCATGTGCGCGGCGTCGGATTGCGGGTAGATATGCCAGACAAAGGGCCGGCCAGCCCACTGTGCGCGCACGAATGAATCCTCGCCACGCACGAAGTTCAGGTCACATAGCCAGAGCAGTTCATCGTAGTGCTCCTGGCGCACAAAGGGCACCACCTGCACGGTCAGGTTGCCGCGCGCGAAGGCGCTGCCGGGCACGCAACCGGCCGCCCCGAACCATTCGCTTGCCTGCTGCGCCGCCAGGCCGGCCGGGACCAGGCACTGGACCGGGTCCGGGCCATCCCGCCATTGTGCGAGCAGCGCTGGCAACGCAGCATTGGCATATGCGAACAGACTGACTTTCAGCGCGCCGTCGATGGGCTGGAAGCCAAGGCGATGCCAGAGCGCCGCTTGGGCAGCGGGGCTGGTGCGCAGGTGCTCGCGTTGCATGCCGAGCATGGCTTCGCGCAGCAGGCCGCCCGTGCCGGGCTCGAAGCCGGGGAAGAAGAAGTACTTGACCAGTGGCAGGCGCGGATGGGGCGAGGCCATGCCGTGGTGTTCCCTGACCCAGGGCTCGGCGCTCATGTATTCGAGATTGATCCAGGCCGGCTTGGGCTCGCATGCAGCCATGGCGGCCAGGAACGTGGCCGGCAGGTCGCAAGCGAAGGATTCGATCACCGCATCGTGCGGCGTGACCCCCGCGAAGCGCGCGGCGCTCTCCTCGGCGCTTTCCTGGTCCGCGCGCCGCCACGGGCGAATCGTCACGCCGGCAAGCACTTGCTCTGGGGCGGCGACGTTGAGGCCTGGCGCAAGGCGCGCGAAGCTGGCCAGGTCATCCACCCACAGGCGTACCGCGTGGCCGTGTTCCTGGGCCAACTGCCGTGCCAGTCGCCAGCAGACGCCGATATCGCCATAGTTGTCGATGACTGTGCAGAAGATGTCCCAGGAGCGGATGGCGCGATCGGGCTGAGTGGGCATGGTGGCGGGGCTCCGCAAGGATTTGCTCTAAACTTGCAATTTTAGAGCTTGTTGCGGCTTGGCCCAGCCGGGCATGCGCGCCAACAGCCAACCCACGGTCAATTCGCTACCGATGTCCCAGCAGGAACCTGAAACCCACGATCAGGGCGCGTCCACTGCCGCCCAGCCGGATGAGCGGCCCGAGCAGCCGGCCAAGGCGTCCTTGGCGGTCCCTTGCGCGGCGCCCGGCGAACCTGTGCCAGACACGCCGTTCGACGCCAAGGCCGTGATTGCGCAATTGCCCGGCCTGCCCGGGGTCTATCGCTACTTCGATGCCCAGGGCAATGTCCTTTACGTGGGCAAGGCGCGCGACCTGAAAAAGCGTGTCTCCAGCTACTTCAACAAGACGCTGCTGTCGCCGCGCATTGCCATGATGGTGGCCAAGATCGTGCGCATCGATACCACGGTGGTGCGCACCGAGGCCGAGGCGCTGCTGCTCGAGAACAACCTGATCAAGGCGCTGGCGCCGCGCTACAACATCCTGTTTCGCGACGACAAGTCGTATCCGTTCGTCAAGCTGACCAGCCATCGCTTCCCGCGCATGGCCTATTACCGCGGTGCCACTGACCGCAAGCATCAGTATTTCGGGCCGTTCCCCAGCGCCGGCGCTGTGCGGGAGAGCATGCAGATCTTGCAGCGCGTGTTCCAGTTGCGTACCTGCGAGGACACCGTCTTTACCAATCGCACGCGGCCTTGCCTGCTGCACCAGATCCACCGCTGCACCGGGCCTTGCGTGGGCGCCATCAGCGAGGCGGATTACACGCGCGATGTCAGCAACGCGGCGCGCTTCCTGCAAGGCCGTCAGAACGAGGTGCTCGAAGGCTTGCAGGCGAAGATGGAAGAGCACGCCGGGCGGCTGGAGTTCGAGCAGGCGGCAGCGGTGCGAGACCAGATCGGCGCGCTGTCCACCGTGCTCAAGCGGCAGGCCGTGGAGGAGGTCGGGCAGTCCAGCGACATCGACGTGCTTGCGGTAGCGGTCGAGGGGGGGCGCGCGTGCGTCAACCTGGCGATGGTGCGCGGAGGCCGCCATCTTGGCGACAAGGCTTACTTTCCCGCGCACGTCGAGGAAGGCGCGATGATTGTTGGGCACCAGGACGAGGATATCGGTGCCGGCGCGGTGATCGAGCCAGGCGAGGCAGGCGGTGAGGGCGCGGCAGCGCCCGGCGGCCCGGCCGGCATACCGGTCGAGCGCATCGCCGCCGAGGTGTTGTCCGCCTTCATGGCGCAGCACTATCTGGACCAGGCCGTGCCGCCGATCCTGGTGGTGAGCCACCTGCCGCCAGGCAAGGCCCTGTTGGAAGCGTTGTCGATGCAGGCGGGGCGCAAGGTCACGCTGGTGCGCCAGCCGCAGGGGCAGCGCCGGTCCTGGCTCGAGATGGCGCAGAAGGGCGCCGAGCTGGCGCTTTCACGCCGCCTGGCTGAGCAAGGCAGCCAGCAGGCGCGTACGCGGGCGCTGGCCGAGACGATCGGCATCGACATGGAAGACCTCGCTTTGCTGCGGGTCGAATGCTTCGACATCAGTCACACCGCTGGCGAGGCCACGCAAGCGTCTTGCGTGGTCTTCCACCATCACGAGATGCAGAACGCCGAGTACCGCCGCTACAACATCCAGGACATCACGCCCGGCGACGACTACGCCGCCATGCGTCAGGTGCTGACCCGCCGCTACCAGAAGCTGGTGGAGATGATGGAGCAGGCGCAGGAGCCCGCCCCCGAGGGTGGCGAGCAAGGCGGCGAGGCGGGGGCATCCAGTGCGCTGGCGCTGGTGCCGAACGTGGTGCTGATCGATGGCGGCAAGGGTCAGGTGGAGGTTGCGCGCCAGGTGTTCGAGGAGCTTGGCCTCGATATCGGGCTGTTGGTCGGCGTGGCCAAGGGCGAGGGCCGCAAGGTCGGGCTGGAGACGCTGATCTTCGCCGATGGCCGTCCTTCGCTGGAGCTGGGGCAGGGCAGCGCGGCGTTGATGCTGGTGGCGCAGATTCGTGACGAGGCGCACCGCTTTGCCATTACCGGCATGCGCGCGCGCCGCGCCAAGGTGCGCAACACCTCGCGGCTGGAGGAGATCGAGGGCGTCGGCGCGCGCCGCCGGCAGAAGCTGCTCACGCGCTTTGGCGGCCTGCGCGGGGTGGTCGCGGCCAGCATCGACGAACTGGCCAGCGTCGATGGTATATCGCACGCGCTGGCCGAGGAAATCTATCGGCAGCTACATTGATCCGGACAAATCCGACGCCCATGTGGCAGGAAATGCTCGGCCATCGTTGAAATAGGCGACAATCTCGGCGTTGCCCATTGCCGTCGTTTCGTTCCGAGCCCCCATGCCGCTGAATATACCGATCCTGCTGACCTGGCTCCGTGTTGCCATGATTCCCCTCGTGGTGGGCGTGTACTACCTGCCTGAAGCATGGCTGCCCATGCATGCCAAGAACATGACGGCAGCCGGTTTCTTCATCGTGGCCGCAGTCACCGACTGGCTGGACGGTTTCCTGGCAAGGCGCTGGAACCAGACGTCTTCCTTTGGCGCCTTCCTCGATCCGGTCGCCGACAAGCTGATGGTGGCGGCCGCGCTGCTGTCGCTGCTGGCGCTGGGCCGGGTGGCCGACCTGATCGCGCTGGTGATCATTGGCCGGGAGATCACCATCTCCGCGCTGCGTGAGTGGATGGCGCAGATCGGGGCGTCGAAGAGCGTCGCGGTGAATTTCCTCGGCAAGCTCAAGACCACCTTCCAGATGATCGCGATCCCTCTGCTGCTCTTCAACGATAGCCTGCTCGGCATCGTCGATGCTTCCGTGCTCGGCGCATGGCTGATCTACGTGGCGGCGGTGCTGACGCTGTGGTCGATGTTCTATTACATGAAGCTGGCGTGGCCGCAGATTCGCGAGCGCAGCGGCCTGAGTGGCGAGGCCACCGCACAAAAGTGATGGTTCGATGAAAAATATGCTTGACGACCACGTCGCTGATTTGCAATAATCCTGTTCTCGCTTCTGACGAAACAAACCGAACGAAGCGAAAAGCAGCAAGAATGTAGCGAGATGTGAGCGGTATTGGCACAAAAGCTGTGTTTTAAGTAAGAAGTTAGCAGGATCCTGCGGGAGTAGCTCAGTTGGTAGAGCGCAACCTTGCCAAGGTTGAGGTCGCGAGTTCGAGCCTCGTCTCCCGCTCCAGATAGTGATCTACAGACTTCTACTGACGTCTGTAAGTCGTTGAAAAGAGGGGCTTTGGCCCCTTTTTTCATTCCAGCGAGCGCCACGGAAATCCACCCACAGCTACCGTTTTTGAGTGACCAATTGAGGCACAAGAATACGGTTGGGACGGCTACCGGATAGTTGCTGGGGCTGAGCGGGAACCATGACGAGCATTAGGCCTAAGTCATAACTTAGGAGCCTCGAAATGGCACTCTCTGATCTGACAGTCCGGCAGGCAAGAACCACCGGCAAGCGCTACACCCTCTCCGATAACGACTGCCTGGGCCTGATGGTCTCTGCCGCAGGCGGCAAGTCGTGGATCTTCCGATACTACTGGCTGGGCAAGCAAAAGCGCATGTCCCTGGGTGGCTATCCCGCCCTCAGTCTGCGCGAGGCCCGCGCCGAGCGGGACAAGGCTCAGGTTCTGCTCGCCAAGGGCATTGATCCCCAAATCGAACGCGACCAGCGCCGGCACGCGGCCAAGCTGGCGGGCGAATACACCTTCAAGAACGTCTTCGATGCTTGGGTCGAGCATCGCCGCAAGGAACTCAAGGAAGGCCGTCAGAGCACGCTTTCGCAGATCCTGCGCATCTTCAACAAGGACGTGCTGCCTACCCTGGGGAAGATGTCGATCTACGACATTCGACGGCCCCAGCTCGTGGGCGTCGTGGCGGCGATCGAGAAACGCAAGGCGTTCACCACCGCCGAGAAGGTCCGCACCTGGTTCAACCAGATGTTCCGCTATGCCCTGGTCATCGCCGAAGGGCTGGAAGTCAATCCGGCCGCGGACCTGGACGTGGTGGCCGAGCCCAAGCCCCCGGTGGCCCACAACCCCTATCTGCACCTGCCCGAGCTGCCCGAGTTCCTTCAGAAGCTCCGGCGCTACAACCCCCGGGGCTGGCAGACCCAGCTTGGCGTCCGGCTGCTGTTCCTGACGGGGGTGCGCACGGGCGAGTTGCGCCTGGCCGAGCCTGAGCAATTCGACCTCGACCGCGGCTTGTGGATCATCCCGCCGCAGGTCGTCAAGCAACTCCAGGACGAAATGCGCAAGGCCGGCAAGCGGCCGCAGGACGTGCCGCCCTACATCGTGCCCCTGTCCCTGCAGGCCATCGAGATCGTGCGCTATCTCCTGGGCGTGATGCGTCCAGCGCAGAAGTACCTGCTGTCGCATCGCAGCGAACTCAAGAAGCGCATCAGCGAGAACACCCTCAACAAGGCCGTGCAGCTCATGGGCTACGAGGGGCGCCTGACCGGCCACGGCATCCGCGGCACCATCTCGACCGCGCTCAACGAGATCGGATACCCGAAGATTTGGGTGGACGCTCAGCTTTCGCACTCCGACCCCAACAAGGTGAGTTCGGCCTACAACCACGCCAAGTACGTGGAGCCTCGGCGTCGCATGATGCAGGACTGGGCAGACCGTCTTGACCTGCTCGAACAGGGTGAAGTCGAAGCCGCGAGCGCGCATCTGACCATCCGTATCGACGGGGTGCCGGCAATGGCGGAAGTGGAGGAAGTGGTGGGCGCGGTCTCCACGACTGCTGAGCCTGTTGTCCCCGGCGTGCCGCCCGTGGTGGCCACGCCTATCGTCGTGACCCCCAACAGCGGCGGAATCATGTTCCAGCGGCTGTCGCAGGTGCCGCCGCCTCCGGTGCATGCCCCGGAGCCGGAAGTCTCCGCGATCCAGCGCGAGCGCGAGGAAATGCTGGCCATCTACGAGTCGCCGAACAATCTGCCGGTCCCGCTGTTCGGCAAGCTGGCCGGGAAGTCCAAGGACCAGATCAACCGCGAGCTGAAGGCGGGCAAGCTGCTGTCGATCAGCCTGGGCAACCGGGGGCAGCGGGTTCCCGACTGGCAACTGGTGCCGCTCAAGCACAAGCTGGCCCAAGTGCTCATGAACCAATGCCCGCACGCCGATTCGTGGGACCTGTACCGCATGCTGACCCAGCCTCACCCCGACCTGGGTGATCGTGCGGCCATTGATGCGGTCACGCCAACGAACGTGCCCGCAATCATCCGGGTTCTCATGGGCGACTACCAGCACCATGCGGATGTGCCCGAGGCCGTTGCCCCGCGGCCCATCCCCGAGGACGTGCGGCAGAGCGTCCGCCGACTGGTGGACAGCGCAGCGGTGCTTGAAGGGGTCTAGTCCGGTCTAGTCCCATGCTGCAACCTATGGCCGGGATGAGACGGCTCCGGCCTATAGGAGTGCCTGCTACAGGGCGCCTGCCTCGGCGATCTGCAGCGCCCTGCGCTCGAAACGCTTGGCAGCAGAATCTGCTTGCGCGTGGGGCCGTTGGAGGTACGTCACGATCTCATAGGGGCCATCGGCGAGCGGTCGCATGCTTACCCCCCATTGATGGGCACGCTCGATGCGCGATTGCGCGCATACGCCGATGCCGTAGCCGGCTGAAACCCACAGCGCCATCATCTCGAATGAAGTTGCAGGCAGGATGTTCTCTTGGTCCACTGGCATCAGGGAGGCCAACCTCTCGTCCAGCAAGGGACAAGCCTCCGCCTGCCAGCGATAGATTGGATAGTCCTGAAGATCGGAGATGGTGAGCTTCGCCTGATCAACCAAACGGAACCGCGGTGGTATCGCGACGGCCATGCTTTCGCACCACAGCCTCCGGCTACTCGTCAGGTGATCCCCCGCACTGCTAAGAGATAGCCCCGCGTCGTAGCGGCCCTCATGCAGGCCCGTTACCAGCTCTTGATCCGAAACTTCACGCACGGCGATCGCGACACCCGGCTCGTGCGCTCGCTGCAGTGCAAGCAGCGCCGACAGCCGTGAAGACGGCACACCTGGCGCTATGGCGAGTGTGAAATTCGGGGACGGTCTGATGGCGTTGTGCATGGATGCCCCCAAGAGGCAACGGGATCGAAAAGAGCAGCCGACATCATACTCAAGAGATATCTTTAACGTGGTTAAAGATCAGTGATTCCATGACGCTTCTGCGAATGCAGAAGCGCACTATTCGGCCTGGACGGCCCGCCGGAGTAACCACCTATGAGTCCGCACCGGCGTTGGCGTTCGGGCAAGCGGTGCGAGCCGCTCGCCTGGCTCAGGGGATTGCTCAGGATGAGTTCGCGGGCTTGGCGGGGATCGCGCGCTCGCACATGGGCAAGATTGAGCGCGGCGAGCACATGCCGACACTCGCTCTCATTCTAAAAATTTCCCTGGCTCTCAAGATCAGCTCGGCCGAACTGATGACGGCCACGGAGCGCAACCTCTACCTTCAGGGCGATGCGTGACGCCGGATGTGGCGCAGGCGTCGTAGCTAATCGCTCTTTGGCGAACGCAAACGCTCGATGAAGCGCTCTACGGGTGCGGATAGTCCGCTACCGCCTTCGGGCCGAAGCAGGTAGGTGATGATGACGGCCGAATCGAGCGCCAACGGCCGGATCACCACGTCGGGACGTTGACACGCCGCGATTCGGGTCGCCGTTGCGAAGCCGATGCCGTAACCAGCTCCGACCAATGTGAGCATCATGTCCAGCGACGAGACATGCTCAACGATGGTGGACTCGCGCTCCAGGGGATGTAGCAGCCGGGTCAATTCGCGGCAGTAGCCCTCGCAAAGCTGCGGATCGCACATCACCAGCGGGTAACTCACGAGTTCACGTAGCGACACTTCCTTGTGGGCCAGCAACGGGTGCCGGATCGGCACGGTCACCACCAGCGGGTCCTGCCAGATGGGCTCCGTCACCAGTCCGTCGCCGACGTCCGCGGTGTGTGCGAAACCGATCGCGAAGTCGCCGGATCGCAGTCCCCGCAACTGTTCCGCCAGGGTGACCTCGGAGAGCCGTATTTCGATCTCCGGCTCCTCCTGGCGGCACAGGGCAAGAAGTGCAGACAGCCGCGGGTCGATGGCGCCATCGGAGATGGCGATGCGCACGCTGCCTCTTAGGCCTGCGGCGATCGCCCTGACGTTTTCTCGTGCCTGCTCCAGGTTGGTGAACAGCCTGCGAATGTCCTGAAGGAAGGTGGTGCCCGCTGGCGTCAACCGCGTTCCCCGCCGATCGCGGTCAAAGAGCAGCACCCCCAGTTCGTCTTCCAATTCCTTGATCGTGCGGGACAGCGGCGGCTGCTCGATGTGCAAGCGCTCCGCAGCACGGGTGAAATGCAGCTCTTCGGCGAGAGCCACGAAGCAGCGCAAATGACGAAGTTCCATGGGCACGTCCTTCAGCAATCCTGGTCATTGGGTTGGCCACGGCGCATTGCTGCCGAAGTGCGCTTAGAGGGGGCGACGTAGTGCTGGGTCCCTCTTCAGGGCGAGGAAAAAGGCCATCGGTGTATCTGAATAAGAATACATATGTTCATGTATTAACTCAAGTCAAGGGCGGTAGCAACTGTTTCGGAACGTGACGCCGAAGCCAACCCGCTCAATGCTTGAGCGGCTAAGGCAGTACTGACGCCAAAGTAGCGCGAGCCCACAGAGGGGCTCGCGAGATGTAGGACTGAAGGCGCTCTGCCTTCATGGAAAGGCCCAAATCAGGCCGGGTTGATTTCCAACGAGCCACGGTTGATCTGGTCGCGTTCCATCGACTCGAACAAGGCACCGAAGTTTCCTTCGCCGAAGCCCTCGCGGTAGTTGCCCTTGCGCTCGATGAACTCGAAGAACACCGGGCCAAGCAGCGGCTCGGAGAATATCTGCAGCAGCAGGCGGGGCTGGCCGCCTTCGGTCGTGCCGTCGAGCAGAATGCCGCGCGCCTGCAACTCGGGTACGGGCTGGCCATGGCCGGGCAGGCGCTTTTCCAAGTTTGCGTAATAGATGTCGTTGGGGGCGGTCAGCAGCGGGATACCGGCCATCTGCACGCGGTCGAGCGCATCGAGTAGGTTGTCGCACAGCAGGGCGATGTGCTGGATGCCCTCGCCGCTGAACTGCATCAAGAATTCCTCAATCTGGCCGCCGCCCTGGCGTGCTTCCTCGTTCAGCGGGATGCGGATCAGGCCGTCCGGCGCGCTCATCGCCTTGGAGGCTAGGCCGGTGTACTCGCCGTTGATGTCGAAGTAGCGGATCTCTTGGAAGTTGAAGAACTTCGTGTAGAAGTCGGCCCAGTACTCCGACTCGCACAAGCGCAATCCCATGGACGTGTTCCGCGCGTCTGTCCAGAACTGGCCAGAGGTTGTGGAGTGCCATGCGCTGACCGGCGACATGGACTATCTGCTGCGGGTGGTCGTCATGGACATGGCTCACTACTCCCGCTTCGTGCTCGACACGCTGCTCAAGCACCCCAGCGTGCAGGACTGCAAGACCAGCTTCGTGCTGGATCGCGTAAAGAGCACCACGGCCTTGCCCCTATGAGCATTCGGCCGGTTGGTGTGGCGGGGATGCAAATAGCGATTGACCTTCCAACGGTGGCAAGGAGCACACTTCAAACACCCCAACCCGAAAGGAGTTTTCCATGCAATTCCATCTCGAAGACATGACCTGCGGCGGCTGCGCCCGCACTGTGACGAAAACGATCCAAATGATCGACCCCAACGCCAAGATCGTCACGGACCCGCCGACCCGCCGTGTCGAGGTCCAGACCTCGGCCTCGCAAGAGCAGATCGCCGCGGCCCTGAGCGAAGCTGGCTTCCCGCCGCGCGCGCAGTAACACCGCATCGTGGCCGGCATGCACACAGGACGGCCGATGCGAGCACGTGCGCTGCGCCGTACCTGGCGCGGCGCTCAGTGCATCCCAAGGTAGGCCGACCTTGGCCACAGGGCCATCGCCACCATCATCAGGTTCTCGGTCAGGGACACGAAGCCCAGCGGCACGTTGCTGTCCCCGCCCACGCAGGCGCACTTGAGTTCCCGGCGATCGACATAGACCGCCTTGAAAACCGACACGGCCCCGACGGTCCCGATGAACAGCGCCAACGGAATCGACACCCACATCCCCACGCCCGCGACCATCTGGACGCCTGCGATGGCCTCCGCGAACGGGTAGAAATAGGCATACCGAACCCAGCGCTTGGCCAGCAGGTCGTCGCGAAGCCGTCCACGTCCTTGAGCTTCTGCAGCGCCAGGAGGCACATGGCAAAGGCCACGAACCACTCTGCCGCCTGAATGCTCTAGACTTGGCCGAAGGCCGCCCAGCTCGCCGCCAGCGCCATTGCGGCCGCCGTGGCGAACAGCGCGATCACAGGGGTCTAGGTCACGGCGTTCTTGTCCTTCACGGACATGCCGAAGAATTTGCGTAGGTCGTCGTAGCCGCCCACGCGCCGCCCGTTTATGAAGACCTGGGGCGTGGTCTCGATGCCATGCTCCTTCTTGAACGCATCCGTCTGCTCGCGGCTTGCCAAGTGTTTGTCCTCGACCTCGTAGCCCTTGCGGTTGAGCAGATCGAGCGACTTCAGCCCGTAGGGGCAGGTATGGCCGGGCATGACCATTCGGTAGAGCGTGGCTAGCTTGGGCGCAGACATGCAGGACTTCTCCTGTGGGACTTTCCATGGGCCGGCCGTCACGGATTTAAGGACGTTGATGACCTTTCCAGCCTAACCGACGACCGTGCAAAGGGAGTGTAGACACCTGGCTCGCGGGTTGGTCTGGCCCACGGGTTGGTTATCTGGCGGCAATGCCGTCAGTCCTCCATCTGCCAGAGCAACCCTGCCGCAGGCCGGTGCGCCTGAGGCAGCACGCAGGCTCCTAGTGGTTCTCCTTGGCATGGTTGATCGTGTACTTGGGGATCTCGACGGTCAGGTCTTCGGTCGCAACGATGGCCTGGCAGCTCAGCCGCGACTGCGCCTCCAGTCCCCAGGCCCGGTCGAGCAGATCGTCCTCGCATTCCTCGACTTCGTTTAGAGAATCGAACCCCTTGCGCACGATGCAGTGACAGGTCGTGCAGGCACAGCTCATGTCGCAGGCATGCTCGATCTCGATGCCGTTGTCCAGCAGGGCCTCGCAGATCGAAGTGCCTGCTGGCACGTTCAGTTCGGCTCCCTCAGGCGCCAGTTCAGGATGGGGCAAGACGGTGATTTTGGGCATATCTCTCCTGGCTGCTCAGTGCGCACACGGCTTTTTTCCTGCTGCGTTGGCTCGCGCGCGGCGCGGCACTGCGCCAGTGCGCGCTTCGGGCTTGTTGTCACTGATATCGGGCTGCTCCAGCGTGTGCAGGATCGGGCAGTCGGGCCGTTCGTCGCCGGCGCAACACCGGATCAGCGCCTTGAGCGTCGCGGCCATCTCCAGCATGCTCTCGATGCGCCGGTCCAACTCGTCGATGTGTTGCTGGGCCAGACGCTTTACATCAGCACTCTGGCGCGACTTGTCATTCCACAGTCCCAGCAAGTCCGTGATCTCGGCCACCGAGAAGCCGAGGTCGCGCGAACGCCGGATGAAATGCAACCGGTGAACGTCGTCCTGGGTATAGGCGCGGTAGCCCGAATCGGTGCGGTCAGCCGGAGGGATCAGACCGATTTGCTCGTAGTAGCGGATCATTTTGGCCGAGACCTTCGAGGCCTTGGATGCTTCACCGATGTTCATGGTGTTCCTCCTTTCTCAATGAGCGGTATCCGCCGCCAGCGGCGGCTGGAAGCGGCGCAGGCGCAGCGCGTTGCCGAGCACGAACACGCTGGACAGCGCCATCGCGCCAGCCGCGAAGATCGGCGACAACAGCACACCGTATGCGGGGTACAGGACGCCAGCGGCCACCGGGATCAGGGCCGTGTTGTAGCCAAACGCCCAGAACAGGTTCTGGCGGATGTTGCCGATGGTCGCCTTGGACAGCGCGATGGCGTTGGGCACGCCCTGCAGGTTGCCCGACATCAGCACTACGTCGGCCGACTCCACCGCCACGTCGGTGCCGGTGCCGATGGCCAGGCCCACGTCGGCCTCGGCCAGCGCCGGGGCGTCGTTGATGCCGTCGCCCACGTAGGCGATCTGGCCGTGGCTGGCTTTCAGCCGGCGCACGGCTTCGACCTTGCCCTCGGGCAGCACTTCGGCCACCACCTCGTCGATGCCCAGTTGCTTGGCGATGGCCTGCGCGGTACGCGCGTTGTCGCCGGTGATCATCGCCACCTTCAGGCCGAGCTGGTGCAACGCGGCAATGGCCGCGGGCGTGCTGGACTTGATCGGATCGGCCACCGCGATGATGGCGGCCAGCCGGCCGTCGATCGCGGCGTACAGCGGTGACTTGCCCTCGTTGCCCAGGCGCTCGGCCGTGCGAGCGAAGCTGCCCACGTCCAACCCCAGCTCACGCATGAAGCGATCGGCACCGACCTCGACACGCGCGCCGTCCACGGTGGCGCGCACGCCCATGCCCGTGACCGAATCGAAGTCTGTCATCGTCGGCAGCGCGATGCCACCTTCCACGGCCGACTCGACGATGGCGCGTGCGATCGGATGCTCCGAGCGCGATTCGACAGCGGCGACCTTCGCCAGCACCTGGTTGCGGTCAAAGCCGTCGGCAATCTCCAGGTCGGTCAGGACCGGGCGGCCCTCGGTCAGCGTGCCGGTCTTGTCCACGGCCACCACCTTGGCGTCCTTGAGCAGTTGCAGGGCTTCACCCTTGCGGAACAGCACGCCCATCTCGGCGCCCCGGCCCGTGCCGACCATGATGGAGGTCGGCGTCGCCAAACCCATGGCGCAAGGGCAGGCAATGATCAGCACCGCCACGGCATTGACCAGCGCGAAGGACAGCGCGGGCGACGGGCCGAACACCAGCCAGACCAGGAAGGTCAGCACCGCGGCCAGCATGACGGCGGGCACGAACCACAGCGTCACCTTGTCCACCACGGCCTGGATCGGCAGCTTGGAACCTTGCGCCTGCTCGACCATGCGGATGATCTGCGCCAGCATGGTCTGACCGCCCACGGCGGTGGCACGCAGCGTCAGCGCACCCTTCTGGTTGACGGTGCCGCCGACCACGGTGCTGCCTTCCGCCTTTTCGACGGGAATCGGCTCGCCGGTGATCATCGACTCGTCCACGAAGCTGCGGCCCTCGGTCACTTCACCATCGACCGGCACGCGCTCGCCGGGGCGCACTTCCACGATGTCGCCCTGCGCCACGTCGTTGATCGGGATGTCCACGATGCGGCCGTCGCGCAGCACGTGCGCCTCCTTGGCCTGCAGGCCGATCAGGCGCTTGATGGCCTCGGAGGTGCGGCCCTTGGCCCGTGCCTCAAGAAAGCGGCCCAGCAGGATCAGCGCCACGATGACGGCTGCCGCCTCGTAGTACACGTTCACCGTGCCGGCCGGCAGCAGACTGGGCGCGAACGTGGCGACCATCGAATAACCGAAGGCCGCGGCCGTGCCGACCGCGACCAGCGAGTTCATGTCGGGACCCAGGCGGAACAGCGCCGGGAAGCCCTTCTCATAGAAGCGCCAGCCCGGAATGGCGAGCACCAGCAGGGTCAGCACGAACTGCAGATACCAGCTCTGCTGGATGCCAATGGTGGAAGCCACCCACTCGTGCATGCCGGGAATCATGTGCGAGCCCATTTCGAGCACGAACACAGGCAGCGCCAGCACGGCGGCCAGGGTCAGGTCGCGCTTGAGTTCGGCGCGCTCGGCGTCCTTTTTCTCGGCAGCTTCCTCGTCGGCCTGCATGCCTGTATCGACCGGGCTGGCCTCGTAGCCGACCTTATCGACAGCAGCAATCAGATCCTGCACGGATGCTACGCCACGCACGGTAGCGCGCTCGGTCGCCAGATTGACCACAGCCTCAGTGACGCCCGGCACCGCCTTGAGCGCCTTCTCGACGCGGCCCACGCACGAAGCGCAGGTCATGCCTCCGATCGCCAGCTCGATGGTGCCCTGAGGCACGTCGTACCCTACCTTCTCGATCGCCTGGATCAGCGCCATGCGATCGACAGGACGGTTCAGGCGAATGTCCGCTCGCTCGGTGGCGAGATTGACAGACACGCTTGCCACGCCCTCGACCTTGGCAAGGGCGGCCTCGACTCGGCCGACACAGCTTGCGCAGGTCATGCCCTCGATGGGCAGGCTGATTGCCGCTGCTTGGGCGCCAGCACTACTCGTTGTTGCCATGCTCATGGTGTGCTTCCCATAGTTGAAATTCGACATGGAGGGAGCTTAGGGTTTACCATCGTGGGAAGGTCAAGCGCTTTTTCGGATGCTGTCAGGTTTCAGAAATGACCCGGTGCACGGGGAACGGAGGCCTTGCCTGCCAGGCTCGCACTGGTTCTTTGCTGCGCGCGCCTAAGCGGCCGCTGCCTTGTTAATTCTGAAGGGCGAAAACAGCCATTCGAGGTTAGGAAATATTTTAAAAATGAATACAAGTAAGCCATTCAGTACCCCACCGAAGGGTCCCAGCGCCGATTTGGAATCGCTGTCACAGAATGACGTGACCATCTTGGCTGAGACATTCCGCCTCCTGGGTGACCCGTCCCGGCTGAGAATCATGCTGTGCTGCATGAAAGGCTCTTCCTCGGTCGGGGACATCGCTGAAACCCTCGAACTCTCGCAGTCGCTGGTGAGCCACCACCTGCGGCTGCTGCGCGGTGCTCGCCTGGTCAAGGGCGTGCGCCAAGCCAAACAGATCTTCTATGAGGTGGCGGACAAGCACGTGAACCAGGTGCTGCTGGATATGGCCACCCACATCGCGGAAGACCACAACGACGAGTAACTGTTGGGCATAGCATGCCGTTGCGGCGTGGCCTACGTTCCATGGCGATATGCGCCCCACCGCCCGCAGCTGCGTTCGGTGAGGTGGTTTGGATGCCGCTTCCGATCAATCAGAAGTTGAGCGCGCGCTTGTCCACGGCCAGCGAGGCCTCTTTGAACGTCTCGGAGAGGGTCGGATGGGCAAAGCAGATGCGGGCGATGTCTTCGCTGCTGGCCTTGAACGCCATGGCGATCACGGCCTCGGCCACCAGTTCACTGGCCTGCGGGCCGACCACATGCACGCCGAGTATCTCATCAGTGGCAGGATCGGCGATCACCTTGACGAGGCCCGGCGTGTCGCCCAGCGCACGCGCGCGGCCATTGGCCATGAACGGGAAGGAACCGATTCGATAGGCGGTGCCCTGCTCTTTGAGCTGCTGCTCGGTGCGGCCTACCCAGGCAATCTCTGGGCTGGTGTAGATGACGTTGGGGATCGTATTGAAATCGACGTGACCGTGCTGGCCGGCAATGCGCTCGGCCACTGCGACACCTTCCTCTTCCGCCTTGTGCGCCAACATCGGGCCACGCACCACGTCACCGATGGCCCAGATGCCGGGCACACTGGTGCGGCATTCATCGTCCACCAGCACGGCGCCGCGCTCATCCAGTTGGAGTCCCACGGCGGCCGGATTCAGGCCTTCGGTGTTGGGCACACGGCCGATAGCCACGATCACTTTGTCTGCCTGCAAGGACTGCGTCTGGCCCTGGCTGTCGGTGTAGTGAATAGTCACGCCAGCCTCGGTTGCATTGACTTCGCGAACCTTCGCACCTAGTTCGATCTTCAGGCCTTGCTTGTCGAACGCCTTCTTCGCCTCCTTGGCGATGGCTTGGTCGACGATTGGCAGGAAGCTGGGCAAGCCTTCGAGGATCGTGACATCCGCCCCCAGGCGGCGCCAAACGGAGCCCAGCTCCAGGCCGATCACGCCGGCACCGATGACGGCCAACCGATCGGGCACGGCCGCGATGTCCAGCGCGCCGTCGTTGGAGAGCACGACCCGCTCATCGAACGGTAGGTTGGGGAGTGGCCGCACGTTGGAGCCTGTGGCAACGATGATCTGCTTGCCCACCAAGGTAACAGCCTCATCGGCGGCGACGCTCACCTCGAAGCCACCATCGACAGTCCTGGTGAAAGACGCCAGGCCGTTGAAAAACTGGACCTTGTTTTTGCGGAACAGATAAAGGATGCCTTCGTTGCTGGACTTCACGACCTGATTCTTACGTTCCAACATCGTGGTCACATCCATGCGCAGATCACCCGTGGAGATGCCGTGCGTGCCAAAGTGGTGCTTGGCTTGTTCAAAGTTCTCTGACGACTGCAGTAGCGCTTTCGAAGGGATACAACCGATGTTGTTGCAGGTGCCGCCAGGTGCTGGCTTTCCGTCCTTGTTCTTCCAGGCATCTACACAAGCGACCTTCATGCCTAATTGGGCAGCGCGAATGGCCGCGATGTATCCGCCTGGGCCGGCACCGATAACAATGACGTCGAAATGCATTTCCATGATTTACATCTCCAAAGTTTTTGAGGAAATAGTGAGCGCCTATGTCGCGCCTTTTGTCAGGTGGTCGCCAGATTACAGCTCGTTCCCTGACGATCACGTTGAACACTACGGCAGAACGAACCGGGCGCTCGCGGTATTGCCCCCACGTTCGACTTGGACGACGGCCTTCGTGCCCTTGGCTGCGGCGAAGGTCCCGCTGCCTTCGAGGCGGCTTCCGTCCGCGGCAGGCGTGAGTTGCACCTCCTGCTTTTGTGAGCCGGTCAACAGTGTGAGCTTGGCTTTGGTGTTGCTTACATTGACCTGCTTGCCGTGGTCGCGCAGGTAGAGTTGCGCTGCTGCGGGCTGAACGACCAACTCGTAGTCCACGTCCCGGACTTCGGTCACGACGCCACCATGCAGCGGCTTGTGGTCATGCGCGTGGTCATGGTCGCCTGCGGCGAAGGCGGTGACGGATGCCAGGGCGAGGGCGGTGCCGGCCGTGAGGGAACGAAATCGAACAGACATGAAAGCTCCTATAGGGTTACGGTGGTTGAAATCGGGTGACAGAAGGCGTTGCATCAGAATGCCTCCGCGTCGCGGTCGTCCAGCAGGCGTTCGGCAGGCTTGCGGCCGAACAGCCAGAACATGGCGGGTGTAAGGAAGGTGTCTAGCAGCGTGGAGCTGACCAGCCCCGAGAAGATCACCACCGCGACGGGGTGCAGGATCTCAGTACCGGGTCGGGACGCCTCGAACAGCAGCGGGGCCAGCGCGAAGGCCGTGACCAGCGCGGTCATCAGAACCGGGGAAAGCCGTTCGAGCGAGCCACGCACGATCATCTTCTGGTCGAAGTCCTCGCCCTCCATGCGCATGAGGTTGAGGTAGTGGCTCACCTTCAGGATGCCGTTGCGCACAGAAATACCCGCGAGCGTGATGAAGCCGACCAGGGCGGCCACGGACAACGGCTGGCCAGACAGCCACAGCCCCAACACGGCGCCGACCAGGGCCAATGGAATGTTCACCATGATGAGCGCTGATAGGACGACCGACTTGTAGCGCGTGTACAACACCACGAACATGAGCGTCAGGGAGACGATGGACAGCAGGCCCACCAGTCGCGAGGCTTCCTCTTGTGCCTGGAACTGGCCGCCCAGCGTGATGAAGTAGCCTTCGGGCAAGCGCACTTCTTGGACGACGCTGCGTATGTCGGCCACTACTTCGGACAGCGGCCGTCCCTGAGCGTTGGCCGACAAAACTATGCGTCGACGGCCATCGTCGCGGCTGACCTGGTTGGGGCCGTCGCTGTCTTCGATGGTGGCAAGGCGCGACAACGGGACCCGACCCATGGGCGTGTCGATGAGGATGCGGCTCAAGCCCTCAATCGACCGCGCCTGCTCGGGCAGGCGAACCACCAGCGCGAAGCGGCGGTTGCCCTCGATGACCTCGGTGATCTTTTCGCCTTCGACCAGGCTTTGCAGCGTGGACAGAATTTGCGGTGCGGCCACGCCGTAGCGTCCCGCCGCCGCATAATCCACGCGGATTTTGATCTGCGGCGCTAGGACCTGCTTTTCGATCTCCAGGTCAGCAAGCCCCGGAATTCCGGCCAGCTTGGCGCGCAGCAGATCCGCCTGCCCGCGCAGGACGTCCAGGTCCTCGCCGAACACCTTGATGGCGATCTGCGAGCGCACCCCCGACAACATGTGGTCGATGCGGTGCGAGATCGGCTGGCCAATGCCGATGGAGCCGGGCAAGTGAGCCAGACGCGAACGGATGTCGGCGGTGATCTCCTCCATGGAGCGCTTTAGCTCCGAGGCGGGCAGCAGGCCCACGTCCAGCTCGCTGACATGCACGCCTTCGGCATGCTCGTCCAGCTCGGCCCGTCCGCTGCGCCGGCCCACGTGCTGCACCTCTGGCACCTGCGCGACCAGCAGCTCGGCTTGCTGGGCAAGCGCCGAAGATTCGGCCAGCGTCACACCGGGATTCAGGCGCAGGCCCACCAGCAACGTTCCTTCATTGAACGGGGGCAGGAACGTGGTCGGGAAGAATGGCACCGCGGCGACAGCCAGTGTGACAGCCACAGCGGCCATGCCAAGGGCGGCACGCGGCCGCTGCAAGACCCGCTGCAGGCCGCCCTGATAGCGCGTCTTCAACCAGGCTAGAAGCCGAGTGTCGCCATGGTCCAGCGTCCTCATCTTGGGCAGCAGGTAGTACGAAAGCACCGGAGTGACCGTCACAGAGACCAGCAGCGAGGCCAGCGTGGAGACGATGAAGGCGATGCCCAGCGGCACGAACAAGCGCCCCTCCATCCCCGGCAGCGCGAACAGGGGCAGGAACACCAGCACAATGATCATCGTGGCGTAGAGAATCGCCGAGCGAACCTCCATCGAGGCCCTGGCAACGATGACCAGGGGCGTCAGCCGGTTCTCAGGGTGGCGGGTGCGGTCCTCCTTGAGCCGCCGCATGATGTTCTCCACATCGACCACAGCATCGTCCACGAGACCGCCGATGGCGATCGCCAGCCCACCGAGCGTCATGGTGTTGATTGATAGGCCGAAATAGTGGAACACCAGCCCGGTCACGAAGATCGAGGCAGGAATCGCGGTCAACGCGATCACCAGGGGGCGCAAAGTGCCCAGGAAGAAGAACAGGATCACCGCCACGAAGACCGATGCGCCGATGAGCTTGCCTTGCAGCGTGCTGATGGACGCCTCGATGAAGTTGGCTTGTCGGAAGGTCACCTGTGGCTCGGCCATGCCAGCCGGCAGTGAGCCCTTCATGTCCGCCAACGCTGACTCGATCGAGCGGGTCAGTGCAATCGTATCGGCCGTGGGCTGCTTTTGGATGCCCAGGATCACGGCTGGCAGGCCCTCGAAGCCCGCATCGCCGCGCTTGATGGCTGGCGCAAACTGAACATCGGCGACCTGGTGGAGCAGGATGGGTTGGCCCGCACGCACCGCGAGAGGCAGGTTACGCAGGTCGTCGAGTCGGGACGTGCGGCCCAGGTTGCGGATCAGGTACTCGCGGCCATTGATCTCCAGGAAGCCGCCGGAAGTGTTCGCGGAGAAGCCCTTGAGAGCCGCATCCAGATCGGACGCAGTCACGCCCAGCTCTGACATTCGCGTGGTGTTGGGCTGGACCTGGAACTGACGGACCTCGCCTCCGATCGGGATGACTTGGGCAACACCAGGTATGGCCATCAGCCGGGGGCGTAGCACCCAGTCCGCGTACTCGCGAGTGTCCATGGCCGACAGCGGCGGGGCTGCGTTCTTCTGCCCTGAGGGCTTGGCACCGATGGGGATTGCAATCTGCATGATCTCGCCCATCACTGAGCTGATTGGCCCCATAGTGGGCGTCACGCCCGGGGCTAGCCCTTCCTCCATGGACGTCAGGCGTTCGGAGACCATCTGGCGCGCCCGGAAGATGTCGGTCTTCCAGTCAAATGTCACGTAGATGAAGGAAAGCCCGGCGCTGGAGACCGAGCGCACGCTTTCGACGCTGGGCAGGCCGTTCATGGCCGTTTCGAGCGGGAACGTGATGAGTTGCTCGACTTCTTCGGCAGCCATGCCGCCAGCCTCCGTCATGAGAGTGACGGTCGGCTTGTTGAGATCGGGAAAGACATCTACCGGCGTGCGCGTCAGGGTGAACGCGCCATACGCCATCAGCACCAGCGCCCCGATGATGACCAGGAGCCGGTTTCGTAAGCTATTTTCGAGAAGCCACTTGAACATGGAATGGTGCCCCTCAACGAACTTGATTGATCAGGGACGCGCCCTCGACAACCACGCGGTCGCCGTCCGCCAGGCCCGAAGTGACAGCGATGGATGCACCATCCAAAGGAGTGATGTTCACGACACGCGGCTCGAAGCGCTCGGCCTGGTCTTTGACCCAGACGATGTTCTGGTTGGCAGGGTTCTTCATCAGCGCACCGGAAGGCACGCGGTAGCCAGGTACCGTCGTCGCCTCTTGCACGAAGACCACCACCGGCATACCGACCGCCAAGCGCGAGAGGCTTTCGCTGGTGCCCTTGAACAGCATGGGCAGGGCCTGCTCGCGCAGGCTGCTGGCGGCACCGACGAAGCTCAGCGGCACCTTCTGACCGCCTACTGCGAGTGCAGCACCGGCCAGGTTCTGTGCCATTGCCGGATCGTAGGCAAGCGCCTCGATGCGCAGTTGGGTCGGATCGACCACCTCAAACACCAGTTCGCGCGCATCCACGACCTGCCCGGCAACTGCGGGGCTGGATGCGATGACGCCGCTGACTGGGGCCTTCAGTACGTCCCTGCCGGCGAGGCCCCCGCTCAAGGCGCGGGCGCGTTCGGTCAGGCTGTTCACTTCGCTTTCGGCTGCTTCGATCTCCTTGCGGGGCACGGTCTCCGACAGCTCGCGCAGCCGGGCCAAGCGCTTCTGCGCGAGCGCTTGGCCCGCACGCAGCTCGGCAACCTGGGCCATCTGGCCTGAGCGCTCCAGCACACCGCTGGCCGGTTCGATGTAAGCCAGCACCTGGCCCTTGCGCACGGATTGGCCGATCTGCGGCAGACCATCCGGCCCGGGCACCAGCCGGCCCATTACCATTGCCTGGACCTTGCCGCCTGTCGTCGGGTCCATGATTACTTTGCCAGCCAGTTCATGGCTGCGGGCCAAGGGCTCCTGCTTGATCAGCTGGGTGCGTACACCGATCTGACGTTGCGACGGTTTCGGAAGAAACACGCTGCCATCAGGCTGGCGCTGGGGGCCATTGGAAGACGCAGCCGGCGCTTCGTCGCCGTGGTCATGGCCGTCGTGAGCGAACGCGGGAGCAGCCAGAGCCAATGCAGCCGCCATGGCCGTCGTCATTAGGAAACGGAAGTTGCGCTTCATGCTGCACCTCGCAGTGCACCGTTGGTGCGTGTACGTCTGCGCAGCGCCCACGCTAGGACACCGACGCCGAGGACTGCGGCACCGCCACCTAGTACGACCACACGGCCGGATGCGACGGCATGCTCGTGTTCGGCGTCTTCGCTATGAACATCGAGAACGCCCGTCAACAGGTCCGATTGGCCCTGCGCAGTAATAGTGGCCATGATTGAGGTCTCGCCATCGGATAGCGGCTCAGTCAGATCGGCCTCGAACTCTCCAACCCCGTGTGAGCTGACCTTTACCTGTTGACCACCCAGCTCGAGGGTCAGCTCGCCATCGGTCACCGGCCGGTTGTCGGCAGCATGGTCGAGGTAGAGTGTGAGACGCTGGCCGTTCAGCACACCCACCAGTTCGAAGTCATCGGAAACTGCGGCAAAGCGCGGAAGCGCGGCCGCTGCGGGGGCAGGAGCGGCTTCGCCATGGTCATGGCCGTCGCCGGCCCACGTTGCGCTACTGCCAAGCAGGAGGCTGGACAAGGCAGCTGCACGCCAGAAAGAGGATTGCGACATTTCTAAGGTTCCAGGATGGTTGAGCGCGCGCCGATCAGCGCGTGCCGGAGATGTCAGTGAAAGTCTCGGTCGGCTGCGGCAGCGTGCCTTGTGCCTGCAACAGGGACGAGATGGCCGCGGCATGCTCCACCTTGGCGAGCAGCGCCGCGCGCTCGGCCTCGGTGGCCTCCTGCTCGATGCGAAGGCGTGTCGGCATGTCCGTCTCGCCCATCGCGAACGACTTTTGGTAGAAGGTGCGCGTTTGTTGGGCTAGGGCCTGTTGAGAATTAATCTGAAATGCGTGAATGGATGTGATGCAATAGGCGCATGAGCATTCGATGGGTACTGACAGACGCGCAATGGGACAAGATGGAGCCGCACTGCCTTGGCAAACCAAGTGATCCGGGGCGAAGCGGCACAGACAACCGCCGCTTCGTTGAGGCAGTGCTGTGGATTGCCCGCACAGGCAGCCCTTGGCGAGACCTGCCGCCAGAGTTCGGCAAGTGGAACACGGTGTTCAAGCGCTTCAGAGACTGGGTCAAGGCCGACGTATTTCAACGCCTGTTTGACGCGGTGAGCGAGCAGCCAGACATGGAATATGCGATGGTGGATGCCACGATTGTGAAAGTGCATCGGCACGGCCAGGGGGCAAAAGGGGGACTTCGGGCCAGGCCATAGGCCACTCGCGGGGCGGTATGACCACGAAGATACTGGCGCTGACGGATGCATTGGGCAATCTGGTGAAGTTCGTCTTGATGCCAGGGCAGCGCCATGACACCAAGGGGGTCAGAGAGCTGATCGCCGATGTGCACTTTGAAGCCTTGCTGGCCGACAAGGCCTTCGATGTGAACTGGCTAATCCAAGAGTTGGACAAACGAGGCGCACAGGTGGTGATCTCACAGATGCCGCGAAGGAGAGAGCCGCTGGAGATTGACTGGGAGGTCTACAAGTGGCGTCACTTGATAGAGAACTTCTTTGGCAAGCTCAAGGAGTTCAAGCGAATTGCAATGCGCAGCGACAAGACGGATACCAGCTTCGCGGCGATGATCTATCTCGCAGCTGGAGTTATCAACTCACGGTGATTCTCAACAGCCCCTAGCACGGTGCCGGCCCAAAGCGTGGATACCGCCCATATCCATCCCTTGCGTATGTCTTTGCGAAGCATTCAATTCTCCATCGGTGTTGCATCAGTACTTACCCCCGGCTGGGTGTTCTCTTTCCGAGCAAGTGCTTGTCGTTGAAAAGCCACTGTTCACTGGCTTAGATATGAACAATTGTATATCTATTCATATGAATGGGAAAGAAAACCTTACATCCTTTGAGCACCAATCGCCTTAGAGAGGGCGTCGGGCGCAAGACATCGAGAGGCGAGGTGGGGCTAATCCACTGCGCAAACAGCTATGCAGACTCCTTGAGCATATCCCCCGGGGGGGGATATGATTGCTGCATGAAAGAGATGCACAAGCACACCAGCCACCCAGATCTCGTGAAACGGCTCAAGCGCGCCGAGGGTCATCTGCGACACGTCATCGGGATGATCGAAGGAGAAGAAACCTGCCTGGACATCGCTCGCCAGCTCGCTGCGGTGGAGAGCGCCGTCACAGCGGCCAAGCGCGTCCTGATCCATGACCACATCGACCACTGCCTATCTCATGATGAGGACTCCGTTCTAGCCGAAATGAAGGCGCTAACCAGACTGCTCTGAGGTCTCTCGATGCTCTCCGTCCTAAAGAACCGCACCTACCGCCACCTGTTCACCGCGCAGGTGATCGCACTCGTCGGCACAGGCCTGATGACGGTAGCGCTCGGCCTACTTGCCTACGAGCTGGCCGGGGCCGATGCAGGTGCGGTGCTCGGGTCGGCGCTGGCTATCAAGATGCTGGCCTATGTGGGAGTCGCTCCAGTCGCACAGGCCTTCGCCGACCAGTTCCCGCGACGGTCATTGCTCGTAGCGCTGGACCTGGTACGAGCGGTTGTCGCGATCTGTTTGCCCTTTGTCACCGAGGTCTGGCAGATCTATCTGCTGATCTTTGTCCTGCAAGCGGCATCCGCCGGCTTCACGCCGACTTTCCAAGCCACTATCCCGGACATCCTTCCCGATGAAGAGGACTACACGAAGGCGCTGTCGCTGTCCCGGCTGGCCTATGACCTGGAAAGCCTGATTTCCCCGATGCTGGCTGCTGCGCTGCTGACCGTCATCAGCTTTCACAACCTGTTCGCGGGAACAGTGCTCGGTTTCCTCGTTTCAGCCGCGCTCGTGGTCAGCGTGCGGTTGCCCACAACTATTCCCGGACCGCGCCGCGGCATTTGGGATCGCACGACCCGCGGCACACGCATCTATCTCGCTACGCCACGCCTGCGGGGCCTGCTGGCGATCAGCTTGGCCGTCTCGGCGGCGGGCGCCATGGTGATCGTGAACACGGTGGTTCTCGTGAAGGCGCGCTTTGGCCTAGGCGAGGTCGAAGTGGCGTCGGCACTGGCGGCATTCGGAGGCGGTTCGATGGTGGCAGCCTTCGTTCTGCCATCCTTACTGGAAAAGGTGGCCGACCGAACCGCGATGCTCACCGGCGCTACCGTACTGGTCGTGGGCACGGGGATCGGCGCACTGCTGCCGAGCTATGCATTGTTGCTGCCGCTGTGGTTGATCATCGGCTTTGGCTACAGCGTGGCGCAAACGCCATCCGGCCGTCTTCTGCGCCGCTCGGCCCATGCCGAGGACCGTCCTGCGATCTTCGCGGCACACTTCGCGCTGTCGCACGCCTGTTGGCTCATCTGCTACCCACTTGCCGGCCGCTTCGGCGCGGTCATGGGCTTGCCATCGACCTTCATTGTCATGTCCCTGGTCGGCTTGGCCGGCGTGGCGCTGACGCTCTGGCTGTGGCCGGCCAGCGACCCTTCTGACGTGGCGCATGACCACCCCAGCTTGCCGCCGGATCACCCTCATTTACGCACACACGCAGACCAAGGCAGGCACCATCACCAGCTGATTCTGGATGACCTGCACCGTATCTGGCCGAAAGGATAGGCACATTTTCTCGTTGCGGCATCACAACGCATGGCTTCGGAGGCTGAGAAGGGTGAGCGAAAATATATCACATGAACACATATTCATGTGTTATATTTCGCCATAGTCAAACACTCAACCAGCAGAGGCGCCCATGTCCCAATCCAATGCACATGACCATGGTCACGACCATGATCACGACCACACCCCCACAGTGACGAGCGCCAACGAGCGCAAGGTTCTGGTTTCCTTCTTCCTGATCTTCGGCTTCATGCTCGTGGAAGCTGTCGGCGGCGTGCTGTCGGGCTCGCTAGCCCTACTTGCCGATGCTGGCCACATGCTGACCGACGCCGTGGCACTTGCCCTGGCTTACGCTGCCTTCCGATTCGGTCGCCGCGCAGCCGACAGCAAACGCACATTCGGTTACCTGCGCTTCGAGGTCATCGCCGGCTTCCTGAACGCCGTGACCCTGTTCGCGATCGTCGCATGGATCGCCTACGAGGCGTGGGAGCGGCTGCAGGCGCCGCCCGTCATCCTCGCCGGCCCGATGATGATCGTCGCCGTGCTCGGCTTACTGATCAACGTCCTCGTGCTGTGGATCATGACCCGCGGCGAAACCGATCACGTCAATGTGAAAGGTGCCATCCTCCACGTGATGGGTGACCTGCTCGGCTCTGTCGGCGCCATCGTTGCAGCGATCGTCATCTACTTCACCGGCTGGACTCCGATCGACCCCATCCTGTCGGTTCTAGTAGCGGCGTTGATTCTGCGCAGCGCCTGGAAGCTCCTGGCCAAGTCGATCCATATCCTGTTGGAGGGTGCGCCAGAGGACGCTTCGCCGGAAAAGGTGGAACAAGGCCTGATGAGCACTGTGCCCGGCCTGGCGGCTGTCAGCCATGTTCACGTGTGGCAACTCACTTCCGGTCGCACGATGGCCACGCTACACGTTCGACCCAACGTGGACGAGGAGGCGCGAGCTGTGGTCAAGCGCGTCGAGGCGGTGCTGCGAGAGCAGTTCAGCATCGAACACGCCACAGTCGGAATCGACTGGAACTCGGAGGCTGACGAGAACATCTGCAGCCTGCAACCCACGACAGGCCGTCAGGACCACAGCGGCCACGACCACAGTGAGCACAATCATGACCATGACCACTCCGCTCCCGGTCACAAGCATTGAGGCCGTGCTAGACGGTTCGCAGTTCACTTGAGGGTTTGAATCCATGACATCCCGCAAAACCACCAGCGCCGCTATTGTGCAATGTTCGACCTCTAACCACGGCACGACCACTGATGTCCTCGCACTATCGCAAAGTGACGTCGCTGTTCTGGCAGAGACCTTCCGCCTGCTGGGCGACCAATCGCGATTGAAAATCCTGTTGCAGTGCATGCGCGGATCGGTCGCAGTGGGCGACATTGCTGGCTCGCTAGACCTGTCGCAGTCCTTGGTCAGCCATCACCTGCGCCTGTTGCGCGGCGCGCGCCTCGTGCGCGGCGAGCGCCAAGCCAAGCACATCTTCTACGGCATTGCCGACCAGCACGTCAGCCAGGTACTCCAGGACATGGCGGTTCACATTTCGGAGGACAGACACGACGATTGACTGAACATGTGAGTGCGCGCCGGCCTACGCCTTCAAGGGGTAGGCTTTTTTTGGCTATTAATCTAGAGAGACACCGGCGCGCCTTGCTGAATGCCTAGAAGACCCCAAGCAAAAAGCACTCTAAAAATAAACACTTGAACATATCTTCATGTGTGTTATTATTTGTCTACGGGGTATCCGAAAGGCGTAAGGACCACGCCATTATTTTTAACGTCAAGGAGTATTGACCATGTCCAAGAAAATTCGCTTTGCTGTTCTGCTTTCCGCACTTTTTGCTGCTGGAGTAAACGCTCAACCGTTCGCCGCAGATATGACACGGCAACAGGTCCAGGAGGATCTGGCTGCTTGGAGGCAATCTGGGTTGGAAGCGTTGTCTCGCGGCGAAAGCGGCCCGGATACGTTCAGCCCTCAATACCAGGCTGCCTTTCAGCGCTACTTGCAATTGACCCAAGGTGATATGTATCAGGCGCCCTCAGCAGGAAAGACTCGTGCTGAAGTGATGGCTGATTTGGAACTGTGGAAAATCTCCGGCATGCACGCGTTCACCTCGCGCGGAATCACCACCGCTTCGCACACCCAAGCCTACCAACAAGCCTACGAGAGCTATCTCCAGCTCAAGCTGGGTGCGGCTTACAAGGCTCCGGTGGCATTGACTCGTGCTCAAGTAAAGAGTGATTTGGCAGATTGGCAGATTGGCAGGTTGCGGGAATGGCTGGATTCTGGGCTGGTGAGCAGACGCCTGATACCTATAGTGATGCCTACCGCACCGCATTTGAAACCTACCAGATGCTGCGCAACAAAAAATGACTTAATGGCAGCTGCATAAAGCAGCGGTCGGATGGTTCAGCCAGAAAGAGATTCTTTCTTTTTTTTGAATAAACATACAAACAAGTGTTCATTTGTTTGCATAACATTCCGATCGCTGATTTGTGCGTCCTGCCACGGCGATTACTCAGAGAACCAGGAGATTGATATGTCTTTGGAAACATTGGACGGCACAGGAGCGCAGGACGAACAACTGGGCTTTCGGGTCGAAGGTATGGATTGCGCCAGTTGCGTCGGCAAGATTGAAACAGCGCTTGGTCGAATTGATGGCGTATCAAATGTACAGGTTAATTTTACAAATGAGACGCTGACGTTGACGCGCAGCACAAGTAGCCGAAATACTGCACGCGACATTGCCAAGAAAATCCGGTCCCTGGGCTTCGACGTGCAGGCACTGCCCGCGTCCGAAATGTCCGCAGCACCTGCACCGTGCCATGCGGCCCACGCGCATGACCACGCCGGCTGCGGCGGCCACCATGACCATGGGCATGCCCACGACCACGGGCACGATCATTCGCACGGCAAAGCGTGCGGTGATGACCATGGGCATGGCCATGCTCACGGCCATGCCCATGCCCATGACCACGGTCACGATCACGGGGCCTGCAGCGGGCATGACCATGCGCCGGCCTCTGCCTCCCGTGGAGCACCCAGCACGCCCCCCAACGTGTCCATGCGCGTCGAGGGCATGGACTGCGCCAGTTGCGTCGGCAAGATCGAAACGGCGCTCGCTCGCATGGATGGCGTGTCCGATGCCCGCATAAACTTCACCGCAGAAACGCTGGAATTGACGCTCGCGTCTGGCGGCCCCACGCAGCTCGGCCACATCGAGAAGACCATCAAGAGCCTGGGCTTCGGCGTCTCCGACGTGCGCCGCCATGATGGCTCAGCACCCGCGGCCCCAGCAGCAGCATCGACGGCGCGCCATCAGCGCTGGTGGCAGACGAAGAAAGGCAAGCACGTGCTGGGCCTGGGCGGCCTGATGGGCTCGGCCTACGCGATCGCGCAGTTCGTTCCTGGCTACGCTGAATGGATCTTCGCCGCTGCGGTGATCGCGGGCGTGCTGCCGTTCGCTCGCAAAGCCTTCGCGCTGGCTGTGTCAGGCTCGCCGTTCTCTATCGAAACGCTGATGGTCGTCGCCTCGCTGGGCGCGCTCGTGATAGGCGAGGCCGAGGAAGCTGCTGCCGTGGTGTTCCTGTTCGCGATCGGCGAGCTGCTGGAAAGCGTGGCCGCCGGCCGCGCGCGCGCCGGCATCAAGGCGCTGGCCTCCCTGGTGCCTAAGACGGCGGTACTGCTCGATGCCGCGGGCGGGCAGCGCGAAGTGCCCGCCGCTTCCCTGCGCGTGAGCGACCGCGTGCTGGTGCGCCCTGGTGACCGGGTGCCTGCGGACGGCAAGATCCTCCGCGGTGAAAGCAGCCTGGACGAGTCGCCTATCACCGGCGAGTCCGTACCGCGTCAAAAGGCTATCGGTGCCGACGTGTTCGCCGGCTCCATCAACGTCGATGGCGTGCTCGAAGTACAAGTCGAGAAGACGGCATCGGACAACACCATTTCTCGCATCATCCAACTGGTGGAGCAGGCGCAGTCCTCCAAGGCGCCCACGGCTCGCTTCATCGAAAAGTTCAGCCGCTACTACACCCCTGCCGTCATGGCCATCGCGGCGTTGATCGTGGTGGTTCCGCCACTTGCCATGGGTGGCGACTGGGGTACCTGGCTGTACCGCGGCCTCGCACTGCTGTTGATTGCCTGCCCATGTGCGCTGGTGCTCTCCACACCGGCGGCCATCGCCTCGGGCCTTGCGGTGGCCACGCGACGGGGCCTGCTGATCAAGGGTGGCAACGCGTTGGAAACCATCGGCCGCGTGCGCGCCATTGCCTTCGACAAGACTGGCACGCTGACCGAGGGCAAGCCGCGCATCACCGAGGTCCTGCCCTTCGGGCTGTTCAAGCATCAACAGGTCCTTGCGCTTGCCGCCGCTGTCGAGTCCGGCTCAAACCATCCCTTGGCGAAGGCCATTGTCGCCCATGCCAAGAGCCTGGACGTGGCGATTCCCCAGGCCACGGGCGCATCGGCCATTGCCGGCAAGGCGGTGCGCGCCACCGTGAACGGCAGTGCGCTCGCTGTCGGATCGCCCGCCCATGCGGAACAGACGGCCACGCTGACAGCCGCGCACCGCAGGGAAATCGACAAGCTGGAGGATGGCGGCAAGACCGTGGTGGTCCTGTTCGACGAAGCCAGCAAGAACGTTCTGGGCCTGCTGGCCCTGCGCGACGAGCCCCGCCGCGACGCGCGCGAAGGCGTGGCCCAGCTCAACGCCATGGGCGTGCGCTCGGTCATGCTGACCGGCGACAACCGCCGCACCGCGCAGGCGATCGCCGGCAAGCTGGGCATCGAGTGGGAGGCCGAGCTGCTGCCGCAGGACAAGCTGCGCTTGGTCAACGAGATGAAGCGTGATGCCAAGGTGGCGATGGTCGGCGACGGCATCAACGACGCGCCGGCCCTGGCGACCGCCGACGTGGGTATCGCCATGGGCGGCGGCACGGACGTGGCGCTGGAAACCGCCGATGCCGCGCTGCTCAAGAGCCGCGTCACGGACGTGGCCCACCTGGTGGCCCTGTCGCGGGCGACGATGGCCAACATTCACCAAAACGTCGTATTCGCCATTGGCCTCAAGGGCTTGTTCCTGGTCACCACCGTGTTGGGTATCACCGGCTTGTGGGTTGCCGTGCTGGCCGACACCGGCGCCACGGCCCTGGTCACGCTGAACGCACTGCGCCTGCTGCGCTTCAAGGGCGCGCCGGAGGCCAACCACGGCGACGACGCCGGGCGTCCCACCACCTTGTCCGTGCCGTCTGCCCGCTGAGGCAACAAGAGGGCTTGACCTTGCCGTCGTTGTAACGCCTAGCCTCCACACAAATGTCTGCAGAGCGCTTCGGAAGGGCCGGAGTCCTGCATCCAAGAAAGGGTCACTTCCATGCGTAAAAAAATCAGAATCATTGTGGTGGCAGGCGTCATCGCAGCCGTCGGGGGGATAGCGATCGCTGCCCGCGACGCCAAGGACGAGGGCAAGGCCGCGGCGCCCCCGGCGGGCGCGCCGATGGCGCCGCAGGTGCCCGTGGCCGAGGTCATTACCCGCACGGTCGCCGGGATAAGGGCTATGCGCAACGGCGGCGTTCCCCATCGTTGCGCACGGAGAACCGGATGAGGATCGGTGAACTTGCGCGCTTGACGGGCACCCCCCCGGAGAACATTCGGTTCTACGAGCGGGAGGGCCTGTTGCAAGCCCCGGAGCGGTCACGCAACAACTATCGGCGCTATGGCCCGGCCCATGTCGAACGGCTTCACCTGATTCGCAACTACCGTGCCTCGGGAATCGGCCTGGATGACGTGCGCCGCCTACTGGGTTGGGCACATGAGGGGTTCCTGGAACCTGAGCTGCTAAGGCAGGCTGTCCAAGGCCATCTCGCCTGTGTTGAGGAACGCATGGAGCAACTGATCCAGGTGAAAGAGCACCTGCTCGCATTGGCCCTGCACGGTGCTGCTTCCGCCGGGGCTTCCGAGGATGGACCGGCTCGCGATGGTTCGTGAGCATCGCATGTCCATATAACTGAATATATATTCATGCGTGTAATATTTCCGGCCAGACAAACGAATAAGAAAGACGCCCATGACCGACCAGAGCATCACGCGCCGAAACATCGGCGTTCTCACCGCCGCGCAGGCGCTCGGCGGCGCCAGCGCGCCCATCGTGATGTCGCTGGGTGGGCTGGTCGGCCAGCAGCTTGCCAAGAATTCGGCCTGGATCACCTTGCCCGTGAGTCTGTTCGGCCTGGGTCTTGCCATCGGCACCTTGCCTGCCGCCTTCATCATGCGGCACCATGGCCGCCGCAACGGATACGTGGTGGGGGTCGGCTTCGGCGTGGCCTCGGGCCTGATCGCCGCGTTGGGCATCATGCTGGCCTCGTTCTGGATCTTCTGCGCCGGCACCTTCCTGGCGGGCTTCTACGGCGCGTATGTGCAGAGCTACCGCTTCGCAGCCGCCGACACCGCCGAGGACGCGCTTAAGGCCAAGGCCATTTCCTGGGTCATGGTGGGCGGTCTCGCGGGCGCCATCATCGGGCCGCAGTTGGTGATCTTCACGCGCGATGCGGTAGCGGGCACGCCCTACGTTGGCAGCTTCCTCAGCCAGGCGCTGCTGCCGCTGATCGCCTTGCCGATCCTGCTGATGCTGCGCACGCCGAGCCAGACCCAGGCCGAAGCAGTCGCCGATAGCGGTCGGACGGTGCTGCAGCTCTTGGCGATGCCGCGCTATCTGCTGGCCGTGGCTGCGGGCGTGGTGTCCTATGGGGTGATGGCGTTCGTGATGACGGCCGCGCCGGTGGCGATGGTCAACCACGGGCATTCGGTGGACAACGCCGCCCTAGGAATACAGTGGCACCTGCTGGCGATGTTCGGGCCGAGCTTCTTCACCGGGCGACTGATGGTGCGCTACGGCAAGGAGCGCGTGACCGCCGTCGGCATGGTGCTGCTCGCCGCCTCCGGGGTGGTGGCCCTGGGCGGGCTCGGCCTGTCCCACTTCTGGGGCTCGCTGGCGCTGTTGGGCATCGGCTGGAATTTGAGTTTCATCGGCGCCACGGCGATGGTCACCGACTGCCACACCCCGGCCGAGCGGGGCAAGGCGCAGGGCATGAACGACTTCTTCGTCTTCGCCGCCACGGCGGCCGTGTCGTTCCTCGCGGGGTCGATCCTGCACAGCTCGGGCTGGCAAGCGGTCAACTGGATGATCTTCCCGGCCTTGGCGCTGATCTTGGTGCCGCTGCTGTGGCAGGGGCGGTACGGTTGCAACTGACTTGACTTGGGGCATTGATCGAGGACTGGAAGCCGATAAGTGGCCCGTTCCGGCACTACACGACTTGTCTCCACTGCTGAAACTTCGGAAAGCTACTTTGCCGTTCCACCTTTATTGATGGTCAAAGAGTTGTATGGACAGATGAATTTAGTTAGTTAGTTAGTTAGTTAGATTTATCAAGAAGCAGTTTAACCACGGCTTTGGCTTTGCGAGCAGCGTGCAGATCTCCAAGAACGTGAGCCTGAATAATCGCCCCTTCAAGCAACATAGCAATTGTTTCAGAGATTTGAACTATCGATTCTCTGGACGTTATGACAAGTGAAGTGTGGTGTGTGATCCATCGCAGCATAGCCTCTTTGTTTCGGGCGCAAAGCTTATGTATATCATGATCCGGATTGCTGAATTCGGCGCTGACATTAATGAAATAACAACCCAAGAAAAGTGGCTTGGATTGATCGAGACCCTGAAACAGATCGTCAAAAGCATCAAGCATGGCATACAAGGCGTCCCTACCTGGCGTCGCTTCGTGCAAACGCAAATCGAGCCAAGAGAAATACTGCTGATCACAATATTCGACGGTCGCAGCAATTAGATCTTCCTTGCTGGAGAAATGGTTATATAGCGTTTTCTTGGCAATGCCGGACTCTTCAAGTACCCGATTGATGCCAACAGCATGAATGCCGTACTTATAAAAAAGGTTAAAGGCAGTTGCGACTAACTGTTCTTTTTTGTCCATGATGTTATTCATCGTTGTGAGGATTCATACGCGACATGTTGACACAAGGAGACAGGGTTGTCTACAATCCCTCAAGGAGACCGATCTGTCTCTTTCTTTGCAATTTCCTTGAGGCTTCTTTTATGAACACGACAACAGCGGCTTCCGCACAACAGCCCTCCGTCATCTATGATCTAGTCACGATAGGTTCCGGTTCGGCGGCTAGAGCCGCAGCGAACGAAGCACGTAGGCTCGACAAAACAGTCGCCATGATCGAACAGGGGTTGGCAGGAGGGACCTGTCTCAATGTAGGATGCGTTCCTTCAAAGACGTTGCTTGCGGCGGCTTCTGCTCGCATGTCTGCTGCGCATGGGAAGTTCCCAGGTATAGCGACCTCGGCCGGGCCTGTCGACTTGTCTTTGCTTGTCAGAGATAAAGATCAAATGATCGGGCACTTCCGGCAGTCTTTCCATGTACAAGCACCCAAGGATGCAGGTATTGCGGTATTTCGCGGCAAGGCGACCTTTGTAGCGTCAGATGAGCCAGATATCGTAGCGCTCGTCGTCGCGGACTCAGACGGAAACACAAACCTGGTGTACGCCAAGCAGGTACTGATCGCCAGTGGGGCAGCGCCATTCATTCCTTCCATTCCTGGCCTCAGTGAGGTGGACTTTCTCACTTCCGGCTCGGCCATGTCCCTTGAGCAGGTGCCTGAGTCCATGCTGGTCGTCGGCGGCAATGCGATCGGTCTGGAGCAAGGTCAATTGTTCGCTCGACTGGGCAGCAAGGTTGAAGTGGTCGAGATAGCTCCTCGAATTGCACCGTTCGAGGATCCCGCGATTTCTGCGGCACTGGAGCAGGCGCTGTCAGCGGAGGGCATCATGTTCCATACTGGCGCCAATCTGACAAACGTCGTACCACACGAGAGCGGGGTGCTTGCAACTGTCGTCGCCGAAGGACGTACTCAGCAAATTTTCGCCCATAAGATTCTCATAGCGACGGGGCGCCGTCCGGCAACTGAAGGACTCAACTTGGATGCTGTCAATGTGTCCAGGGGCGATCGAGGCGAAATAATTGTGGACGAACATCTGCGAACCTCAAATCCTCGCATCTGGGCAGCGGGCGATGTCACTGGTATGGCTCAATTAGTGTATGTCGCTAGTGCGCAGGGGACCGTGGCCGCGAGCAATGCTCTGGGCAACGAGCCTCGGTCCCTAGACTACACCGCCTTGCCCCGCGTCATTTTCACGTCGCCCGAGATGGCTGCTGTCGGCATGACTCCTATGCAGGCTGAGGCGGCCCAAATTGCCTATGATGTTCGTGAAATTCCGGTTTCCTTTGTTCTACGTGCTATTGTAAGTCGTCACGACAAAGGGATAATCAAGATGATATCCGAGCGTGAGACAGGAAGGATTCTGGGTATTCATATGGTAGGCGAATCTGCTGGAGAGGTTATTGCAGCTGCAACCTATATTATCTCCGCAGGACTTACGGTTGACCAACTTGCAAAACAGTGGTCTCCGTACTTCACTATGGCGGAGTCGCTTAAAAACGTAGCAAGCAGTGCGCCAACTTTGGAAGATTCGGCTAATGGCTAAATCTTATTATTACTATGCGCTTAAATTTCAAGGGATCGTTTCAGGGTAAAGTTTCCTGATGTGAGCATGTTTGAGTTTTTTGCTATGGCGGGATCGCTCAATGGGCTTCCCGCCTTTTTTGTGGTGAATCATTAAAGAATTTGCCGATCTTGAATATATGCATAAAAACTCAGGGGGTGCCGTTCAGTCTGTTGACGAGAAAGATAGGATTCTTTTACTGAGAAATTCCCGTCAGAACTTCAATTTATCTTCTCTAAATTTGAAAGGTTGTCAGGCAATTCATGCGCGATGAGTAGACACGCTGGCCTGCTTCAGTGCCCCCGAGTACTGCGACCAGAAGGAAAGGGGTTATTCGTTTCATAGTTCGATTTCCTGCTGTGGGCTACTGCTTCGCAGCCGCCGTCACTGACCTGCTCCCCCCAGGCCGTACCAGTGATTAGGTTGGGGTCCTGGGGTTGAAGGTTAATGGATTTGGGCAGGGATCTCATGACGAGCTGCGTCGCCTGCGTGCTGACGCAGTTGCTGGGCATACCTGGCTGGCGGTATGCGGCCAATGCTGCTGTGAGGCCGAACCTCGTTGTAGTCCCGACGCCATGCGGCAATCTCGGTGCGTGCCTGGCGCATGCTCTGGAACCAGTGCTCATTGAGGCACTCGTCGCGGAACTTGCCGTTGAAGCTCTCGATGTAGCCGTTCTGCATGGGCCGACCTGGCTCGATCAGGATGTGCCGGATGTGGTGTTCCTGCGTCCAGGCGATGAAGGCCCGGCTGGTGAACTCCGGGCCGTTGTCGGTTCTGACGGCGGCCGGGTAGCCCCTGAAGCGCGCCGCCTGATCCAGCAGCCGGGTGACGTACAGGCCGCTGATGCCGTAGTCCACAGCGATCTCCACGCATTCGTGGCTGAAGTCATCGGCCACGGTCAGGCACTTGATGCGCCGGCCACTGGCCAGGCTGTCGCTGACGAAGTCCATGCTCCACACCTCGTTGATGCGTTGGGCGATGTTTAGGGGCGTGCGCTCCATCACGGGGCGCTTGGCCTTCTTGCGCTTGCGAACCGCCAGATTGGCCGCTCTGTAGAGCCGGTACACCCGCTTGTGATTGACGCCAGGGAAGTCGTTGCGCAGCAGGTCGTGCACGCGCCGGTAGCCGAAGCGCCGACGCACATGCGCGATCTCGACGATCTTGTCCTTCAGGGCCTGGGTCTGTGCGCTGGGCACCGGTGGGTGCCGGTAGCTGTCTCGGCTTAGCCCCACAAGCCCGCACGCGCGACGCTCGGACAGTTGGTGCTCCTGCACCAGCTGCGTGATCAGCTCGCGCCGGGCTTGTGGGGCTACCTTTTTACCCCGAGCACGCTCTTGAGCGCATGCAGATCCAGGTGCGCCTCGGCCAGCAGGTGCTTGAGCTTGGCGTTCTCCGCCTCCAGCTCGCGCAGCCGTCTGGCCTCTGACACCTGCATGCCGCCGAACTTGGCGCGCCACTTGTAGAACGTGGCGTCGGAGAAGCCGCCCTTGCGGCAAATCTCCGCCACCGCCATGCCGACCTCGGCCTGTTGGAGGAACCCGATGATCTGTTCCTCTGTGAACTTGCTCTTCCTCATGTCTGCGATTCTCCTGAATGGCGGACCCCTTGCTACTTCACATTGGTACGGCCTGGGGGGAGCAGGTCACTGGCGCTGATCCTGGTGCCGCTGCTGTGGCAGGCCGCGCGAAAGCCGGCGCTGCCAGCTCCGGTCTGATCGGAGCGGTGCAAGAGGCGCTCCGCGCAGTGGGTCGCCTCGGCCGCTACAGCACCTGCTTCCACTGGCGCAGCCTCGACAGCGCGTCGTCGTAGGCGGTGGAGGTGAAGAACTGGATCTTGCGCCCGAGGGTCTTCATCGGGCTCAACGCGGGATCGAAAAGCGAGGCGTTCGAATGGTGCGCCACGCAGTCGAGCACCCGGTCCTGTCCCTCCGTGAGCATGGCTTCCAGCTCGCGAAGGTCTCTGCCCGCGAAACGGCGCTGGAAGCCGGCAGAAAGACGCTCGGCCCGCTGCGCCATCGCACTCGGCGAGTAAAAGGACGCCGAAGGTCCAGGCGTCCGATCATGCGCGAACTGCAGGATCATCGTGTTCCAGACGATGACGTCCACCAGGACCATCGCAGCGTTGGTATGCAGGCGCGGCTCCTGCCAGATCATGGCCGTGTGCCGGTAGTGGCTGGCGGGAATGGTGGCAGCTTCTACCCCGAGCTTTCGGTGGCTGGCGCGAACCTTGTCAAGGAGTTCCTGCTTCGTGGTTGGTAGTTTCATTCGGGATTTCTATTTCATCGAGACAAGGCTCGATAACCGGCGTGTCAGATATTCATCAAGTCACCAGCGCAATTACCTTGGATTGAGGAAAAGCGCTTGCCTCACCGCTGCGCTGGCGGCGCCGAGGGCTTGTGCATGATGAAGCGGGACATGTCGGTGATTTCCTGTTTGCGGATTTACGTTACTGCTGAAGCTGCTTCTGCATGGTGTTGTGGTTGTAGTAGTCGCTGGCATAGACAATCTTTCCGTTCGAAACACGGAAGAAGCTCGCGCCGAAATAACTGATGGTCGAACTGGAGGGCGACGTCCCGCCATTGCTGTTCTTGGTGGCGGTGAATTCCCACTCGATCGCCACACCATCGCCGGAGGCAACCGGCTGCGAACGGATTTTCATTTTTCGGTCGGGCAGGATTTTCATCAGAAACTGCGAGACTTCGGTAATGGCTTGAGGCCCAGTGCGGGACGCTTCATTGCTGGTATTGAAATAGACGACGTTGGAATCGAGCACTTTTTCCATCGCGTCGGTTCGCCCGCCATTCCAGGCGTCAAGGTATTGCCGGACCACCTTCACGTTCTCTGGCTCATCTGCCGCCTGCGACGTGACGCTATAGGCGAGTGAAGCCAGCCCGAGGAATATCGCTCCCAAAGCCTGCACCGGACGGCAGCGCAAGCCGTCTGAAGAACGAAGGGGCCTGAATGACAGGGCGTGCTGCATGTTGTTCATGGTCGAAATACTCCAAAAGGTGTTGAAAAAAATCCCGCTCGCACGGGCGTGGTGGAAAATCGCATGTCGCGCGCAACGAAGCACAGGCCGTCGGCAATTGCTCTTTTGTCAAATACATAGAATCATCCTATGTATAAGGCCTGAGTTGCTACAATCGAGGTCCGATGGGCTCCCGTCTCTACGTCATTTGAGAACCGCGATGAATAACCGCTTCACACTCCCACAGGCGCCGCGGCGTTCGCTCGTCGATTCGACGATTGAGCTGATCCGCGGCCAGATCGAGGGAGGCGCCTGGAAGGTCGGCGAGCGCATCCCCAGGGAGCAGGAACTGGCCGAGATGCTGGAGGTTGGCCGCAACACGGTGCGGGAAGCCATTCGCGTGCTCTCGCACGGCCAGGTCCTGGAAGTCCGCCAGGGTGATGGCACCTACGTGCGAACCAATATCGATCCGGCCGAGGTCATGCGCCGTGTCGGGCGTTCCGGCTTGCGAGAGCACTTCGCGTTGCGCTGCATGCTGGAAACCGAGGCGGCCAGGTTGGCCGCGGTGCATCGGTCCAAGGCGGACGTTGGGCTGCTGCGCCGACTGTTGAAGGCCCGCGGCGAGCAGGAGCAACACGCATCGAGCGCGGCCTTTGCCGAGGCCGATACGGCTTTCCACTGCGCGATCGCCGGGATGTGCGGCAACGGCGCGCTGGCTGAGCTGTACCGCTACTTCGCGAACTCGGTCCGCATGAACACGCTGACTGCGCTGAAGGACAAGGAACTGCCCGAGCCGGGTCTCGCGACCCATGAGGCGATCGTGGATGCTATCGAGCGCCAGGATGGAGAAGCAGCTGCGGCGGCTGTGCGGAACGTGGTCGCTCCGCTGATTGCGGCACTTGAGAAATCGGGTTGATCCGAGCGCGACTCCCGCGCTGGCAATGCCGCTTTCCATCGAGCAGCCGGTCGCCGGCCCCGTTGATCGGAACGCGGGTTGTTTCCCGGAGAGCACGCGGTAGCCGGTCCTCATGGATAGGCCCTTGGTGCGCTACAGCGACCGGACGGTGCTGTTCATATCGAATCTTCGACGCGACCACCCGCCAGGACATACCGGGCCAGCGCCTCGGCATCGGCGTGGGTGGCCCGGGTGGACTGCGGTGTACCGAAAGCCTGGACGAGCTTTGGCAGCATGGCCTCCAACTGGGCTCGCTTATCCGAATCCGGTTCGACGTGGATGAGCGCGAGCAATGTGCCGCCAAGCGTCTCCTTGTGAGTCTTCAGCCAGACGCCGCGCTGAGCGCGATCGTCGAGAGTCTCTTCTGGCCCTCCCGCGACGTAGATAAGCACGAAGGGCTTTCCGCAGGCGACGAGTTCATCCATTTCCGCGCACCAGGCGCTGCTGTATCCGTTGTAGATGCTTGCGCCGTCGAAGCGGACGATGGGGAAATCGCTGGTGTCGTGAACTTTCGGTTGCTGGGACATGATCCTGGACTCTCGCTATTAACGTCCTAACATCCTACCTTTGTTGAGAATTACTTGCAACTGAAATGGGCATGGGCACACCGCCGTGCAGCGCCAAGTGACGGGCGAAATAAGGGCTTGACCTTCCAACAATGGGAGGCCCTACAGTGAACCCATCAACCTCATTCAAGGAGTTTTTTCATGAAGGTCAACAAGTTCAGCCTCTTGTTCATTGCGGGCGCCGTCGTGGTCGCCGCCGGCCTGATGGCCGTCCAGAAGAAGGTGGTCGTCCCGTCGGGTGAAGCGATGCAGGCCAGTGCGGGCGGAGGTCACCAAGGGCACGCGATGCCCTCCAGCGCCTCGGCCAATGACAGTCCTTCCACGACCGCGTATCGCGCCGTGAACGACCAGATGCACGCCGGGATGGGAGCGCAGTTCACTGGCAACGCCGACGTCGATTTCATGCGTGGCATGATCCCGCACCACCAGGGCGCGATCGACATGGCCAAGGTGGCGCTGCAGTACGGCAAGGACCCGGAGGTTCACAAGCTGGCCCAGGAGGTCATCACCGTGCAGGAAGGCGAGATCGCCATGATGAACAAGTGGCTGGGCGACAACGGCCAGCAGGCGGCGGCCGGCAGCTCGGGCGATGCCTCGACGGCCGCCTACCGTGCCGGCAACGACCGCATGCATGCGGACATGATGATCGACTTCAGCGGCGACGCCGATGTGGACTTCATGCGCGGCATGATCCCGCACCACCAGGGTGCGATCGACATGGCCAAGGTGGCGCTGCAGTACGGCAAGAACCCGGAGGTCCGCAAGTTGGCTCAGGAGGTCATCTCCGCGCAGGAAGGCGAGATCGCCATGATGAAGAGTTGGCTTGTCGCTCGGGGCAAGTGAAGGCACGACCATGAACCAAGCCAACACCCCGCGCATCCTCATCTATAGCACTCCAACTTGCCCGGACTGCCGGGCACTAAAGGAGTGGTTGTCCCAGCAGGGCATCGCGTTTGAAGAGCGCGACCTGACCGACCCGAAGATTTCCGCGGAGGCCAAGTCACGAACCGGCGTGCGCGTGGCCCCGATCACGATCGTCGGCGACGAGGTCTTCTATGGCACCTTCGCGAGCCAGAAGCCGAGGCTGATGAAGGCGCTCGGTCTTCAGTGAGCCGCTGAAGGAAGACCGTGGTCACGGGCGGAGTCGCCGGTGCGGACCCCGGTCGGACCCTGTAAGCGCTGTTGTGGACGCGTCTGCACGCAAAGCTCAAGACCGTGAGGCATTCTTCGCCGACGACGCTCGGCGCTTTCGCCTGCGGTCGTTGACATCACGAGAGGAATTTTTATGCGATCGACATCATCAGCCACCTCCCTGCACGTCGCCATTTCCGAGGGCATCACAGTCGCCAACGACCTGCCGTTCGTGCTGTTCGGCGGCATCAACGTCATCGAGGATCTCGATACGACCCTGGCTGCGGCTGAGCACTTCGCGGAGGTGACGCGCAAGCTGGGGATACCCTTCGTTTTCAAGGCGTCGTTCGACAAGGCCAATCGCTCGTCGATCCATTCTTTCCGAGGTGTCGGCCTGGAGGAAGGGCTGCGGGTCCTCGATGCGGTCAAGTCGCGGTTCGGATGCCCAGTCTTGACCGACGTGCATGAGGTTGAGCAGGCCATGCAGGTCGCTGCCGTTGCCGACGTACTGCAAGTTCCGGCCTTCCTGGCCCGGCAGACCGATCTGGTGGCCGCCATTGCCCGCACCGGTCGGGTAGTGAATGTCAAGAAGCCGCAGTTCCTCAGCCCGGGCCAGATCAGGCATGTCGTCCACAAACTGCACGAGGCTGGCAACCCGCGCGTCCTGCTGTGCGAGCGTGGCACGCAGTTCGGCTACGACAATCTCGTCGTGGACATGTTGGGCTTCCGCGAAATGAGCGTTGCCAGCAGTGGCCTGCCACTGGTGTTCGACGTAACCCATAGCCTGCAGCGGCGAGAAGCGGATGCGTTGGCTTCGGGTGGGCGTCGCCAACAGTTGCCCGAACTCGCGCGGGCCGGCATGGCGGTCGGCATTGGCGGTTTGTTCCTCGAAGCACACGCCGACCCGGCGCATGCACGTTGTGACGGACCCAGCGCTCTGCCACTGGACACGCTCGAACCGCTGCTGCGGCAGGTCAAGGCGGTGGACCAACTCGTCAAGTCGTTCGAGCCTCTTCGGATCGACTGAAGCCTGCCACCCGTTCAAACAGAACGTGTGGCACTTCCCCTCTTAGTCGGCTATTTGAGCGACAGATAAGGATTGTTCGGTGGAACGGCATCGAATATGTGCGATGGGTCTTCGAGCAAATAGCCATGCACCTGGCGCGTTTTGCGCGGTCCCATGACCTCGCACGTCCTGATGTTCAGACCCGATGGCTGTTTCCTGTGGAGTCCGAGTTTTTCAAAGCGCTTCTGCACCCACTGCCAGTCCTGCAGGGCCGCGTCCTTCGCAAGCGGCCCAATGGTTGGATGCTCTTGTGCGTAGCGCTGGAAAACACCAGGGCTGATCAGGTAAACCGTGTCGGACACGGTATGTACCAGGGCCTTGGCGTCATTGATGATGAGCTTGCGGGTCTGGACGGCCTGTTTCAGCCAGGCCATGAAATGCTCGCCCGATGGCCGCCCGGTAAATGAGGCGAAATCGTGCGGCGCAGGCGCGGCGGTCGGCGCCGAAGGACCTGGGGCCGATGCGGGAGGGTCGAGCGGCACCGCTGCATCGTCGGCACCCTCTGGCGGGGCTTCGACGGACTGCTCCGGCTCAGGCGTTGTCTCGAACATCGCCAGCATGCTTTCCAGTGGGTCGGCCGGATTGCGCTGCGTGCTGGGAGGTATGGCGTGACTTCCGCCCGACTGATCTGGACGGCTGCTTGCTGCGGGCTCCTTCTCCGTTGCCACCGCTGCTCCAGGTAGCAATGCAGCGTCGGGTGCGGACGGGCGCGGCCCGTCCTCGGCCTCGCCGGCGTTGTCCACGGTCACGGTTCCCGCAAATGGGCTGGGTCGCTCCGAGGGCTCCCAGATCAGCGCCGGGGCCAGGCGCAGGAGCGTGAAGGCATGGGACCAGCCACTCTCACTGGTAATAGTTGCGCGCCAGATGGCCTTGCCGGAGGCGGTGGGCTGCAACATGGCATGATCCTGTAGCACGTTGAACACGGCCGTGTTGTTCGCGGGGATGCCATCGACCCCCTGGGACAGCAGGTGCGCGCGCAGCTTGTCCGAGACTGTCTTGCTCACCAGCCACAGCGCGTCCTCGGTGAGCCAGCCATCGGAGGCCTCCGGCTGGTTCAGTTTCAGCTCTTCCTTGAGCAGGTAGCGCAGCCCGTTGACCAGCTTGCGTTGGAGCGAGTGCTTGGGCGCGGCCATGGCGCGCGCGGGATCGCCGCCCAGCTCCTGGGCGACGGAGGCGCGGTCGGCCTGCACGACAAGCTCGCCCAGAACCCCGGCGTGCTCGTACTGCCCAGCCAAGACGTAGAGCAGCGGCGCCCACAAGGATGGATAGCCACTGAGCCAGTCCAGCAGATCGCGATTGAGCAATTGCTGGTACAGCAAGCCTGTCGCGGCGCTATGAAGCCGGTACTCGCGGTCGTCGCGGTAGCGGAAGCGGTACGGTTGGCGCAGCGGGCCGTGCCATGGGTGCCAGGTGCTGCCGTCGGCCAGCTCGACGTGCAGATCGACGGCCACCTTGCCGATGTCATGGAGCAGTGCGGCATAGGCGACGGCCGCAGTCCAGGCTTCGGCCTGCGCCGCCTGGTCTTCGGGGCTGGCCCCGATGGGCAGCAGATGGGACTGCCGCAGCTTTAGGCTGTAGGCGACGATTTCGAGGCCATGGTCGAGCATGCCGCCCGGGTAGGCATGGTGATGCGCTTCGGAAGCCGGGAAGGCCTGGACCAGCTCGGCGTAGCGCTCCAGCGGCGCGCGGTACAGGGAGGCGAACTGCTTGCGCGAAAGCGAGGTGCGCTGCCAGATGTGTTCCAGCAGCTTCTGCCGGCGCGGGGTGGCGAGCAACGATGCGGCCGACTCCGGCCGCATCAACCCTTTCGGGAGGTCGGTGGCGGGTGCTGGCGACGGCGCGGCAGCGACCGGGGGCCGTTTTCGCTGGAACAGGGAGAGCATGTCGGTGTCCTGATGGCGGGCCGGGCGGGAGGCCTTTTGGCCTTTTCAAGGTAGGGCCTTTCCCCTTGCACCCCATTCCCTTGCCGTTTCGACCCTTTGGCCTTTAACCGTTTCGGTATAGCGGGGCCTGGGCTGCGGCTCCAGCGTCAATGCGGAACCCGCACGAATGGATTAGACGGCGACCTGGCGCTGGGCCCCGGCCTATGCTGCCGGGGCGCTACACCGCCAGGTAGGCTCCCACCCGGGCGACTAAGTTGACAAATGCGACAAAGGAGACTAGAGTGAATCCTGTCTCAAACCTACCTGGGAGCTGACCATGCCCACTGCGATCGAATTCATTGCCGACCGGCTGCCGCGAGTCACGGTGGAGGATGTGCGACGCTTCGCCGATACCGTCGAAATCCGGGATGCACCGGCGTTCGCGGCTGAGTTGCAGGCGTTCATCCACGAGCGCGTGGAGGCGGTGACGCTGCCCGCCAACCTGGAAGGTGAAACGGTGGCGCAGGCCTTGCAGCGCAAGGCGGCCGCGTTGCGCTCCGACACGCGCTGGACACCGGCTGAAACCGATGTCCAGCGAGGCCGCGCCTTGCTGCTGGAAGCCTTCAACCAGCCGGACAACCTGCCGCCTGCCGAGTTCGCCAAGCTGGCGGACAAGTCGCGCCAGCAAATCTACAAGGACATCCTCGCCCGTCGGCTGCTGGCGCTGAACGTGGGGCCGCGCGGCCAGAAGCTGCCCGACTGGCAGCTCGACCCGGTGAAGCAGCAGTTGACCCAAACCGTGCTCCAGGAGGTCGAGGGCATCGACCACTGGACGATCTACCGCGCGCTGTCCGAACCCCTCGAAGGCCTGGGTGGTCGCTCGCCCGTGGATGCGGTGACGCATGGCACGATCGATGACGTGGCCGAGGCCGTGTTCAACGTGCTGGGCGTCCAGGTGCATTGAAGCGAGACCGCCATGAGCCACGAGCTGCCTTCGTTCCTGATCGATGCCGGTGAACTGCTCCAGCATGTGAGCCGCGTCGTCTATCGGGGCAGCCCGCTGTACTATGGCCGCAGCAGCACGAATCGCTACGATGACCCAGCGGGGGCCTACGGCGTGCTCTACCTGGGGCGCGACCTGCCCACGGCGCTGATGGAGTCGGTGTTTCACAAGCACCAGTGGCTTGCGGACACGCAACGCTCGATCGCGCTGAAAGAAGTCCAAGCCCGGATGGTGCGCGCAGTAGGCGTGATGGACGACGTGTTTCTGGCCGATCTCACGGCGCAGGGCGTCATGGCGGGCTACTTCGGCCTGAACCTGGAGCAGTTGGCCAGCCGCGACTACACGCACACGCAGCGGGTGTCCGCCCAGGTGCATGCGATGCTCGGAGATGATGGCCAGGCGCTGTTCGACGGGGTGCTCTATCCGTCGCGCAACAACTATCCCGCCAAGAGCATCGCCCTGTTCGAGCGTGCGGGAGCGAAGGTTGGCGTCATCGAGGACATCGACCTGGTGGACCATGTGGACTGGCCGCGTTTCGTTGTTACCTACCGCATCGGCGTTGAACCCGACCCCGGCCCGGTGGGGCCGGATGACGAAGCGTCCTGAAGCAGCAAGAAAACACATTGAAGCCGCAAACCGAATGAAGTGGAGCAAACTGGAATAGGCATTCCTCAACAGCAGGAGACGACCATGAACACGACGACCCGCACCAGCACCGCAGAACGCCTCGGCCGCGCCTTTGGCCGCGGATGGCGTGCCTATGCGCGACGCGAACGGCGGGCGTCGAACTGGTTGGTGTCCAAGGGCATGCCGCGAGCTGGCGCTACCGCGCTCGTGTGGGTAGCCAAGCTGGCTGTACTGGGGGTGCTGCTCTACGTTGCGTTTTGGTTTGCACTCGTGATGCTGGGCGTTGCGGCGGCGGGATGGGCTGCTGCTGCAAATACTTCGGATGAGGACGAGTGGCCTTTCACCGACCTCACCGAGCTGCGCAAGACGCCGGGCTACGATCCCAACCTGTACAACGACACGTCGCACGAGTTGTACACCGACGACTGACCGGCCTCGCGCTATTTCAGTTTTCCTCCGGTGAGCGCCCCGGCACCCTTGCCGCCAGCTTGGCCGGCGCTCTTGCTGCCATCGGAAAGTCCCTGGATGACGTGCCCGGCCCGAATCCCAACCCAGGTAAGGCTCGCCAGCCAGAATCCCGGCAGAACCAGGAACATCGTGCCCATGACGAACATCAGGAGCATGTCGCCGAAGGCGTTGTTCAACCCTACCAGCGGGTCAAAGTTGGTGTGCGGCCGGTTCCAGCCAAAGCCCCAGCCATAAAGCGCGTCCAGAATCGTTGAATCGATCCAGCGTGCGAGCTGGAACCAGAAGTCCGTGAAGAACAGCGCGAACTGCACGACGCTGACGGTGACGACCGTCTTCAGGTCGTAGGTGCCCACAACCAGCACGAGCGGGATGCAGATGACCAGCGCCATCTTCAGTAAGGCGAGGATCATGGGCAGGGATTGGCGCACGACATCCATGGCAGGAAACGCGGCAATCGCGCCGACTGCCATCCCCACGTCGCCCGTGGCGCGCGTCACGATGTTCGGCAGGGTCTTGTCGATCTGGCCGCCGTAGTCCGTATAGACGCTGCCCTGGTTCAGTTTCTGCTGCCGCGGTGACGCGATGGCGCGGATCACCGAATCGTCCACCTCGGCCCGGCTGAGGAACCCGGCCCAGCCCGCCAGGCGATTCAGCAGGGTCGGGTCCACTTGCCCCAGCAGCCGCGCGCGCAGGCCGTTGCTGCCGTCTGACCACCACTGCCTGCAGGTCGGGTAGCCGCCACCATTGGCAACCTGCGCGAGGCCTGCATCGCGGGTGTCGTCATAGGGCCATGCCTCGCGCGCCGTGCTGGAGCGGTAGCTGTCGTAGTAGCCACCCGTGTCCGTGAAAAAGCGCGAGCCGATCCAGGTTACGTCGTGCATCTGCTGCTCATCGAGATCCGGGCGCTGCATGAACAATTTGGCCCGCGCAGGCCCATAGCAATCCCGCGAGAAGTCCGCGACCTCCTGAGCCAGTACCGGGTCGTCAATGCGGGTCGCGTCGATCTCCATCCTCATCTGCCGCAGGTCCGTACCGCACGGGATCGCCGCTACCGAGGCGCTCGTGACGGCGCGCGAGAGCGCGTGCATGAAAGCCCACCAGACCGGCACCTTCGCCGACTGGTTGTTGATGGTGCTGAAGGACTGCGACCAGCCGGTTTCCGTGGGCTGCGGCACGCTGACCTGGCACTGCGCCGAGCGCGAGCTGTCGTACTGGATGGTGCTGAGGTCCACGTCGATGAACGGAATGCCCGCGAACATCACCACCACGATCGCGACGAACACCCGGTTCTCGATACGGGCGGCACTCAGAACGCCTTTGTTGCCCTCGTCAGCGCCTTCCGCGCGGGCCTTCAGCCACTCCTGCACGACGATGGCGACGAAAGGCAGCGCGAACACCCCGCTGGACACCAGCACGGCCCAGATACCGTTGTTGACGATCCAGGACACGAGGGTGAGGTAGTACTCCAGATAGTCGGTCGTGAAGAGCGTCATGGCCCCGATCTCCCCTCAAGCGGCCTGCATCAACAGGCTGGCTTCCAGCGCGACGATGGCGACGACGCCGGCGACCTCGGTACGGATCAGCCGGCGCCGCGCCTGCCCATCTGTCCCGCTTTGGTCTTCGCGGGCCAGCACCCGGCGGCGCATCCAGAACCATCCATAGGCCGTTGCCGCGTACACGCACAGCCGCCAGATGAAGAAATACCCTGCGGAGGCCGCCAGCCACCGTTCCCAGCCTGCAACGCTGCCGACCAGGTTGATGCCCGCGACGTTCGCCCCCACTGCGGCGGCAACGATAAGCACCAGCCACAGCAGCGTCTTCGCCGCGCGCCGGCTGAACAACCAGCGCAGCGGCCGCCAGGCCATGCGCGCCGGGCTCATGGCCGACTCCCCGGATTGCCCTTCTGGAGCTGGTCGAGACGGTCCGGCACAGGATCGCCCTCGTAGATGCCGCGCGAACCGGCCGCGCGCGCGCCGTGGCGCTGGATGATCGCCATGGGCGAGTTGTTCGCCAGTTCGCGCCGCAGCTCCAGTTCGGTCTTGAGGTTGCGAATCTCACGGTCGAGCGTGTCGCTCTCGTGGTTCACCGCCTCCACGGCAAGTTCGTTCGCCGCGACGTTGGGCTCCTTCTTGCCCGTGAGCAGCGTGCGCTGCAGCAGCAGCGCTTTCTCCAGCACGGATGCCAGCGCGACCTCGGACGCGAGGCGCTGCGACAGCAGGTGCTGGTCGGGCTCGTCGCGCAGCGCCTCGATCACGCCGCGCGTGATCGGCAGCGACGCACTGCCAGCTTCGCGCAGGTTCTCCGGCGTCGTGTTCTTGGCCTTGGTTACCAGGTCCTGGAGCGCCTGCAGCTTGGCGTCGTACTCCTCCTGGATCAGCGGCGTGAGCCCGACGCCCGGCGTCGTCTCGGTCTTGGTGCAGGCATCGCACGTGCGCTGCTCCTTCTCGCCGAGCACGCGCGTGGCCCACTCGACGGCAGCCTGCGGCGAGGTCCAGGTCTGGCACGAGAGACTGCTGCAACTGGCCGGCGCAATGGACGAGGTGTCGGTCACGCCGCGGCCGTTGACCAGGTTGTAGCCAGCGCGGGTGACATCGCCGACGACCTTGATCGCGGGCTGGCCGGAGCCGCCCGCGTTGCTGCCCCCGACCCACGGCACGCCGTCATTGCCGCGGCGCGTCTCGGCCTGCTCGATGGCCGAGACCGCATCCGTGCTCGACACGGCATCGCGCAGCGCCAGCCCTTCGGCCATCTGGCTCCAGCCGAGTTGGCCGCCCGCCGTTTCGGCCATCTTCTCGGCCATGGCACGGCACGTCAGCTTGCTGCGGTCGAAATCCAGCCGCGCCTGCAGCACGCCATTGGTGAGCAGGTTGTACAGACCGGGATCGGCCCGCTGGATGATCAGTGCGGGCAACGATGCCACCGCACTGGTGGCACTCTGGATCACCGACGACATGATTTGCTGGAAGCCGTTGGTAATGCCGTTAAGTTGGTTCTTCAACGTGGTCTGGATGCTCATGTCGCCGCAGATCAAGTTGCTGTTCCAACCCACGCCGACACCGATGGAGCGCATGCCGGCTGCACGTCCCATCGACACGGCGTTGCCGCCACCGATCGAGTACATGACGTCATCGCCGATGACGCTGCCGCTGGTCTGGTATCCCAGTTGACCCCAGGCCACGCCGCTGCCCAGCGCGAGCGCGCCGGCCAGTGCCAGGACGATCTCCGTGCGACGTACCCGGCGGGAGAACGGATTGAATGCAGGACGGAACTTCATGGCACCCCCTCAGAGGAAATCGACGCTGCCCAGGAACACCTGGCCCCGGCGCTCGCAGCAGGCATACGGCCGCCACAGCGCCCATGCGTAGTCGCCTTGCTGGGCCTGGGTAAGGAAGCCGCTGCGCGGGAAGACCGTGCAGGACGAGGACAGGACGGGCGTGAGTTCTTGCCACTTGCCGGTCGAGGCATCGCCCTCCATCAGCGCGCCGGCCGGCCAGTAGCCGTCACGGGAGTTGGCAAGCAACGGCTGATAGACGTGGATCTGCCCGCGGCGCGTGACCACATCGCCCGCACGCTGGGCCACCACTGCGCCGGCCTTGAAGTCGTCGGTCTGGTGCAGGAAGCCGCCACGGGGATACACGTTGCCCCAGAGATTCATCGTGGTACGGGCACCGACTTCGCGCCGGCCCGGAATCAGCGCTTCCGGGTAGGCCATCTCGGGCACGTTGTAGCGCCAGGCCAGCGTATCCAGGGTGCTGAGCAAGTACGGCATAAACGCCGTGCCCGCGCCCTCACAGAAGTAGCCTGACGAAGAGACGAACTGGTTGAACACCTCTGCGCCGGGGTGACCGATGACATCCGCGTTCTTGAATTTGGCGAGGCTGTTTTCGTGATCCTCGTTCGTCGTTCCGTCGCCGCCAGCTTGGGCGGACGGGTTGGGCGTGCTCATTGCCTGGACTTCGACCCAGGGGTTTTCTCCGGTATTCGAGTACGACGACACCACTGCATCGGGGATGTAGTGGCGCACCTTGATCGACGTGCGCACGGTGCAGCCCGTCCATGTGCAGTAGAGCCAGTAGCAGATGCCGACGACGCGGTATTCGAGGCAATCGGGCGATGCCACCGAGCCGATGATGGTCGCTGTATTGAGGGCGTAGCTGCCCGTGGCGCTGAGCAGCAGCAACGAAGCCACGCCAGCGCGCAGGCGGCGCATCAGGTCGAATGGTCGGGTCACGGCTGGGTCCTCCGGTGCTGCTCGATGCGCGCGACAGCGCGAGCCACATCCGGCTCGCCATAGACCACATAGCGCCTGTCCACCACCACGGCCGGGAGGCTGGTGATGCCGAGGCTCCATGCGTCGGTAACGCCTTGGTATGCGGAAGCGATGCGTCGCTGCAGATCGGCACCGCCGCCATTCAGCCGGCGCTTGACGATGGCCGTCGCCTGTTCGGGGTCGGTGGGCAGTCCCGCGGAAAGCTCCGCTTCAATCCTGTGGGCTTCGTCCAGCTCGATCAGCCGCTCGCCGCCCATGGTCTTGACCGGGTGGCGGCTGTCGGTGACGACCACCACGTCGGCGGCGAAGGTGGCCGGGCTGAAAACGGCCAGGGCTGCCGGCAGCGCCACGGCCCGGCCGAGGGTTCGCCAGCCCGGCGCGAACCTGGAAAGGGATGCTGTCATGTCGCGTGCCCTTGAAGTTGATCAGAGCAGTAGTCAAACGCGAAGCCGACGCGGCCCCAACAAACAATGCGCATCGCGCACTGCCCGCATACCTGCTTGTCTCGCGCCCATGAAAAAGCGGAGGCCGAAGCCTCCGCGTGGATCAGGGAGCCGATGCCGTCGCTACAGCAGGCCGGATTCCGCGAACGAGTACGGCGTGCCCTGGCCGACGATGAGGTGATCCAGCACCCTCACGTCGATCAGCGACAACGCGGCCCTCAGCGTTTGGGTCAACGCACGGTCCGCGCTCGACGGCTCCGTGCAGCCCGAAGGGTGTTGGTGAGAAAAAATGACCGCTGCCGCATTCAGTTCCAAGGCACGCTGCACGATCGGACGCGCATGCACCGAGGTCGAATGGATCGTGCCTCTGAACATCGGCTCGTAGGCCAGCACCTCGTGCATGCTGTTGAGGAACACGATGGCGAAGACTTCATTGGGCTCGGCGGCCAGTTTCAGGCGCAGGTAGTCCTTGACGGCGGCAGGCCTCTCCAGGGATGGCCCCTTCTTGAAGACCCGCTGCTCCAGCAGCGCGATGGCTTGCCGGATGATCCAGTCATCGGATTGGGACATGGGGGCAAAACGTGGCTCCACGCAGGAGTCGTTGGCGACGAGAGACATGGCGGACCTCCAGAAAGTGAGCGGAGGGCGCCACCCTGGGAGGGCAAGCCCTCCTGGGGATGGAAACAGCGGAACAAGGTGCATCCATCACCGCGCGGCGGTGATTGTTCGCGGCCAGGATGCGAAAGCGAACGGGTAGCGGTCAGCGCGGCGAGCCGCGCCGTAGCCTTCAAGACCGAGGGCTACCTGGGCATGTCGCCGACAACGTCGGCAGGCATTTCGGATGTGGGGGTGGCGGGCGAACCCGGCGCGTCGCTGGCCATTTCCCCGGCCGCCAGCAGGTCCATGGCCGAGAGCAAGGCATCGCCCTCGATCGGCCCCTGCAACAGGATGGCCTGGCCCGTCTGGCGATCGAGCAGTCGCAGCGACGGCGTGGCGGTCACGCCGCTCTTGGTGGCTTCCGCGGCCTGCGCGCGGATGGCCACGTTGGGGCGCTCGCTAGCCATGCACTGTTCGATGGCTGACGTTGTTTCGGGGTAACGCAAGCCATCGGGCAAGCCCTGGCCGTCGCTGCGCGTGTGGGCATAGACCCATTCGACCGCCTGCCAGAACGCCGCATGCCCGCCCGCTTCGGCGGCGCACTCGGCCAGACGTGCCTCGGCCGACGCGGCAGGCTCGTGCGCGGCCAGCGGCTGGTGATGCCATTGCAGCGCCACGTCGGTGTTGTTGCCGACCCAGCGCTTGAGCTGCGGGAAATACTCCCGGCAGAACGGGCATTCCAGGTCGGCATAGAGCGTCAGCGTGAAACGGCCTTCCGGGTTGCCCATCTGCCAGGGTGGCCCAGCGACCTGCGCCGTGCTGACCGGCGCGCGCGACGGCGCTGAGGATTCGCCGGGCGTCCGGGACACCAGCCAGATCAGCAGCAGCGCGACCAGCGCAGCAGCCAATACCCAGGGCCAGCGAGGCCGCCAGCGGCGACGGCGGAACGCCTGGACCTGCATCGGAATGGAAGGACGTTTCTGTTCCATGGCGTTCTCCGGTTTACGACAGTTCCAGGGCCGGCGACTCGATGCCGCGGGCCTGGTCGATCTTCTCGGCCACCTTGAAAGCCGCTTCCAGTTCGGTGCAGCCGTACTGCTGCATGAGCTGGTAGCGTTCGGCCTTCTCCTCGGGTTCTGTCTGCGCGAGGGCGAGGTACAGGGACGGCGGCACGGCGCGGAACAGCACTTCCATGCTCTTGGAGAGGATGACGCCTTCGGTGAATTTCCCCGCTTCCTTGCGCGCCGAAAGCATCAGCGCCTTCTGCGCGGGCGAGAGTTCGCGGAACCGCGCGATCTTCTCAACTTCATCGGGCGGCATGCTGAGACAGATCCACCACTCGATCATGTTGAGCATGGGCTCCGCGGCGCGCGGCAGGTCGTCGATGTTCTGCGTCGCGAGCCAGAACCAGGCCCCCAATTTCCTCCACATCTTTGTAATTTTCACGACGTAGGGCGCGAGCAGCGGGTTCTTCGTGATGATGTGGCCTTCGTCGGTGACGTTGATGATCGGGCGTCCCAGGTATTGGTCGCGCTCGGCGATGTTGTTCACCGTGCTGATCAGGCTGATGTAAGCGATGGAGAGCTGCGCGTTGTAGCCCTCGCGGGCGTATGTCGCGAGGTCAACCAAGGTGATGTCGGCTTCGGGCCACGGCGTGCCGTCGCGGTCGAACATTTCGCCGTCCGTGCCTTGACAGAACATGTCCATCGCATCCGCCATCTCCAGCAGCCGCACGCGGCGCATTTCGGGCAGCGTCGGGTCCTGGCCGCGGGCGCGCAGCGCGTTGCGCACGTCGCGAGTGAGCACCGTGCGTTTGTCGGCCACGCAGTGCTCGGCGGCGTCGAGGATGCACTGACGGATCAGCGAGCGGTCAGCCCGCGTCATCCGGGCTTCCTCCTTGTCCTCGCCGCCGGTGATCATCAGCCGTGCCGTGATCTCCAACTCGCCCAACACGTCGCGCTGCTCGTCCGCCTCCATGGCCGAGGCATCTGGTGGCGGGTCTTCATCCAGCGCGTCGGCGTCGAGCGTCTGCACGTCGCTGGGCGTCTCGATCAGCCGACGCGCGTCTGCGAATGGCGCGAGGCTGATGCCCGAACCTGGGGCCAGCTTGACCCGGTTTACCGTCAGCCCGAGCATGCGTGCGAAGTCGCTGAACAGGCCGAAGCTGTTGCCAGCCTCCACGATGAACAGCCGCGGTCGGTAGATGGCCGTGACCTGGTTCAGCAGGTTGTTGAGCGTGGCGCTCTTGCCCGAGCCGGTGGGGCCGAACAGGAATAGATGGGCATTCATCTGCCTGTCTAAGCGGTTCAGCGGATCAAACGTGATCGGCCCGCCACCGCGGTTGAAGAACGTGTTGCCCGGATGGCCCGTACCCTGGCTGCGACCCCACGCCGGCGAGAGATTCGCCACATGCTGGGCGAACATCAGTTGGGTGAACCAGTTTCGCCGATCCTGCGCGGGGTTGTAGCAGCACGGTAGCCAGCGCAGATAGCTGTTGAGCGGCGCGACTTCATCGTCCTCGCGAACGGGCTGCAACCCCGCGTTGAGCATCACGTTGGCGAGGTCCAGACCGCGCCGGTCAAGCTCGGCTTCGTCGCGTCCGCGCAGATAGAAGGCCAGCGTGCCGCGGTAGAGTTTGTGCGCGCTGCCGATGAGCGAGCGCGCCTCCTGCACGTCCTTGAGCGTCTGCTCCGATGCCAGTGTTTCGCCGACTGCCTTCTTCGCCAGGTGGTTCAGGTGCGATTCGAGAATGTCCTGGGGCGTCGCCACCATGGTCAGACACATCGTCGTGTCCTCGGGCATCTGATCGAACAGCGTGTTGATCGCATCGCCCTTGCGGGTTTCGCCAGTCAGGTGTCCCGTTCCGGGCGGCATGCGCAGCCGGTCAGTGACCAACACACGGTGCGGTATGCCGTCGAAGTGCCAGGTGCCATGCTCCACGTCCGAGCGTGGCTGGCTGAAGAAAAGCCGCTGGCTAAAATCCCGCCCGCTCGCCAGTTCGATCTCGCCAGCCTCGGTGTCGGCGGGGTAGCGCGCGAACGCATAGAAGCGCTCCCGGTCCTCGACCCCAGGCCCGAGCAGCGTCGGACGCGGGTTGAACCAGCGCAGCAGCCAGTCATGGACGTCTGCCGCACCCAGGCGGCGAGCCTGGATGCCGGCGTTCGCCAGCCCGCCGCACAGGCGGTCGCAGACGATGTTCAGCATCTGCTCGGGTGTCTGGCCCCGGCGGTTTGCCTGGCCCTGTCCTTGTCCGGTCACGCGGCGATAGACGACCATGCGCACACGCCTCGTCTGGCCGCGCCAGCGCAAGCGTGTGACCACCGTGTCCTGGAACAAGCCACCGGGCTTGGCCACCGCGCGCAGATGGTGGGCAAAGAACCGCAGGTAGAACTCCGTGAACACCGTGCCACGGGCGCGCGGCTGCACGTAGTCGCGCAACGTCTGCATGTACTGGTCGAAGCTCGGTTCGTCCTGGGCGTAGAGCTGCAACACCCAGGGGTTCTCGTCCAGTTCATCGAAGCTGTCCTGGAGCGCGTTTTCTAAGGCGTCGCGGGCGTGCGCGAGCCAGCCGGGTTCCCGGCCCTCGGTCCCCAGCGGCACCAGCTCGAAGAAGGCGGCCACCGATTGGCCGTCCTCCAGGAGCATCGATTTCGACTCGGGCAAGAACTCCACCCAGGGCAGCAGTTCCACGAAGGACGGTGCGACGTCGTACAGCGCCTGCTCGTCGGCCTCCGTCGCCGGCTTGCGGCCCCGGACTGCCGAGCCGGGTTCGGGGATGCCGACCTGCCGCAAGGCCTCGACGTGGCGCTGCCAGCCGTCCGGCTGCTCATCATCACCAGCGCCGGATGCGGCCAGCTTCGGCGCGGCCGGCTTAGGCCAGGGAAGTTTCCACCGCATCAGTAGGCCTCCACGCGCTCGCCTGGCATGGCGTACTGGATGCGCTGGTTGAGCGGGAAGACCGTCGTGTAGCCCGGCACCGGCACGGGGTCCGTGCCCGCCAGGTGCGGATACACGTACATGACGAGATCGGGATTGGGCAGACGCTGGAACTGGCGGTGGACCTCATTGCGCGCGGTGCGCGTGTAGCGCATCTGCTCGACGGGTGCGACCTGCACGTCGGCGTCGGTCAGGGGCCGACGCAGGCTCTGGCGCGCATCGAGCAGCTGGCGGCCGGCGTTCCGTCCGGCTGCGCCACCGCCGTCGCCGGCCTCCTGCTGCCAGATGTCCATCATCGTGCGGTCACCGTGGGTCAGCAGCTTTTCCTTGCTGGTGGCGCAGCCGCCAAGCACCGCGACGGCGAGGGCCAGTGCCAGGCCACGGGCCAGGTTAGTCAAGTTCGAGTGCATGGCTTTCTCCTGCGCGGTGATCGACCTTGCGGCCTTCGGGATCGAAGTCGATGGCGAGCGGCTTTTCGAGGTGGACGGCAACCTTGGCGCCGGGCTGCACATAGACGGCGGCGAAAGCCTGTCCGTAGAGCTTGTTGACCCAGGTCGACATGTCCCGGACGCCGCCCGCGAGGATCTGGCCGACTGCTTCCTTGCCGCTGATGCCCACGGTGCCGATGGCGCCGTCCGAGCCGACGTAGGACATGCGGCCGCTGTCGCTCTCGATGAGCGAGGCCACGCCGGCTCCGGCCGCGGTGATCAGAGCTTGCGACCCGAGGTACTGCTGGGCGTTGCTGCGCCGTTCGCCGCTGACGCACGGGATGCCGTGCGGGTCGCTGATCCAGCCCAGGCCGTCGCGCTGCTGGTTGTTCTGCTGGTTGCCTTCGCGGTCTTCGGGAATCGTGCGGATCGTGCCGTCGTTGAAGACGAAGGTGATGCTGCGAACCTGGCCGCGCACGCACGAGAGCGTCCAGTCGCCCGATGCGGTTCCGGAGAACACCGCGCCGGCCACGTCGGGAATGTCGATGCCGTTGGCAGTCAGATTGTCCGGCCCGACCAGCACCTTGAAGGGGTACGGATCGTTCACCGTCCCGTCGATCGGCACGCGCCCAATCAGCGCCGTCATCGCCACGGAGCCCATCAGTGTCGAGTTGGTCGGCACGGTATAGACCGGCTTGGCGCTCTTGACGCCTGCCGCACCTGCGCCGGCGTTCGCCACGGTTTCCGCGGTGGTTTCCAGTGTGCTTTGTGCCGGGCCGAAGCTCGTCGGGAAGCTCATGCCGCTGCCTGCGCCACGACTGCCATTGCGGCCCTCGGCCTTCTTCGCGTCGTCCGGTTCGACCCAGCGCATGCCGCCTTCCATGCCGGCCTCGTCGCCGCCGCGCAGCCCCAGGCCCACCGGCAGATCAGCGTGACCGCCGCCGCGCCCGCCAATGCTGTCCAGGCGCCGCTGCAGGTCGGCGAGCAGCCCCTCGGTCTGCTGGCGCGCGCTGGCCGCCTGTTCCTGGTCGCGGCGCAGGTTGGAGCGCTCGGATTCGAGGGCCGAATTGATGCGCTGATCAATGGAGTTCTCCCGCTGGCGCAGCCGCTGGTTTTCCTCGCGCTGCGACTTGTTGTCGGTCAGCGCGGTCTGAAGCTCGGTGCGCAACTGTTTCACCTGGGCGACGAGCGTTGCCACGGTATCGCGCGGGGTATCGCCTTCGATGCCCAACGCCTTCATTTCCTCGGGCGTGAGCTTGGAGCCAGCATCCGCGGCGGGCGGTGCCGACGTGCTTCCACCGGAGAACAGCCGGATGGCAACGAACAGCACCAGCAAGGCGACCGGGATCATCAGCCACTTGAGCAAGCCGTTACTGCGCATGGCGGGCCTCCTTGCCATCGTCGGCTTCAGCTTCCCGCTGCGGCAGATGCACGGCCGGGTCGAAGCGGTGGATCGCCGGCAGCAGCGATTGCGCGAGGCCGTGCCCGCGCGTCACCAGGTACAGGACGGTCGTGTCCTCGGGCGTCCCGCGCGGTCCGAGCGCTTCGTGCTGGAAGGTGGCGGTGAGGAAATCGCCTTGCAGCACGCGCGGGTCGAGCGTGACCCAGCCGCTGCTGCTGTTGGTCAGGCGCACGGCAGTGACCCACTGGTCCTCCAGGCGCCACGACGCGAGTGCGACCGCGCGCACGGGCAGCGTTGGCATCAGTGTGTCCAGGTCGAGGTCACGGCGCAGGTTCACCCGCATGACGCCAGGCAGCGACTCCACAGTGCGCAGCGGCGCGTAGAGGTTCTGCGCGGCGAAGCGCGTCAGGACGACCGGAACCGGGGTTTCGCGCCGGGTCGCCCGCGTACCTGCTTGGTCCTGGGCGCGTGCCGGGGCCTCATCGGCACCGCCTGGCTGATCGCCGTAGCGCGCAGGGGTGCTGCTGCCCTCGACGATGCGCACCGGCTCCAGCTCGGCTTCGCCGTCTTTGGGCGGCTCGGCCGCAATGTCGAGCAGGATCAGCGCGCCCGTGTCGGCGTCCTGCAATTGCAGCCGCGTGGGCTCGATCGGCTCGCTGGCGCGCAGGTACACCGCGCCACCTGCGCTCTGCACGCGCAGGCGTTCGCCCACGCCTGCGGGCACGCCCACGCGGACGTTCCGGTCGATGAACACGATGCGCTCCTGGCCGACCTTCAGCGGCACCGCCAGCGGCATGCGTTCCCACCGCAGAATCTCCACAGCATGGGAGACGGGTGCCGCGGCCACGGCCAGCAGCCCCAGCAGCACGAGTACAGGATGCTTCATGGGGTGTTTCCTCCTTGGGGCGCTTGCGGAGACAGGCCGCCAGGTGCCGGGCGAGTCGGCTCCGGTGCGCTGATGCGCTGGGGCGCGCCGTCGTAGCAGTCCAGCGCCAGGCCGAAGGGGTTGCGGGCGGGATCGACGTCCACCCGCGTGACCTTCACCGGGTAGCGCACGAGCGCGCGCTTGACCTGCTCGGCGCCGTAGTACTCGTCGGCGGTGATGTCGAGCGTCACCACCCAGTCGCGGTCGGAGACCACGCGCACGCGCGCCGTGGGGTCGTCGCCGTAGCCGCGGCCGGGGATCTCATAAATCCCGCGCACGCGCTGGCGCAGCTCGCCCGTGGAACGGCGGTAGTCGTAGTCCGCGCGCAGGAAGGCCTGGCAGGACGGGGTAAGGTACGGCGAGAGCGTGTGGAGGTTGCGCGAGTAGTCTTCCTCGCCATTGGTTGGCCAGCGGTTCAGCGTCTGGAACACGTAGAACGTGAACGCATAGACCGATTCGGGCGGCACTTCCCACCACTTGCGGGTACTGCCAGAGCGCAGGTCGGGCGGGACGTGGATGGTCAGGTCGCGCGGCGCGCTCCACCAGCCGCCGCCCATGACCAGGGCGACGACGACCAGCGCGCCCGCGGCCAGCCGCAAGGTCTTGATGTGCGCCTGCAGGTGGGTGATCTCGTTTTTGAAGCGGCTCATCGCATGCTCCTGCGGGTGGACCAGAAGCCCGAGCGCGAGATCAGCACATGGCCACCCACCCAGCCGGCCATCAGCGGATGGCGCGTGGCGATGCGCCATTGCAGTTGCCGATACAGCCAGGTGTCGGGACGCCCACGCTTGAGGCGGCGCAGGATGCCGCCGCCGATGAAGACGCCGAGCGCCACGCCCAGGACGACGAAGGTCGGCGCCAGCGCGATCGTGCGGAACACCCAGGACAGCGGCGCGCCGACCAGCAGGCCGGCGGCACCGGACAGGCCGCAGCAAATCCAGAGTTCGTCAGCGGTGAGGCCGCGCACCACAACGGGATGGCGGTTGAGCCGGTGCGGAAGGAAGGTGACCGTTCCGTCCGCACGGACGTGCTGCTGCTCGGACATACCGGCCTCGCTTACAGGATGCCGGTGGCTTCGGTGAGCAGCCAGATGCCGATCACAAGCAGCACGGCGCCGATAGCGACCGTGAGGCCGAACTGGCCCCACGTCTTGCGGCCGGTGTGGATCTCCGCGTAGGTCCCGTAGGCGTGGTAGCAGACGCCGATGAACATCGACGCCACCACCAGCAGGGCCACGAGCATGATGATGTCGTAGCCGTAGTTGCGGATCGTCTCCATGATGCCGTTGCCGGTGCCGCGCGTGGGGTTCTCCAATTGCGGCAGACCTTGCGCGAACGACAGCGCCGGCAGCGCGGCGGCGCCCAGGGCCACGGCGGCGCGCTGGGCAAAACGGGAAGTGAGGTTGCGGTTGTGCATGGTCGGGCCTTTCAGGTCAGGACAGAAGGAAGAAACTCAGGACGAGGTACATCGCGACGAAGCGGATGCAGACGCCGAGGAACTGGCGCTGGTTGAGGCGGCTCTCGGACCACCCCACGTAGGCCGTTCGGATGGCCCAGACGCCCCACACGAGCAGGACCGCGAACACGACGCCGACCAGAACGGTCGCCATCGCGGAAGGCGCGATACCGCTGTTGGCTTGAAATGCCGAGACCTGGGCGCCGTTCATTGCTTGCCCTCCGCAGTCGTCGCCGGCAGCGGCTCGGTCGCCCGTTCGGTGCGGTATTCGCCGGCCAGTTCGGAGGGGGCGCGCGGTTGAGCGCGCGATGGCGTCAGGTGAAATTGGATGCCGGCGCGCACGCGCGCCAAGTCAGCCTGGAGCCGCGGGTAATCGAAGTGGTAGCGCTCGCCCGGTGTGATGGGGGTATGCGCGGCGCTGTCCGCGACGGTGCGTTCCAGCGCGTCGAGCTGGCGCAGCGCGGCGACCAACTCCTGGCGCTGCGCCGGGGACTCGGCCAAGGCCATCGGGGACCGGCCCAGCACGAGGGCCGTCACGAGAAAAGTGGGCACGCCGCGATGCGCGGCGCGCAGCCAGATCGAAGCCAACATCGCGCCATTCCTGTGTGATCAGCAATGGGTTGATCGTGGAGATCAGGGCTGTTTCAGGCCGCAAACAATAGGAACCCGGAAGCGACCGGATTGATGGCCTAGAGGTACTTTTTGAAGCTGCCCGCGGTCAGGCTCACGGCCAGTCCCAGCAAGGCTGCGCTGGGCAGCAGGATCAGCAGCGGATGCACCGAGATCGGCAGCGCGAGGTAGGTGATCCAGGGCAGCACGGCCAGCGGCATCAGGCTCGCTTTCGCGCGGTGGTAGATGAAGCCGGATTCCCGGCCCGCGCCGAACCGCCGCACGTCCCGCCGCACCAGGCCGTCGATCAGGCCGACGAATGCCGCAGTGAGGATCAGCGGCAGCGTGAGCACCAGGACCAGCAGGCGCACGAGGAACGTGAGCGTCGTGAAGGCCGCGGCGATCAGGTAGCTCTCGGCCCAGACATAGGCCTGGCTGATGTAATAGCGGAAGTTGCGCGTCGGCTCGCGGCTGGGCGCACGGGCGCGCTCGGCGGTCTGGCTCATGCGCTCCAGCAACCCCGAGCGCACGAACACCCACCCGTACCCGGTATCCACCAGCTCGTGCGCCGTGCGCCCGGGCTCCTGCACCACCACGCTGCGCGTGAAGTGGTTCGACAGGTGCCCGAGTTCGTACTGCAGCATCTGCTGGGAGTGGCGCCAGCCCTGGTCCTTCCAGAACAGGTGCATGCCGACGCACTCCACCACGATCGAGAACAGCAGCGAACCGATCAGCACCCCGAGCAGCCTGAACGGCAAGGTGATGGTGCCGACGATCAGCCCCTGGCGCTGGTTCTGCTCCCGCTGCGCGGTCGAGGCGGCATCCTTCATGGTGCGGCCTCGCCGGTGCTGTCGTCGGCGCCGGTGGCCACCGCGTCAGGCTTGGCCGGAGCGGCGTCATCCAGCAGGTCGTCGGGCAAGGCAGCCTCCTGCAAGGCTGGGGAACTGGTGAACTCCCACCATTGCGTGGCCTCGCTGTAGCTCTGACGCATGTACCCAGCCAGTTGCTGCAAGTCCGCCGGCATCACTTCATCGGGGTCAGGCGCTGGCAGTGGCATCCGGACCTTCCAGAGCTGACCACCCTGCAGCAGCGCGAAGCATTGGCCTTTGGGCAGGCCGACGACGTGGGATGGCTCGATCATCGGCACGCTCGACATGCTGATGCGGTCTTGCGTGTTGCTGGTGAAGTCCGTCGTCCCGCGGATGTCCGAGGCATCGGTCGCGCCGGAGACGATGGTGGTGGTATAGACCTCCACCTTGGGCAATTGACGGGTCAACAATTCCGCGGTGGCGGTTTCCCGAACCCGCAGCATGAACAGGTTGTTGAAGTTGCCGATCACCTGGCCGGCCTTCGCGCGGTTGCCGATGCGGGCCTCGATGTCCGAGAGCGTCTGCGTATACGCGGTCACCTGCAGCCCGGCACCGCCGCCCTTGTTGATAAGGGGGATGAACTCGTCGCCCATCAGTTCGTTGAACTCGTCGGCATGGACGTTGATGGGAATGCGCGTGCCAGCCGAGGCACCCGGCAGGCCGTCGTCGATCCCGTGCTTGTAGATGTGCCCGGCTACCGACACCAGGTCGGAGAACATGGAGTTGCCGACCGCCGCGGCGACTTCAGCATCCGACAGCGCATCCAGGCCGACATAGACCACGGCGCGCTTCCTGATGACTTGCATCCAGTCGAAGATCGGGCGCGCGTCAGACAGGTCGGAGTAATTCGGCGCCAGGAGTTGGGCGATCTTGCCGCTGGTGAGCTTTTCCAGCAGCGGCAGCAGCGATGCAACGATCTTGTCGAAGTAGGTCTTGTCGTAGCGCACCGCCGAGCGCAGGCCATCGAGCACAGGGTCGTAGTTGCGCGCCTGGGAGAGGTATTGCTCCAGCGCCACCACACGCTTCTCGCGCCCGATCATGTTCCTTGGGATGTTCTTCTCGTTGAGCTTGGCCTCGATCTGGACGATCACCTCCCAGGTCTTGGGCTCGGTCTTGGCGAAGTAGTGTTGGGCGTACTCCATGAACAGCGCGTCGATGTTGATTACGTGCCGCTGGATCAGCATGTAGTCCGGGCGCTGCCCCAGTTCCACCAATGCGCGCGCAATGATGTTGACGAAGCGCCATGCGAACTCGCGGAACGCTGCACTGTTGCCCTCGCCGGAGAGTTGCCCGGCAATGCGCGTGGCGACTTCACTGATGCGTCCGAAGCGCCCCACCGCGTTGTAGCGTGCAGAGAACTCGGGCCAGCCGAGGTGAAAGACGTAGAACTCGCCCTCGCGACCCGCTCGCTTGGCTTCGACGTACATGCGTTTCAAGAGATCCGCGTCGCCCTTGGGGTCGATGACGATCACGACCTCATGCTCACCGTCTGCATTCGTGCGACGGATGTCCTGGGTGACGAACAACTCGGCCAGCCGCGTCTTCCCCACGCGCGTGGTGCCCAGCACCAGCGAATGGCCGACGCGCTCACCCAGTGGCAGGCTGACGTCGACCTCGTCGGGTTCGATGCCGTGCAATCGCGGCAGGCCGCCTACCGGTGGCAGTGGCCGCACGGGGTTGAATGACACATCCCAGCCCGTGAGCCGTACGAGGCGAGACAGTGGAAACGGTGCGAACTCCAGCCGCTCCTCCAGGCGTCGCGCCAGCCGGTATGCCGGTGTTGGCTCGACGTAGCGGCGAAATTCCGGCCGGTACGTCTGCATCAGCCTGTGGGTGTGCTTCTGTTCCCACAGGAAACCGCGCCCCACGAACAGGCGCTGCTGGCTGACCGGCACGTCCCTGCTCGTCATCACGTAGCGCGGCAGGCGCCGGATGTTGCGGCGGTAGCGCAGGATCACCCGCGCATCGCGGTAGCGGATCGCGCCATAGGCGCCGAACGCCAGTGCGGCACCGACGCCCATGGCTGGGCTCAGCGCGAGCGACCACGGGGCCACCAGGGACAGAAACGCGGCGCCCGCACATGCCGCGACGGTGTATAGCTCCACCGCTGGGCGCAACAGGACTTCGACGGGCTGTTTCCCCGACATGGCCTCATTGCTCGATGCCGGTCGCCGTGATCAGCGCCGGGTAGTGCCGCAGGCCCAGGCGTTCGGCCAGATCATCGCCGGCCACGGGGGCCATCGGCACGCCAGGCGCCAGTGCGCGCAACCGCGCCAAAGCCTGCGCGGTCTCGACATTGACCACCAGGCCGACCGCGCCGCGGTCGTGCAGCGACGCCGCGTGACGGCGCAGCCAGGCTTGCGAGGTCTCATCGTCGCCGATGACCACGAAAGGCCGCAGGCCCGGTGCCTCGATCACGCGCCGCGCGACGAAGCCGGGCATCAGCTTCGCGCTGCGTACCGGCAGCATCGCTGCCTCGTCAGCGGGGGTGGCGGGAATCTGCGGCGTCGGAATGGGAGGCCGCAACGCGCTGTTGGCGCGTGGCTGCAGGTTAAGCGCTTCGTAGTACGGCAGCGCCGACGCGCCGCCGCGGTCCTCGACCACGATCAGCGGTTCGGCGGCATGCGCGACCAACGGCAGCGCCGCCAGCAGCGCGAGCAGGCCCCGCAGGGTCCAGAGCGGTTTCGTCATGGGGTCGACTCCTGACGCACGGCTCGCGCCGTGGCGATTGAGTGCGTGCCCTGCACGCGGGCGAGGTGTCGGGATACGCTGCGTCGATAGCGGGCGGCAGGCTCACCGCCCGCGGGCCGGTGGTAGCGGCCCATGGCCAGCAGCCAGTCTTCACCGGGGGTGTACTGCTCCTTGAGGATCTCGGCGGCGCTGGCGAGATTGCGGTACGGGTCCAACAAGTCGCAGGCATGGGTGTAGCGGTGCGGGTGGTAGCCCAGGTTGATCTGGCCCAGGCCCGCGTCGATGCGCGTGGGTGGCGTAGATCGCATCGCCTGCTGCAAACCGGCGCAGGCATCGGCACGGGTGGCGAAGCGCCGCGACTGGCCGGCGACATTCAGGGTCCACGGCCATGGGACGATGCGTCCATTGCGTCGCATGCCGCTCTCCTGCAAGGCCACGGCGTAGAGCACCGTCGAGGGAATGCCCGCGCGCTGTGCGGCAAGCTGGTAGGCCGGTGGCGGAACCTCCTGGGCATGGGCGGCGCAGGCGAACAGGCCCGCAGTGAGCGCCAGTGCGCGCAGCAGCGCCGTTACGGCTGGCGTTGCCATTGGCCGTTCACTTCGCGCACAACCGCAGGCAAATCGCCGGGCAGGCTCAGCGACAGCCAGCGGCCGCCGTCGTGGTTGAGCGTGATGCCGCCGCTGCGCACCCGGGCCGGGTCGATCTGGGCGCGCTTGGCCCAGTCGCGGATGCGCGCATCGTCCTGGCGGCTGCCGACCATGTAAAGGTCGAACTCGGCACCCGAGGATTGCAGGCGTTGGACGAGTTGCCCGCAAGCCGCGCAGCCGTCCTTGATGAACACTGCCGTGCGACCGCTGCCCCGCGCAGCGGCGGCGCCTGGCCTCTCGTCAGACAGGTTCACCCGCTGCATGCCGGGGTTCAGGCGCTGCCAGGCCTCGTCGTAGGCGCGCTGGTACGCGAGCAGCTTCTCCACGCGGCGCGCTTCGACTTGCACCTGCAGCTCTGCGTAGCGCCGCCGTTCTTCGTCGGTGCGCGCCTCGATGCCCAGGGCGGACAGCGGGTCCAGATTTGGCGAGTAGATGCCCAGCGGCCCATCCATCAAGTCGCGATAGCGCGCCCATTCCTGCGGTTGCAGGCCCCATTCGCCTGCCACCCGGTCGTCCAGGATGCGGGCGGCCAGCGGGCGCTCCTGGCTCTGCGCATTGCGGGCGGGGGTCGTGGCGGGCTGCTGCGCCCAGGCGGGCAACTGCATGGAGCCCAGCAGGAACGCGTACAGGATGATCGACGGCTTCATGTGGTGGGCTCCGGTCAAGGAATCGCCACGCGACGGGTCTGGTCGCCGGCCTGGAACACCGCGGCAGTGCCCTCGATCGCCTGCAGGCGCCACGGACCCAGCGCATCACCCGGCAGCAGCACCTGGAGCTGATCGGGCGTGAAATCTCCGGCACTCGGGGCGACGGACACGCTGCGCTGACCCGCGCGCAGCTCAGCGCCGACGACACGAAATGGCAGCGGCGGCGGTTCGGACTTGGCGGTGGCCGGTTGGCTCGGGGTGCGCCGCTGGGTAGGCGCCGCTGCACGCGCAGTCGCTTGGCGCACCTTGATCTGCTCGACTTCGGTACGCAGCGCCTGAACGTCCTCGGCGGTGGCATAGCCACCCAGCGCCTGTTCGGCTTGAACGATGCGCGCCTCCATTGCCTGCCGAGCGTCTTGCAGGCCTGCGGCGGTGGCGGCTGCGGGCTGCTGCTGCAAGGCCCGCGTGGTCTCGGCCAGCCCGGTCACCTGGGCTTCGAGGCGCTGCAACCGGACATCGAGCTGCTGCTGGTCGGCCTGATCGGTCATCGTCTGGTGGCCCAGGATCGCGAAGACACTGAGACCCAGCAGCCAAAGCCAGAGCAGGCTTTGCAACACCACGGCGGCGGTCGGGCGCCGGAGCGGCTGTGCCGCGTTCATGGCTGGCCTCCCGCAAAGGGGAACGTCTGCACGGCCTCGGCAGCAGGCGGCTCGGACACCGGCTCGGCACCGGTGTCGCGACCAGGCCGCTCGAAGCAGACCTGCCGCGTCCGGTCATCGGCGTGCAGTTCCCAAGCCGGACCGGCCAGGGTGAGCAGTGCATCGCGCAAGGTCATGGGGCCGAGATGCAAGTGCGCCGCCGGCAGCGGCAGCGCGTACAGCTCGATCACCGCATGCGGGGTCTCGCAAAGCTGGTAGCCGCTGCGTTTGAGCACATGCCGCAGCCCGTCGCCGACCGTGGCGCGGACCTCCTCGGGCATGGACACGTCGATGGTCTGCACCAGCAGATCGCGCTGCGCCGCCATCGGCGCCAGCTCCACCAGGGTGTAGCGGCCATAGCGCACGACGGGAATGAACTCGGGCGGTGCAGCCTCGGGCGCGGGTGGGACGTCCTCGACGGTGCTGGCGGCCAGCGGCGGTGGCGTGGTCGCGCAGCCGCTGGCCAAGGCTGCGGCCAGGAGGCTGGTACCGACCAGACACCGGGATACATGGATTGCAGGCATGGCATCGGCTCTTCTGTTGCGATGCCGATACCTTGGCTGCGCGCGGCTGCGCGGTCAGTCAGAAATGCGAACTGGGGGGTGCCCGCTTTTGCAGTCCAACACATAGCGCAACCCGCAAATCCAACTGTGGTTTGCACATTAATTCTATAAATGTTGTATTATCGAATCATGAAAGAGGATCAAGCCATTTCCGCCTTAAACGCCCTGGCTCACACCCAGCGCCTGCGCGTGTTCCGCGCCTTGGTCGTTGCTGGCCCGGGCGGACTGACGCCGAGCACGCTAGCTGACCAGCTCGACGTGGCCCGCAACACCTTGTCCTTCCACTTGAAGGAACTGGCCCATGCTGGCCTCGTCAGCATCGAGCAGCAGGGCCGCAACCTGATTTATCGCGCCGAGTACGGCCGCATGGACGGTCTGATCGGTTACCTGACCGAGCATTGCTGCCAAGGTGGCGTATGCGAGGTTTCTCCATCCAAGACCTGCTGCTGACCATGACCGATACCACTTACAACGCCTTGTTCATCTGTACGGGCAATTCGGCCCGCTCCATCCTCGCCGAAGGCATCCTCAACGACATGGGCCAAGGGCGGTTTCACGCCTGGTCGGCAGGTAGCCATCCGAAAGGCGAAGTTCACCCGCTGGCACTCGCCACGCTGGAGCGGCTGCACCTTCCGACAACGGGCTACCGCAGCAAGAGCTGGGACGAGTTCGTGAAGCCCGATGCGCCGGTGTTCGATTTCATCTTCACCGTCTGCGACAACGCAGCCGGCGAGGCGTGTCCGCTGTGGCCGGGCAAGCCGGTGTCGGCGCATTGGGGCGTGCCTGACCCGGCAGCCGTGGAAGGCACCCTGGAACGACAAAGCAAGGCGTTCTTCGATACCGCCATGACGCTGCGCCGACGTATCGAGTTGTTCCTGTCGCTTCCGATCAAGAGTCTCGATGCCATGTCGTTGCAGCGTGAACTGCGCGACATCGGCCGCCAGTGAGGCCCGCCCGATGAGCGCAACCGATACTGCCGGCCCCGCGCCAGCAAACTCCGCCATGAGCGGCTTTGAGCGTTACCTGACGCTATGGGTGGCGGTGTGCATCATCGCGGGGATCGCTCTGGGCCAGTTCGCGCCCGCCCCATTCCAGGCCATCGGCCGCATGGAGATTGCCAAGGTCAACCTGCCGGTCGGCCTGCTGATCTGGGTAATGATCATCCCCATGCTGCTGAAGGTGGACTTCGCCGCGCTTGGCCAGGTGCGCCAGCATTGGCGGGGCATGGGGGTCACGCTGTTCATCAATTGGGCCGTCAAGCCGTTCTCAATGGCGTTGCTGGCGTGGATCTTCATCCGCCACGTCTTTGCCGACTGGCTGCCCGCCGATCAGCTCGACAGCTATATCGCCGGCCTGATCCTGCTGGCTGCTGCACCGTGTACCGCAATGGTTTTCGTTTGGAGTCGGCTGACTGGCGGTGATCCGGTATTTACGCTGTCGCAAGTGGCCTTGAACGACACCATCATGGTGTTCGCCTTCGCACCCATCGTCGGCCTGCTGCTGGGCCTGTCGTCGATCACGGTGCCGTGGGACACCTTGCTGGTGTCGGTGGGTTTGTACATCGTCATTCCGGTCATCCTGGCCCAGCTCTGGCGCCGGGCGCTGCTGCGCAAGGGGCAGGCCGTGTTCGACAGGGCACTGGAACGCATCGGCCCATTGTCCATCGCCGCGCTGTTGCTGACGCTGGTGCTGCTGTTCGCCTTCCAGGGCGAGGCCATCATCCGGCAGCCGCTGGTGATCGCCATGCTGGCGGTGCCGATCCTGATCCAGGTGTTCTTCAATTCCGGTCTGGCGTACTGGCTCAACCGCCAGGTGGGCGAAAAGCACTGCGTCGCTGGGCCATCCGCGTTGATTGGTGCCAGCAACTTCTTCGAGCTGGCCGTGGCCGCCGCCATCAGCCTGTTCGGCTTCCATTCCGGCGCAGCACTCGCAACAGTGGTCGGCGTGCTCATCGAGGTGCCGGTCATGCTGCTGGTGGTGCGCGTGGTCAATCGCTCACGCGGCTGGTACGAACGCCGCGCGACCACTTCGTAACCTCCAAGAGGCATCCATGAGCACCATCACGATCTACCACAACCCAGCCTGCGGCACCTCGCGCAACGTGCTGGGCCTGATCCGCAACAGCGGCGAGGAACCGACCATCATCGAGTACCTGAAAACGCCGCCCGACCGCGACACGCTCCAGGCGCTGATCGCGGCGATGGGCGTGCCGGTGCGAGACGTGCTGCGCGAGAAAGGCACGCCCTATGCCGACCTCGACCTGGGCAACCCGAAGTGGAGCGACGACGACCTGATCGGCTTCATGCTCCAGCATCCCATCCTCATCAACCGGCCTATCGTGGTCACGCCGCTAGGCACGCGCCTGTGCCGGCCTTCGGAAGCCGTGCTCGACCTGCTGCCGCAGCCGCAGCGCGGCGCGTTCAACAAGGAAGACGGCGAGCCGGTGGTCGATCAGGACGGCCGCCGTGTCTGAATCTCGTCTCGACCTGCCGAACATCGACACGGCGCTGTTCCAGCAACCGGACACCGAACATCTGTTCGCGCCGGCACGGGCCACGCACGCGCCGCGCTTCCTGCTGCTCTATGGTTCGCTGCGCGAACGCTCGTTCAGCCGCCTCGCAGCCGAAGAAGCCGCACGCATCTTGCGGGCGCTGGGCGGCGAGACCCGATTGTTCAATCCGTCCGGGCTGCCTCTGGTGGACGATGCGCCGGCCGATCACCCGAAGGTCAAGGAACTGCACGAACTGGTGCAATGGGCCGAGGGCATGGTGTGGAGTTCGCCGGAGCGCCACGGCGCGATGACCGGCCTGATGAAGACCCAAATCGACTGGATTCCGCTGTCGGTCGGCGCGGTGCGCCCGACCCAGGGCAAGACGCTGGCGGTGATGCAGGTATCGGGCGGCTCGCAGTCGTTCAACGCCGTCAACCAGATGCGCGTGCTGGGCCGCTGGATGCGGATGCTGACCATCCCGAACCAGTCCTCGGTCGCCAAGGCGTACCAGGAGTTCGACGAGGCCGGACGCATGAAGCCCTCGGCCTACTACGACCGCGTGGTGGACGTGATGGAAGAACTGATGAAGTTCACGCTGCTCACGCGCGACGTGGCGCCGTATCTGGTGGATCGTTACAGCGAGCGCAAGGAAAGCGCTGAATCACTGTCCAGGCGTGTACGGCAAGGTGCAATTTGACGCTGCGAGGCGCTGAAAAAAGAGCCGACGACCTCTCGGTCGTCGGCATTGCGTGAAGTTCAGGCGGCGACCAGTTGCCGGGCCAGTGCGACCTCGACGGAATCACCATCCTGGTTCAGGACATCCAGCCCCGATTCGGGCACGTCGCCCGAGGTGGACTGCGAGACCATGATCTTCTTGGCCATCAGTTCCAGGCAGGTCATCTGCGAAGAACCGGCGTAGCCGAGGTAGATCACGCGCACCGGCAACTTCTGCCCGATGCGCCAGGAGCGGCGTGCCGCCTGCTGGAGCGAGTACACGTTGTAGCCCGACTGCATGAACACGATCGTCGGAAACTCCAGCAAGTCCAATCCCGTCTTGACCAGCTCGGGATTGGTGATGAGCACGTCGATGCCACGATCCAGTTGCTCAGCGATCCAGTCTTCGCGGCGGCTGGCATCCACGCTTGCGCGCAGCACCGCCACCTTGAAGCCTTCTTGCTCCAGCAGCACCTTCAGGCGCGACGTGGTGTCCCGCGTGCCGGTATAGACCGTGTAGGCCAGAACCTTGCGGCCCTGCGCCTTCTCCGCTTTGCAGATGTCGATCAGCTCACGCTCCTTGGGGCTGATCTCGAACTCGTTGAACTGAGCCGGGACAAACGCCAAGGTGTTGCGCGTGCGCGGATGCACCACGGTCTCCGACCGGAAGCAGCAATCCGGCCAGGCCAGCAGCACGTTGAGGACCACACCCAGCAAGGTCGTATCGCGTCGCGCCAGAGCCTGTTTCAGCTCCGCGGTCAGCCGACCCGCCAGATCGCGGTAGGCCGCGGCTTGCGCCGTGTCCATCGCGACTTCACGGAACTCCTCGTCATACGGCGGCAGGACGTTGCCACCGATGTCCTTGAGCTTGAGAAAGATCGTGAACGGCAGGATGCAGCGCAGCACGCCCTTGGGGCCAAACCCCGGGGCCTTGACCGTGCGCACCGATACCTTGGTGCCCTTGGCCGTCTTGTGCGCCGTGCCGGTGCTCTCGGAGTAGATGTCCTTCAACACCCCGTGATCGCGCATGAACGCCATCGCAGCCGAGGTCATGCTGCCGCTCGTGGTCGGGCGGTAGCCGTCTTCGATCATCCGCCCCGGAAGGGCTCGGAACAGCAGGTGGAACAGGTCGTCCCCGTAGCCGCCCATCAACGTGCCGGTCAGCAGCAAGGTCTTGCGAGCCTTCGCCGCCAGCACGCCCATGGCCTGGCCCTGGGCACTGCCCCCGTTCTTGTACTCATGTGCCTCATTGGCGATGAGCAGGTCGAACGTGCCTTGCGGCAGGTAGCGTTTGATGAACTCGGACGGCTGATAGCCGCCCTCGCCAAAGCCGAACTCCATGTTGGCCATCGCACGTTCCATGCGCGTGGCCTGACGGTCGGAAAACACCAGCTCGCCGTTGCCATCCATGAGGTTGATGAACTCATGGATGTTGTCGCCGAGCATCGACGCCAGGAACCCGTCACCGAACTTTTGCATCAGCTTCTGCGCGGTGACCTCTCCGATGGTCGGTATGCGCTTTAAGGCTTTGAGCACGGCCGAGGACTGGTCGCTGCCGGACAGACTGCGCGGGCGGATCAGTGTCCACAGGGGCGCGGCGCAGTGGCCGCACTTCCTGCGGCACTCCTCGGCTTGGAGCGCGATCGGGTTGACCGGCTCGCCGTCGAGGTCGGTGATGACCGTGCCGCAGTCCGGGCAGGCCGCCACGTCGCCGTGGCGGGTGCGCCGCGTGGTGAAGACAGGCTTCCAGTGAAAGCCCATCCGCATCCTGACGCGCCCCAGGACGAAGAACTCCTGGCCCGTGGGCTGCACGCCCAACTGCTCGCGCAGCTTGATGAGCTTGACGAGCGTATCCGGCCCGTTGAGTACCCACACCTTGGCACCGGCCACCGTCTCCTGGATCTCGCGCCGCCACTTGTAAACCAGGTGGGGCGGCGACAGCACCAGAGTGCGGCGATAGCCTTCGGCGTTGAGCACGGCGGCCGTGGCAATGCCGACGGTCGTCTTGCCGCAGCCCATCTCGCCATTGACGATCGCAGCACGTTCGCCACGGTCGATCAGCAGCTCGGCGGCGGCGTGGACGACTTCGGCCTGGGCTGGGAACAGCTTGCGCTTGAGGCTGGCGACCACCAGTTGCCGGTGCGCCTGCGGTTGGCCGGTATAGACCGGCGGATTAGCGCTGTTGAGGGCGTCGAGTAGTTCGTCGCCGAACTCGCCGACAAAATCCTGAAGGCTCAGGGTCAGAGGGGAAGATTCCGCGTCGAGCAGTTCGCCCTGTACGGGCGCGGATTCAGCGGCAGTGGTTTCGAGATCGAGGGACATGGTGATGCTCCAAAGAAAAATGGGGCATGCACCACCCCCAGCGGGGCAATGGCATGCCCCGTGGTGGGAAGAGAATCGACGCGTGGCTGAGGGTGGTTGAAGGTGCTGGCCTGGGCGGCCCGCAGGTGAACCGTGCTCAGTCTTCGGACGGAAGCACGATGACGGTTGCGCAGCGCTGCGAATCGGTGACGATGCGAATGGCGAGCCCCGGATGGATCACGTAGTGCGATTCCAGCGACGCGCCCGATTGAAGCGCGCTGCTGTTCGTCTGCCATTGCTGGATGTTGACGTCGCCCCAGTCGCCACGGGTGTGGCGCCTGAAGTACGGGATCGGGTCCAGGCGACCCGCGCGGACCAGGCGGTCTACACCTCTGCTGAAGATGAGCGCCCCGATGGGGAACGCCAGCCGCTGGCAGTAGGTTTCGATGCGATGCGATGCCATGGGCTCCTCCTTGATGAGTCATTGAGCCACGACACCCCTGCCGGAGTGAAGTGGCTCCGTCAGGTGGATGAGGATGACGATGTGGGGCCTCAGATCAGGTCCCGCTCTTCGGGAAGCTGGACCACCGTGGTCTGGTGGTCCTCGCTGGTCTTGACGATCAGCGCCAGGTCCGGCGTGATCCTGAACTGCGAGATCATTAGGTTGTCCTGTTGGATCGCCACGTCGTTGGCTTGGCGTGTGGCCTCATCGATCTCGCCCCAGTCCCCGCGCACATGGCGCTGGACATAGGCCAAGGGGTCGATCAGGCCTCGCCGGGCCAGCCAATGCACCTTCTCGCTCAACTTCAACGTACTCGGTGCGAACAACGGTTGCTTGTGCGGCGCAGGCCGCTTGAACGGATTGGGGATCATGGTGTTTCTCCTTCGAGTTGGTACAGCAGGACGGCAGCGCGTCCGGTGGATCAGCGAATGGTCAACACCTCGCCCCGTGTCGCGGAGCCAGGTGTCATGTCCCACGCGCGGATGACGGGAACGAACTTGTCGGTGAGGATGCGGGTCTCGGCGATGGAGCCGTCTTCGCGTTCGGTGAACTCCCGCTGGAGCGTCTTGTCCTTGTGGGTGTCACCTTTGACGACGAGCACGCGCCCGGTCTTGGAGCGCACAACCCCCGAGATCGCACCCGCGGCCAGAGCCAGGGCGAGATGCCAGCGGGACAAGGCCCGCGCCGGTGGACGCAGCGATTGCTGCGCAGCCCCCAGGTGCGTGTCCTGCGATGGCCACAAGCCTTGCAGCCTGCCAACCTCATCGGCGAACTGCTCGGGCTCCATCGTCACGCGGAAGAAATGCTCTGGCTCGGCCGGGCTGGCGGGGACGATGTACGGCAGGAACGGCCACTCGCTCGGCAGTTCCTCGGCTTCGACTTCGCCTTGCCCTACCTGCAACAGCAGATTGCGCACGGCCTTGACGCCATCGGGCACCTGCTCGCGCTGGCGCACCCGGCGTCCGAAGATCACCACCTGCTTGAACTGCGTCTCCACCGCTCGGTAGATGCGCAGGTCCGTGTAGTGGCGCGTCAGCCAGCCGACCAACTCCGCGTCGAGCACGTAGCCGGGGACGATGAAAACCAGCACGCCGCCGTATTGCAGCAGCGAGAGCGTGCGCTGGTAGAACAGCTTTTCAAGGCGGGCACGGCCCTGGCCCTGATAGCCGATGTTGCCGTTGACGTCCTTGGACAGGTCCCCATACGGCGGGTTGAGCCAGAGCAGCCCGAAGGACTGCTTGGAGACCATCGTGTCCATCAGGTCCGCGTGCAGGCAGTGATCGACCAGGCCGCGGGCATGGCGCGCCCGCTCCGCGTCGAACTCGACGGCGAACGCCTTTGCCTGCTCGCGCCCGAGGGCATGGGCGGCTTCGGCGATCGCCACGCCTTCGCCGGCGCAGGGATCGAGGATGCACATCGGCCCGTCGCTGGGCATCAGTGCGTTGAGCGCTCTTTCGAGCGTGGGTTCGTCGGTCGGGAAATATCCGTTCTTGACGAAATTGCGGGCGAGCCGCGGGAACATGAGGGCCATGGAAGTCTCCTGGTTGGCGGGGATGAAACACGGAAGTACGCCAAGGCGTGCCTCCGAGGGTGGGTCAAGCCGCTACCGCTTCCGGCGTCCAAATCTTGGCCGGATACGGATAGGCGGTGAGCGCGTCGCTGCGGATCAGGGAGCCGAGCGCCAGGGTCAGCGCCGGCACGTCGATGGCGAGCCGATGGCCTTCCAGCGGCCCGAGGGCGAACGGAAGGCGGGCCAGCATCTCGCGGGTTTGCAGCAGTTCCAGCACGGTCTCGCGCCAGTGATCGAGCAGCGGCAACGGGCAGGTGTCCCGCACCAGCATCCACAGGCGGTCAAGCCTGTGGGCGCTGTCGCGTGGCAGCAGTGCCAATGCGCTGGCGTTGGCCTTGTCGGGCTTGACGCAGCGCCGGTCGAACAGCCACACGTTGGACAGCGAGCCGAACAGCGTCCGCCGGTACGCGCGCGTGATGCGCTTTTCCAGGCGATCGACGTTGCCGATGAATACCGGGACGCTGCCGCCCTGGTCGGTGATGACGTGGAACTGGTCCAGTCCCTGCTCGTCGCGCCCGAGGGTCAGGCGAGCGAGGAACTGCTGGACGGCGGTGTCCCGCGCCCAGATGGACAGGAAGATCAGGTTGCCCTGGTCATCGCCGACGCAGGCGTCGGCCATCACGTCCGGGCATTCGTCGATGCGGTACAGCGTGGAAGAAGTGTTTGCGGGCATGGTGGTGTCCTCGGATGAACGGGAACAGCACCGCCCGCTGGGGCAAGTACTGCCCCAGGGGGTGGAAGAAAACCGCTCAGTCCGGCTCGAACTGCCGGGTGTGCGGGTTGAAGTGAAGCGGCTCGTCCGCCGAAGTGATCGGCGTGAAGCCTTCCAGGTAGATGTTGTTGAGGTACTGGTCGCGGTAGGTCAGTGCCTGCCGTGCCTGGTCCTCGGTGAGGCCGTTGTCGATGAAGTACGCCAGCATTTCCTCGTCGGAGGACACTTCGTCGTTGGACAAACTCCCTTCAACGAGTGCCAGCAACGAGGGCGGAAGCGTTGCCAGGATCGGGTCCATGTCGGTTCCTCCTGGCTCAGGCCATCGACGCCGCGGCGGATGCCGCGGATGCCGTGGGTGTGCGCCGCCGGGCGTGGTAGGCGCGAACGCCTGCACGCCAGTCGGCGGACTGCTCCGGTGCGAGGTCCAGATAGGACAGCGGGCACGTGTAGTAGTACGGGTGCATGGACTCGTCCAAGGACTTGTAGCCCCACTGGCCGCCGCTTCGTTCAAGCAGATCGCAGCGGATGTAGCGCAGGGACTGGCCCGGTGCGAGATCACGATGCACGCCTTCGACCTTGGCGGTCACTTCGGCGACGGACCACAGCACGTTGCCGCGCAGGGTGTGAGCGATGACCTTGACGCTGGCGCGCTCGGTCTCTTGCGGTGCGATCAGTTCCGCGATCAGTTCGGACCGCGATTGGTTTGAGAAATACCAGCCCATGAGAGGCCTCCTCGAAAAGTTGAGCTGAAGGCCTCCCCGTGGGGAAGAACCCCCAGCGGGTGATGGAATGCCGCATCTGCGGCGAAGGAACCTATGCGTCGCCCTCAATCCCAGTCGTCATCGTCTCGATCACAACCGGCCGGGCAGTAGCCGAACTCGATCCCGTGCGAGCAATAGCCATGCTCCGCATTCCAGTCCTGGGTTTCCTGCCGTTCGGCAGGTGTTGCGTAGTCCCATTCCTGGGCCGCGATTTCGAGAGCCTGAGCACGTTGCTCATCCGGCAAACGATTGGCCTGTGCGTCGATCGCCGAACTGAAGAGCGTCACGTAGTGGTCGTAGGACAAGCCGCAACCGCGCTGGGCGTGTGCGGCGGCCGCTTTGCAAAGGTCCCGCCACGCGGGTTCATCCAGCGTTGAACGCGGGGTATCGCAAGCGATGGTGGACATGATGGAGACCTCCAGAAAATGGCCAGGGCCTCCCCCGCATGGGAAAGGAACCCCGGCGGGTGGATGAAGAACACCGCGCATGCGGCGTCTGCGATCACGCAGGTTTTGGTTCGGCCTGGCGGCTCCACTCCTGCGTCTTGAAGTCCAGCGCGTAGCCCAGCTCGCCCAGGCGGGCGATCTGCGCGCGCAGGGTGCGGCGGTCGATGGTCGAATCCAGTTTCACGGACTCGCCCAGCGGCCACAGCAGGCCGAAGAGCGCGGCGTCACCGTCTTCGGTGCTGCCGGGGGCAGCGGCCGTAGCAGGCGGTGGCGCATCCACGCCGAAGGGCGTGGTATCGACCAGCGGGTCCGCGGACGCCTGCACGGGTGCGGGCTTGGCGGGCCTGGACGCTTTGGTGGGCTTGGCCGGCGTTGCCGCAGGCTGCGCCCCTTGCTCTTCATCGAGCGGATCGACGTCCTGGGTGGCGAAGCTGCGGGCTTCGTCGCGGCTGAGTTTGTCGATGCCGTTGAGCGTCATGCCGTCGAGGCTGGCACGGATCTCGAACCGCATGCCGCCGCCGACCGGATAGGACTTCGGGAAGATGTACCTGATGATGAATTCCCCGTCGTACTTGCCTTCGGGGTACTGCTCCAGCTCCGGGTCTTTGACCTCGAAAGTACCGAGGTGCGTCGCGAGGCGGCCAACCGTGAACGGGCCGTTCTTGCCGCGGATGGTACGCAGCGTGAGCTGGCCGGGGACGACGATGGGCGCAACAGATTTCTCGGAAGCCGATGGGGTTGCCATGATGGTTCTCCTGATGATGAATGACGGGCCGCCGACGGCACCCGGTGGATGAGAGGAAATGGCCTCGCCCGAGGTGGGCGAGGTCCGCGTGGCATCACGCCTTGAGCTGGCGCATGCCTTCGGCCAGCAGCCACAACGCCCGGTTCAGGCGCAGGTTCTGGTCGATGCCTTGCACCGGACGGGTGCGCTGATTGCGGCCGTTGGCCGTGCGTCCGTTCAGGCCCCCTTTGACTAGGTTCTCCTGGACGCGGTTGAAGACGGCCCACAGGTCGTTCTTGCGGTCGTCCCATCGCCGAGGGGCCAGCAGTTGGCTCTCGGTGACAGGCGTGGACTTGGCCGGATCGTCGTACTTGAGTGCGAGCGCAGAGTTCGCAAAGACCTCCGCTTCGCCCTCATCGAGGGTGATGGTGCGCATCGCATCGCGCGCGTTCTGCACGCGCTCGAAACCTTCGAGGACTCCGTAGGCACCTTCGATCACCTGGCTGGCCACGTCGCCCTTGTGGGGAACGCGGATGTCTGCGGTGGTGTCACCGCAAACCAGGCCGTTGTGGCAGACGAACCGGAACATGCCGGCGAGCATCTGATAGCTGCTCGTGCCGTCATGGCTGTTGAGCAGGATGATCTCGTTCGCCTCGTCGCCGTTGATCTGGCTTGCATGGCGAAGTCGGATGAGGTGCTTCGTGTACTCGCGCCGGTCTTCGTTGCGCACGCGCGTCTGACACACCATGAAGGGCTCGAAGCCCTCCTGGCGCAGCTTGGTCAGCACGGTCGAGGTCGGTATGTAGGCATACCGATCGGACCGGCTCCCATGTGGAGCGTCGGCGAAGATCGACGGAACGACGGCACGAATGCGGTCGTCCGAGAGTGGGCGATCAGAGCGCAGGATCGGGGATTGCGGAGCAAAGCGGGATACCAGAGACATGGCTGATCTCCTTTGAGAAATTCGACAACCGCGTGGCCGTGAGACCACGCGGAACTCGGGGGATGAAATGCGCAAGCACGCGTCCTGGGGACGCGGCGTACGTGGGGAGGAAAAGCGACAAGGCCCCGTGAGAGGCCGTGCCGGATCAGAACGAAGCAGCCAATGCCGGCTCCTGCTCCTGGACTTGCGCCTCGGGCTCGCGCTCGGCGGGCTCGGTGGCCGTGTCGATGGCATCGTCGGCTTCGGACGCGGATGCGTCTTCGGCCGGCGGCGCCTCGGCTTGCGCCTGGCTCGTCGGATAGACCTGGGTGCCGTCGATCTTGATGAGACCGATGTGGACCAGCGTCGATTCCAGGCTGGCGGCCGGTTCCCCGGCGTGCTCACCCTTGGTGCGGATGTACGGATCGATCTTCATGTCGTTCAGACGGAAGGCGATCAGCACCTTGCGGTCACCCTCGACGGCCTGAACGCACCGGCGAACCAGGTGCTCGGCTTCCGGGGTGGCGACGATGGTGTCGAAGTACCGATACTCCGGTTCATCGACAGGCCCGGCCAGTGCCGCGACGGTGCAAGAGAGGAACGAGTCGCCAGCTTTTGGGGTGACGTCCTTCACACGATTGAGATAGCCGATGCCGCGGGTGATCAACTCGTGCTGCTCGATCGAAGCCAGTTCGGCCCGGTCGATCAGTTCGGCCTTGAGCAGTCGCGCCTTGAGGGACGCGGCGGCCTGACCCTTCTGCTCACCCTTGTCGCGGATGTACACATCGCCCCACAGGTCACCGAGGCGAAAGCGCACCAGCGGGCGCTGCTTGGGATCGTCAACGCCGATGTAGCGCTGAACGAGCTTCTTGGCCTCGGCACCCGAGACCTTGACGTCGAAGTAGCGGTAGCTGGGGTCCCGGGCGGGGCCGACCAGCGCGGCGATGGTGCATGCCAGGAAAGGCTGCGCACGGCGGCCGCCCCGGACGGGCACTTCACGGACACGCTGGATGTAGCCGATGCCCGAGGTGTGGAGGTCGAAATACGATTTCTCGTTGGACGTGGTGTTCATGGTGAATCTCCATTGGGATGAAGCGGAGACACACCGGCCCACGCATGCGGGGAAGGTGCGTGACCCCGCGGTGGGTTGATAAGGCGAAAGCATCCGCCACCAGAGGCTGGTGGCCGCTCGCGGAAGGATGCGGTGCGAGCTGGCTCGGTCACGCAGTGGGAACTGCGCCGCAACCTCGAAGACCGATGGTTGCCTGGCATGTCGCTGACGACGTCAGCAGGCATGGGGCCAGCATGGCGGGGCCTCGCGCGCGCGGCAGCAATCAATCGGCACCCGGGCGCTTCCCTTTGTCCGCGCCACCCGGCGCCTGTCACAGGCACTTGGCGCCGCGCAGGTGCTCGGGGGTATCGGCGCGCGGACGGCCGGGACGGCTCCAGGCGCCGCCACCGCGCGCGCCGATCAGCCGCCAGCCGGCGGCGCGCAGGCTGGCGCCACCTTCGTCGGGCATGGTGTAGGTGAGCAGGCGTATGTAGCCCAGCGCCCTTGCCGCCTGCCAGGCCGCGCCGTAGAGCTTGCTGCAGGCGCTGGGTGTGCCGTCGGTGCACAGCCGCGTGACTTCCAGCGTCCAGGTGCCGCGCGACCGGGCGGCCGACAATGGCCACGCCGTGGATCAGGTCGCTGTCGCTCAGCGTGACGGCCAGGGCGAACTTCGCGCCCTGGACCGGGCGGTGGTGGCGATGGTGCGACAGAACGAATGCATTGGCCGTGCGCAGCGACACCGGTAGGAGGTGCAGCCTCGGCGAGGTCGATGGCGTGTTCATGCGGTTGTCTCCGGTGGCATGCCGGCGTTGTGGCCGGCGGGGCGTGCCTCGGCGGCTGGAGACAAACGCGCACGCGCGGCGATGGCGGCGGTGCGAACAAAAGAAGGCCCCCGATGCGGGGGCTGCGAGGCGGTTGCCGCGTCAGGCGGGAGGCACCACTGCTAAGGACAGGTGCGTGGCGGTGGCGGAAAGCACGAGATCGTCCGCCGAGTGCTGGAGGCGCGTGAACAGGCCGTCCTTCGGGTCGAAATACTCCGCGAAGTCATCGCCGCCCAGCTCGCGGCCGGCGAGGTGCCACCAGTCATCGAACGGGTCGGTGTCCGGGTTGCATCCGACGGCGTAGGCGAGCAGTGCCTGGCGCCCATCCGGGCGACGCTCCCCACGCTCGGCGAGGAAGTACACGCCCTGATCCTTGACCAGGACAATGCGGCACTGATTGGGGACGTCTCAGAAAACGGAAAAAATCGTACGCTAAGCCGGTTGCAGCGGTCGTAGCGGCCTGAACTTGCCCGCGCCGATCTTGGCGCTGCTGCGCCAGAGGTAATCGCCGGTCAGGTTGATGTGCTCCCAGCCCAGCGGCGACAGGTACTGCAACAGGGCGTCATCGACAGTCTGGCCGTGACCGCGTAAGGCGTTTGAGGCCCGTTCCAGATAGACCGTGTTCCACAACACTATGGCCGCCGTCACCAGGTTGAGGCCGCTGGCCCGGTAGCGCTGCTGCTCGAAACTGCGGTCGCGGATTTCGCCCAGCCGGTTGAAGAACACGGCGCGGGCTAGCGCGTTGCGGGCTTCGCCCTTGTTCAGTCCGGCATGCACGCGGCGGCGCAGCTCGACGCTTTGCAGCCAGTCCAGGATGAACAGCGTTCGCTCGATGCGGCCCAGCTCGCGCAGCGCCACGGCCAGGCCGTTCTGGCGCGGGTAGCTGCCGAGTTTCCTGAGCATCAGCGAGGCCGTCACCGTGCCCTGCTTGATCGAGGTGGCCAGCCGCACCTTGGCGTTGATCGCCTTGCCGGACGCCTGGAACTGCTGCTGATGCTTGTGCTTGGCAGCGTTGAACAGCTTGCCCAGGATGCGGTCGTGCAGGTCGATGATTTCGTCGGTGACGGTGGCCATGCCCTCGATGGCGAGCGCACCAGGGTCGCGTAGCGGCGCTGTGCCTCGAACTTGGCCAGATCGGCGGGCGTCATCTGGCCGCCTTCGCGGGCGATCTTGAGCAGGCGGTTCTGGTGCACCGACCGCTCGATGCCGGAAGGCAGGTCGAGCGCCTGCCAGGCTTTGAGGCGCTCGATGTGTTCGAGTATGTGGCGCGAGTTCGGCTTGACGGGCGACTGGCGCAGCCAGGCCAGCCAGGTCGTCTTGCCGTTGTCGTGGCGCTTGAGCAGATCGTCGAGGCGGTGCCGGTGGGTGGCCGACAGGGGATCGGACAAGGCCGCGTAGATGCGGCGGTTGGCGCGGCTGTAGGCGTTCATCGAACACCTCCCTTTTCCTCATCCGGCGCAACAGGACAGTTGCTTCACGTCCTTGTTGAAGGTCTGCGCCGCGAGCTTCAGTCCCTCGACCATGGTCAGGTAGGGGAACAACTGGTCGGCCAGCTCCTGCACGGTCATCCGGTGGCGGATCGCCAGCGCGGCCGTCTGGATCAGTTCGCCCGCTTCCGGCGCGACCGCCTGTACGCCGATCAGCCGCCCTGAGCCAGCTTCCGCCACCAGCTTGATGAAGCCGCGCGTGTCGAAGTTGGCGAGCGCCCTCGGCACGTTGTCGAGCGTCAGCAGCCGGCTGTCGGTCTCGATGCCGTCGTGGTGCGCTTCCGCCTCGCTGTAGCCCACGGTCGCCACCTGCGGATCGGTGAACACCACCGCCGGCATCGCCGTCAGGTCCAGCGCCGCGTCGCCGCCGGTCATGTTGATCGCGGCGCGCGTGCCGGCCGCCGCCGCCACATAGACGAACTGCGGCTGGTCGGTGCAGTCGCCGGCAGCAAAGATGTGCGGTGCGCTCGTGCGCATGGCGCGGTCGATGACGATGGCTCCCTGCGCATTGACTTCGACGCCTGCCGCTTCAAGGTTCAGGCTGCGCGTGTTCGGCGCGCGACCGGTGGCGACCAGCAGCTTGTCGGCGCGCACTTCCCCCTGCCCGGTGGTGAGCACGAATTCCCCGCCCGCATAGGCAACGTGGCTCGCCTGGGTGTGGTCCAGCACCTCGATGCCCTCGGCGCGGAAGGCGTCTGTTACGGCTTCCCCGATGGCCGGGTCTTCTCGGAAGAACAGCGTGCTGCGCGCCAGGATCGTGACCTGGCTGCCCAGCCGGGCGAAGGCTTGCGCCAACTCGACCGCCACCACGGAGGAACCAATCACGGCCAGCCGCTCGGGGAGCGAGCTGCTTTCCAGCGCCTCGGTGGAGGTCCAGTGGGGTGTGTCCGCAAGGCCCGGGATTGGCGGAAGCGCCGGGCTCGCGCCGGTGGCAATCAGGCAGCGGTCGAAGTTCACCTCGTGCGTGCCGCCGTCAGCGGTCGCCACGGTCAGCGTGCGCGTGTCCCTGAACCGGGCCTCGCCGCGCAGCACGGTGATGGCCGGAGTGCTTGCCAGGATGCCTTCGTACTTGGCATGGCGCAGCTCCTCGACGCGGCCTTGTTGCTGGGCCAGCAGCCGCTCGCGCAGTACAGCGGGCGCTGCGGCCGGCAGGCCAGCATCGAACGGGCTTTCGCGGCGCAGGTGGACGATGTGCGCGGCGCGGATCATGATCTTGGACGGCACGCAGCCGACATTGACGCAGGTGCCGCCGATGGTGCCGCGCTCGATCAGCGTGACGCGGGCGCCTTGCTCCACGGCCTTCAAGGCAGCCGCCATCGCCGCGCCGCCGCTGCCTATCACAGCCACGTGCAGCGCTTGTTCACCGCCAACATGCTTCGTTTCGCCACCGAGCCAGCCCAGCGCCTTGTCTAGCAGGCCGGCAGGCTTGTTCGGCGTGTCGGTAAGCCGTGCGCGATAGCCGAGCGTGGCCACTGCGGCAACCAGCGGGGCCACGCTCACGCCTGCATCCGCCTCGATTTCGGCCTGCCGCTGCGGATAGGACACCGAGGCCGCGCGCACGCCGGGCACGTTCGTCAAAGCCTGCTGGACGTGCTCGGCGCACGACGTGCAGGTCATGCCTTCGATGTGGAGGGTGATCGCCTCGGCCATGATTACGCCCTCACTGCTTGACGCTGGACGGGTAACCCGCGTTTGCGGTGGCCTTGGTCAAGGCGTCGGCATTGGTCTTGGCCTCGTCGAAGGTGACGACGGCCTCCCGCTTCTCGAAGCTGACTTCGGCCTTCTCGACGCCGGCGACCTTGGACAGAGCCGTCTTGACCGTGATCGGGCACGCGGCGCAGGTCATGCCGGGCACCGACAGGGTGACGGTCTTGGTGGCAGCCCAGGCGGGCGCGCTTAGAGCGGCGGCCAGGGCGATGAGGGTGGTGAGGGTGGTGAGTTTCTTCATGGTGATCTCCTTTCAGTAGAACAGCGGCAGGACGTAGGGAAACGCGAGGGCAACCAGAACCAGGGCGGCCACGATCCAGAAGATCACCTTGTAGGCAGTCCGCACTTGGGGCACGGCGCAAACGTCGCCGGGCTTGCAGGCATGGGCTGGTCGGAAGATGCTGCGCCAGGCGAAGAACAGCGCGATGAGCGCTGCGCCGATGAAGATCGGCCGATACGGCTCCAGCACGGTCAGGTTGCCGATCCACGCGCCAGAGAAGCCGAGCGCGACCAGGACAAGGGGGCCGAGGCAGCAGGCCGAGGCGAGGACGGCCGCGACGCCGCCGGTCGCCAGTGCGCCGCAGCCGTTCTTGGGTTCCGACATAAGGTTCTCCTTCCGGGACTTCGCTTGATGCTGTAACGTTACTTCCGTAGTCAACTACGGAGTCAAGCGCCATGGAGAACGCTCAAGAGAATCTGACCATCGGGGCCTTCGCCAAGGCAGCCCGGGTCAACGTGGAGACGATCCGCTTCTATCAGCTCAAGGGCTTGCTACCCCAGCCGGAGCGGCCCTACGGTCGCATCCGCCGCTACGGGCAGGCGGACGTGGCGCGGGTGAAGTTCGTGAAGTCAGCCCAGCGCCTGGGATTCAGCCTGGATGAAGTCGGCCAGCTCCTGAAACTGGAGGACGGCACCCATTGCAGCGAGGCGGCCGAACTGGCTGCTCACCGGCTGGCCGATGTGCGCGCACGCATGGCGGACCTCACGCGGATGGAAGAGGCCCTGTCGACGCTAGTGAGAGAGTGCAACGCGCACCATGGCAATGTTTCCTGCCCGTTGATCGCAGCTTTGCATTGCTGCTAAAGGGCCCACTTCGGCTCTTAGCGTACGATTTTTTTCCGTTTTCTGAGACGACCCCTGATTGGCGATGGCTTCGGTCAGCACGGGGCGCAGGTCAGCGCCTTTGAATCGCAGTGACATGGATGAAATCTCCTGTGTGGAAGAATGAGAAAGGCCTCCATCCGATGGGATGAAGGGCCTGTAGTGCACGCGGCCGGAACGGCTGGAACGCCGTGGCGGATGCCTCGGGTCAGCCGCAGGACCGCCCGGTTTCGCTGCGGGGCGTCATGCCGGGACGGCCTGGCGCTTGCGGGCCGCTTTCGCGTCGAGGATGCTCACGTCGATCTGGCGCCAGCGCCCGTCGTCGATGAGCCTCTCCAGCACTTCGCCGAGCATGTCGAAATACACCTCGTCGTGCCGATCGACCAGTTCGACCGATTCACCGTTCTGACGGTGCAGTTCCACCACGTAGGTGTCTCCGCCGCGGTCGTAGAGGATCGTCACCCGGCCCTCGAACTTCGCGGTCGAGACCGTGAAGCTGATCGCCGGCGGGGTCTCGATGATCTTGGAGGGCGTGGGATCGACCCAGGTGAAGTCGCGGGCACCGGCATCCACCAGCATGTGGGTGATGCGCCGGAAGCGATCGGGGGCCGGCATCTCCTCCAACTGCTCGATGAGCTGGCCCAACTCCATGCACTGCGGCGTGGGAATGGGCAGCTTGGCCGGCGCCGAGCCGAGGATGTGCCTCGTGATGGTGTACGGCGTGCCGTCCGAAGTCTCCTCGGTGATGACCTCCGGCGTGTCCGCGCGCAGTCCGTCGAAGCGACGACGGGCATAGGGTTGGACATGCACCTTGGCGCCTTCGGCAGGAACCGTGGTCACCAGGCTGGGATCGAGCACCGCGAACTCGGAAGGCTTGAGCTTGACGACGATGGCATCGTCGGTCGCGGCGACCACCTTGCCGTCGAAGGGTTGGGGGTCGATGGCGAAGCCCAGCGTTGAGGACAGCGGCTGATCATCGAACACGCGGTACTTGAACGACCGCACGTTGCGGGGCACATGGCCTGCGACCAGCGAAGGCATCATGGATTTGATGAGGGAACGATCCATGGGGAAACTCCTTGAGGAAAAACAAGGGATTCCCCGCCCGCAAGGGAGAGGTCCCTTGTGGGTGGCGTGGATGGACGCGGTAGGTCCGTAGGAAGAAACGACCAGCACGGTTTCCCGCGCTTGCAGCCTCGAAGGTCTCGACTGCCTGGGCATGTGCCGGCAACGCCGACGAACATGGGGCAAGCATGGCCCTGGGGCGGTCTGCCTGCCCGCAGGAAACGGCACCGCACCACAACCGTTTTCCTGTGCTGCGGGCAAGAAAAAGCCCCTCGAAAGGGGCTGGAGGAATCAGGCTTGGTACACGAAGTAGTGCTCGCGCTGACGCGGAAAGAACACGTGTTTCCACGTGTCGCCGCTTGTGTTGCCACCGTCGAAGACGACCATTTCGTAGTCGTCCACGTCGGTGTCCACCAGGTCGGCGCTGGCGATATGGCGCATGTGCAGCGTGCCGCTCATGCGCTCGAATACCAGGATCTGGCCGATGGCATCTTCCTGGCTCATGGCGTTGACGCAGGCTCCGAGTTGGTGCTCGAAGTCGGATGCGGGTGTGATGAGGTCGGGGAACATGGGATCGCTCCTGTGAAAGTGCGCCGGCCCGGCTCTCTGGCGGGAGACCGGGCCGGCATGCGGTGAGGACAAGGAAGGCCGGGGATGTGTGTGGCAGCTATTCGCCGGCCAGCGATAGGCCCGGCAACACGGGTGCGTCGGCATCGAGGATGAGGATGCGCACGTCGGCCTGGCCGGCCAGTTCAAGGATCTGTGCCAGCTCGTCCGGCATGCCCTTGCTGCGGTGCTCCTGCCGAAGCTGCTCGGCGGCGATCCCCTCGACGTCCTGCAGGTGCTGGTCCGTCCAGGGCGTGGAGATCAGCTTGACGCCGATCGCCGGGCTGTAGGGAATCCGGAACGCGATGAACAAAAAGGCCTCCGGCGTCGCGAGGTCAGCCAGGTTGGCCAGGTACTGGCCGGTTTCGCGGCTGATGTGCGCGCTGCTGATTTCCCAGCACCGGCTGTAGTAGCCGGTCTCGAAGCTCAACCGCTGCACGACTTCCCGTGCGGCCTCGGCCGAATAGGTGTCGCCAATGTGGACGGGGCGGCCGTCGAAGTCGTCGCCGTGGATCGCGTACACCACGGCACCCACCATGCCTTCGCCGCTGCCCCCTTCAGCCGCGTCGCATTCGGCGATCAGTGCGGCGCCGACAGGTTCGGTGCCAGTCCTGACCACCGCGAAGTCGCTGGTGATGATGCAAGGAGAAGAAACCAGCGCCGCGTCGCAGAGGTGCTGCTGGCTCGGGTGGATGTTTCGCCAAACATGCGGGCTTCCGTCCTCGTAGCTGATGGACAGCGTGCGGACGATTTTCAGATTCCAGTAGCCGCGTAGAAAGGGATTGGGATTCTGGGACATGGGATTTCTCCAACAGAATAATGATGGAGCAAATCCCCGCCACCGGGAATTGACCCCGGTGGGTGGAAAGAAAGGAAACAGCGTCAGGTGACGCTGATCGTTGGCGTTTGGGCCAATCGCTCGGCGACGCGCCGGCGCAAATTCATGCGGAATGGCTCGTCGCTGACGCCCGCCAGCAGATTGATGGTCTCCAGCGCGATCAGGGCCGAAGCCTCTTCGATGTCGGCGGCCACAATGGTCTTGCGCAATTGGTCGCCGAGCTGGAGGGCCTGGGAGGAGGAGCTGATGAAGCGGACCTCGCGGCTCAGGTAGCAGCCGTTGCCGCCGAACTCGAACAGCCGCGGCTTGCTGCAGTACCAGCAGCCCTCGAACTGGATGGCGGTCAGGTGGTGCCCGTCATCGAACCGGGTGGCGATCAGAAACAATGCGTCGAGATCGGCGGTGTCCTCGAACGAATGACGGTCGATCAAGTTCCCCAGCTCTTCGTCCTCATCGGCACGGAAGTGCACGGCGAGCAGTTCGAGCAGCGGCGGGATCGACAGCCCTTCGTCGTCCGGCATCGGAATACCGAGTTGCGTGGCCAGGTCTTCCAGGCCATCGAGCACGTCCGGCCATTGCGGATTGGTGGTCTCGGCGATCTGGGCGATGTAGGCCTGCCCGTTGCCGGGGTGGCTCTCGTCCAGCGCGAAGGCGCCGAACAGCGCCTGGATGACGGGCGTCACACGGTCGAGCACGAGAACGCCGGTGGCTTCGTAGTAGTTGTTGGCCATGAAGGCTCCTTTCGATGAATGAACGGAGCCAGCCCTTGCGGACGATGGCATCCGCAGGGGAAACCGCCTGATGCCGGATGGCGCTGGGCGGGGAGAAAACGCGAGGGACATGGCCTCGAACGAGGCGCATGTCCCTCATGGGGTCCCGTGAACGCAGTGATGAAGGTGTGCCAGGGACCGGCTCACCAACCGCTGTAGTTCAGCAGCAGGTCGGCGATCACCTGGCGACGTTGCAGATCGAGACCATCGAAGTCCGACAGTCCTTGGAAGTGGCAGCGCTTGAGCATGGCACCGCCCTCGCGCGCGTTGTAGAAGCTGAACATGGCGGACAGGAACATGCGTTCCCCGCTGCTCAGGACGCCGAGTGCGTCGTTGGCACGCAGCATGTCGGGACGCAGATCCCACTTGCTCTTTGCCTGGTTCAGGCCTTCGCGCGTGCCGTCGCCAAACCATTGCGGGCCTGCGATCTCGACGCCGCGCTTCCAGACCTCGAAGAAGGCTTGGGGCGCGGCGGCGAAATGCTGCTCTTCCCGCATGATCTGATCGACGACTTCCTGGGGCAAAAGCTGGTTCATGACGTGGTTCCTCCAGTTGGATCAGGGTGTGGCGAGCTGGGACCAGCCGCCTCTTTCGAGGGCACGTTGAGCCGCGGCATAGCTGCGGAAGTACTGGCAGGATTCCCGCGAAACGGGACCTTCTGTATCGCGCGTGCCGATGTAGTGGCCGGCGGCGCTATGCAGGATTTCGAGCGGCAGGAACTTGCCGCAATGGATCAAGGCCAACTGGCCGAAAGAGGCTTGCTGGGACATGGATGGGCTCCTTGGAAAAAGCGGGGCCTCGTCCCTCACGGGATGGCAGCTCCCGCACGCGGTTGAGAAAAAAGCATCGGCGTCACGGGTGACGCGCGTCCGCAGACTCGATGCGATGGCGGACTGGCGGGTAGCGCGGAAAGAATCCGCGGCAGCCTGGAAACTCTGGCTGCTGGCATGGTGCTGACGAATCAGCGACACATGCGGGCAGCTTCATGCGCGAGGCGAGCCGCGTCAGCCGGAAATCGGCATTTGCAACAGCCCCGATTGGCGAACGCGGAAAAAAGAAAGCCCCGCAATAAGTGCGGGGCTGTCAGGAGGATGAGGCGAAACTGGGTCAGCGAGGCCTGTCGCCCAGTACATGCTGCTTCCACAGGGCGAATGCCTCGTCCGGTCCCAGCTCTGCGAGGATGACGATGGGCTGGCCCCGACGGGCACGCAGCGATGCGAAATACGCTGGCCGGTCGGCGATGGCGTTGAGCTTGATGCCCTTTAGGAACAGCAACTGGCGGGGGCGAACTTTGGTGGTAACGCAGGCATGATTGCGCTTGTTTGGGGCAAAAGGGCCAGCGAAGCGGGCGGACACGGCCAGAAAACCGCGACGAACTACTTGTACTTGCCAGGCGAGGCGAACGGGTGACATCAGCATATCGCTATGCGGTAAAGAAGACCGTCCTAAAGCTTGCAGGATCCCGGCATAGCTTCATCATCACCTCTCCGTGACGGCTCATTGGAACGAAAAAGGCCAGCATCGCCGTGATGGACTTTCATAATTGCCAGGTCAACTGGCTTGCGTGCTGTTTATTCACAGCAAGGCATTGCGACGTCGTTGCAGCAATCGCCGCCATCGCAACAGGGCGTTGCAGCAAAAGCGGCGGTGGGCGCTAGCATGAGGGCCAAGCCGCGGCCGCTCATGCTGGGGGCCGTTCTCTTCAGATTGGTGTCCTGCACCGTGTGCATTGCGAATTTCCGGATCGTCCCAATGTCACTGGGACTCCTTTGTGGCGGCCGGGTTCTCCACGCTCATGAACGACTGGGCCACCAGCGCGATCGCCCCGCCCACGATGGCCATGTCAGCGATGTTGAAGGCGGGCCAGTGCCAGCCGTGCAGGTGAAAGTCGATGTAGTCGATAACGTGCCCGCGCGTGGCGCGGTCGAACGCGTTGCCCAATGCGCCGCCCAGAATGAGGCTGTACGAAAGGCCTTCCGTTTTGCGCAGCGGCCGGGAGAGCAGCCATGCGAGCCATGCCGATATTGCGAACGCGATCGCCAGAAAAAACCACCGCTGCCAGCCGCCCGCGCCAGCAAGGAAGCTGAACGCCGCGCCGGGATTGAGAGCGTGAACTAGGTTGAAGAATGACGCCACCTCGTGCGACCAACCCAAGGGAGTTGTCGCGTCAATGTAGCTCTTAGCTGCCTGATCGCCGGCGAATATAACGATCGCGAGTGAGTACCACTGCGTCTTGCGAAGAGATGGTTCATCCATTGTTCATGCCGCCTTGAACTTCAGGAGGCGCAGCCCATTGACGACAACCAAAAGACTTGCCCCCATGTCAGCGAACACAGCCATCCACATGGTGGCATGCCCTGTGAACGTCAACGCAAGGAACACCGCCTTGATGCCAAGGGCCAGAACGATGTTCTGCGTGAGGATCGCCGCAGTGCTACGCGACAGCCGGATGAAGGCGGGGATCTTGCGCAGGTCGTCGTCCATCAGGGCGACGTCGGCTGTTTCGATCGCGGTGTCGGTGCCGGCCGCGCCCATGGCGAAGCCGATGTCGGCACGGGCGAGCGCGGGCGAATCGTTGATGCCGTCGCCCACCATGCCCACCTGGCCCTCGCCGCCGACCAGGCTTTCGATGGTCTTGAGCTTGTCTTCGGGCAGTTGGTCACCACGGGCTTCAGAGATTCCGACCTGGGCAGCGATGGCCGCGGCCGTGTGCTGGTTGTCCCCCGTCAGCATCAGCGTGCGCACACCCAGCGCCTGCAGGTCGGCCACCGCCTCACGGCTGGTTTCCTTCACGGTGTCGGCCACTGCAAAAATGCCGAGCACGGTCGCATCGTCCATCAGCAGGATCGCTGTCTTGCCTTGGCGCTCCAGGGTCTCCAGCCGAGCCTGGAGCGTCGCTTCGCTCAGGCCCAGCTCCTGGGCGAGCCTGTGGTTGCCCATGTGCAACATGCGCCCGGCGACGCGGCCGCGCACGCCGCGGCCAGGCAGCGCCGCGAAGTCGTCGACCTCGTGCAGCGCGATGCCGTCACGGTTCGCCTTGCGGGCGATGGCCTGAGACACAGGATGGTCCGAGCGTGCCGCGAGGCTTGCGGCCCAGGCGGCAACTTCCTGCGCCTCGCCGATCAGCGGCACGAAGTCGGTCTGCTCGGGCTTGCCATGTGTGAGTGTGCCGGTCTTGTCCAGGGCCAACGCCTTGAGCTTGCGCCCGCCCTCCAGGTAGACGCCACCCTTGATCAGGATGCCGCGTCGGGCGGCAGCGGCCAAGCCGCTGACGATGGTGACCGGCGTGGAGATGACCAGAGCGCAGGGGCAGGCGATCACCAGCAGTACCAGGGCCTTGTAGACCCAGTCAAACCATGCGCCGCCGAAGGCGAGCGGCGGCACGACGGCAACCAGCACGGACACCGCGAACACCGCCGGCGTGTAGACGCGGGCGAACTGGTCGACGAAGCGCTGCGTGGGCGCACGGCTGCCCTGCGCGGACTCCACGGCATGGATGATGCGCGCGAGCGTCGAGTCGCTGGCGCCTGCGGTCACCTTGTATTCGAAAGAGCCGGTCTCATTGATGGTTCCGGCGAAGACCTGGTCACCTTCGGCCTTCTCGACGGGCAGGCTCTCGCCGGTGATGGGCGCCTGGTTGATGGCCGATCGACCCGAGGTGATCAGGCCGTCCAGTGCGATGCGCTCGCCAGGACGCACGCGGACCACCGCGCCCTTTGCGACCTCCTTGGCCGGCAGCTCTGTCCATGAGCCATCGGCCTGCCGCACGGTCGCGGTCTCGGGCGCCAAGTCCATCAGCCCCCGAATGGCGTTGCGGGCGCGGTCCAGCGACTTCGCCTCGATCACTTCCGCCAACGCGAACAGGAACATGACCATGGCGGCCTCCGGCCAGTGGCCGATCGCCATGCCGCCGGTGACCGCGATGGCCATCAGGGCGTTCATGTTCAGGTTGAGGTTCTTCAGCGCGATCCAGCCCTTCTTGTAGGTGCTGAGGCCGCCGGTGAAGATCGAAACCAGTGCCAGCACGATCACGGCCCAATGATTGCCGTCGTTGACCCAGTACACGCCTTCGGCGGCCACCGCCGCAACGCCCGAAACCGCCATCGGCCACCAATTGGTCTTGTGCGCGGCCACCGGGGCATCGCGCGGCTCATCAGTCCTCTGGACCTCGGCTTCCATGCCCAGCGATTCGATGGCTTCGACTGCCGGCTTGATCGCGTCGGGTGTGTGCCGAACCGTGAGCGTGCGCTGCATCAGGTTGAAATCCATTCCCTGCACGCCCGGCATGCCTTGCAGCTTGCCGCGGATCAGACTTTCCTCGGTCGGACAGTCCATCTTCGCGATGCGAAGTACCGTGGTGGCTGTCTGCATGTCCTGCCGCGCAGCCTGCATTCCAATGGAAGCAAGCGCCTTCTCGATCGGCGCTGAGGTCGCCAGCGTGTGCTGGACTCCCAGCACACGCTGCATCAGATTGAAGTCGAGCGCGGTCACACCCGGCAGCTTGCCCAGCCGGTCGCGGATCAGCGCTTCTTCCGTCGGGCAATCCATGTTCTCGATCCGGTACGTCACCCGCTCGCCGATCGGCGGCGCGGAAACGGCAGCGGTTGGTTGCTGCTGCAGGGCCGAGGATGGGATCACAGCCGCGGCTTCGATCGGCCCCGTGTGGCCGAAGGTCTGCTCCTTGGCGCGCATGCCGATCGAGGCCAGGACCTGCTCCATCTGCGCGCGTGCCTGAGCGAGGTGTTTCACCGACAGGGTGCGCTCAGCGAGGTCGAAGTCGAGGTCCTGAATTCCCTCGACTGCCCCGAGGTGCGAGCGGATGAGTTTCTCCTCGCTCGGGCAGTCCATGTTCTCGATGCGGTAGGTGGTCGACACGGCGGCGTCTCGGACAGCCTGAGCCTTCATGCCCACCGAATTCAGCGCTTGCTCCAAGGCATCGGCCGAGACTTCGCGGTGCGAAATGGTCAACAAACGCTGCGGAAGATCGAACAGGAGCCGCTCGACACCGGGCATGCCCTCCAGCGTTCGCCGCACCAGTGCTTCCTCATTGCGGCAATCCATGTTGCTCACGTGGAAAACGGTGGTTTCAGTGCTGGCCTGCTCACTGGCGCACGCCGTCTGTTGGCCATTGCCGCCGGAGCAGGCGCATGGGCTGGAAGGTTCTTTGTTCATAGATCGCTCTTCATTGACAAGGTTTTCCCCGGATGCCATCATTAGAAAACCTCTAGTAGATATAGAGTCAAGTTTTTTATAGGAAGCAACCATGATGCGGATCGGTGAACTGGGCAAGAAGGCAGATTGCTTGGTGCAGACCGTGCGCTTTTACGAGTCAGAAGGCTTGCTGCCCGAGCCTGCACGTAGCGAGGGCAACTTCAGGCTCTATGACGAAGTCCATTTGCAGCGCTTGCTGTTCATCCGCCGCTGCCGGGCGAAGGACATGACGCTGGATGAGATCCGTCAACTGCTGAACTTACGGGATCGGCCAGAGTTGGGCTGCGGCGAGGTGAACGCGCTGGTCGACGCTCATATCGCGCAAGTGCGGACCAAGATGAAGGAATTGCGCGCCTTGGAGCGCGAGTTAATGGATCTGCGACGCTCCTGCGATAGCGCCCGAACCTCGCGCGAGTGCGGCATTCTCAACAGCTTGGCCGAGCCCGCCTGAAGCTCGAGCGTGTCATCGGTGCTGGAAGTGATCGGGTCCAGTTCTGAGAGCCACGTGCCGCGCTCCATCATGCGAAAGCGCGCGATTCTGACGTTTTGAGACGGCGTGCGACCGAGGGCGTGGCCCACAGGAGCCAGCGCGAGCCGGACGACCTGCGCGCCGCAATCTCCGCCACCTTACGGGTTCTCCAGGCCAGACCGAGCATCGCGGCGTGGCTGCGCAGGTGCAGGTGCAGGCCAAGGTAGCAGTGCGCCACGACGCGGCCCGACTCATGGGCACGCCACGCAACTCGCGATCGCTTCGCAAGAAGCCGCAAGGCCCGACTCGCGCAAGAATGCGACGTGGGCAAGATCGTATAGCCAGCAGCGCAAGCGTTTGCCGCTGCTGGCCGGCTCCGGAAGGGATAGACAAGCTGCGGGCCGTAGTCCATTGGAAAGTCCATCTTTCTTGAGTGTCACTCTTTGGCGCCCAGCGTGTGCTTTTGCGACCGGAAAGCGCTGAACAAGTGGCCCCCGGGCATCCAGAAATCGCCGTAGTTGACTTGGGCGTCTTCGTGCTCACGCTTGTGATGCCAGCGATGGGCTTCAGCCACCCCGATCAACAATCCCAACGGCCCGACCCGGTATCCCAGATTGGAGTGCTGGAAGGCCAGATGCACGACCAAGAAGCCGAGCCATGCGCCGACGGCCAACCACAGCTTGGAACGCCGCTACTGGCTCAACGGGGAGTGGAAAGGCCGCCCGCCCTCTAGCAAGGCGGCACAAGCGAGCGCGACGATCACTGTGAGTAGCTCCGTCGGAAAAGACGGCCGGCCGGTCGCGAGCTCGCCGAAGAGCACAACCGCAGTGGCGCCACGGATCAGTGGATAGCAGCCATACCGGATGACAGTCGCAATGAAGGGGGCGCATTGGTGCTCATCTGTTCTGTCCTAAAGCTCTGACTGGATTGGAAAACCTTCTAGCTACGGTAGAGTCAAGGGCGTCCGGGAAGACCCTGTGGCAAGTTCGTTGCATCTGCGCCTTGACTCTCCAGCCGCTACAGGCTTCAGCATCCATCGATTTGGAAGGAACAATGCATGGCTGAAAACCACAGAAATCACGAAAACGACGAGTTGGGCCGCCTAGATGCGAGCGATGCGAAGGACCGAAAGATTCTTCTGACTGTGTTGCTGATCAACCTGACGCAGTCCGCCGCCGGCATTGCCCTTGGCATCTGGGCTGGCTCTACGGCGCTGATGGGCGCCGGGTTGGACAACCTCGCCGATGCGTCGGTCTATGCGGTTAGCCTGTATGCCGTCGGTCGTGCGGCAACGGTCAAGGTGGGCGCGGCCCGCTTGTCGGGTTTCTTGCTAATCGGCCTGGCCGCGCTGCTGCTGTTGGAAGTCCTACGCCGCTTCGCTGGAGGGGAAGAGCCTGTCGGCCCAGCCATGATGGCCATGGCCGCGCTGAACGCGGCTTTGAACCTAGTGTGCCTCAGACTACTGCGCCGCCATCGCGGGGAAGATGTGAACTTCAAGGCGTCAGCGATCTTTACCAGCAACGACTCCATCGTCAATGGTGCGATTGTGCTGTCCGGGGTGCTGGTGATGGGGTTCGGGTCGAACATCCCGGATCTGGTGCTGGGCGTCATCGTGGCCGCAATCGCAGCGAATGGGGGGCGGGAAATCCTGCGCGAAGCATCGGAAACAGCTCGCCGTAAGGCGGGCACATAAGGCATGTTTTCGCCCAGTTCATCCCGAGGTTTACCTCTGCAAAAGAGGTAGTCCAGCCTTTGGGCTACGGCCTCGGCTGCAGCCGAGCGTACCATTGGCGATGGCCGCGCGATAGGCGGGCATGCCGTTCTCGACCTCCGTCTGCCGTACAGCAGCGGTGCGCAAGGTTGAGGGTGCATGTCGTCTCTCCTGTTCGTGTGGCCCAGGCCAATGGCCGGGCCGGGACGTTGATGGGCAGGAGAATGGCGCCGAAGGCCCAACGGCCTTCGGCTCGGGAGAAAAGAGGAACCACCCGTGGGCTGATTGGCAGGCCCGGTCGTCGCTAGAACCGTCTGCTCATCAAGCAATCACACCCGGCCCATGTCGTGGCTGGGGCCGGCATCGTCTGGCGCACATCCGCGCACAAAGGGAGCCCGTTTTTGCACCGGCGGGCACCGGCACCGATTACCGCTGACCACGAAGGGTCTCCCGGTGGCTCGTGCAGCCTGGCAAGCCACCGGGAGACCCTTCGCAGAGGGCGGAAGAAACGCAGATCAACAGAACGCGCGTGGTGCGGCTCGCAGAGAAGCTACCTTCAGGTCCCGCGGCCGGGGACGGCTGGGCGGGACGCGCACACGGATCAAGAAGGCGTTGCGCGCTGGGCGTCCCGCAGGGCATGCGGCGGAGTGCGGGACAGGGGCCACGCCGCCGAAGGCGGGCACGGCTCACGGGGAACGGGGGCGGTCAGGAGCCTTTGCGGCCGCTACGGCGCGGGCGCGAGGCGCCGCGCTTGGAGCTGCCGGATTCGACTGGCAGCGTGCCTTTGCAGTCCGGGTAGCGGCTGCACGACCAGAACGGGCCGCTCTTGCCGCTGCGCTGGCGCGTGGGTGCGCCGCACTGCGGGCATGCCGGCCCTTGGGGAACCTTGATGGACAGGGAGGCGCTGCCGTACTGCGCAATCAACTGCGAAATCCACGCGGCCTGCTTGCCGATGAACACGTCCAGGGTGAGCTGTCCGGCCTCGATCATGTCGAGCGCCTGTTCCCAGACGGCGGTGGTGCCAGGGTCGGCAATCGCCGCAGGCACGGCATCGATCAAAGTGAAAGCCGCATCCGAGGCGCGGATGGCGCGCCCCTTCTTCACGAGGTAGCCGCGAGCGATCAGGCCGCCGATGATGTTGGCCCGCGTCGCTTCGGTGCCGATGCCAACCGTATCCTTGAGCTTCTGCTTCAGGCGGGGATCGGACACCAGCTTGGCGACGCCTTTCATGGACTTGACCAACTCGCCTTGCGTGTACGGTTTGGGCGGCAGCGTCTTGAGTGCCTTGAGATCGACGTCGGCCACCTGGCATGCCAGGCCCTCATACAGTTTCGGCAGCGCGGGCAGCACCTGGGCGCGGACCGCAGTATCGCCCTCGCCATCACCGTCTTCGGCCTGCGGCTCGGCGAGCACCTGGCGCCAACCCGGGATGACAACCTGCTTGCCCGTGGCCGCCAGGTTCTGCCCCCCGCACGAAAACTTGGCCACAGTGCGGTCGAACTCGTGGTGAGGGAGGAACTGCGCCAGGTAATGCGACCGGATGAGCCTGTACACGGCCAGTTCCTTCTCGCTCATGGCGGAGAGCTTCGCCGGTTCGAGCGTCGGGATGATGCCGTGGTGCGCCGTGACCTTGCCATCGTTCCAGGCGCGCGAGCGCTGCGAGCGGTCGAGCTGGCCCATGATCGAGCGCAGCGAGGGATCGGTCTTGAGCAGGCTGTCGAGAACGGTGGGCACTTCGGCAAACATGCTCTCGGGCAGGTAGCCGGAGTCCGAGCGGGGGTACGTCGTGGCCTTGTGCGTCTCGTACAGGGCTTGGGCAATCTCCAAGGTTTCCTGCACGTCCAGCCCAAGCTGCTTGGAACACACTTCCTGCAAGGTGCCCAGGTCGAACGGCAGCGGCGGGCCTTCGCGGACACGCTCAGTCTCCACCGACACGACGTGGGCACTGCCCGCAGCGCGGATCTGCTGCATGGTCTGCTGTGCGACCGGCTGCCGCAGGCAGCGGCCTGCGTCGTCGGTGCACGCATCGGGTGGAACCCATTGCGCGGCGAAAGTCGAACCGCCTGCGAACAGGGACACGGCGATGGCCCAGTATGGTACGGACACGAAGCGCGCGATCTCGCGGTCGCGGTCCACAACGAGCTTGAGCGTCGGGGTCTGTACGCGGCCGACCGACAGCACGCCGTCGTAACCCGCCTGTCGCCCCAGCACCGTGAACAGCCGGCTCAGGTTCATGCCCACGAGCCAATCCGCACGGGAGCGCGCCAGCGCCGAGTGGTACATCGAAAGCGTCTCGGCCGAAGGCCGCAGCTTGCCCAGTGCCGCCCGAATGGACGCATCGTTGAGCGCCGACAGCCACAGGCGTTCGATGGGGCCGCGGTAGCCGCAAAGCTCCACGATCTCGCGGGCGATCAATTCGCCCTCGCGGTCGGCATCGGTGGCGATAACCAGGTGAGTCGCCTTCGCCAAGAGCGCCTTGACGACCTTGAATTGCGTGGCGGTCTTCGGTTTGACCTCGACCCGCCAGTGCTGGGGAATGATGGGCAACTGCTCAACGGACCATCGTTTGAGCTGCTCGTCGTAGGCCTCGGGCGGCGCCGCCTCCACGAGATGGCCGATGCACCAGGTGACCGTGACGCCGGAACCGTTGAGGCAGCCTTCACCGCGCTGCGTGGCGCCGAGAATCCGGCCAATGTCTTTGCCCTGGGAGGGCTTCTCGCACAAGAACAGCCGCATATCCGTCCATCCCGATTCCTGTTGTTCATGGAGTTGCTGGGATCGAGGATGCCGAGCGCAGCCCCTGGCAGCAGCAAACAAGCCGCATGCGGCAGCGACCGCTTTCACGCCGATGAAATGGCGAGTGCGGGGAAGGTGCGTGGCCGGAAGTGTGCGGGCCGAGAGCCGCGATTTCCGGGAGCGCGCGTGGAACTCGGTGGACGTTGGTGGAGCTATCCCCTGGGGATAATTCGCAGCGCATGGAGGGCGGCGAAGCACTGCGGCAGCCGCCCTCCATGCCCGATCACTTCCTGCGCTTGGTCTCTTTCGGCGCCGTCGATTCCTGGGTGGCCTGGGGCTTCGGCTCTGCCTCCTGTGGCTTCGGGCTGAGGGCCACAGACTCGATGCGGTACGGCAGGATGCCGACACTGCGCGCGTTGACCTGCCAAGTCTCACGCGGCTGATCTTCGTTGTCCGTCCAGGGGTCGCGCTCCATGCGGCCGACGACCAGCACCCGCATGCCCTTCTGGTAGAGCTGCTGCCAGCGGTCGGCGTCGTGGTGCCAGAGTTCCACCGGCGCCCAGAAGCCGCCGCGGTCCTCGAACTCGCCGCCCTTGGTGGGGACGGGGTTGTCGAAGTACACGTTCAGCCGGAGCAACCGGCGAGGATCGTCGTTGCCATTGGGGAATTCGCGGTACTCGGGAGGCGATCCGATGTTGCCCTCGCCGATGAATTGTGTGCTCATGTTGGAATCTCCGTGGTGGTTGAAATACCCGTGCCTCGTTGGGCTCGGGCGCGTGCTCGGATGGCAGGCGCAATCACCGATCGCGCACTGCGGCAGGAACGGACGCGAGCCGGCGCAGGTAGGTGTTGTCCGCCTGCGCGGCCTTGCTGGCGCATTCCTGTGCTTGCCTGCCCAGGGTGTGCAGCAGGCTGATCTGCATGTTCAGCATGACGCGCTGCAGTTCGATCTCGTGCAGGTCGTGCAGCAGGTTGACCGGCGTGCTGGGGCTCGCCATCAGCTCCTGCCACAACGCCACGCCCATGGCCGATCGATCGTGCTTGCGCCAGCGAAGAAAGGTCGTGCCTGCGCCAGTGGTCTGCTGGGCCAGCTCGACGGGAAGCAGGTGGAAGGGATGCCCGCACGCCTGTGGCAGCACCTGTCGCTGCGCCAGGGCAATCAACTCGTCGCGCATGGCGAAGCACTGGCTGGCCCAGGCCTCGAAGTCCCCTTTACCTTTAAAAGGCTTTAAAAGGCCTTTTAGAGAGGCCGCGTGTTCCAGCCGCATGAAGGCTGGCTGTTCCAGACGACGGAAGTAGCGCGGTTCGCGGTTCGGGTCGCTCATGCCGGTTCGTCCTCGCCGGCGGCTGTGGACTTGGCCTCGGCCGAATCGGCGGCAGCGCCTTCGTCGGTGGGAGATGCGGCTGCGGCAGCGCTATCACCACGCTGTTGCAGACCACGGCGCACGACGGGCGGCGCAAACTTCGAGCGGCGCATGCCTTCGAGCACGTCCTGCGGCAGTTCGCCGAACTTCTCCAATGCTGCCCGAGCTGCGGCGTTCTTGGCCGCGAAGTCGTCGCGGGTGCAGCCCGAGTAGCGGTATTGCTGGGCCAGGCTGAACAGGCTGCGCAGCGCGTGGGCACCTTCGTTGAGCCAGCGCTCCAACGTCGAGCGATCGATCAGCGCGGTGTGGTGGGCGAGGATCAGCTTGCGGGCGATGTCGTCGTAGTCGGCCAGCAGATAGACGGCGGCAAAGCCGAGCTGCGCGTTCACGAACAAGGGGAGCTTCACCGGCTGCACGTTGAGGTTCTCACCCAGGCTCAACGCCGCAGGCACGCCGGCCAGTGCCTGGTCAACCTGCTCGCGCAGCGATTGCAACGTGGTCCTGGTCTGGTCGAGCTTTTCCTCGATGCGCAACATCCACCAGTCGCTGTACGGGTCGTCCTGCTCCGAGCCGCGCTTCATCTTGTTCATCACGGCGATGTAGCCGTTCAGGCCGACGATGCCGGGTCGCCCCTCGGCGGCGGCGCGGCCATGCCAGATGCGCGAGGCGTGGTGGGTGTGAAGCGTCAGCGACATCGCGCTGCGCAAAGAGCCGAGATTGAGTTGCAGAGGTTCGTTGGTTGCCATGGCGTCCGCTCGCTTGGGAAAAGGAGCGGTCAGGATCGGCACGCAACGGAAGGCAGTCAGTCAACAAACCGAAATGAACCGGGACCCGGTTGTCGTGGCAGCGGTGGCCTGTGACACGAGCTATCCCCAGGGGATAGCTCCATCGAAAGCCATGGAGCGCTGCTCGCGCAAATGGTGCGTGCGCTCATGCAACCGACGCCATTACGGCCCCCCTGGACCGAAGTGCCATGCCGTGCCTGTCGGCGTTACAGCTTGTAGTACATCTATCCCCTGGGGATAGCTCTACTGACGGCCATCGACGTCTGCTTCACGCCCTTGTCGCTCGTCGCGCTCAGCTACTGCGCAGAAGGTCGCGCAGCCGGTCAATGTGCTGCCGGGCCACCTCGGGTGGAACCACATTGCGCGGTGGTTCAGGCGGTGCATCTCGTGCAGGGGCAGGTGGCGGTGCTGACCCGGCTTGCTTGGCCCAGGCGTTGAACTCGCCACGGATGGCGCGCTGGATGATGCCGAACAGGTAGCCTGCCGGGTTGCGGATGGTGCTGCCGCGACAGCGATCCGCCCATTCGTCCAGCACGGCCTGGCGTAGCGGAGCATCGACCTGCTGCAATGCCACGATGGCGGCGGCCTGCTGCTCTTCCTTCAAGCCGAGAAAGCGATCAGGCAGGCGAACTCCTGGCATCGCACGCGCCTGCCCACGCTCACGCGCGGTAGTACGTACTTCATTCATACGACTACTACGTACAGTACGGTCCTGCTTCGGATTCCGAAGAGCGCCGTCTGACGCGGGTTTCGGCCCTGCTTCGGAATCCGAAGAGGGGTCATCAGAATTCCGAAGAAGGCTCGGCGCCCCTTCTTCGGAATCGTGAACCCTATCCTTCTGTGGATAACTCTCCTGCGACCCAATGCCCTGGCTCGCGAGGCGTTCGGCAAGGACCTGCAGCCGCGAGGGCAACGTGCGGCCAGACAACAACGGGTCTTCGGCGATTTCCTTGAGGGTGTGCAAGCCCACGACCTGGACGGCCTTGGCCGAATGGCCCAGGGCTTGGCTGACGAGCTCCAAGTAGTCCGGGTCGAGCTGCATCGCCTCGAAAGGCGTCAGGGGCTCATCGTGCAGGACGTAGAGGTTGCCGAGGATGCGCCCGGTCTTGGGGTCACGCCTGCGGCGCACGAGACTCAACCAGCGAGTCAGGCGCAACAGCGTCAGCGCCCGTGCCACGGTCTCGTGAGAGGCCTGTCCGGCGCAGGGCATTGACGCGAGCCACGGGCGAAGTTGCTCATACGTCGGAAACGCCGTGACCCCATCCTCGTTGAGCATCATCCGAAAGACTTGCCAGGCATTGCGTTCCAGCGGCGTCAGGCGTCGGTCCAGGAACAGCCGTCGCGGCACGCTCTCGTGCCGATTGCCGCTGAACAGAAAACCGTCGCCGGTTGCGGAGACAGGAGATGTTGCGGATGCGGGAGCTGGCGCGGACGCGGGCGGGCGAGGTTTCGGTGCAAGGTCTTTCAGCGCGCTGTCGAACAGATCAGCGAGGGCGACCGGGCCTTGGCGTGGTGCTCGTGGTGCAGCGTCGTCCACGGCCATGACTCAACCCAATCCCTGATCGATCCAGTTCTTGATCGCAGCCCAGACCACCGACAGCGGCAGTTCCATGCCTTCGGCGAGGTCCATTGCCGCATCAAGAACCGAGGTCTCATCCTCCAGCTCGACATTCCTGCTGCTGGTCACGGCCTTCCAGCGTCGCCACAGCTCGGTGTCCTGCTCCTCGTCCAGAACCGGATGGCGCCCCTTGCGTTTGGGCAGGCCGAGAACTTCACGCCGTAGCGCGACTTCCTGGTGCGTCAGCCCATAAAAACGGCTCGCCATTTCCGTACTGGCCCCCAGGCGCAACATGCGATCGACGGTGGCGATCTCCTTCTCCACGTCCTGCGCCTGTTTGAGCAATCGCCGGAGCACTTCCCGGTTCACCGAGACAGAGCACCACGAGACGCTGGCATTGGCCAGTACGCTGATCAGCGCCGGATGCTTGAGCGCATCCAATTCTTCCTCACCGAATCCCATCGCCTTGCAGCGGCGCAGTTGCCCGTTGCGCAGATCGTAGAGCGCCTGCGCGATGACGGCCTGGTTGAGTGGGTTAGGTGCGGACATGCGGGCCTCCCTCGCTCAGGTCCCAGGACCGAGAGCGCCGGCTTCCAGATCCAGCAGGCGCCGGGCCAGCCGCAGCAGACGAAACAGCTTGACCAGCGCGGTGTCGCTCAATCGCCGGGCCCCGTCGGCATGACGTTGGCCTTGGCCGTGCAACAGCGCTGGCAGGTCGGTGACGAAGTGCCCGCCGTCCAAGCCCACGTCGGCCGACTGCTGACCGGCCAGGGAAACCAGCAGCGCGAGCACGGCACGTGCGAGCGGCGACGAAACCTGGGTCGGGGCACGACACGCGAACCCGATGCCATCTGAACGATCCTCGACACACGCGTCCAGGTCGACCTCGCCCGCGATCTCGCGCGCGAACTGCGCGATGTGGACGCGCAGGCGGCCGGGTGCGTCGAGACCTGGGTCGATATGCCAGATGTCCGAGATGGGATAGAGGCCACCGGCCTGCACGGGAATCGACTGCAGCACGTTGGCCGAGAAGTCGGGCGGAAGCGCATCGCCCAACTGGTCGGCGACCATGCGCTGGATGGACTGGAGCCGCTGCGTCGTGGGTGCCGGAGAGACGATGTGCTCGTCAAGTAGATCGCCAGCCGCTGCCGCAGGGGTGGCTGCGGATGCCTCACGCGGGGCCGCATCGTCCTGGGGCCTTGTCGGCGCGGCGGCAGAGTGGCCTGCAGAATGTGCTGCTGTGGCGGGGGACGGTGCCGGTTCAATCGGCGGCCGTGCGATGGCCCCAGGCTCAGGCAATGCCGGCGGCGCCGATGGCGGGGTTGGGTCGCTGACCAGGGCGCGGTGGCGGCTCTCGGATTCGGTCAGGTCCAGGGCAAGCACGTCGTAGTCGATGCCCAGCAGCTCGGACATCTGACCGATCAACTCGTCCTGCACACGCTGCGGCGAGAACTCGTCGGCCTGGGTATCGAACTGCGACAGCACTTCTTGGAAGAAACTGTCGAAGTCGAGCGGCAGGGAGCGGCCCTTGGCATAGTGCTCCCACGTGCGCTCACTGGCCTTGCGCATGACCGACAGCCGCTCGACCTGGTGGCGACCGAGGCCACCATACAGCACGGTCGGGATCGCAGGCAGCAGGTAGCGCACCGCATCGGCCATGCGGCTGATGTGTGACTGCTGCACGGGGAAGCCGTCGGCGCCCAAGCGACGGGCCAGCTCGGACTGGCTCAAGGTCGTGCTGCTTTCCGCTTCATAGAACTCGCGCGCCTTCTCGACGCCGAGGGCGCGCTCGATGAACGTCAAGCCGCCACGCAGTTCGTTCTCGGCGAGGTGCCCGGTCAGCGCGACGATCTCCCCGCGCGCAGGCCACGGCCGGAACAGGCACGATATGCGGAAGAAGCGCTCGTCCTTCGTTTCTGTCCAGAGTTCGCGCAGGATCGCCAGCCTGGTGTTGCCGCCGTTGCGGATGATGTAGTGCGCCTCGCCAGGACGGCGTGTGATGGCTGGCGCCGCATCCAGGCCGCGCTCGCGGATGGAGGCCTTGATTTCATCGTAGGCCGAGTTGCGCTTTTTGCGGGGATCGTGGTCGTAGGGCCGCAACTGGTCCAGCGTCACGACCATCGGCGTGTCGGCGATGGGGTCACTCAAAGCCGTGGCCGATGGCCCACTGCGCTCGAACCCGGCGGCAAGCAGCTTGCCGGCCATGTCCTGGGAGGTCATCTCAGCCATGGCCGCATCCCTCGGCGTTGGCGGGCCGGGCCATGCGGGCCTCGCGCTCGGCTCGGCGGATCTGCGCACGGGCATTGAGGTCTGCCCGGTAATCGCTCGCTGTCGAGCTGGTGTAGATGGCGGCGCAGCCGGTCTTGGTGAATTTGAGGTGTCCACCCCGAGTACGTTTGACGTGCCAGCCTTCGCTCACCGCAAACTCGATCAGGGCGCGCAGTCGCTTGTGGCCACGGGACAGTTCATGTGCGCTCGCCACGGGACCTCCCGGTTTCAATAGAACGTGGAGGACGGCCGGACACGCGGGCGAATCTGTCTTGCCACTGCGGGAACAGTTCGCCGGCGAGCGTGCGCATGGTGTCGAGCGCAGCGGGCGCAACTCTGCCTGGTGGCTGTCGATACTCGACGCGATGCACCGGCATGCCGCGGGTTGCAGCGCGCGGATAGGCTTCGATGGCCGGCACGTCGGTGCCCAGCACGCGGATGCCCGTGTGATCCTGAAATAGGTCGTGCAGCGCCTGCTGGATCATGCGTGCGTTGGCGGACACGGGGTGGACACGATTGATGAGTAGGTGCAGCGGTGGCGGTTCGATGCCAAGGTGCCGATACGGCGCGATGTCCTCCAGCAACTGCATGGTGCCGCGCCGCAGTTCGCGGGCCGCAAGGATTTCCGGGGTCACGGGTGACAGCGCCAGGCCGGAGGCGAGCACCGCCATCTCCAACAGCACCGAGCGCGCGCCTTGGGTGTCGATTAGCACCAGGTCATAGAGCGGCGCCAGCGCCGGCAGCAGGTGGCGCAACCGCAGGCGCCCGTCTGGCGCGTGCAGCAGCAAGGTGTTCAGTTCACCCCGGTGGTCGTTCGAGAGCACCAGGTCCAGGCCCGCGATGATGGTGCGGGACACGAGCTGGTCGAGACCGCGCTCGTTGAACGCCAGCAGCTCATAGATGCCGCCGGGCGCGCGGTGAGCCAGATCGTAGTAGGAGGACAAGGTGGGCTGCACGTCGAGATCGAGCAGCAGCACGCGCAGCCCCGCGTCCGCGGCGAGCCCGCCGAGGTTGGCGGCCGTGGTCGTCTTGCCGACGCCACCTTTCGTTGAAATGATGGATACGACCTGCATGGCGCTCTCCGTTTGGCGATGGGAAGTCCGAGGGGGAGCGAGTCAGGTGCGGTTGTTAAGGCGTTCGGCGATCCACTGATCGATCTCGACCGAATCCCAGCCCACCGCGCGCACGCCAAGGCGCAACGCCTGTGGAAACTGGCGCTTCTTCATCAGGTTGTAGATGTGGGCGCGTTTGAAGCCGGACTTCGCTTCAACTTCATCGAGCCGCAGGATGCGGCGCTCGTGCGGTGGCAGTACAGGTACTTGCGACATGGCGGTCACTCCTGAACGCTCAGTGGCGTTTGTTGGCGTGACCTCTATTCAATAGACATGGCTGCAAAAAGACATTGCAAATGCAATCTCCGAGACTGCACATACAAGATGGAAGAATTCACGCGGCTGCGCTACGCACATTCTTCCTGGCGTTGGCGAACTTGCCGTTCAAGGTTCGCTCCGTGATGCCCATGGTGCCGCCATAGTGGGCGAGCAATGCGGTGACGATTGCCTCCTGCGTCTTGAAGCTGGAGTACGGCACACCCGATGGGGATTGACCCAGCATCAGCGTCAGCATGCCACCGATGATGTTCAGGTACGTGGTCTCCGCTCGATCACTGATCGCGCACTGCTTGGATGCCAACAGCACCGCGGACTGCTTGAGCAAGGCTTCGTGTTGCGCTTGAAGTTTGCGCATCTCACGCCGGCTATGGTCCAGCGCGGCCTGCAGAGCCTGCCGTTCCAGCAGGATTGCCTGTCCTGTTTCCAGGGTGATGGAGGGATGCGCCATGCGCTCGCTGCGGCTGAACAGGAATCCGGGTCGATGCTCAGGATAGTGAGTGCGCATCCAGCGTTTCAGATCGACGTGGCGGATGGTCAGATCGGGTGAACTCACCAACTCTGGGTCATTGAGCGTGATCCCGTTCTTGCCAAAGGGCAGTTCCGAGTTGAGGATGCCGTCGTAGATGCGTTCCGAGTACAGCCGACACTCGTTCCATCGCGGGCAGTCCAATGTCTGCGGCAGGCACCGCGGTGATGCGATCGAGGCGAGGATCGACGCCTTGTACCGCAACAACCCAGCCCACCGTATGGCAGCTTCGATGGGACGATAGAACACCTTTGATAATGGTGGCTCCTTGTGCATGTTTTCGTCTCCTTTCGGAAGCGCTACATCACCGGCTCCTTTCTCGCCCTGCCAAGGGCTGTTGTGTCGTTATGCCTGTGGCGGATGCCAGGGACGAATGCCCCGGAACGTGGGCGGACGAGATCATGGCATCCGCCACAGGTGGCCCTCTCTTGCTCAATGTGCAAGAATCGACCAGTTGCCGGCCCGTCGAGTAACAAGGAAGAAGCACGCTCGACAATGGCGCTCACGGTGCCAGCGTCATGGGGTGCGTCAGGCGTATCAAGACCGATTCGCTATGGTCTGATATCCCTACGGTTTCACAAGTCGCGCTGGGGCGCAGTCGTTGCTCAACGTCCAGAGGGACGCAGAGAAAACCGCGCGTGTGATGCTTGTTCTGGCATCCTGATATATCGACATAGCATCCAGCGATCCTGGGCTGTGGCCAGTTTGAGGCTGTTGCGCGCCGCTCCCACACGGTCGCCAGCTGACCAGGTGATGTGAACATGCGCCCCATCTTTCCTTGCTCGCCGCTTGGCCTTCATCACGAACAGCCTTGGGCTGTGGTGCGCACGGCATCAAACCAAGCGCGGTCTCAACGTTCGATGCTGATGCCATTCCTGACGCAAGGAGACCTGAGTGTCGAGCGGCGTTGCAGGGGCGGGCCTCTGGTAGCCGTGTATTCTGCGTCGGTTGTCAGGGGATGAAATGGCAGTCCTTGGACGCTGATGGAAGTTGTTGGATGAGTTTTGTTGCCGAGGGCGAAGAACAAGGCTATAATTCAGGCCTTCGCTGCTCACGGCGGCGAAGAATGTGATTGGGAAACAAGGATTTAGCGCCCTAGTGCCTGTCTCGTTTCCCGCTCCAGGTTTCGGTTAAGTCTGGAAGTCCGCAGTGCTTTTTTGTGGTTCCAGGTTGGCACGCAGAGTAGTCGAAGTAGTAAATGCGGGAGTAGCTCAGTTGGTAGAGCGCAACCTTGCCAAGGTTGAGGTCGCGAGTTCGAGCCTCGTCTCCCGCTCCAATCCCAAAGGGAAGCACCGCTTCCCTTTTTGTTTGTGATGGTAGTGCGCAAGCGCGGCCCGGCAGGGTCTGGCAAATGCGGCTACAATCCAGCAGCCGTCACCCGGCGGGGTGGCAGAGTGGTCATGCAGCGGCCTGCAAAGCCGTGTACGCCGGTTCGATTCCGACCCCCGCCTCCAGTATCTTCAAGCACTTAGCGCTACCCTAACCGGTGGCGCTTTTTGCTTTCTGGCGATCCGATCACCGGCGCCATCCGCACCGACTATTTCCCACTCCTTTCCCCTCCTCCTTCCCCCTCTTTTTTTCCCTCAAATTTCCGACAGATTGCGCGTCCCGGCTCGTTTTTGTCGTTTATCCTCGTCGATTTTTAGGACAAGTCCTAATATCGTCGCTTATTTTTGTTTGATTTCACAATTCTGCTTCAGCTATGCCGGCGGCTGCCGTAAAGGCGGATGAGGGTCGTCCAAAAGACGGCTCGCCGGATTCCGAGAGTGTTGCAAGCGCGCTTCCAAAACAGACTGCCTGACCCCGTTCCCGTTGCCCACGGGCGTCATTTCATCGTCCACCTCTATGGAGAATCGGCGTCGCTCCCGCGCGCGCCGACATTGCGTCATGAACATCACTCAACGTCTCTTAGCCACCTTGTCGCTGGCCCTGCTGGCCTTGCTTGCCGTCGGAGTCGGCGGCCTCTGGCAGCTCCGCGAGTCGCAGGAGCGTTTTACCTACTTCAATGACAACACGCTCACCAGCGTTCGCATGCTGAGCGAGCTGCGCGATACCGTCAGCACGATGCGCGTGTCGCTCTACCGCTATGCCTTGTCGCCGGATGCAGGCAGCCGCTCGGACGCCATGAATAGTTTGGCGAAGGCGGACGAGATCTTCGACAGCACGGTCGCAACTTACGAGCGCAGCGATATTTCCGATGAGACCGACCGCCAGATGCTGGAGGCGGACCGCGCCGCGGCGAGGCAATATCGCGCGGAGCGGGAGCGCTTCCTGGAGCGCTTCAACGCCAACGACGATGAAGGTGCGCGTGGCATGCTGATGGGGGGCTCGCTCTTTGTCGCGGTCTCGGCGCTGCACACCGTCATCAACAAGCACGTGGCGTACAACGCGGGTCTGGGCGAGCAAGTGGTGGCGACCAACGGCAAGGCGTACGGACTGGCCTTGACAGTCTTCTCGGCAATCATTGCCTGCGGCTTTCTGGTCACCGGAGCACTCGGCTATTCGCTCTACCGCCGCATTCACAGCAGCCTGGCCGAGATCGAGCAGACCCTGCGCTATGTGAGCGAGTCGCTCGACCTCGATCGCCGCGCTTTGGTGTGCCATGAGGATGAGATCGGGCGCACGGCGATTGCTTTCAACCAGTTGATCGAGCGCGTGGCGTCGGCGCTGCGTGAAGTCCGCTCGTCGACCGACTCGGTCAGCACGGCCGCCCACCAGATTGCGGCGGGCAACGTAGATCTGTCCACGCGTACCGAGCAGCAAGCGGCATCGCTGGAGCAGTCTGCCGCCAGCATGGAAGAGTTGACCGCGACCGTACGCCAGAATGCCGACAATGCGCGCCAGGCCAGTGGCCTGGCGGACAATGCCGCCGAGGTGGCGGAGCAAGGCAGCACGGCCGTGCAGCAGATGGTGGAAACCATGGGCGCAATCAGCACCAGTTCCACTCGTATCGCGGAGATCACGAACTTGATCGAAGGTATCGCCTTCCAGACCAATATCCTCGCGCTCAATGCGGCGGTAGAGGCGGCACGCGCCGGCGAGCAGGGCCGCGGCTTTGCGGTCGTGGCAGGTGAGGTACGCAGCCTGGCCCAGCGTTCGTCCAGCGCGGCGAAGGAGATCAAGGACTTGATCGACACCTCGGTGGACACGGTTCGCCAGGGCTCGACGCAGGCCGAGGGAGCAGGCAAGACCATGAGCGAGATTCGCCAGGCCGTGCGGCGCGTCTCCGACATCATCGGGGAGATCGCCGCGGCGTCGAGCGAGCAGAGTACCGGGATCGAGCAGATCAACCAGGCCGTCGGGCAGATGGACCAGGTCACGCAGCAGAACGCAGCCTTGGTGGAGCAGGCGGCAGCGGCTGCGCAATCGCTGGAAGAGCAGGCCGACAAGCTGCGCGAAACCGTGGCGACGTTCCAGCTGGCCGGGCGCTAGGGCTTGTTCAGGGCGGCGGGATGGCAGGGCGGCGGTGCATTTCTGCGGTGATGGGGGCACATCCTGCCCCGATTCCGCGCTTTGCCATTGTGGTGATCGTGTTACATTCCATCTTGTAGTCTTCACGGGGCGTTCAGGGGATATCCGACCTGAACAGCGTGCCATCGTCGTCCGCTTGGACTCATGCTGCGCTTTTCGCCTCCAGGCTGCCGTAAAACTCCTGTTCCCGTTTTCCCTCAATCAGTGCGGTACCTCTCGGCCTGTGTCCGGCATTCAACGCCGCAGCGCGGCCCAGAGGTCGCTTTGTGGTCCCCGCCTTACGGTCCCTGGGGGCGGGCGGGTTGTCCAGTCACCGCCGCCATGGCCAAGCACGAGGAACCCAGAACGCATGCATCACGCTACCCCGCTCATCAGCACCATCGTCGGCGGTCTCGTCCTGGCGTTTATATTGGGTGCGCTGGCCAACCGGCTAAAGCTCCCGCCGCTGATCGGATACTTGTGCGCGGGCATCGTGGTCGGCCCATATACGCCGGGCTACACAGCGGACCAGGCGCTGGCCCCGGAACTGGCGGAGCTTGGCGTGATTCTGCTGATGTTCGGGGTTGGCTTGCATTTCTCGCTCAAAGACCTGATGGCGGTGAAAACGATCGCCATTCCTGGGGCGGTGGTACAGATCGGCATTGCTACCTTGCTCGGGATGGGCGCGGCCTGGGGCTTTGGCTGGGATTGGGGTCCAGGCCTGGTCTTCGGGCTGGCACTTTCGGTGGCTAGCACCGTGGTGTTGCTCAAGGCTTTGCAGGAGCGCGAGCTGGTGGAGTCGCCGCAGGGCCGGATCGCGGTGGGCTGGCTGATCGTGGAAGACCTGGCCATGGTGCTGACGCTGGTGCTGCTGCCGGCGCTGGCGGGCCTGCTCACGCCGTCCACAGATGCCACGGCGTCAGGCGCGGTCGCACCGGACTCGGGCGACATCGTGTTCGCTGTGTTCGCTACCCTGGGCAAGGTGGCCGCCTTCGTCGCCGTGATGCTGGTGATCGGTCGTCGCTTTATTCCCTGGATGCTGGAGCGCATCGTCTGGACCGGGAGCCGGGAACTGTTCCGGCTGGCGGTGTTGGCAACGGCGCTCGGCGTGGCCTTTGGCGCGTACTCGCTGTTCGGTGTGTCGTTTGCGCTCGGTGCATTCTTTGCCGGCATGGTGCTGGCGGAGTCGGAGTTCAGTCACCGCGCGGCGGAGGAGTCGCTGCCCTTGCGTGATGCGTTCGCCGTGCTGTTCTTTGTTTCGGTCGGCATGCTGTTCAACCCGATGGTGCTGATCAACGACCCCTGGGGCGTGCTGGCCACGCTGTTCATCATCGTGGTGGGCAAATCGCTCGCTGCGCTTTGCATCGTTCGGGTGTTCGGGCATTCCACCCGTACCGGCATGACCATCGCGGTCAGTCTGGCCCAGATCGGCGAGTTTTCCTTCATCCTCGCGGGTCTCGGCGTTTATCTGAAGATCCTGCCTGAGCGGGGCCACGCCCTGATCCTGGCTGGCGCGCTGCTGTCCATCGTGCTGAACCCGTTGCTGTTCCACCTGCTCGATCGCTATACCGCCAAGCATGCGGGCGAAGCAGATCCCCACCCCGCATGAGTGCGGGCATGCTGCGCTCTGTGCAGCTCACTGGCTGGCCGCAGCGGCATCGCGGCGAAGATACTCCGTAAAGGCCAGCAGGCCCTGCGTAGGGTACTTATCCTGGTGAACCACGAGGTGCAGTGGCCTCACCACGTCGGGCAGGCCATCGCGCAGCGCCACCAGTGTGCCGCGCTGCAATTCGTCTTCCACCACCTGCAGCGACAGGCAACTCACTCCATAGCCGCTCATCACGGCACGCTTGATCGCTTCGGAGTTGCCCAGTTCCAGCGCGAAGCGCAATTCGCCCAGCAGTGGTGCCAGCCGTTGTTCGATGATCTCGCGCGTGCCCGAGCCGGGTTCGCGCACGACCCAGTCGGCATCGCGCAAGGCGGCCAGATTGCCTGGGTCGCTTGCCAGCGGGTGTGACGGGCTGACCACCACCACCATCACATCGTCCCGCCAGTGGGCGCTGCGCAGGTCGCGCTCGTGGCATGTGCCCTCGATCAGCCCGATATCCGCCTCGAAATGCAGCAGCGCTTGCAGGACCTCGCGCGTGTTGCCGATGCGCATGTCGAGCGCGCAGGGCCCGCTCTGTGCATGTCGAAAACCCGCTAGCAGGCCCGGCAGGATGTAGCTGCCGATGGTGTTGCTGGCGGCAATGCGCAGTTGCACCCCGGGTTGCACGGTGAAGCGCTCGAGTTCTTGCGCCTGGTCCAGCAGCGACAGCGCGCGCGGGAAAAACAGCCGGCCGGTCTCATTGATGCTCAGGCGACGCGCGACCCGGTCAAAGAGGGCACCGCCCAGCGTGGCCTCCAGATCCGCCAGCGCGGCGCTCACCGCGGATTGCGACATGGCCAGCGCATCGGCTGCTGCCACGGTGCTTCCGTGCTGCGCCACCGCGACGAAAACGGAGAGCTGGCGCAGGGTCAGGCGGAGAGGGCGATGGATCATAGCTGTAAAACAGGTAATGTATAACGATATTACCTGTTTTACAGATTTCTGCCTGGTAAGTACGCTTCGGACATATTCAATATGCGCCCCGAAGCCCTCCGGCGTTACGGGCAGGACCCCCGCCATGTCTTCCATTCAATCGTCCGCAGTTGCCAATCTCGGCACCGAACCTCCTTCGTGGCCGACCCGGGTCTTGACGCTGGTGCCGCTGGGTTTCATCGCCTGGCTGGCCATGGTGTTCTCGGCGCACCCGGTGGTCTCGCACCTCGGCATGAGTGCGCTGACGCTGGCCATGTTCGCCGGCATGGTGGCGGGCAATACGCTGCCGCAACGCTGGCTCACCCCGCTTGCGCCGGGCATGCAGCTGGCGCGCCAGCAACTGCTGCGCCTCGGCGTGGCGTTGTACGGCCTGCGCCTCACCTTCGGTGCTATCGCCGACCTGGGCCTGGCAGGCGTGCTGGTGCCGCTGGCCATGCTGGTCTCGACCATGCTGCTGGGGATCTGGATCGGTTCTTCGCTGCTGGGACTAAGCCGCCGGGAAGCCATCCTCGTCAGCGCGGGCAGCGCCGTATGTGGCGCCGCGGCGGCCATCGCGGTGGCTTCGGTAGTGCGCACCGACGACCGCCAGACGGCCGTGGCCGTGGCCACGGTGGTGCTGTTCGGCACGGCTGGCATGCTGCTGTATCCCTATCTGTTTGAGCTGGCCACGCAGCACTGGCACCTTGCCATCAGCGAGCGCACATTTGGCATCTACACTGGCGCCACGCTGCACGAAGTGGCACAGGTCATCGCCTCGGGCAAGATGGTCAGCGATGCCACCGCGGATGCCGCTGTGGTGACCAAGATGGTGCGCGTGCTGGCGCTGGGCCCGCTGTTGCTGGTGCTGGCGTTGTGGCCGAAGGCCGGCATCGGGCTGGAGGAAGAAGGTAACGGCGAGAAGGGGGCAGGCGGGCGTCCGTGGGGTGCCATCCTGAAGGCGATCCCTTGGTTTGCAGTGGGTTTTGTGGCGGTGATGGCCGTGCATTCGGCGGGCCTTGTGCCCCAGGACTGGAAGCCCGCCCTGCTTGCCTTCGATAACTGGCTGCTTGCCTGCGCGATGCTCGCAATTGGCTTACACACCCGCATCGGCACCTTGCTGCGCGCCGGGCGCAAGCCCCTGGTGCTGGCAGGCCTGCTGTTTGTGTTCCTGGTGTGCGGTGGCGCGCTGTTGTGTGCGGCGGTGGCCTGAGCGCGCAAAGCCGGGGCAGGGGAGCGTGGATGCTGGGAGGGTGGTGCTGGTGCGGCCGACGGGGGTCGAACCCGTAAGCCCGTAAAGGCGGCAGATTTTAAGTCTGCTGAGTCTACCAATTTCTCCACGGCCGCACGGCAAGCCCGATATTGTGGTCGGTTGGGCGCGGTGATGCAAGCTCCGCGCGGGATTTGCGCCGCAGGCTGCCAAGTCGGCGAGGCAACGTGTTTATGTGCTGGTTGTTACTCCTGGTAACAATGTAACGTTCTCGGTTTCACCTGCAATTTCCCAGGAACCTACAATACCTCTTATCGAATAACGCATTGCAAGAGGCAAGGATCATGAAACGTTGGTGGCTCGCAGGACTCGCTTTGCTTGGGGCGCTGGCATCCGGTGCGGCTATGGCCCATGTGAGCGTTGGTGTGGCGATCGGGGTGCCTGGCGTCGTGGTCGGCGGCCCGGCGTACTATCCGCCGCAAGCCTATATTGCCGCGCCGCCCGTGGTCATGGCGCCTGCCCCTGTCTACTATGGCCCGCCGCCCGTCATCGTGCGGCCGGCTCCGGTCTACTACGGTCCGGGACCGGGCTATTACGGCCCGCGCTACTACGGCCGCGGCTATTATGGGCGGGGCTACTACGGCCCGGGACATGGACGCCACTGGCGATAAGCATGAACGACCTGCCTTGCGCAGGTTGGTGAAAGGGGCCCTGCGGGGCCCTTTCGTTTTTCAGATGCAGCCTTGGGAGGCACACTGTAGGCGGCAGTCCGGACAAGGTTCCATAGTTATCAGTGGGGTCAAAAAATTTGAAGAGACAGGTCAAACCGGCTCTCATATCGTTATTAGGGTTTCCACCTATACTGCTGCAGTGACGCCGTGATGACAAGATTCCGCAATGCTTCATCATCCAGCGCCCCTCCAGCACGACCTAATTCCCAAGAGGATCCGCCCATGAAGATCAAAAACAGCCTGGTGGCGATCGCAGCCCTGACCGCCCTCTCCGCACTCTCCGCCTCCGCCTTCGCAGCCGGTATCGCCAAGGCAGACCCTTACACCGATGGCGCCAAGATCGGCAAGGTTGATCCCTACACCGATGGCGCCAAGCTTGGCAAGGTTGACCCGTACACCGACGGCGCACGCAAGGTGGATCCGTTCACCGACGGCGCCAAGGTTGGCGATCGCCGCGACCAGTTCAGCGACGGAGCCTGAGTTTGCCGGACATTAGCCTGCGGCCCTGAGGGCTTCGGCCGTCCGCATCCAGCAACGCCGTGAATCATCGAAAGACCCGCCTCGAGCGGGTCTTTTGCTTTTTGCGGGCAGGTGCCAGGACAGTGGAGGCATGGTCATGCCAAGGGCCGTGGCGCTATACTTCCGGCTCACTGAAATGATCTTCGAGGAGAGTGGTATGCAGCAAAAAACCGTGCTGACGGCAGATGATGTGAAGAAGGTACTGGCCGCAGCCGAGCTGGAAGCCAAGAATCACCAATGGGCAGTTTCAATTGCCATCGTGGACGACGGTGGTCACCTGCTGGCATTGCAACGCCTGGATGGCGCTGCACCGATTTCGAGCTACATCGCCACCGAAAAGGCGCGCACGTCGTCGCTGGGCCGTCGCGAGTCCAAGGTTTACGAAGACATGATCAACAACGGCCGCCACTCTTTCATGACCGCGCCGGTGCTGCAAGGCATGCTGGAAGGTGGTGTGCCTATCGTGGTCAATGACCAGGTCGTGGGTGCAGTTGGCGTGTCGGGCGTGAAGTCGACCGAAGACGCGCAGATCGCGCGTGCGGGCATCGCCGCCCTGGGCGTCTGATACTCGCCTGCAAACAGAGGCGGCCGTGCTGGGCAGTGAGCGTGGCTCACTGCCCAGCACCTCCTGCTGACTGCGGAGCAAATCGCTTGTGCTCCCTATGCTGATGCCTGTCGACGGCTTTGGCATCGGGCTGCCGGTTCCGGTAGCCCTTCTTGCATCGAAATCCCGTACCGCGTTACATGGTTGCCACGATGGTTTCCCACTGCATGGCTTGGGCTGGCGCGTGCGCGCCCGGGCACGGGTCACTTCGTCAGGATCAGCTTGCCATAGCGCGTGATGCGCAGCGTGTAGACCTCGCCGTTATGCAGGATCGGCAGCAGGTTGGCGCCACGCATCAACGAATCCAGGGGCACCGCATCCCCTGCGGGCGCAGCGGGCAGGCTGTCGCGCACCAGCGCTTCGAGCCGGGCGGGCAGGGCAGCTACAGCAGATTTCATTGATTCGATCGCTGCGCTGGCGGGGCTCTCGCGCCGCGCCTGCGCAGCCTTGTTGGGATTGACTTCGACCCGGCGCAGAGAAAGGCGGCGACGGGTGACTTCATGCGGTTGCGACAGCGGCAGGGTCAGGGTGCTCATGGGCGGGCTCCGGTCCGGTGGTCCGTGGCGGCTACGCGGGACTGCGAGCGGTCACGACCGGGTTCAAGTTGGCTAGATATTAAATGAGAATTGTTATCATTACAATAGTGATTTTCAATCGTGCAGGATGGGTCAGCGCAAACAAAAAGGGCACTCCATGGAGTGCCCTTTTTGTCGATGCCACGTTGCCGGCCCAAAGCGCACGGCACGAACAACACTAATGCTTGGGTTCCGTGATGAACCCGATCTTGCCCAACCCGCCGTGCTGCGCGGCTGCCATGACTTGCGCCACACGCTCATAGCGCACGTCGCGATCGGCCCGCAGATGCAGCTCAGGCTGCGGCTGCTGCTGCGCGGCCTGGGCTATGTTGGCTTCGAGCGTGGGCTCGTCCACCTCAGCCTGGTTCCAGAAGATCTTGCCGCTGGCGTCGATCGACAGGTTGATGTTCTGCGGCTTGGGATCGTTGGGCGTGTTGGTTGCACGCGGAAGGTCGATCTTGACCGTGTGGTTGATCACGGGAATGGTGATGATGAAGATGATCAGCAGCACCAGCATGACGTCGACCAGCGGCGTCATGTTGATTTCGCTCATTACTTCGTCATCGTCCGAGTCGAGGGTGCCGAATGCCATGATGACTTCCTTGTTGCCTTGCTGCGGCCTTACTGATTCTTGACTGCGAGGCGCACACCGTTGTCATCGGTGGCACGCGCGCTGGCGCTGGTCGGGCGCACACGGGCGCCGGTGACGAAGTAGGCGTGCAGGTCGTGGGCGAAGCGGTTGAGTTTCGAGATCACGCCCTTGTTGCCGCGGGTCAGCGCGTTGTAGCCCAGCACGGCGGGGATCGCAACGGCCAGGCCGAAGGCGGTCATGATCAGTGCCTCGCCCACCGGGCCTGCCACCTTGTCGATGGTCGGCACGCCGGAGGCACCGATGTTGATCAGCGCGTGATAGATGCCCCACACGGTGCCGAACAGGCCAACGAACGGCGCGGTGGAGCCGACGGACGCCAGCACGGCCAGGCCCGATTGCATGCGTGCAACGGCCTCGTCGATGGCGCTCTTGAGCGAGCGGGTGATCCAGTCCGAGATGTCCATCACGTCGTGCAGCTGCGGCTGGCTGGCGCGGTGGTGCTGCGCAGCTTCCTTGCCGGTCATGGCCAGCGTGCGGAACGGGTTGGCTTCGCTGCTGCCGAGGGTTTCGAGGGCGTGGTCGAAATCGTCGGAGTGCCAGAACTGTTTTTCAGCGCCGTGCGCCATCTTCTTCAGCCGGAAGAGGTCCCACGCCTTCGTGAGAATCACGATCCACGAAGCCAGCGACATGATGAGCAGAATGATGGCGGTGGCACGCATGACGAAATCGCCTTGCGTCCAGAGGTGAGAAAGTCCGAGGTCCTGCATGTTGGTTCCTGGTGAGGTCGGTATTGAAATCAGTTGAGTTCGAACCCGATCGGCTGCTGGGCGGTAACCGCCACGGCACGACCGTTGTCCAGATAGGGCTTGCAGCGCATGCGTCGCACCGCCTCCTCGGCGGCTTGGTCCAGCCTGGAGGATCCGCTCGAGGTCACGACCGCGGTCTTGACCACCTTGCCGGTATCGTCTGTAGTCAGACGCACCACGGCCTTGCCAGTTTCACCCATGCGCCGCGATTGCGACGGATAGGTGGGTTGCGGCGGGCTGCACTGGATCTCCCCAATGCCGACCGCGCGTGGCGCCGCCGACACAGGAGCGGCCGGCTCGGGGGCAGGGGCAGGCGGTGCCGGCGGGGCGGGTGGCGCGGGCGGTGCTTCCACGGCATTGGGCGTAGGCGGCAGCGATGCCACCGGCGTCGGCGTGGGGCGCGGTTGCGGCGGTGCAGGCTTGGGTGTGGTGACCTTCACCTGCTTGGGCGGGGTCTCCGGTTTGGGCTTTGGCGTCTCGACGGCGGGTTTTTGGGGTGGCTCGAGCGGGATGATGCGGGCGACGACTTCCGGCGAGATCACGGCCTCCGTGATCTTGCGCCCCAGCCCGCTCTGGATCAGGTAAAGCAGGCCGACGTGGAACAGCAGGACGGCAAGCGTGATCTTGAAAAAACGTTGATCGAACATGAGAAAACAGCAGATGTCGGCGAATTGGCGCGGCGCCGGCTTTATTAGCGATAGGGCCTATTTGCGATAGAACAGGATCAGCGAGATGCCACAACCGACCAGCAAGCTAAGCAGCAATTCCATGATAAACGCTCCTTCAACAGTGATGCCGGTGGGAGCGCCGCTCTCGAGGCAGCGTGTCAGGCTGCCAGTATAAACGATAATGATTCTTATTTGGTGGCATTTTGTGCGATGCGTTGAATCGCTGCCGCGCAGCCGTCTTTATACGCCGATTTGGCGATACCTTCCCGTGGCTGCGACAAAATGCGCGCTCTCGCACGGCACAGGGTTGCCGGCAATGCCCGATCTGCCACAAAGCGCGCTAGCATAGGAAAAAGACGATTCATTCGAGCCAATCGAGCCGTTCGAGCATTTCGCCGCGCCGGCCGCGGCGCCCCCCGTGCGAGAGGACCAGGCCATGGATTTCACCCGTTTCGCCGAAGACGACCGCTCGACCCTCCTGCGTGCCGCGACCGGCTCGCCATGTACCTCCGCGCTCGACTGGATGTGCGCCCAGTTCGCCCTGCGGGTCGTGTGCTCGCTGGGGCCCAGATTCAACCTGCGCAGCAATATCAATGACATCCTGACGGTCAGCGCACAGGAGATGGTGTGGCCGTACGGCGTGGTGTTGCGCGTCCAGCGCTTCCTTGCCGCACGCTGCGCCGATATGCCGGCCTGGAAAGGCGCGGCGCGCCTCACGCCCGAAGAATTCCTGGAGCGGCACGGGCAATGGAACAGCGCGTTCGACGAGAGCGCGCTGTTCTACTACCTGGATGAGTACGTCAAGCATCACGCCAAGGATATGTTCGCCGTGTTCGATGCGTCGGCGGCAGCGCTGGCAGCGCGGCTGGATGGCGAGCGCGTGCTGCTGGTGCGTAACATCGACATGCTCAGCCATGTGCTGGATTTGCCCGAGCACGAGCGCAAGCTGTTGCTGTATGCGGCGCTCGCAAAATACAAGCGCGACCTGCGTGCGGTGATGGTGGACTGTAAGGTGGCGCATAGTCAGGAAGCCTTCCAGATCCTCGCCGGCCTGACCGGCGCAAGTCCGGCCGCGGTGGCGGCCTCGCTGCGGCCCGGCTCGCGCCTGGAGACGCTTAACCTGATCGAGCAGCCCCTGCCCGAGAACAGCGTGACCGACCTGGGCGACCTGATGCGCCTGTCGGACCGGCTGCTGCATGTCCTGCTGGGCAACTACGCGAACGAAGCCGAGATGATGGCGGTGTTCACGCGCCCGGCGGCAGCTCCCACGCTTGGCACCGGCGACTATCCGCACGTCGAGACCGATGCGCGCTACCTGTCGGCACTGCTGGCCAACGCCACGCAGCAGCATGCCTGCGGCGTCAACGTGTTGATCTACGGCCCACCCGGCACCGGCAAGACCGAGTTCGCGCGGCTGCTGGCGCGCGAGGCTGGCTGCGAGTTGTACGAAGTGGACTGCCTGGACCGCGACGGCAACAGCTTGTCAGGCAAGGATCGCTATCGCTCGCTGCAGGTGTCGCAGGCGTTCCTGCGTGGCCGCCCGCGCACGGCTTTGCTGTTCGATGAAGTCGAGGATGTGTTCCCGGGCAGCGCGCGCGAGCTCACCAGCCTGTTCGGCCAGGAAGACCCGCGCGGCTCGGTGAACGGCAAGGCCTGGGTCAACCAGACATTGGAGCAGAACCCGGTCCCGGTGATCTGGATCTCCAACTCGATTCGCCAGATCGATCCGGCCTATCTGCGCCGTTTCCAGTTTCACCTGGAGCTGAAGATCCCGCCCCCGCTGGTGCGCGAGAACATCATTCGCAAGCACCTGGGCACGCTGGACGTGAGCGACGCCTTTATCGCATCGCTGGCCGCGCGCAAGACCTTGACGCCGGCGCAGGTGCAATCGGCCGCGCGCTTCGTGCAACTGGCGGGCTCGGGCGTGGCCGAGCCGGTGGAGGCGCTGATCTTGCGGCAGCTGGACCATGCCGACCGTGCCATGGGCTTGCGCCCGGAAGTGGAAGGGCGCCCGGTGGTGACGCACTACCGCCTGGATTACCTGAACCTGGAGACGCGCTACGAGGTCGGCAAGATCGTGCAGGCGCTCAAGGCACGGCAGCGCGGCACCTTGTGTTTCTATGGTCCCCCTGGCACCGGCAAGACCGCGCTGGCCGAGCACATCGCGGCCGCGCTCGAGCAGCCGCTGATGATCCGGCGCGCCTCCGACCTGATGAGCAAGTATGTGGGGGAAACCGAGCAGCAGATCGCGGCGATGTTCGCGCGCGCGGAGGAAGACGGCGCCATCCTGTTGCTCGACGAGGCCGACAGCTTCATGCAAAGCCGGCAGAACGCCGTGCGCAATTACGAGGTGTCCGAGGTCAACGAGATGCTTCAGGGCATGGAGCGCTTCAACGGCATCTTCGTTTGCACCACCAACCTGTTCGAGCGGATCGACGAGGCGGCGCTGCGCCGCTTCTCGTTCAAGATCCGTTTCCTGCCGCTCAAGCCGGAGCAACGCACGGCGATGTTCGTCGAGGAAGCGCTGGATGCCGATCCGCGGCGCATGGACGCCACCATGCGCGAGGAACTGGCGAAGATGGATTGCCTGACGCCGGGCGACTTTGCCACGGTCAAGCGTCAGTGCGTGCTGCTCGGCGAGACGCTGACGCCAGACGAGTTCCTGGCGCAGTTGCGCCAGGAACATGCCGTCAAGCCGGACGTGCGGCAGCGCCGGCCGCTGGGGTTCCTGCAGTGACCTGAAGCGGGAGCCGATGCCTCAGTCGAATGCCGGCGCGGGCTCGATCACCAGGGTTTCCGCGGGCGCGTCCACATGCAGCAGCGCCGCGGCCATGGCACGCAGATGGGCGGCATCCTTGGTCGAGGTGTAGCGGTCGTTGGGTACCGCGTCGGCGTTTGCGGCCATGCCGTGCTCGGCCAGCTTGCGCCGAAGTTGCCGCGCGATCGCGTCACCGGTATCGACCAGCGTCAATCGGTCGCCCACCAGTTCACGCACGGTGTCCGACAGGAAGGGGTAATGGGTGCAGCCAAGTACCAGCGTATCGGCGCCGGCCTCGAGCATGGGCGACAGGTAGGTGGTGAGTTTCTCGCGCACGGCCGGGCCATCCACATCGCCTTGCTCGATCAGCGGCACCAGCCCGACGCCAGCCTCGCAGAGGAAGCGGCTCTCGCCTTCCAGGGAGGCAAGCAGCCGGCCGAACTTTGCGCTCTTCAATGTGTTGCCCGTGGCCAGCACGCCAACCACTTTGCTGCGGCTGGCGGCGGCGGCGGGTTTCAGGCCAGGCTCGACGCCGACGATCGGCAACGCCAGCTTTTCGCGCAGCGTTTGCACCGCATGCATGGTCGCCGTGTTGCAGGCGATCACCAGGGCCTTGCAGCCCTGCGCCACCAGCCATTCGCAAACCTGCAGCGTGCGCGCCTCGACAAATTGCTCTGGCTTCTCGCCATAGGGTGCGTACTTCGAGTCGGCCACGTAGATCAGCGACTCCTGCGGGAGCAGGGCGCGGATTTCGCGCAATACGGACAGGCCGCCGAGGCCGGAATCAAAGATGCCGATGGGTGCGTTGTTCACAGGAAGGATCGAGGCAATCAAGAGTTTAGGTAGCAAAAAGCCGGGTCGGATGACCCGGCTTTTGCGCACAGCATCGCTGTCACGGCGTGGCGCGTGTTACAGCGCAGCGACCGGGATCTTGCCGATCTTGGCTTGCCATTCGGCGGGGCCGGTCTTGTGCACCGAGGTGCCTTCGCTGTCCACGGCCACCGTCACGGGCATGTCCTTGACGTCGAACTCGTAGATGGCTTCCATGCCCAGGTCTTCGAAGCCGACCACCTTGGCGTGCCGGATAGCCTTGGCCACCAGGTAGGCCGCGCCGCCGACAGCCATCAGGTAGGCAGACTTGTGCTTCTTGATGGCCTCGATCGCCACCGGGCCGCGCTCGGCCTTGCCGATCATCGAGATCAGGCCGGTTTCGGCCAGCATCATCTCGGTGAACTTGTCCATGCGGGTGGCGGTGGTGGGACCTGCCGGGCCCACGGCCTCGTCGCGCACCGGATCGACCGGGCCCACGTAGTAGATCACGCGGTTGGTGAAGTCCACCGGCAGCTTCTCGCCCTTGGCCAGCATGTCGGCGATGCGCTTGTGCGCGGCGTCGCGGCCGGTCAGCATCTTGCCGTTGAGCAGCAGGGTCTGGCCCGGCTTCCACGAGGCGACTTCTGCCGGCGTCAGCGTGTTCAGGTCGACGCGCTTGGAAGTCTCGGTGTTCGGTGCCCACTCGACCTTCGGCCAGGCCGACAGGTCAGGCGCTTCGAGCTTGGCCGGGCCGCTGCCGTCCAGCGTGAAGTGCACATGGCGGGTGGCCGCGCAGTTCGGGATCATCGCGACCGGCTTGGAGGCAGCGTGGGTGGGGTAGCCCATGATCTTGACGTCCAGCACGGTAGCCAGGCCGCCCAGGCCTTGCGCGCCGATGCCCAGCGCATTGACCTTCTCGTACAGCTCGACGCGCATTTCCTCGACCCAGTCCTGCGGGCCGCGAGCGATCACGTCCTGGATGTCGATCGGGTCCATCAGCGATTCCTTGGCCATGACCATGGCCTTCTCGGCGGTGCCGCCGATGCCGATGCCCAGCATGCCCGGCGGGCACCAGCCAGCGCCCATGGTCGGCACCGTCTTGAGCACCCAGTCGACGATGGAGTCGGACGGGTTGAGCATGACGAACTTCGACTTGTTCTCCGAGCCGCCGCCCTTGGCCGCCACCTGGATGTCCACGGTATTGCCCGGCACCACTTCGTAGTGGATCACGGCAGGGGTGTTGTCCTTGGTGTTCTTGCGGCCACCTTCGGGCGGGCTCACGATGGATGCGCGCAGCACGTTGTCCGGGTTGGTGTAGCCGCGGCGCACGCCTTCGTTGATCATGTCCGACAGGCCCATGGTGGCGCCATCCCAGCGCACATCCATGCCGACCTTGACGAAGATCGTCACGATGCCGGTGTCCTGGCAGATCGGGCGCTTGCCTTCAGCGCACATGCGGCTGTTGGTCAGGATCTGCGCGATCGCATCCTTGGCCGCGGGACTCTGCTCCAGCTCATAGGCACGGCCCAGGCTGGTGATGTAGTCCATCGGGTGGTAATAGCTGATGTATTGCAGGGAGTCGGCGACGCTCTGGATGAGGTCTTCTTGTTTGATGACAGTCATTTTTGTGGGGAGGACAGTCGAGGGGAAATTCAGCCCGAAATCATACACCTAGCGAGGGGTAGGTGCCTGACTGCATGCGGCTGTCGACAGAGTTGCAGGTGCGCTTTCCTACGCACGGCTGGCCGATGCGCGCTTCCTGCCGCGAAGTTCTTCGCCTGCTTGCGACGCTTGCCTTACAGGGCCTTACGGGCGGGTGAAAAGGCCCCGATTCCGTTTTCTCCTTGGCGCATGTTCACGGTGGGCCGGCGGTTATCTTGGCATCTCCTCAATAACGGAGATGTGACCATGACCTTGAGCGCAATTGGCAGCAACACGTCGCTGTCCAGCCTCTTTCAGACGCAGTCCAGCGGCAAAAGCTGCGGTAGCCAGGATGCGTCCAGTGGCAGCGACACCAGCAACTCGGCCAGCAATCCGGCCGATGCGCTGATGCAGGCACTTCAGCAAACGCTGGCGCAGTTGGGCATCACGACCTCGTCGTCCAGCACGGACAGTTCGACGACCGCGGCTTCCGCCTCGTCTGCCACTTCCGCCAGCACCGCTTCGGGCACCGCCGCCGGCACCACCACCGCGTCCAGCGCAACGGATAGCGCGGATGCGTCCGGCAACGCGGTGCAGGCGTTCGTCGGCGCGCTGTTCCAGGCACTTGCCTCCCAGGCTGCCGGCACCACCGCGAGCCAAGGCACGAGCGCTGCTACCACCGCTACCACCGCCGCCAGCACGACCGACAGCACCGTAGCCAGCGCGACCGGCACCGATGCGACGCAGGCGACCCAATCGCCGGCTGCCGCCACCGGCCATCACCACCACCATCACCACTACCAGAGCGTCAGCGCGGATCTGTCCAGCCTGGCGCAAGAAGCTGGCGCCAGCAGCACTTCATCGAGTGGTGCCAGTTCGGATAGCGCCAGCAACCCGGCCTCGGCAACGCTCGCGACCCTCCAGACGGATTTTTCCGCGCTTCAGCAATCCGGTAGCTCGGGATCGACGGTATCCTTGCAGTCGTTCCTGCAGACGCTCTCGGCCAACCTGAGCAGCGGCAACGGTACGATGAGCACCGTTGGCAACTTCGTTACCACGCAGGCATAAAGAACCACCCGCAAGGGCGTGCTGCTGTTCCCGGCACGCCCTGCGCACGCTGCCCAGGCAGCGTGCGCGCGCCTTCACATTCATGACTCCTCACGTGCTTCTCGTCGACGACGACCCCGTCGCCTGTGACCTGCTGTCACGCATCCTGCTATCCAGCGGCATGACGGTGTCGGTGCTGCATGACGGCTACGATTTGTCGCGCCGCCTCACGCAAGAGCGGCCATCGGTGGTGCTGCTCGATATCATGATGCCGCGCAAGGATGGGCTGAGCGCGTTGCAGGAAGTGCGCGCTGCCGGTGATGATGTGCCCATGATTTTCCTGTCGGCGCGTGGCGAGGCCGCCGACCGTGCCGCGGGCCTGGAGCTTGGCGCCGACGATTACCTGCCCAAGCCATTTTGCTCGCGCGAATTGCTGGCGCGGATCCACGCGGTGCTGCGCCGCCGCCCGCAGGCCCCGGGGAGCGCGCCGGAGCAGCGTCACTCTTACAGTTTTGGTCCGTTCGACGTCGATTTTTCCGCCCGCATCCTGACGCGCGACGGCGAGCGCCTGCCCTTGCGCGATACGGAATTCGCCATGCTCAAGGTCTTTACCGGCCACCCGATGAAGGTACTTTCGCGCGCCCGGCTGCATGACCGTCTCTATGGCTCCGACATGCATTTCCGCGACCGCAGCCTGGATGTGCCGGTCTGGCGCTTGCGCCGCGTGATCGAGGAGGATCCATCCGTGCCTCGTTACATCCAGACCGTGCGGGGCCGCGGCTACGTCTTCGTCCCCGGGCTCGACGCGTTCTGCGCCGACGAAGCCGACGACCTCGACGAAGCGCCGGACACATGAAGAATCCGTTCAATACGCTGTTTGGGCGCATGGCGGTGCTATCGGTCTCCGTGCTCGTCATTGTCCATCTGGGCTGGACCGCGCTGATGTTCCACCTGCGCCCGCATGGCCAGGCGGACGGCATGGCCCGGGGCATCGTGCTGGCGCTGGGCACGCTCGACGCGAGGCCGGGTGCCGGCGGGGAGCGCAAGCCAGGCGCCGCCATCCGGCTTGCCGCCCTTGGTACCGAGCCCGCCGCCGGCCAGTTGCCAGAGCATGGGCCCTTGCGCCATCTGCTGCGCGACCTCCGGCAAGGGCTCCCAGCAGGGTCGGAGCTGCGCGTGGACCAGGCGTGGCCGCCGCACCTGTGGGCGCGCCTGCCCGGGCAGTCCCGCTGGGCGGTCATGGCACTGGACATGCGGCCGCCGCCACTGCCGCCGTTCGTCTTTGAAACCACGGGCATGCTGGTCGCGGCGATCCTGCTGTCCCTGTTCGTCGCATGGCAGATGCAGCGCCCGATCGCCCGCGTGGCCGGCGCCGCGCGCGAGCTTGGCAGTAGCGGGAGCGCGGCGCTGATTCCGGTGACGGGCCCGTCAGAGTTGCGCTATCTGGCCGAGTCCTTCAACGACATGATGCGCAGGCAGGCGGAGAGCCGCGAGAACCAGGCGGTCATGCTTGCCGGCGTGGCGCACGACCTGAAGTCGCCGCTGACCCGGCTGCGCCTGCGCGCCGACGTGCTCGCGGATACCGCTGAGCGCGGTGGCTTTGTGCAGGACATCGACTCGATCACGCATATCGTCAATCAGTTCCTGGAGTACGCGAACGAGAGTCCCGATCCCGGTCCGGCCATCGAAGTCGATGCCTTCCTGCGCCAGCAGTTTTCCGGCGCGTTGTTTCAGTTGCGCCTGGACGCCGGGCCGCGGTTCGTGTTGCCGCGCACGCTGGTGGACCGGATGGTCACCAACCTGGTGGACAACGCGCTGGAGTATGGCATGCCGCCGATCCAGATCGAGACCCGGCTGGACGGCGAGCACTGGCATATCGTGATACGCGACCATGGCGAGGGCATGCCGGATGGGCAGGTCGAGGTGGCGATGCGTCCATTCGCGCGGCTAGACACCTCGCGCGGCGGCGACGGCCATTGTGGCCTTGGGCTGGCGATCGTCAGTCGCCTGGTGGAACGCATGGGGGGGAAATGCCTCGCTCGCAATGCGCCCGGGGGCGGTTTCCAGGTTTGTCTCGTGCTGCCCGTGCTGCAACCGCCAGGGCATCCGGTGGCATGAAGCGCTGGCTGCTAACGAAAAAAAACGGCAGCCCTGGCTGCGGTTTCGTGATGCCGGCATAGGGCCGAAGCCCCTCAATGGGCAGGCTCTTGCCTGTTCTGCTGGCCGCCGGGATGTGCGGGATGTGAAACCAGCTTGTCCACATAGGCCATGGCCACCGCAGACAGCAGGAACGACACATGGATGATGACCTGCCACATGATGACGTGCGGGGCGCGCTGGTCGGCATCGATGAAGGTCTTGAGCAGGTGAATCGATGAAATGCTGATCAGCGCCATCGACAGCTTGACCTTGAGCACGCCGGCATTCACATGGTCCAGCCACTCCGGCTCGTCCGGATGGTTGTCCAGCCCAAGCTTGGAGACGAAGGTCTCGTAGCCGCCCACGATCACCATGATCAGCAGGTTGGAGATCATCACCACATCGATCAGGCCAAGCACCACCAGCATGAACTTGGTTTCGTCGTACTCGGTGGCGTGGGCCACCAGGTGCCAGACCTCAACACCAAAGTGATAGACGTAGACCGCTTGCGCGATGATCAGGCCGAGATACAGCGGCACCTGCAGCCAGCGCGATGCGAAGATCAGGTTGGGGAGCGGGCTGAGCCGCTTTGGCGGGCTCGGCTGGTTCGACAGGGGTTGCGATGCCATGGTCGGTAGAAAGCTAGCTGAAAGAGAGGGGCCGCGATTGTACATGGTGCAGATTTCGCCAATCCGTGGCTTTGCCCGCGTGCGGCTAGTCGGTGTTGCTCGCCTCTGTCCTGCTGGCGCGCCATGCGCGCCGGGCCAGCGGTCCGGGCCAGCTCGCCAGCGCGATGCCGGCCAGCACACAGGCGAGCGCCACGCCGTGTGGCCAGCCCGGCGTCTCCCCGAGGAACACGATGCCGTAGGTGGCGGCCGCGATCGGCAGCACCGCAGTGAACACGCCCGCCATCTGTGCCGGCACGTGGCGCACGCCTTTCATCCACAGCCAGAACGAGAAGATGCTGGCCGACAGCGCGTACCAGAGCACCATCCACCATATGCTCGCCGGAACCGACGCCATGTCGAAATGCAGCAGCGGCATCAGGCCCAGCGGCAGCATCAGCAGCCCGCCGATCAAGTGCGTATAGGCGCAGATCTCGATGGCCGCCAGGGTTTGCGCCAGGCGCCGTGAGAGGATCACGTAGATCGATTCGCAGATCACCGCGCCCATGATCATCAGGTTGCCGAGCAGCGCATGCTCGCCGCCGGCGTCGGCACTGCCGCCGCCGCCGTGGTCCGTGCCCCGCGCCACGTTCAGCACCGCGATGCCCGCCACCGCCAGCAAGACCGAGAACACGGTGCGCCGCGATAGCCGCTCGCGCAGGATCAGCCACGAGAGCAGGGCCACGGTCGCAGGTATGGTGCTGGTGATCACGCCTGCGGCCATGGCGCTGGTCAGCCGCACGCCGCCCAGCATCAGCAGCGTGAACAGGAACGTGCCGAAAAAGGCTTGCAGGAAGAGGTTGAGCCATTCGCCGCGCGAGACGGCGCGCATGCGCGCGGGGCGGTACCAGGGCGCCAGGCACACAATGGCGATGGCGAAGCGCAGCAGCGCGAACAGCAGGATGGGTACGTAGGCGACGATGGCCTTGCCCAGCCCGACATTGCTGCCGACGAGGGCCATTGAGGCAATCAGGAAGAGGGCGTGGATGGGCACGGGGTCTGGGTGGCGGCGCTGTTTGGTCGGGATCCGGCCGGCTTGTGGCCTGGTTTGGGCACGGCACTGGCCGCGCTTTGGCGACGGTTTGGCGCGGATTTGGCGAGCAATGGCCGGCGGCTCGCGGTGGCGCGTTGCGCTGAGCATGTCTGCCGGCGAAGGTCCGCAATGCCGCAGCGCCGTGTTCGGGATAGGGCTCGCGGCATTATAGCTGTGCTAGCCTAATGGAGAAGGCTGCACATCCGTACCCGTGTCCTGCCGTTATCCATGGTGCGCTGCAGCAGCCGGCGCACGGGTGCCGGCATGCGAGCGGGTCGGGTTTGGCAGCGTCAGGTTTAAGTAAGCCGTCGAGCGTAAGTTCGCAGCCAGGCAGCCACGCTATATCAGGAGACAAACAAATGTCCGCCATCGAGTCCGTGATGCAGGAGCATCGTATTTTCAATCCCCCGGCGTCGTTCGCCAAGAATGCCGCGATCCCCAGCATGGAGGCCTACCAGGCCTTGTGCGACGAAGCCGGGCGCGACTACGAGGGTTTCTGGGCGCGCCACGCCCGCGAGCAACTGCACTGGACCAAGCCCTTCACCAAGGTGCTGGACGAGAGCAATGCGCCGTTTTACAAGTGGTTCGAGGACGGCGAGCTCAATGCCTCTTTTAACTGCCTGGACCGCAACCTGGACAACGGCAATGCCGAGAAGGTGGCCATTGTCTTCGAGGCCGACGACGGCACCGTTACCAAGGTCACCTATCGCCAGTTGCATGCCAAGGTGTGCCAGTTTGCCAACGGCCTCAAGGCGCTGGGCATCAGGAAGGGCGACCGCGTTGTCATCTACATGCCCATGTCCGTCGAGGGCGTCGTAGCCATGCAAGCCTGCGCGCGCCTTGGCGCCACGCACTCGGTAGTGTTCGGTGGCTTCTCCGCCAAGTCGCTGCAAGAGCGGCTGGTCGACGTGGGCGCGGTGGCGCTGATCACCGCCGACGAGCAGATGCGCGGCGGCAAGGCGCTGCCGCTCAAGGCCATCGCCGATGAAGCGCTGGCGCTGGGTGGCTGCGAAGCCGTGAAGAGCGTGATCGTGTACCGCCGCACGGGTGGCAAGGTCAACTGGGCCGAAGGCCGCGACCGCTGGATGGACGATGTCGCCGCCGGCCAGCCGCAGACCTGCGAGGCTGAACCCGTCAGCGCCGAGCATCCGCTGTTCGTGCTCTACACCTCGGGCTCAACCGGCAAGCCCAAGGGCGTGCAGCACAGCACCGGCGGCTACCTGCTGTGGGCGCTGATGACGATGAAATGGAGCTTCGACATCAAGCCCGACGACATGTTCTGGTGTACCGCCGATATCGGCTGGGTCACCGGGCACACCTACATCGCCTACGGCCCGCTGGCCGCTGGCGCCACGCAGGTGGTGTTCGAAGGGGTGCCCACTTATCCCAACGCCGGCCGCTTCTGGGACATGATCGCGCGCCACAAGGTCAGCATCTTCTACACCGCGCCGACCGCGATCCGCTCGCTGATCAAGGCGGCCGAGGCCGACGAGAAGATCCATCCCAAGCAATACGACCTGTCCAGCCTGCGCCTGCTGGGCACGGTGGGCGAGCCCATCAACCCCGAAGCGTGGATGTGGTACTACCAGAATATCGGCGGCGAGCGCTGCCCGGTGGTCGACACCTTCTGGCAGACCGAGACCGGCGGCCACATGATCACGCCGCTGCCGGGCGCCACGCCGCTGGTGCCGGGCTCGTGCACCTTGCCGCTGCCGGGCATCATCGCGGCCATCGTTGACGAGACAGGGCAGGACGTGCCGAATGGCAGCGGTGGCATCCTGGTGGTCAAGCGGCCCTGGCCTTCGATGATTCGCACCATCTGGGGCGACCCGGAGCGCTTCAAGAAGAGCTACTTCCCGGAAGAACTCGGCGGCAAGCTGTACCTTGCCGGCGACGGCTCGATCCGCGACAAGGAGACCGGCTACTTCACCATCATGGGCCGTATCGACGACGTGCTCAACGTGTCGGGCCACCGCATGGGCACGATGGAAATCGAGTCCGCGCTGGTCTCCAACCCGATGGTGGCGGAAGCCGCCGTGGTGGGCCGCCCGGACGACATGACCGGCGAGGCCATCTGCGCCTTCGTGGTGCTCAAGCGCTCCCGCCCGAACGAGGAAGAAGCCAAGCAGATCGCCACCGAACTGCGCAACTGGGTGGGCAAGGAGATTGGCCCGATCGCCAAGCCCCGCGACATCCGCTTTGGCGACAACCTGCCCAAGACGCGTTCCGGCAAGATCATGCGGCGCCTGTTGCGCTCGCTGGCCAAGAACGAAGAAATCACCCAGGACACGTCCACCCTGGAAAACCCCGCCATCCTGGAGCAGTTGAAGCAGGCACAATAGCGCGGTCATCCGCCCCTGCCGGCACGCCTCGCGCGTGCCGGCAGGTTGCTTGCTCGCCCACCCCGGCTGCCCAACCACTGCTCCCATGCCTGATGAACAGTCGCGCTTTCGCCGACGGCTGCTGCTGTACTACGGCTTGTTCACGATAGGCCTGTTTGTCTTTATCGGCATGATGGGCCTGCTGGAGCGTTCCAGCGGCGATGCCCTCTGGCTTGGTTACGTCTTCCTGTTCGTCACCATCGCCATCTATGCGTGCATCGGGCTGATCTGCCGCACCTCCGACCTCAACGAATACTATGTAGCTGGCCGGCGCGTGCCCGCGCTGTTCAACGGCATGGCGATCGCGGCCGACTGGATGAGCGCGGCATCCTTCATCGGCCTGGCCGGCATCCTGTTCGCGTCGGGCTACGAAGGCCTGGCCTACGTGATGGGCTGGACCGGTGGCTATTGCCTGGTCGCGTTCCTGCTCGCGCCCTACCTGCGCAAGTACGGCGGCTACACCATTCCCGACTTCCTCGCCGCGCGCTATGGCAATGGCAAGCCCGGCGGCAACATGCCGGTGCGCGCGATCGCCGTGCTGGCGGCATCGCTATGTTCCTTCGTCTATCTGGTGGCACAGATCCAGGGGGTAGGGCTGATCGTCACGCGCTTTATCGGCGTGGAGTTCGCCGTCGGCGTGTTCTTCGGCCTGGCCGGCATCCTGGTGTGCTCCTTCCTTGGCGGCATGCGCGCGGTGACCTGGACCCAGGTCGCGCAATACATCATGCTGATCGCGGCTTTCCTGGTCACGGTCTCGATGATCGCGTGGAAGCACCATCACCAGGCGCTGCCGCAACTGAGCTATGGCACGCTGCTGCAGCAGCTTGACACGCGCGAGCGCAGCATCGAGCGCGACCCGGCCGAGCAGGCCGTGCGCGAGTACTACCGCCAGCAGGCCGTACAGATGCAGGACCGCATCTCGCGGCTGCCGCAATCGTTCGATGAGGAGCGCAATGCGCTGTCCGCGCGCTTGCAGGAGCTGCGCTTGCGTAATGCACCGCTGCGCGAGATCAAGACGGTGGAGCGCGAGCGGGTCGAGTTTCCGCGTGACGTTGCGGCGGCCCAGCAGCAATGGAACCAGCAGCGCGAAGAAGCCCTGGCGCGCAGCCAGCCTTCCACGCCGTCGACCGAGCCCTATCCGTCGCCCTCGGAAGCGGAGCGCAAAACCAAACGGCTGAACTTCGTGTTGCTGGTGTTCTGCCTGATGCTGGGCACCGCCAGCCTGCCACACATCCTGACGCGGCTCTACACCACGCCCTCGGTGAAGGAGTCGCGCAACTCGGTGGCTTGGGCGGTGTTCTTCATCGCGCTGCTCTACGTCTCAGCCCCCGCGCTGGCGGCGCTGGTCAAGTACGAGTTCTTCCAGCACCTGGTTGGCACGCCATACGCGGAACTGCCGCAGTGGGTAGTGCAATGGCGCAAGGTCGATCCGCCGGTGTTCGGCATTCGCGATGTGAACGGCGACGGCATCGTGCAATGGGCGGAGATCCTCATCCAGCCCGACATGATCGTGCTGGCCGCACCGGAAATCGCGGGCTTGCCTTACGTGATCTCTGGCCTGGTTGCCGCGGGCGCGCTGGCGGCCGCGCTATCCACCGCCGACGGCTTGCTGCTTACCATTGCCAACGCGCTGTCGCACGACGTTTTCTATCACATGGTCGACCGCACCGCGAGTCACCAGCGGCGCGTCACCACGGCCAAGATCGTGCTGCTGGGCGTGGCCCTGTTTGCCTCTTACGTCACCTCGCTGCGCCCCGGCAATATTCTCTTTCTCGTTGGCGCGGCCTTCTCGCTAGCCGCGTCCAGTTTCTTCCCGGTGCTGGTGCTGGCGATCTTCTGGCGTCGCACCACGGCCGCGGGCGCGGTGGCAGGCATGGTGGCCGGACTCGGTGTGGCGGTCTACTATATCTTCGTCAACTACCCGTTCTTTACCCGCATGACCGGCATTTTCGGCAATCGCTGGTTCGGCGTGGACCCGATCGCTTCAGGCGCATTCGGCGTGCCCGCCGGCTTTGCCGTGGCTATCCTGGTCAGCCTGCTGACGCCGCGCAACGCCCCGGTGATCGACCGTCTCGTGACGTACTTGCGACGCGGATAGTGCCTTCGATCACGAAACACTAGATTTGCGAAACAACACTCTGATATACTCGCGGACTTGCTGGAGAGATGGATGAGTGGTTTAAGTCGCACGCCTGGAAAGCGTGTATAGGTTAATACCTATCCGGGGTTCGAATCCCCGTCTCTCCGCCAGAACAACGAAAAAGCCCTTGATATTCAAGGGCTTTTTCTATTTTCGGGGCAGATTCAGGCGCAGTGCACGGGTCTTGCGCGCTGGCATGGGCGAACTCTCCACACATAAAAAAAGCACCTGTAGCAGGTGCTTTTTTATTTCCCGCGGTTGAAAGGGGGAGGGGACCGAACCGGGTCGGCAAACGCATTGGGATCCGGTTCGGACTTGCAAGCCTAATCGGCTTGCTCGATCTCACTGCCATGTTGGCCAGAGGATCATCTGCCACTTACCTTCGCTTTGCTACGGCGTGTCTCAGTCGACAGGACTCAAGTATAGGTCAGCAGAAGTCGGGGTCAACCTGAGTTTAATCGCGGGTTGCTGGTGGCTCTCATGGACGGTTTTTGCCGGCGGGTCATCGTGCTTGTGAATTCTGCTGCACGTGGCGATCCATGGGTATTCCCAATGCCGTCGCGGCAAACGCGCCGTGCTACGATCGATAAAAACCGGGATGAGACACAGAGTGAGCCAAGACATTGCAGCGCGTTTCAATGCGGAGTTCGCCCCGCGGATTGCGCAGACGATCGCGGATTTGTTCAAGCGCCACATTCACGTCGAGGTGGTGCCGGACGAGAGGCCTGGCCGCGCAGCGCGCGTGCGCCTGTGCGGCGAGCCGTTCGATGCGCCGCGGCGGTTCACGCAGCCATTGAACGTCTACCTGTCGTGGGACGGTCTCGAGGTGGAAGCGCTGTTCGCTGCCGGTGGCGCGGAAAAATTCGAGCTCTATCTCGCGGCCCTGCCGGGCAAGATGCGCGCGTGGCAAACGCCCCGGCAGATCGATTTCGGGACGCGCTCGCAGGCAGACCCTGCCGTGCTGCTTGGCGGGCTGGATTTCGAGCATTGAGGCTGAGCTTGAGTTGTTCGGGCGTTCTCACCGCATCCCCAGCAGCCTCTCCACGTTTCGCACCAGGTCCATCAGCCCCGGCGCAACTTCCCGCTCGCGCGCCGCGAATGGCCTGGCTTGCGCCGATACCCCGCAGTTGAAGATCAGCCATTGCGAATCCACCGGCCGGAACAGCGGCACGGCAACGGCATGGACATCGTTGCGCCATTCGCGACGGTTCACGAGTAGCCCTTGGCCTCGAAATCCTGCCGCAGGCGCAAGAGCTGTGGCTGGAAGCGCACGAAGGCATCAGGGTCTTGGAGGCGCAGGCGATTGAGCACGCTTTCGCGCTCTTCGGCGGGCACCTTGCATAGCCAGGCCTTGCCGATGGCGGTGGTGAGCATGGGCAGCGCGGCGCCGATGTCCGGCGCCGCGACAAGGCTGTCGGTGGAGCGGGCGGTCTCCACATAGATCATCTGCGTGCGGTCGCGCATGCCTGGCGAGAAACGCTGCGCGAACTGCAGTGGGTCTGACGAGCGCGGCGTGCCGGCGCTGCGGCAGCCTAATGCGCAACTCGTGCTACAGTGGCCTGATCCGATTCTCCGGAGGAGCATCATGGCTAAGGATTCCACGCCGCATCTTCAGGCAATTGTCCAGACAGCACCGCAGGCAGGGCGCTATGTGTGGGTGATTACGCTGGTCGACTTCGCTGCGCAGATGGTCAAGCGCACCATTGTTTCGGACGATACCTTTACCACCTCGGACGCGGCGCGCGTGGCTGGCGACGCGCAGCTCAAGGCGATGGCGGCGGATAAGTAACCGCTACGCGCGCCATGGGAGAGCGCAGCATTGACACTGCCGGCGCGCAGCGGCCCGCTCGCTGACTGCATGCGCAAGGCGCGGGAGCGATGATGAGCATGTGCGAGGCCTGTGCGCAGATACGGCCCGGCTCGACCGGTGGCACGGGGCATCCCCGGCTGCTTCTGACGGATACGCAGCGCATCAAGCCGCGTGGCCAGCCCGCGATCACCTTTGCCACCTACACCTGTGCCGATTGCGGCTGCCGCTGGCGCCATGAGAGCGACAAGAACGGCAAGGGGCCGGGTTGGTCGATACAGTCCGCAGACTGACGCGGCCCGATTTGCCCGAAAAGCATTCCCGCCACCGCCTGGCAACAGGGCGGGGCGAATCCGTGGCGGTGCGGCGCCGGCCGCATCCACCCATCCATCATCGACAGGGGAGCGCAAGTTGGACACAGGACCTTTCACCCGCTACAAAGGCTTCGATCTCTACCCGCTGATCTATCGTCACCAGGCGGAACGTACCTGGCCCGAGCGCCGGCCGGATCGCAGCTTCAACGCGTCGGTGGTGATCTGCCGCGAGGGGCATGAGCCGGGGACCGAGCGCTCGCGCGTGTTTCGCCTCAGCGCCGCGCCCTGGGACAATATCGGCACCGCGCGCCGCGGCGCCGTGAAGTTCGGCGAGGACATCATCAACGGCCTGGTGCCGGGCGAGTCCGTTGCTGCGCTGTAGGACGCTGTAGGGGGCTGCAAGGCGCCTGGCGGGGGCGCTCAGGCACGGGCAGGCACGCCAGCCGCGGTGGCAGCGGGCGGCCACCGCGGCGCTTCATCATGGCGTCATGACGTCATGGGATCATCGCGCTGTACACCGTGTTCCTGAACCACGCGCGGTAATACTCGCGCTGCCCCGGCGCCTGCATCATCCAGATCGCCACGGTCTTCTCCTTCGGGTCGACCCAGAAGTAGGTGCCCCCGACCCCGCCCCAGTAGTAGTCCCCGACGGAACCCGGCGTGGCTGATTCGCCGATGCCCGTGCGCGTGCCGAAACCCAGGCCAAAGCCATAGCCGGGCCCCGGCAGGTAGGCCGCGCCGCGCGCCAGGGAACGGGCACCCACGACGCCGAGGTGGTCGGCCGTCATGTAGGCGACCGTCCTGGGCGATAGCAGGCGCACCCCGTCGATCTCGCCGCCATTGAGCAGCATCTGGGCAAAGCGGAAGTAGTCGGCCGCGGTCGATACCAGGCCACCGCCGCCCGATTCAAGCTTCGGAGCGCGGCGTACGTCGATCAGCGCGACCGGCACCTTGCTGTCGGGATCGACCGCAAAGGGCTCCGCAATGCGGCCTTGCTGTGCCGGCGGAACCCAGAAACCGGTGTCTTTCATCTGCAATGGCGTAAAGATCCGCTGCTGCAGATGCGTGGCCAGCGTCTGGCCCGACACGCGTTCGAGCAAGGCGCCCAAGACATCGGTGGAGCGGCTGTATTCCCAAGTGGTGCCGGGCTGGAACTGCAGCGGCACCTTGGCCAGACGCGCAATGAACTCGGTATTGCTTTGCTCGGTGGCATCCACGTCCAGCCGCTTGTATTCCTCCTTGACCAGCGACTTGCCGAACACGCCGTAGGTCAGGCCAGACGTGTGGCGCAGCAGGTCCTGCACGGTCATTTCGCGCTGGGCGGGCACCAGTTCCAGCACGGGCTTGCCGGCAGCGTCGGTCTTCTCCACACCAACGCGCAGGTCCTTGAGCTCGGGCAGGTACTTCGACACCGGGTCGGCCAGCTGGATGCGGCCGTCCTCGACCATCATCATGACTGCCACCGAGACGATCGGCTTGCTCATCGAGTAGATGCGGAAAATCGAGTCCGGGCGCATCGGCACCTTGCCCGCCGCATCCTGCCAGCCGATGGTCTGCGTGTTGACGATGCTGCCGTTGCGGGCCACCAGGTAGACGGCGCCGGGAATGCGCCCCTGCGCGACATCGGCACGCACGCGTGCGCTCATGCTGTCTAGTTGCGTGGCGGAGAAGCCGGTCGTGAGCGCTGCGGTATTTTGCGTGTTGGCCGGGGCCGCGCAGGCGGCCAGCAGAGCGACCGCCAGCGCAGGCAAAGTGCTACGTATCATTTGTCTCATCCTTTGTCTTATCGTTGTCTTGGCAATGTCTTATCGATGCAGCCTCGGTGTGGCACCGATGTGGCATCGGGAAGGGCTCGATTGCTGCAAATGCAAGGTGATCATCGCATGCGGGTTGGCGCGCGTGAATCAAGGCTCACCCGAATCGGGCCGCGCGCCATGCTACGATCCCGACAAATTATCGGAGGTGAAGATGTCAAAACACGTGTTCACTCGCAGCCAGTACCTGGCCATCCTCAATGAAAGCCTGAAGAACGACCCGAGGTGGAAGCCAGGCATGGCCTTTGTCTTTCATCCGCTGGGCGCGGACGAAGCCAGCGCGACCGGTGTCGGGTGCACTGGCCCCGACGAGGCGCTTCCTGTCTACGCGGAGATCGAGCGGGTGGCGGCGGATTTGATCGAGGTGAGGCAGGCGCGGTAGGGGGCTGGCGTGGTGACGCCATGCAGTGCCGGCAGGCATGCATCGCGTCATATGCGCGACGCAAAGGCGGGCTCTCCCGCCGACCTGCGTACAATACCGCCCCAGACAGACTCTAGCGGAACAAGCCGTGAAAAAGACCGACCTCGAAAAGAACAAAGCTCTGAAGCTCGCAAACAGCCTGAAGCTGTCCGCCGCAGTCCGTGCCGGCCGTGATACCGGCCCGGCCAAGGTCGATCGCCGCGAACAGCGCCGGCTCGACCAGGAGCAAGGCCTGGTGCCGTTTGCGTGCAAGCTGGATGCCGAGTTGGTGAAGCGCCTGCAGGCACTGGCACCGGCACATGCCGGTGGCATGAGCGGCCTGCTGAAAGAAGCGTTGGAACGCGGCCTGCCGCAGGAAGACGCGGCAGCCTGATCGCAGCGCGCTGGGCCGGGTGGGCATGAAGCACTGGTTTGTGCCTTTTTGTCCGCGCGAACGGTGTGATGCGCAGGGCCAAAGCAAACAGAAGCAAGCAAAACGCCCGCTGGGTTTCAGCGGGCGTTTTGCTTTTGTCATTGCTTTTAAGTGGGGGATATTCAGGGGGTGGTTTCCCGGATGCGGTTCGGTTCTTGTGTGAGCGAGGGCAAAACTTCATTCAATGCACGAACAGCCAGATCAGCAGCAATACAAAGGCAGGGACACCGAGCAGCCAGGCAAGAATGTAGGGCATGATTTCCTTCCTTTCCTATCTGTTTTCCACGGTTCCACTATAGGCATGGCCGTTTTCGCACGGTGTCCGGCGGTTTCCGCTTGCGGTGTAGGACTGGGCTGACGGGGGCGGGGGGAGGGAAAGACTCGGGCAGTGTGGTTGCCCGCGGCGAGGCACGCCAGGGCGGAGGGAACGGAGCGGCCGCGGGGACCGCTCCAGGGGATCACAACCTTCTGGTCGTCATCCCCACGGGGTGGAGCAAAGGGCGCTCAGTCCTCTTCGCCTTCTTCCGAATCGAGGAAATCGCGGCGAAGCATCCAGTTTTCGATGGCTTCGTCGCAGATCTTCTTGAGCTTTTGCTTCTCCGGCACTTTGTCGAACAGCTCAAAGTTCACCAGCGCGATGCCGGCGTCGGAGATGTAGAACAGGCGGCCGGGCTCATCGTAATGCACGATGCGCCCGTCGATGCCGCTTTCCTCGCTGTCGACCGGCATGTCTTCCAGTTCGACCACCCGGCAGGTGAAGCGGGGTGCGCGGGTGTGGGTCAGATATTCAAATTCGTCATGCATGACCTCGCCGCCCTTGGGCGTAAAGATCGCGAAGCCCCAGATAAAGCGGGGCATCGGCAGATCGGACAGATCATCAATCTCGTCCATGGTGTTCTCCCTGATTCGATAACCCGCATTATCGCTCGGCCAGGGCGCAAGCACCAAAATGTTCTGGCGATGACCTGCTCGGGCGCTGCCCAGGCACCGCTCCCGAGCCCTATTTCGCCGCGTGGCAGTTAGCGTAGGCCGGTGGTGCGCTCTCGCCCCTGGTCAGGTCCTGCAGCATGCCTTCGTCGCCCTTGGTGATCCACAGATAGGCACCATGCGCATAGCGGGCGCCCGAGCCGGCCAGCACGCTGACAAAGAGCAGCGGCTTCCCATCCAGCCGCAGGATGGCGATCTGGTTGTCGGTGCTGTTGAAATAGCGCGCCGTGACCTGCTTGCCGTCGTCGCACTGGTAGCGCACGGTACGGGGCGGGTCGAAGCGCACGCCGTCGATGCCGGGCTTGGCCATGGCGGGGGCAACGGCCAGGCCGATGGCGGCGGCGATGGCGCAGGTCGTGAAGCGATGCACGGGCGAACGAAGAGGCATCTGGTTTCCTTGTTAGCAAGCTTGGTAGCAAGACGTCGATGAGGTGGCCCAGGTCCTGGCTGGCGTATTTCCAGCGGGATGCGAGGCCAGGTGGCATCCCTGCACCGGGGGTCAGGCCAGCATATAGCCGCTTGCAAGCTCCCGGAAGCTGGCTACCTCGGACGCTTGCCAGGCGGCGTCGTGCCCATGCTCCTCGGCCAGGATCTCGGCCACCCGCGGCGCTGCCGCGCTCGCGGCGCTGGCTTCCAGGAACAAGGCGCGATTGCGGCGCGCCAGCACGTCCTCGACTCGCCGAGCCAGTTCGAAGCGCGCGGCAAAGCGCACATGGGCGGCGGTCAACCCGGCGCCGGGCATCAGCATTTCGTCGTTGCCGGGCAGCGTGTGCAGCATGCCGACCTCGTTGCCGTAGTAACGGTCCGGCGAGCCGCTGCCGGGCGCGGGCAGGTTAGCGGGCAAGCCTTGCGCGCCGTGCAGCGGCAGATCCGCCGTCACGCAGGGCGCGGCCGGCAGCATCTGGCGCTGGATGGCCGTGCCTACCACGTCCTCGGCCATCTTGCGGTAGGTGGTCCACTTGCCGCCGGTGACGGTGATCAGGCCGGCCTTGGACACCAGGATGGTGTGCTCGCGCGAGAGCGAGGCGGTGGAGGCTTCGCCGGTGGCCTTGACCAGTGGGCGCAGGCCTGCCCAGACGCTGGTCACGTCGGCGCGGGTTGGCGCGCGCGACAGGTAGCGCGTGGCGGTTTCCAGGATGAAGTCGACATCGTCGGCGCCCGCGCGAGGCTCCAGCGGCAGGTCCTTGCGCGGCGTATCGGTGGTGCCGATGATGGTGTGGCCGTTCCAGGGCACGACGAAGAGCACACGGCCGTCATCGGTCTTGGGGATCAGGATGGCACGGTCGCCGGGCAGGAAGCTGCGCGGCAAGGTCAGGTGCACGCCCTGGCTGGGGGCCACCATGCTGCGGGCCTGGCCGTCTTCCATCTGGCGCACGGCATCGACCCACACGCCGGTGGCGTTGATCACGCAGGACGCCTTCAGGTCGAAGCTGGCGTCGCCCAGCACGTCCTTCACGGTGACGCCGTCGATTACCCCGTTGCGCTGCGACAGCCCGCTCACGCGCAGGTAGTTGATGGCCGTGCCGCCCACGTCGAACAGCGTGCGCATCAGGGCGATGGCCAGGCGGGCATCGTCGAACTGCCCGTCGAAATACAGGTTGCCGCCGCGCAGGGGCCGCCCGCCCACGTGCTCGGCCAGGGTCGGCGCCGCCGCCAGGGTTTCGCGGTGGTTGAGCCAGCGGCTGCCGGACAGGTTGAGGCCGCCGGCCAGCATGTCGTATAGCTTCAGGCCGATGCCGTAGAAGGGCTGGTCGAACAACTGGTAGGCCGGCACCACGAAGCCAAGCGGCCACACCAGGTGCGGCGCGTTGCGGGCCAGCAGGCCACGCTCATGCAGCGCCTCGCGCACCAGGCTGATATTGCCCTGCGCGAGGTAGCGCACGCCGCCGTGAACCAGCTTGGTGGCCTTGCTGGAGGTGCCCTTGGCGAAGTCGGCGGCCTCCACCAGCAGCGTGCGGTAGCCGCGCGAGGCGGCATCCACCGCCGTGCCCAGGCCGGTGGCGCCGCCGCCGATGACGATGACATCCCACTTCGGCTCGCGCTCGAGGGTGGCGAGCAGGGTGGCGCGGTCGGGCGGCAGGATGGGGGTGTGCAGTGTCTGCATGATTCCTTGTTTGGTGCGAATGCGTGTCGCGGTGCTGCTGGTCCGTACTTTTGTACTGGCCTTGTGTGGCTCGTGCGCTCTGCTCGCGTTCAGTTTGTCGGGTGCGCAGGCGCGCCATCTTCCCGCGCCCAGTCGCGTGCGCGCTCAACCGCGCGATGCCAGCGCCAGAGCCGGTACGCGCGCGCGTCGGCGCTAAGGTTGGGCTCGAAGCGATGCTCCACCTGCCACTGGCTGGCGATCTCGTCCTCGCCGCTCCAGTAGCCGGTGGCCAGTCCCGCCAGGTAGGCCGCGCCAAGCGCGGTGGTCTCGGTCACGCGCGGGCGAACCACGGCCGTGCCAAGCAGGTCGGCCTGCATCTGCATCAGCAGGTCGCTGCGCGATGCGCCACCGTCCACACGCAGTTCGGCCAGCGAGATGCCGGCATCCTTCTGCATGGCGTCCAGCACGTCCACGCTCTGCAGCGCGATCGACTCCAGCGCGGCGCGGGCAATGTGCGCTCGTCCGGTGCCGCGGGTCAGGCCGACCAGCGTGCCGCGCGCGAACGGATCCCAGTGCGGCGCGCCCAGGCCGGCAAAGGCCGGCACCAGCACCACGCCTTCGGTGTCGTCGCACTGGCGCGCCAGCGGCTCCACCTCGGGCGCGCTGTTGATGATCTGCAGCCCGTCGCGCAGCCACTGGATGGTGGCGCCGCCCATGAACACGCCGCCTTCCAGGCAATACTGCGTGCGGCTGGCGGGCGGCGTGGTGCCGCCCAGTTGCCAGCCAATGGTGGTGAGCAGGCGATTGTGCGAAGTGACCGGCTGCGATCCCGTGTTCATCAGCAGGAAGCAGCCCGTGCCGTAGGTATTCTTGGCCATGCCCGGGGACAGGCAGGCCTGGCCGTAGGTGGCGGCCTGCTGGTCCCCGGCGATGCCGGCAATGGGGATTTCCGCGCCGAACAGCCGCAACGCCGTGCGCGCCACCTCGCCGCTGGAGGGCACCACCTCGGGCAACAAGCTGCGCGGGATGTCCAGCAGGTCGAGCAGGTCATCATCCCACTGGAAGGTGTGGATGTTGAACAGCATCGTGCGCGACGCGTTGGAGACATCGGTGACATGGCGCTTGCCGTCCGTCAGCTGCCAGATCAGCCAGCTGTCGACCGTGCCGAACGCCAGCTCGCCGCGCGCCGCGCGTTCGCGCGCGCCCTCGGTGTTGTCGAGCATCCAGCGCAGCTTGGTGCCGGAGAAGTAGGCGTCGATGATCAGGCCGGTCTTGTCGCGGAACAGCTCGCCGTGGCCGTCGGCCTGCAGCGCCTCGCACATCGGCGCGGTGCGGCGGTCCTGCCAGACCAGCGCGCGGCCGATGGGCTCACCGGTCTGGCGGTCCCACAGCACGGTGGTCTCGCGCTGGTTGGTGATGCCGATGGCGCTCACCTGGCTGGCCGCGACGCCGGCGTCGTTCAGCACCTCGTGTGCCACCGCCAGCTGCGACTGCCAGATCTCGTAGGGATCGTGCTCGACGTGGCCGGGGTGCGGGTAATATTGGCGGAATTCGCGCTGCGCGACCCGCGCCACGTTGCCGGCGTGATCGAACAGGATCGCGCGCGAGCTGCTGGTGCCCTGGTCGAGCGCCAGCACGAATTGCGGCAGGCCCGAAGGCTGGGTTTGCTTCATGCGTCTTGTCCTGGATTGGCTGCTGTTACCACTACATTAACCATTGCTTTATCTATTGCAGGCGCGCCTTGCCGGCCGCCGGGATCCTTCATGTCCGATACGTTGCCCGATAGCGCCAGCCAGAACCCCGTCGTGTCCCGCATTGCCGCCTCGCTGGCGGCGCGCAGCCGTTTCGATGCCGGCGCGCATTTGCGGCTGACCGTGGCGGGGCGCCAGGTGGGCTGGCTGCCGCGCGCGCATGCGCAGATCCTGCGCGCGCAGGATACGGTGCCGGGCGTGCTGGGCGAGCCGCGCGATGGCAGCGTGGCGCTGCTGCCGGGCTGCGGCGATGCCTGCACGCGCAGCGCGGCGCTGAAGGTGCTTGCGCACTGGCTGGCGGATGCCGGCCATGTGCGCGGCTGGCGCGACGAGCTGTTCGCCGTCACGCCGGAACTTGCGGCGCCGGCCTTCGCGGTGATAGAGCGCGCGGCCGCGCGCTTTCTCGGGCTGCTGACCTTTGCCTCGCACATGAACGGCGTCATTGCCGGCGCGCGCGCGCTGTGGATTTCACGGCGCAGCGCCGCCAAGGCGGTCGACCCCGGCATGTGGGACAACCTGGTGGCTGGCGGCATGCCGCACGGCAGTGATCCGCTTGCCACGCTGGTGCGCGAGTGCGACGAGGAGTCAGGCATTGCGCCCGTGCTGGCGCAGCGCGCCGAGGCGCATGGCGTGATCGAAGTGCTGCGCGAAATTCCCGAGGGCGTGCAGTGGGAGGCCGTGTACGTGTACGACCTGTTGCTGCCGCCGGATTTCGTGCCGCATAACCGCGATGGGGAGGTGGCCGAGCACCGCCGTATCGAGCCGGAGGCATTGCTTGCTATCATGGCGGATGGCGCCATGACGGTCGACGCGACCCTGGTGACGCTGGATGCGCTCAATCGCCGTGGCTGGAGCGCCCCCGGCATTCCCCGCCCTTGATCGGCGCGCACTAGACAAAACCACACACGATGAGCAATACCGGATTCATTCTCACCATTTCCTGCCCGGATCAGCCGGGCATCGTCCATGCCGTCTCGGGCCTGCTGTTCCAGCACGGCTGCAATATCGTCGATTCCGACCAGTACGGCGACGAGTTCACCGGCCGCTTCTTCATGCGGGTGCATTTCACCCCGGCCGCCGGCGGCCCGGACCTGGCCACGCTGAAGACCGCGTTCGCGCCGATCGGCGATCAGTTCGCCATGCAGTGGGACCTGTTCGATGCCAGCGTCAAGCCGCGCGTGATGATCATGGTGTCGAAGATCGGCCATTGCCTGAACGATCTGCTGTTCCGCGCCAAGGCCAGCGGCCTGCCGGTGGAGATCGCCGCCATCGTGTCGAACCACCGCGATTTCTACCAGCTTGCCGCGTCGTACGATATCCCCTTCTTCCACCTGCCGATGATGAACGCCTCGGCTGAGCAGAAGGCCGCGCAGGAGAACAAGGTGTTCGAGATCGTGCGCGAGCAGAACATCGACCTGGTGGTGCTGGCGCGCTACATGCAGGTGCTGTCCGACGACCTGTGCCGCAAGCTGGCAGGCCGCGCCATCAATATCCATCACTCGTTCCTGCCCAGCTTCAAGGGCGCCAAGCCTTACTATCAGGCGCACGACCGTGGCGTGAAGCTGATCGGCGCGACCGCCCACTACGTGACCGCGGCGCTGGACGAAGGCCCGATCATCGAGCAGGAAATCGAGCGCGTGGACCATAGCATGGATCCCGAGCAGCTCACCGCGGTGGGGCGTGACGTGGAATGCGTGGCGCTGGCGCGTGCCGTCAAATGGCATGCCGAGCACCGCATCCTGCTCAACGGCCACAAGACGGTCGTCTTCAAGTAAGGCCTCCGGCAAGCCACCAAGCAAGCCCTTCACAAGGTGCCCGGCGCCAGCCGCGCCGGCACCGCCTCGCCCGCAGGGGAGCCGGCGCCGTGGCTGGCCACACTCAGGCCTGCGCGACCACACAGCGCACTCCGCTTTCTTCCAGCATGCTCTCGAACGGCGGCTTCAACGGCTCATCGGTGAAGAGCCGGTCGATCTCCGAGACGTGCGCCAGTTCCACCATGGCCTGCCGGTTGAACTTGCTGGCGTCCGCCGCCAGCCAGACTTCGCGCGAATGCTCGATGATGGTCCGTGCCACCTTCACTTCGCGAAAATCGTAATCGCGCAGCGTGCCGTCGGCCTCAATGCCCGAGATGCCGATCAGGCCGATATCCACCTTGAACTGGCTGATGAACTCCACCGTGGCCTCGCCCACGATGCCACGGTCGCGCGAGCGCAGCACGCCGCCGGCGACGATCACTTCGCAATCGGGGTTGTCGGCCAGGATGCTCGCCACGTTCAGGTTGTTGGTGATCACGCGCAGGCCGCGGTGATGCATGAGCTCGCGCGCGATTTCCTCGACCGTGGTGCCGATATTCAGGATCAGTGAGCAACCCTCGGGCACGGCGCTGGCCACTGCGCGCGCAATGCGGGCCTTGCCCTCGGCATTGAGCCCCTGGCGCTGCCGATAGGCGATGTTCTCCACCGTGGAGCCCTCCACCCGCACGCCGCCGTGAAAGCGCGCCAGCATGCCGCCTTCAGCCAGCAGGTTGACGTCCCGGCGCACGGTCTGCAGGGTCACCCCGAACTTGCGGGCAAGTTCGTCGATGGAAGCGAAGCCCTGGCTGCGAACTTCTTCCAGCAGGGCGGTCTGGCGTGGATTTAGCGTCATGCCGGCATTCTAGTTCAAACACAAACGAAAACAAATGATGCAGTGCATGATTGTTTTATTTTCGTTTTTGATCTAAAACGAGCGGGAAGCAAGGATTTGTGCGTTTGCATCATTGCGTTATATGTGATGTATGTGGCATTCGGAATCGGAGACTCGATGCAGCTCAGATTGGAAGGCATCGCCCAGCAAGCAGGCTCGCAGGCGTATCTATATCCCATGTCGCTGACGCCCGTGCCGGGCGCGGTGACCATCCTGCTAGGTGCCACCCAGGCCGGCAAGACTTCGCTGATGCGGGTCATGGCGGGGTTGGACCGGCCTAGTGCCGGCCGTGTCGAGGTGGACGGCATCGACGTGACCGGCATGCCGGTGCGCGAGCGCAACGTCTCGATGGTCTACCAGCAGTTCATCAACTACCCGTCGATGACCGTCTTCGACAATATTGCTTCGCCGCTCAAACTGCGGCGTTCCAAGGATATCGATGGACAGGTGAGGGCGCTCGCCACCCGCCTGCATATCGAGCACCTGCTCGAACGCTTCCCCGCCGAACTCTCCGGCGGGCAGCAGCAGCGCGTGGCGCTGGCTCGCGCACTGGCCAAGGGCGCGCCGCTGATGTTGCTCGACGAGCCCCTGGTCAACCTCGACTACAAGCTGCGCGAAGAGCTGCGCGAGGAACTGACCCAGCTCTTCGCGCATGGCAATGCCACCGTGATCTATGCCACCACGGAGCCGGCCGAAGCGCTGTTGCTGGGCGGCTATACCGCGGTGCTGGATGCCGGCGAGCTGTTGCAGTACGGGCCCACGCCAGAGGTCTTCCACTATCCCGCCTCGCTGCGCGTGGCGCGTGCTTTCAGCGATCCCCCCATGAACCTGATGGCCGGCAGCCTGCTGGCCGGCGCGGTCACGTTGCCCGGCGGCGTCGTGGTCCCCTTGCCCGGGGCAGTGGAACAAGGCGGCACGGTAACGGTCGGGGTGCGGGCCGGTGCGCTGCGCCTGGACGCCGTGCCCGGCTCGGTGCCGGTGGCGGGCCGGGTGGCGCTGGCCGAGCTGTCCGGGTCGGACACCTTCGTGCACATGGATTCCCCGGTCGGCAACCTGGTGGCGCAGTTTCCGGGGGTGGTCGACCTGGAACTGGGCGCGCCGCTCACGCTGCACCTGGATCCCGCGCAGCTCTACCTGTTCGACGCCGACGGCATGCGCATTCACGCGCCCAGCCGGCCGTTGAAGGTCGCTCCCGCCACTGCCGAGCTGGGAGCCTGAGATGACACGCATCGACCTCGACCTGTCCCATTCATACCGTCCCGATCCGCAAGCGGATGAGGACTACGCGCTGCTGCCGCTGAAGTTCACGTTCAATGACGGCGGCGCCTACGCCTTGCTCGGGCCCTCCGGCTGCGGCAAGACCACCTTGCTCAATTGCATTTCCGGCTTGCAGCGGCCATCGCACGGCACCGTCTCCTTCGATGGCCGCGACGTGACCGCAGCTACGCCGCAGGCGCGCAACATCGCCCAGGTGTTCCAGTTCCCGGTGATCTACGACACCATGACGGTGGGCGAAAACCTGGCCTTCCCGCTGCGTAACCGCGGCGTGCCCGCGGCCCAGGTGAAGGAGCGCGTGGGCCGCGTGGCCGAGATGCTGGACCTGTCCGCATCGCTGGACCGGCGCGCCAGCGGCCTGGCGGCCGACGCCAAGCAGAAGATCTCGCTCGGGCGGGGCCTGGTGCGCCAGGACGTGTCGGCCATCCTGTTCGACGAGCCGCTGACCGTGATCGATCCGCACCTGAAATGGCAGTTGCGCCGCAAGCTCAAGGAGATTCACCACGAGTTCCGGCTGACGCTGATTTATGTCACGCATGACCAGACCGAGGCGCTCACCTTTGCCGACCAGGTGGTGGTGATGTCGCGCGGCCGGGCAGTGCAGGTGGGGCCGGCCGATGCGCTGTTCGAGCGCCCGGCGCATACCTTCGTTGGCAACTTCATCGGTTCGCCGGGCATGAACTTCCTGGCAGGGGCATGGCGCGATGGCGCCATCGAAATTGCCGGGCGGCGCTATATGCCGGAATTCGCGCCGACCGTCGCCACGGCTTTGCAGGCGGCCGGCAGCTTCAAGGTCGGCGTGCGCCCCGAGTACCTGCGCCTGGCCGCAAGCACCGATCCGCAGGCCGTGCCCGCACGCGTGGAGCGCGCGCAGGACATTGGCACCTACTGGCTCGTCACCGCCACCGTGCAGGATGCCAGCGGCCACGCTGCCACCGTGCGCGGCCGGCTCGGCAACGAGGGCGCGGCGCTGCAGGCGGGCGAGACCGTGTGGCTATCCGTGTTCAACCGTCATACCTGTTACTACGTCAACGAGGAGCTGGTGGCATGAGCACGCTGAAGCCCGTCAACCAGAAGGCCTGGCTGCTGGTCATCCCGGTGGTCCTGTGCGTGGCGTTCTCCGCCATCCTGCCGCTGATGACCATCGTCAATTACTCCGTGCAGGACATCATCTCGCCCGATCGGCGCGTGTTCGTCGGCACCGAATGGTTCCGCACCGTGCTGCGCGATGGCGAGCTGCACGACGCGCTGCTGCGTCAGCTTGGCTTTTCGCTGGCGGTGCTGGCGGTGGAGATCCCGCTGGGCATCCTGCTGGCGCTGTCGATGCCGGCCAAGGGGGTGAAGGCGTCGGCGGTGCTGGTGGTGATCGCGCTGTCGCTGCTGATTCCATGGAACGTCGTGGGCACGATCTGGCAGATCTTCGGGCGCACCGATATCGGCTTGCTGGGCGCGGCGCTTGCCGGCATGGGCTTTGCCTACAACTACACCGGCAGCGCGGTGGACGCCTGGTTCACGGTGCTGGTGATGGACGTGTGGCACTGGACGCCGCTGGTGGCGCTGCTGTGCTACGCGGGCTTGCGCGCGATTCCCGACGCGTACTACCAGGCCGCGCAGATCGACGGCGCCTCGCGCCTGGCGGTGTTCCGCTACATCCAGTTGCCCAAGCTGCGTGGCGTGCTGATGATCGCGGTGCTGCTGCGCTTCATGGACAGCTTCATGATCTACACCGAGCCCTTCGTGCTGACCGGCGGCGGGCCTGGCAACGCGACCACGTTCCTGTCGCAATACCTCACGCAGAAGGCCGTGGGCCAGTTCGACCTGGGCCCGGCCGCGGCATTCTCGATCGTCTACTTCCTGATCATCCTGCTCATGTGTTTCATTCTCTACAACTGGATGCAGCGCGCGGGCACCGCCGGCAGCGAGGACATGCCCAATGCGTGAAGCCAAACGTGATGCCAAGCAAAGCGCCACATACTGGCGTGCCGTCTTCCTGGTGGTGTACCTGGTCTTCGCCATCCTGCCGATCTACTGGATGCTGAACATGTCGTTCAAGTCCAACGAGGAGATTGTTTCCACGCTGTCGCTGTGGCCAAACGATTTCACGCTGGAGCACTACAAGACCATTTTCACCGATCCGTCCTGGTACTCGGGCTACATCAACTCGATGATTTACGTGGCGATGAACACGGTGATCTCGATCACAGTGGCGTTGCCCGCGGCCTATGCTTTCTCGCGCTACCGGTTTATCGGCGACAAGCACGTCTTCTTCTGGCTGCTGACCAATCGCATGACGCCGCCGGCAGTGTTCCTGCTGCCATTCTTCCAGCTCTACACGACCATCGGCCTGATGGACACGCATCTTGGCGTGGCGCTGGCGCACCTGGTGTTCAATGTGCCGCTGGCGGTGTGGATCCTGGAGGGCTTCATGTCCGGCGTGCCGCGCGAAATCGACGAGACGGCGTATGTGGATGGCTACTCCTTTCCGCGCTTTTTCATCACCATCTTCCTGCCGCTGATCAAGGCCGGCGTGGGCGTGGCCGCTTTCTTCTGCTTCATGTTCAGCTGGGTGGAGCTGCTGCTTGCGCGCACGTTGACCTCGGTCAACGCCAAGCCGATCGTTGCCACCATGACGCGCACAGTGTCGGCCTCCGGCATGGACTGGGGCGTGCTGGCTGCGGCCGGCGTGCTCACCATCGTGCCCGGCGGCATCGTGATCTGGTTTGTGCGGCACTACATCGCGAAAGGCTTCGCGATGGGCCGCGTGTAAGGAGAGGATGCCATGTTCAGCTGGATGGTATGGACCACCCCGGTGGCCGTGTTCTTCATCAGCATCGCGGTGATGCTGGTTGGCATGACGATGTGGGAGACGCGCGCCCCTACCATGGAGCGCAAGGGCTTCCTGCCCATCGCCACCACCCGAGGCGATCGCCTGTTTATCGGCCTGATGTGCGCGGCCTGGATCAACCTCGCGTGGGTGGGCCTGGGCGAGAAGATGATGGCGTGGTTCTCGCTGGCGGAGGAACCTTCGATCTGGATCAGCCTGGTGCTGTCCATGCTTGCGCTGGGCCTGGTGATGCGCAAAGGCTGAGCGGCATGCGGATCGCGCAACTGAGCCGACAAGAATAAGCGACGGATTTTTCGTCAATGGGCATAGCGGCCTGCACCTTCCCCGGACCGCGACCCAGACAAAGAGCAGGGAGGGGGATTCTCGAGGAGACGTCAATGAAGGTGCACGTGAAATTGGGCATGACGGCGCTGGCCTGCGCAGCGGCGCTCGCTTGCGGCCACGCCGCTTGGGCAGGCGAGGCCGAGGCCAAGAAGTGGGTCGACAGCGAGTTCCAGCCGTCGTCGCTCGCCAAGGACAAGCAGCTCGCAGAAATGAAGTGGTTCATGGACGCTGCCGCCAAGCTCAAGGCCAAGGGCGTGACGCAGATCAGCGTGGTGTCCGAGACCCTCACCACCCACGAATACGAATCCAAGACGCTGGCCAAGGCGTTCGAGGAGATTACCGGCATCAAGGTCAACCACGACATCATCCAGGAAGGCGACGTGGTGGAAAAACTGCAGACCTCGATGCAGTCGGGCAAGTCGATCTATGACGGCTGGATCTCCGACTCCGACCTGATCGGCACGCACTACCGCTATGGCGCCATCCTGCCGCTGTCTGACTATATGAGCGGCGCCGGCAAGGAGTGGACCAATCCGGGGCTGGACGTGAAGGACTTCATCGGCACCAAGTTCACCACCGCGCCGGACGGCAAGCTCTACCAGTTGCCCGACCAGCAGTTCGCCAACCTGTACTGGTTCCGTGCCGACTGGTTCGCGCGCAAGGACCTGCAGGACAAGTTCAAGGCCAAGTACGGCTATGACCTGGGCGTGCCCACCAACTGGTCGGCCTACGAAGACATCGCTAACTTCTTCTCCAACGATGTCAAGGAGCTCGACGGCAAGAAGGTCTACGGCCATATGGATTACGGCAAGAAGGACCCGTCGCTCGGCTGGCGCTTTACCGATGCCTGGCTGTCGATGGCCGGCGCCGCCGACAAGGGCCTGCCCAACGGCATGCCGGTCGACGAATGGGGCATCCGCGTTGGCGCCGACAAGTGCACGCCGGAGGGCGCGTCGGTTGCGCGCGGCGGTGCCGCCAACAGCCCGGCGGCGGTCTATGCGCTCACCAAGTACATCGACTGGATGAAGAAATACGCGCCGCCGCAAGCCATGGGCATGACCTTCTCGGAAGCCGGTCCGGTCCCGGCGCAAGGGCAGATCGCGCAGCAGGTGTTCTGGTACACCGCCTTTACCGCTGACATGACCAAGAAGGGCTTGCCGGTGGTCAATGCCGACGGCAGTCCCAAGTGGCGCATGGCGCCGTCGCCTTATGGCCCGTACTGGAAGCAGGGCATGCAGAACGGCTACCAGGACGTGGGCTCCTGGACCTTCTTCAAGAACACCGATCCCAACCGCCTCGCGGCGGCCTGGCTCTATGCGCAGTTCGTGACGTCCAAGACGGTATCGCTGAAGAAGTCGCTCACCGGCCTGACCTTTATCCGCGACAGCGACATTCATCATGAGTACCTTACCAAGAACGCGGCCCAGTACGGCGGCCTGATCGAGTTCTATCGCAGCCCGGCGCGGGTGGCCTGGACGCCCACCGGCACCAACGTGCCCGACTACCCCAAGCTGGCCCAGCTGTGGTGGAAGAACGTGGCGACCGCTGTGACCGGCGAGAAGACGCCGCAGGCCGCGATGGACAACCTGGCCGAGGAAATGGACCAGGTGATGGGGCGGCTGCAACGCGCCGGCATGACGAACTGCGCGCCCAAGCTCAACCCCAAGAGCGATCCCGCCAAGTGGCTGTCCGACGACCACGCGCCCTGGAAGAAGCTGGCCAACGAGAAGCCGAAGGGCGAGACCATCGCCTATGACAAGTTGTTGCAGGCGTGGAAGGAAGGGAAGGTGCGGTAAGCGTCATCCTTGATGGCGTAACGGACGGTGGCCTCGCGCCACCGTCTTTTTCTTTCGGGGTTTGTGATGCGTTATCGACAATGGCAATCTTCCCAAAATTCCCTTGACTATCTATCTACCAGTAGATAATATTCACGACATGGAAGCCGCTGCTCCGCCCCAGCAAGAAAGCTGAAGCAGGAAAGAGGATCCAGCGCATCACCCGGGGAATCCCCGTTTTTTTTGGCTGGCTTATCTATCTACTGGTAGATAACTGGCAAGAGAAGCGAAGGGTTCCAAAGCGTACCGATTCGATTCCGCCCAAGCGCGGGTCCTCAAATGGAAATGGAGAACATCATGACCTCGAACCTCTTCGCCAAGAGCCTGATCACCGCCGCCGCCCTGGCTGCCGCGTTCGTTGCCGGCACCGCCCAGGCTTCGGGCCCGAAGGACAGCACGTTCTCGGGTGACAAGTACGGCTACGTGTTCCGCACCACCACGCCCGACGCCTTCACCGACGGCGCGCGCAGCGGCAAGTTCGACCCGTTCACCGAAGGCGCACGTGTTGGCAAGGCTGACCCGTACACGGACGGTGCCCGCATCGTGGCCGGCCTGGATCGTAGCGGCGTGTCGGCCAGCCCGGCCCGCAGCGTTGACGCTTATACCGATGGCGCGCGCAGCGGCAAGTTCGACCCGTTCACCGAAGGCGCACGCGTTGGCAAGGCTGATCCGTACACGGATGGTGCCCGCGTTGTTGCCGGCCTGGATCGTAGTGGCGTGTCGGCCAGCCCGGCTCGCAGCGTGGACGCCTATACCGACGGTGCCCGTACCGGCAAGTTCGATGTGTTCACGGAAGGCGCCAACGCCTGAGCCACGCGCGACGCTTGAACACGTTGTGAATCCATCGGTAATCCAATGAATGCGGTGATACATGCAAAGAGCCGGTAACCCCGGCTCTTTGCCATTGCCGGCGCCTCGAGGGTCTGCCGAAAGGTGGATGCATGCCATGACGACTCCGTCCGTACGCGATCAACTGCTGGAGCACACCCTGGTGCTGGTGCGGCAGCGGGGGTTCAATGGATTCAGTTATCGGGACCTTGCCGAGCGGGTAGGCGTCAAGACCTCCAGCATCCATTACCACTTCCCCTCCAAGGAGGACCTGGTGCAGGCGGCGGTGACGGAGTACAGCGCCCGCAACTCGGAGCGCGTGCGCGGCATCGACACCAGCCTGCCGGTGGACGAGCAGGCTCGCGCTTACCTCGCGCCCTGGCTAGCCACCGCGGGCGGCGACGTCATCTGCCTGGTGGGCATGCTGTCCACGGACGCCGTGTTCCTGCCGGAAGCGGTGCATCGCATCCTCAAGGATTTCTACCGCCTGCACGAGGCCTGGCTCACGCGCCTGCTGGAAACCGCGCAGGCTGTGCAGCACAAGGCCTTGCCGATCCCGCCGCAGGCGCTCGCGCAAGCCGTGTTTGGCGCGCTGCAAAGCGGGCTGGTGGTTGCGCGGCTGTTCGGCGCGCCGCAGCGTATCGAGGCGGCGGCGGACCTGTTGACGGCATCGGTATCCGCCTAGGCGGCCCGGGAGCGTGTCACGGGCCCGGGGCCCCGAGTGCTCCACGCGTGGCGAGCCGCCGGCGCCGGCTGAGCCAGAGCGGCACCGCGCCAACCGCGATGCCGCCCAGGGCCACCACACGCGTGGCCAGGTCGAAGCTGGGGATGCTGTACAGCCCGATGAACCACAGGAACGCCGCGCTGCAAGCGGGCCAAAGCACCAGCAGCAACAGCCTGCCGGGCGCGCGGACGGCACCACGCCGGCAGTGCCAGGCACAGGCGAAGCCGGCTAGCCCGTAGTAAAACGCCACCTGGAAGCCGATGGCGTTGACCGAGTCCTGGATGATCTGGCCCACGCTGTTGAAGCAAGCGGACAACGCCAGCAGCAGCAAGCCGAACGAGGCGATCACCGCGGTGGCCACCCACGGCGTGCGCCAGGTGCGGTGCAGCTCGGCATAGCGCGGGTGCAGCAGGCCATCGCGGCCTTTGGCGTAGAGCGTGCGGGTGAACTGCAGGATCGAGGTTTCCAGCGTGCCCACGGTGCTGAGCATGACGGCCAGCACGGCCAGGTAGTCCCACGGGCGCGGGAACAGCCGCGCGGCGAGCGCAAACACCACGTTGGTGCCGGCTCGACGGATCTCCTGGTCACTCAGCAGGGCCTGGCTGGCGATGACGAAGGCCATGAACAGTGCCAGCACGATGACCATCGCCATCAATGCGCCGCGCCCGGGCGCATGCGCCGGATCGCGCGTTTCCTCGGTCAGGTTCGCCGTCACGTCCCAGCCCCAGAAGAAGAACAACGCCACCAGCGCCCCATTGGCAAACAGCTGCGGAGTAAAGCGAAATGGCGACAGCATGGCCAGCGAGAGCGGGTGGGCAAGCGGCAGCGGCGCGCGCAGCAGGGCAGCGAGCACGATCGCGGCCAGCACCCCGACCTCGACCAGCGTCATCGCCACCTGGGTGTAGCTGGTCAGCTTGACTCCCTTGACCACGACCACGCTTACCGCCAGCAGCCAGCCTGCGGCGACCAGGGTCACCACGGGCGGGCGCTCCGCCAGCGCCGGGTCGAACAGGAGCAGGGTGGCGGTGGCGGCCGGAATGGTGCCGGACACCATGAACACCGCCGAGGCCACCAACAGCGTCCAGCCCGCGAAAAAGCCGAGCACCGGATGAAATATCTCGCAGACCCAGGTGTAGCAGGCGCCCGCGCTGGGCTGCAGCCGGTTGAGTTGCTGGTAGGACAGCGTCACGCCGAACATGATCAGGCCGCAATACAGCAGGCTGGCCGGCGCCAGGCTTCCCACCGTCGCGACCAGGGTGGCGGTGGTGGCTGCCAGGCTGAAGGCGGGCGCCGTGCCCGCTACGCCCATGACGACGGATTCGCCCAGCCCGAGTGCGCCTGCGTCCAGCGTTGCCGGTGAATTCCGATCCATGGCGAAGCTCCCCGTGCCGTTGGTGGCCGGTGGCGGCCTGCCGACGGCACCGTGCGCGAGCCCGTGGAGGGCGGGCATGCTTCAGGCAACTATACTGCCTGCCCCCGCGTTTTCAACCGTTTCCGTGGCTCACGGGCATTGCCGCAGTTCCCCGGCCAGCCAGTCGATCACGGGCCGGAACCGGGAAGCGCCGCGAAACTCCTGCGGATAGGCCAGCCAGATTTCCCGTACCACCTCCGGCACCTCGCGCACCAGCGCCAGCCGGGCATCGTCCCGCGCCAGGTAGTGCGGCAGCAGGCCGATGCCCAAGCCGTTGCGAATGGCCTCGCGCACTGCCAGCAGGTTGTTCGACTGGAATCCCGTGCGTGCCGCCAGCGTGCGCGTCCATTCGGATTCCGGCAACGCCAGGCCTTCGTCCAGCAGGCCACACAATGGCGCGCCGGCGAGATCCTGCTCGCGCCATGGGCCGGCGTTGTCGGGCCGTACCGGCGCATACAGGCCAAAGCCCATGCTGCCCGCGCGCTGCGCGATGGCGTCGCTTTCCTGCGGCCGCGCCAGCCGCACCGCGATGTGGGCGCGGCGCCGCGCCAGGCTGGCGATGCGGTTGTCCGTTTCCAGCCTGACCTCGAGTTGCGGGTGCGCGCGATAGAGCCCGAACATGCGTGGTGTCAGGAAGTGGCTGCCGAGCGCGGCGGTGCAGGCGATGCTGACCACGCCGGAGACGCCGCTGCCGGTGTCCTCCACTTCGCGCAGCAAGCGCTGCGCCGAACTCTCCATCTGCTGCGCGGCGGCCAGCGCCGAGCGGCCGGCCGCCGAGAGCGCGAACGCGCCATCGGTGCGTGTTGCCACGGGCTTGCCGAGCGCCGTCTCCAGCCGCCGGATGCGGCGGATCGCCGTCGCGTGCGTGACCTCAAGCTCGCGGGCGCAGGCCGAGTAGTTGCCGGTGCGGATCAGCGTGGACAGGGTGAGCAGGTCATCCCAGTGGAGTGAACGTTTTTGCACAATGGATGTGAGCGCGTTGAGAATTGGCGAACAGAATAACGCGGCTTATCATCGCTTGCATGGTAGTCGCCCTTGTCGTGCCTGCCCCTGCCCGCGTATCCCCACGCTGTTTCCAACACCTGACACACAAGCAAAAGGAGCCATGATGACCACACCCTTTACCCTGCTCGACCTCGCCGGCGCCAGCCGTCTGCCTTCGGCGTGGGAGGCAGCCACGCTGGTGCTGATCGACCACCAGCGCGAGTATGTCGACGGCAAGCTGCCGCTGGTGGGCATGCCCGCTGCCATCGCGGCCTGCGGCGAGCTCCTGGCGCTGGCGCGCCGCCATGGCAGCCCGGTGGTGCACGTGGTGCATCACGGGCGGGCCGGCAGCGGCGGCGCCTTCGATCCCGAGGGCCCATATGCGGGCATCATCCAAGGGCTGGAGCCGCTTGGCGGCGAGCATACCGTGGTCAAGGGCCTGCCCAACAGCTTTGCCGGTACCACACTGGCCGCCATGCTGGACAAGCTAGGGCGCAAGGAATTGATCGTGGCGGGCTTCCAGACGCATATGTGCATCAGCGCCACGGTGCGCTCAGCGCTCGATCATGGCTATCGCAGCACGGTGGTGGCATCGGCCTGCGCCACGCGCGACCTGCCTGACCCGCTGGGCGGGGCGCCGCTCTCGGCGGCGGAAATCCATCGTCACTCGCTGGCGGCGCTGCATGATCGCTTTGCCACGGTGGTGGCTGGCCCTGGGGCCTGGGCCTGAGTCGGCCGGAAAAGGGGCGAGCGGGGCCAGCTGAGTCAAAGGCGAGCGCGGCATGCCGCTGGCGGGCGCCGGGTGCCGCGCGAACCCCATGCGGGGCCGTCGCAGGGCTTGCAAATTGGTGCGCCGCCCATGGGGCTGGTGCATACTACGGCCTCGCTGCCAGCCAGCGAGAACCGTCCGCAACTCGATTTTCCATTTCCATGAAACGCATTCTCCTCATCAAGATCACCTCTTTGGGCGATATGGTGCACACGCTGCCGTTGGTGTCCGACCTGCGGCGCGCCTATCCCGAGGCCAAGATCGACTGGGTGGCCGATGCGTCGTGTGCCGATATTCCGCGCTGGGCCGTGGGCGTGGATCGCGTGATCGCGCCGCCGCTGCGCGGCTTCAAGAAATCCCGCAACTGGGCCGACCTGCGTGCCATCATCGGCGCGCTGTGGGCCTTGCGCCGCGAGAAGTACGATGTGGTGGTGGATGTGCACGGCGTGTATAAGAGCGCCATCGTGGCCTGGCTGGCGCGCTCCAGCCGGCGCCTGGGCTACGCCGCCGAGTACCTTGGCGAGGCGCGCGCCGTGTTTGCCTACACGCAGATCTTCGGGCCGCATGGCGACGCTACCGCACGCCACAAGATGCGCATGGTGGTGGCAAACGCGCTTGGCTATCCGCTGGATCCCGTTGAGCATTACGCGCTGCGCGTGCCCGCGCCCGCGGCACCGCTCAATGCCGATGGCGTGCCGCGCGCGATGCTGTTCCACGCGACGTCCGTCGAGGCCAAGAAATGGCCCGCGCAGCGCTGGATCTCGGTCGGCAGGACGCTCACCGAGCGCGGCTACCGGATCCAGTTGCCCTGGGGCTCGCCCGCGGAGCGCGAGCAATCCGAAGCCCTGGCAGCGGAGATCCCCGGTGCCGAGGTCCTGCCGCGCATGACCATTACCGAATGCGCGCAACGGGTGGATGCCGCCGCGCTCGTGGTTGGCACCGATACCGGCTTCGTGCATCTGGCGGATGCGCTGGGCAAGCCGTCGGTGATGCTGTTTACGGTCACCGACAGCCAGCACTTCGGCATCAACACGCCCGGGCAGTCCGTCTCCGTTGGCGCACGTGGCGTGGTGCCGGAGATTGCGGACGTGCTCGCCGCGATCGGCCAGGTCACGGGCGGCCAGTCCAGGCCGCAACTGGTGGCCGCCAGCCAGGGCTGATCGTCGCCCGCCCCGCCGCAACGGCGGGGCGTCCTGTCCACTTGCGCGGCACCGGCAGTTCCAGGCGCCCGCGCTGCTCCCCTTGTTCATCACGGCATGCACGCCGTCCATCCGGGCCGCAACGGCGTTGCTGAAAAGGGCCGTCATGGCGCGACGACGCAAAAACCCCAGGCGCTCTAGAATGACATGCCATGCCCGCCGCAAGCCGGTGCCACAGACAGCAAGGAGTCTCCCCCATGAGTGATAGTCAGTTGTTCCAACCCTTTTCGATTGGCAATCTACGGCTGGAAAACCGCATCGTGATCGCGCCCATGTGCCAGTACTCGGCCGAGGAAGGCTCGGCCGCCGACTGGCACATGATCCACCTCGGCCAGCTCGCGCTGTCAGGCGCCGCGATGCTGATCATCGAGGCGTCGGCCGTGTCGCCGGAGGGGCGCATTACGCCGGGGGATCTCGGTTTGTACTCGGATGCGAACGAGGCGGCGCTCGGCAAGGTGATCAAGGCCATCAGGGCGCATTCGCCGATTGCGCTGGCGATACAGCTGGCGCATGCCGGGCGCAAGGCATCGAGCCACGCACCCTGGGAGGGCGGCAGCCAGATCCGCCCGGACCAGCCGCTGGGCTGGAAGACCCTGGCGCCGTCCGCCGTGCCGCACGCCGAGGGCGAGGATGCGCCGTTGGCGCTCGATCGCGCGGGCATGGACAAGGTGCGGGACGATTTCGTTGCCGCGGCCAGGCGCGCGGCCCGCCTGGGGCTCGATGGCATCGAGCTCCACATGGCGCATGGCTACCTGCTGCATCAGTTCCTGTCGCCGCTGGCGAACAAGCGCGATGACGAGTACGGCGGCAGCCTGGAGAACCGCATGCGGTTCCCGATCGAGGTGTTCGACGCCGTGCGCGCGGCTTTTCCCGCGGACAAGCCGGTGTGGGCTCGCATCTCGGCTACCGACTGGGTGCCTGGCGGGTGGGATATCGAAGGCACGATCGCGCTGTCGAATGCGCTCAAGGCACGTGGTTGCGCGGCCATCCATGTGACCACCGGCGGCGTTTCACCGTTGCAGGCGATCAAGCTGGGGCCGGGCTACCAGGTGCCTTACGCGCAGCGGGTCAAGGCGGAGGTGGGCTTGCCGACCATCGCGGTGGGGCTCATCACCGAGCCCGAGCAGGCGGAAGCCATCATCGCCAACGGCGAAGCCGATGCGGTGTCGCTGGCGCGCGCCATGCTCTACGATCCGCGCTGGGCATGGCATGCGGCGGCCAAGCTTGGCGCGCAGGTGCATGCGCCGAAGCAATACTGGCGCTCGCAGCCGCGCGAGTACAAGGACCTGTTCATTGATGCCAGTTTCGGGCAGCGCTAGGCTGCGCCGGAGAGCAAACGGCGTGCGGTTTGCGCGGGGCAAGCCGGACGCCGTCGCCTTGCACAGGCTCAGCCAGCCGATCCATCAATCGGCCTGGATGCCGAACTCCTTGACGATCTTGGCGTAGCGTGTCGAGTCCGATGCGATCAGCTTGCTTAGCGTAGCGGGCTCGCCGCCGACCGGCGTGATGGCGATGGTTGCCATGCGTGCCACCACGTCAGGCATTTTCAGGATGTCGTTGACGTGCGTATTCAGCGTTTTCACCAACTCCGGCGGCAGTCCCTTGGGTGCCAGCAGCGCTTGCCACGCGCCCACCTCCACATCCTTGTAGCCCAGCTCCGCGAGCGTCGGCACATTCGGCGCGAACGGCGAGCGCTTCATGTCCGCGACGGCCAGCGGCACGATGGCGCCCGTCCCGATGTACTGCGCCACCGCGCCCAGCGTGGAGTACGTCATCGGCACTTGCCCGCCGAGCACGTCGACCACCGCCGGCGCGGTGCCGCGATACGGCACCTGTGAGATGTTCACGCCCGCGGCCTTGTTGAACAGCTCGCCAAGGATGTGCATGGGCGATCCGTTGCCGGGCGTGGCGTAGGTCTGCACCGTACCCGCCTTGGCGCGCGCGACCAGTTCGGGCAGCTTGGTGATGCCCGTGCCTTTGTTGACCACCACGAACAGCGACTGCACGCCAAGCTGGGCCACCGGGGTGAAGTCGCCGCGCACGTCGTAGCTGGCGCCCGTGCCGTTCTTGAGCACCAGCGGCGCGATGGCAACGGTGTTGGGCGCGACCAGCAAGGTGTAGCCATCGGCGGCGGATTTGGCGACGTATGCGCTGCCGATCGTGCCGGCCGCGCCGGTGCGGTTCTCGACCACCACGGACTGGCGCAGGCGCCCCGAGAGTTTTTCGGCCAGCAGGCGGGCCAGCACGTCGGTGTCGCCGCCGGCCGGGTAGGCAACGACCAGCGTGATGGGTTTGGTGGGGTAGGCCTGCGCCCCGGCGCCGCCTGCCATCATGGCAGTTGTGGCCGCGATGGCAGCAAACAGAATGCGAGTTACGAGCTTCATGGGGAAACGCCTCTAGATTGACTTCGTGCGGACATGCAGCGCGTTGCGCGCCGCATGCCCGCCAGTGCCGCGCTGCGACGCGCCGGCGCTTAGAACGTGTGCTTGATGCCGATCATCGTGCCCAGCTGGTTGCCACCGGGCTTCGGGTTGGAACCCGTCTGGGCACCGCTGACCGACAGGGCGAGTTGGCCGCCGTTGTCGATGAAGCCAGCCGTGGCGTACACGGAGGTGCGCTTGGAGAAGGCGTAGGTACCACGCAACGCGTACAGCATCGCCTTGTTGTCGCTGTTGTGGTACTTGAGGTAATAGACCTGGCCGGCCAGCGTGAAGGCTGGCGTGATGTCATATGCCAGGCCCGCATACCAGAGGTCGCTGCGCGGCGTGGGGCTGCCGTCATTGTCGCGGCGGATCACCCCCAGGCCCATCTTGGTCTTGGACAGCAGCACGTAGCCATTGAGCGAGAGCCGGTCGTCCGTCTGGTTGCTCCTGGTCAGGCCGCCAAACGCGCCAGGCCCGCCACGCAGCGAGTCATAGGCCGCGGCCACGCCCCACCATTTGTTGTCGTACTGGAGCAAGGCCGACCATTCGCGGCATTGCTTGCTGTCGGCCGCATTTTCGCCCGCGCAGTTGGTGCCGGCCGGGCTCGGGCCCGCGTTCACCGTGTCGCGGCCAAAGCTATAGGTGGCACCCACCGTGAAGCCGCCGAACGTGCCCTTGTAGGAAACCGCATTGTCGGCGCGCGCGTTCGGCAGATAGCTGTCGAGCGAGCCCGAGCCGTACACGTTGGGGCCGAGGATGTCCGGGTCCAGCGTGGCCCAGAACAGCATGGTGTACTGGCGGCCCAGGGCGACCTGGCCCCAGGGGCCGGAGAGTCCGACCAATGCTTGCCGGCCGAACAGGCGCGCACCCTGGTTGGAGGTGCCGGAATCGGGGGCGAATCCGGATTCGAGCACAAACAGGCTCTTGAGCCCGCCACCAAGATCCTCCGTGCCGCGGATGCCCCAGCGCGACGGCACCGTACCCGTCAGGGTGTTCACGCGGGCCACGCCGTCCTTCGCCGCGCCAACATTGTTCACATACTCGATACCGGTATCGACGACGCCATACAGCGTCACCGTCGATTGGGCCGAGGCCAGCATGGGTACTGCGGCTGCAAGGGCAGCCAGTGCAATCCGTCCAAGTTTCATCGTTCGTTTCCTCTTCCTTTTCCTTTTCCGCCGTGTCGGTCGGTAGGCGTTGCAGCGCTTCGTCAGGCCATCGTCGAGCTGGGTCTGTGCATACCGTAATGAGCACTTTCCAACTTCTTTTGTTTTATAGGTAAAACATCAGATTACATAAGAAACAACGAGCAAAATATAGCTGGTCATTTCGGGAAACGCATGGGTGGGTAATCCCTAGTGATGCGGAGAAGCGACGAGTGGCCTGCACCAGCACGGCGCTGTTGCGCACCATGCTGCGCAACAGGGAGGAGGGCGGCGCGCTGCCGCCAGGCCGGGGAGCCGCGCCCGAATTGGTATGCAAGGCCGTTGCGCCAAAAAGGGGATTTGCGGACGCTTCAACGCCGGCGGAGCGCCGGACCCGGCGAAATTTTTTTGCAGGGGGTTAACCCGGATCAATTTCCAGATTCAGGCGGTCTATATTTCTTAAGTTTTATTTGCAAACTATGGTTTCATATATGGAACAAATTAACGCGCCTCAGCTACCCCAGCCGGATGAAGCGTTGCTCCGTGCACTCGATAGCGGCTTCGGTGAGCGGCGCATAGCTGCCGGCCGCGACGGCGCACCGCTCGCTTACCGGTGCGGCGGCAGCCACGGGCCTGTGGTGGTGCTGCTGCATGGCATCAGTTCCGGCGCGGCCTCCTGGCTGTCGTGCGCCAGCTTGCTGGCGGCGCACGCGCGCGTGATTGCGTGGGACGCGCCCGGCTATGGCAATTCGCAGGCCCTGCCCGTCGCGGCGCCCAAGGCTGCCGATTACGCGCTGCGCCTGCAGGACCTGATGCGTGCCCTGGACGTACGGCCCGATGTGATCGTGGGGCACTCGCTCGGCGCGCTGATGGCGGCCGCCTATGTGGCCGAGGCTAGCCCGGCGCTGCTGCCCGCGAAGTTGCTGCTGCTGAGCCCGGCGCAGGGATACGGCGGCCCCGGCAAAGAGGACAAGGCAAGGGACGTGGCGCGCCAGCGGCTCGAAGCGCTCGCGGCGGTGGGCGTGGAAGGCCTGGCCGAGCGGGGGCCCGGCCGCCTGCTGAGCGCCGCGGCAGGCGCCGATGTGCAAGCCTGGGTGCGCTGGAATATGCGCCGGCTGGATCCGGATGGTTACCGGCAGGCGGTGGCGATGCTGTGCGGCGATGCCATTGACGACTACCTCGGGCGCCGGGGGCAGGGCGTCAGGGTGCAGGTCGGCTGCGGCGCGCTGGATGTCGTGACGCCGCCGCCCGGGTGTGCGGCCCTGGCGGAGCGCTTTGCGTTGCCGTTCGAGCTGATCCCGGATGCCGGGCATGCCTGCTACGTGGAGCAGGCCAGCCGGGTTGCGCGCTGGATTCGCCACGGGCTTGCCGCAGCTTAGCCTTCCCTTTCCTCGCCCCCGTTCCTTCGTACCCCCCCCCGCCTCAGGCCGCCGCGCCGATGCCGATGCCACGTTCTCGTGGCATTGGTCAATCAAAAGGGTAAACCCCAGTCAATTTTTGAAGTTTCGTTGTCTATAGTGGTGTCTGTGTTCAATATTTAAATCAGCGTTTTATAGATGAAACAAAACGCTCGGTTAGCCGGTTGGCAATAAGGCAAAGGAGTAGCGCAATGGAAAACCTCGCATACAACCCGAATCTGGCGCCCTGGGAGCGTCCGGCTCCGAACAATGTCGCCGGCAAGGGCCACATCGAGCAGCCCGGCAAGGTCGCCAACATCGTGTGGCAGACCCGCGCCGCCATGCCCACCGCCTACGAAGACGCGCTGGGCGATGCGCTGGAGGCCGCCTTCGAAGCCGGTGCGAAAAGCCCGGAAGATATCGTGCGTTCGTTCAACCAGGCGGGCTTGCTGGGCGCGGATGGCCAGGCCTGGACCGAGGCGCGTTTCCTCGCCGAAATGCGTCGCCTGGGCGCCTGAACGAGGCGCCACGCAGTTCAAGAACATCAAAGCGATTGCGTCGCGAAGGGCAGTGCCATCAGGCGCCCCTCGAAAGAGCGATCCGATCCGGTACCCGCAAGAGAGCAAACAATGGAATCGAACAAGCAAGCGCGTGCTGAGGCGCGCCTGAACACCGGCCTGCACAACTATTGGTATCCGGTATCGGCCGCATGGGCGGTCACGCATGCACCGGTCGGCATCACGCGCCTGGGCCAGAACATCGTGCTGTGGCGCGATGGCGAAGGCCAGGTGCACGCGCTGGAAGATCGCTGCCCGCACCGCGGCGCGCGCCTGTCGATGGGCTGGAACCTTGGCGACCGCGTGGCCTGCTGGTACCACGGCGTGGAAGTGGGTGGCGATGGCCAGGTCAAGAGCGTGCCGGCCGTGGACAGCTGCCCGCTCGAAGGCAAGACCTGCGTGCGCAGCTACCCCGTGCAGGAAAAGGCCGGCGCCATCTTCCTGTGGTTCGGTGAGCGCGCTCCAGCGCAAGCCGATGCGCTGCGCCTGCCGGAAGAGCTGGAAAGCGACGAGCACACCAATTTCCTGTGCGTGGCGCATTGGGATTGCAACTACCGCTACGCCATCGACAACGTCATGGACCCGATGCACGGCGCCTACCTGCATGCGGTGTCGCACTCGATGGCCAGCGGTGAAAAGCAGGCTGTGATGGCCGTGCGCGAGACTGACACCGGCCTGGTGTTCGAGAAGACCGGCCAGCGCGGCGTGAACTTCGATTGGGTGGAGTTCGGCGAAACCGGCACGATGTGGTTGCGCCTGGCCATCCCCTATCGCGCCAAGGTGGGTCCTGGCGGCCCGTTCGGCATCGTTGGCATCGCTACGCCGGTGGATGAGGAGCACTGCATGGTGTTCTTCTGGCGCACCCGTCACGTGCAGGGTTGGGAGCGCGATGTCTGGCGCTTCCTGTACCGCAACCGCCTGGAGGGCCTGCACTGGGACGTGCTGGAGCAAGACCGCGTGGTGCTCGAAATGATGGCGCCGAACGCGCGCGAGCATGAAACGCTGTACCAGCACGATGTCGGCATCACCCGCGTGCGCCGCCTGCTGCGCCGCCGTGCCGACCAGGAAGTCGCTGACGAGCCCGTTGCCATGTTGAAGCCGGTTGGCGGGGTGGCCGGCCATGCCTGAGATCGATCGCCATAACCTGCTGGCTGGCCGGCGCGTGCTGGTGACCGGCGCCGCGCGCGGGCTTGGCCTGGCCTTTGCCACCGCGATTGCCGAAGCCGGCGCCGCCGTCGCCATGGCGGACATCCTGGCGGACCGCCTGCACGAGGGAGCCGCTGCGCTGCAGGCCCGCGGGCTGAAGGCGCTGCCGTTCGTGCTCGACCTGGGCAACCCCGAATCGGTGACGGCCTGCGCCAACGCGGCGGCGGCCGGGCTGGGCGGCCTCGACGGCCTGGTCAACAACGCCGCGGTGACCGACTCCGGCGGGCGCGACGCCAGCGCCATCGACATCGCCACCTGGGACCGCGTGATGAATATCAACGTGCGCGGTACCTGGCTGATGACCACCGCCTGCCTGCCGGCGCTGCGCGCCTCGGGCCGCGGCGCCATCGTCAACCTGGCGTCCGACACGCCGCTGTGGGGCGCGCCCAACCTGCTGGCATACGTGGCCAGCAAGAGCGCCATCATCGGCATGACCCGCTCGCTGGCGCGCGAGCTGGGCGACGACCAGATCACCGTCAATGCCATAGCACCGGGGCTGACCCTGGTGGAGGCAACCGAATACGTGCCCCAGAAGAGGCGCGACCTCTATCGCGAGCAACGCGCGATTTCCCGCGAGCAGCTACCCGAGGATGTCTCCGGGGCCGTGCTGTTCGCCCTTTCCGACCTGGCCCGCTTCGTGACGGGCCAGACGCTGGCCGTCAACGGCGGCTTCGTCATGCACTGAGCTAGAAGGAATCCAAATGAGCGATCTTTCCCAACAAGACAACATCAAGCGTTCCTGGGAGCAGCCGTCTGGCGCTTCCTTCGACCAGTGGATGGAGAGCCGTGTCGCGCGCTTCTCCACCCGCCGCTACGACTGGGACGCGCTGAAGTTCCAGGCTGACTACGATCCCAAGTACCGCCGTGCGCAGATGCGTTACCTCGGCACCGGCGGCACCGGCGTGGCCACCGACACCAATACCGTGCCGTCCGAGAACTTCACGTTCTCGACCATGATCATCCCGGCCGGCCACGAAGGCCCGTCGCACCTGCACACGGACGTGGAAGAGGTCTTCTTCGTCATGCGCGGCAAGATCAAGCTGATCCTGGAAAAGGACGGCGAGCGCTTCGAAACCATCCTGACCGACCGCGACCTGGTCTCGGTGCCCCCCGGCGTGTACCGCGAGGAAATCAACATCGGCGAGGAAGACGCGCTGATGTGCGTGATGCTCGGCGCCAAGAAGCCGATCACGCCAACGTACCCGCCCGAGCATCCGCTCACCAAGGTCAAGCGCTGAACAGCGCGCGGCCGGCGCGCCAATCGGGGTGCCGGCCCAGTTGAAATACAAGCCATCTCATGACTCAAGAACGCCTGTCGGAAGACATCCAGGACAAGTACATCGTGCCCGGGCTGGAACGCGGCCTGCGCCTGCTGGCCGAGTTCAGCCGCCGCGACCGCACCTTGTCGGCGGCCGACCTGGCGCGCCGGCTCAAGGTGCCCCGCTCCACGGTGTTCCGGCTGCTGGCCACGCTGGAGATGATGGGCTTTGTCGAACGCACCGACGGCGGCCGCGATTACCGCCTCGGCATGGCGGTGCTGCGCCTGGGCTTCGAGTACCTGGCTTCGCTGGAACTCACCGAGCTGGGGCGCCCGCTGCTCGATCGCCTGCGCGACGACATTCGTTACCCGTGCAACCTGGTGGTGCGCGACGGCCGCTCGATTGTCTATGTGGCCAAGTCGGTGGCGCCCACGCCATTCAGCAGTTCCGTCACCGTGGGGACCCGCCTGCCGGCGCACGCCACCGTGCTTGGGCGCGTGCTGCTCGAAGACCTGACGCTGGCCGAGTTGCGCCAGCTCTATCCGGAGCCGCAACTGGAAGTGTTCACGCCCAGCACGCCGCGTACGGTCGAAGCACTGTTCGAGATGGTGCAGCGCGACCGCGAGCGCGGCGTGGTGCTGCAGGAAGCGTTCTTTGAGGCCAGCATCTCGACCATCGCGGCACCGGTGCGGGATCGTACCTGCAAGGTGGTGGCGGCGCTGGGCGTGACCATCCCGGCCTCGCGCATTGATCCGGAGCAACTGGACATGATGGAAGAGAAAGTCAGAGACACCGCGGGCGAACTGTCTCGCCTGCTGGACTACCGCCCGCGCGAGCATGGCAAGGTGGTCAACCTGTATCGGGAGTGAGGACGATGTCCATGATTGAACTCGACGGCAAGGTTGCCGTCGTCACGGGTGGGTCCTCGGGCATCGGCCTGGCCACCGTCGAACAACTGCTGGAATCGCGCGCCGCCGTAGCGCTGTGCGGCCGCAACGAAGCGCGGCTGCGCGAAGCGCAAAGCCATCTGCGCGCACGCTTCCCCGAAGCCCGCCTGTATGCCGCTGCCTGCGACGTGCTGGACCCCGCGCAGGTAGCCGCCTTTGCCGCCGCCAGCGAGGCCGCGCTCGGCCCCGCCGACATGCTGATCAATAACGCCGGGCAGGGCCGCGTCTCCACGTTCTCGAACACCGAGGACGCGGCTTGGCTCGAAGAACTGCAGCTCAAGTTCTTTTCGGTGATCCATGCCACGCGTGCGTTCCTCGCGCAACTGGAGCGCTCGGACAGCGGTGCCATCGTCTGCGTGAACTCGCTGCTGGCCGTGCAACCCGAGCCGCATATGGTGGCGACGTCCGCGGCGCGCGCCGGCGTGCATAACCTGGTGCGCTCGCTGGCCACCGAATTCGCCCCCAAGGGCATCCGCGTCAACGGCATCCTGCTCGGCCTGGTCGAGTCGGGCCAGTGGCGCCGGCGTTTCGAAGCGCGCCCGGATGCCGAGCGCGACCTCGACTGGGCCGCGTGGACCGCGCGCCTGGCGCAGCAAAAGCATATTCAACTTGGCCGTCTTGGCCTGCCGCAGGAAGCCGCACGCGCGATCCTGTTCCTTGCCTCGCCGTTGTCTTCGTACACCACGGGCAGCCACATCGATATTTCCGGAGGACTTTCCCGTCATGCGTAACGAACAGCAACAAGTCACGGTGGGCTACGCCATCGCCGCCTTCCTCGAACAATGCGGCGTCAAGGCAGCGTTCGGCGTGATCTCGATCCACAACATGCCCATCCTCGACGCGATGGGCGAGCGCGGCAAGATCCGCTTCGTGCCCGCGCGCGGCGAAGCCGGCGGCACCAATATGGCCGACGCCTGCGCCCGCACCACCGGTGGCCTGGGCGTGTGCCTGACCAGCACCGGCACCGCTGCGGGCAACGCCGCCGGCGCCATGGTCGAAGCACTGACCGCCGGCACGCCGCTGCTGCACCTGACCGGCCAGATCGAAACGCCGTACCTGGACCAGAGCCTGGCCTACATCCACGAGGCGCCGGACCAACTGACCATGCTGAAGGCCATCTCCAAGGCCGCGTTCCGCATCCGCAGCGCCGATACCGCGCTGAGCACCATCAAGCTCGCCGTGCAAACCGCGCTGACCGCGCCGACCGGCCCCGTCAGCGTGGAAATCCCCATCGATATCCAGGCCGCACTGATCCCGATGCCGACCGACCTGCGCCCGCTGGCGGTGCCCACCCACGTGCCGTCTGCCCACGCGCTGGACGAACTGGCAGAGCGCTTGTCCAAGGCAAAGCGCCCGCTGTTGTGGCTGGGTGGTGGCGCACGCCACGCCGGCGCGCAGGTCAAGCGTCTGATGGCGCTGGGCTTTGGTGTTGTCACCAGCACGCAAGGCCGCGGCATCGTGGCCGAAGACGATCCCCGCTCGCTGGGTGCCTTCAACCTGCACAAGCCGGTGGAACAGTTCTATCAAACCTGCGACGCCATGCTGGTGGTGGGCTCGCGCCTGCGCGGCAATGAAACGCTGAAGTACGAACTGAAGCTGCCGCGCCCGCTGTTCCGTGTGGATGCCGATGCATCCGCCGAAGGCCGCTGCTACCAGAGCGACTACTTCGCCAGCGGCGATGCGGCGCTGGCACTCGATGGCCTGGCCGACCGCCTGGAAGGCAAGCTCAAGGTGGACCCGAACTTTGCCGCTGACCTGCGCAGCGCGCACGAAGTCGCCATGAGTGGCCTGATCGACGGCCTGGGCCCGTACTCGGCGCTGGTGGAAGCGCTGCAAGGCGCGGTCGGCCGCAACTTCAACTGGGTGCGCGACGTGACCGTCTCCAACAGCACCTGGGGCAATCGCCAGCTGCGTATTTTCGACTCCCGTGCCGGCGTGCATGCGCTGGGCGGGGGCATCGGGCAGGGCCTGGCGATGGGCATCGGCGCCGCCGTGGGCGCGGCGGTGACGGCTTCCGGCAAGAAGACGTTCTGCCTGGCCGGCGATGGCGGCTTCATCCTGAACCTGGGTGAACTGGCTACCGCCGTGCAGGAACGCGCCGACGTGGTCTTCGTGCTGATGAATGACAAGGGCTATGGCGTGATCAAGAACATCCAGGACGCGCAATACGGCGGTCGGCGCCACTACGTGGACCTGCACACGCCGGACTACGCGCAACTATCGCAATCGCTGGCCCTGCGCCATCGCCGCGTCAGCAACCTGGCCGACGTGGGTGCCGCACTGGAAGAAGCCACCATCGAATCCGGCCCGTTCCTGCTGGAGATCGACATGCTGTCCATCGGCACGTTCAAGACCGCGTTCGCAGGCCCGCCGGTCAACAAGGAAGCCGATGCCGACGCCGAGAAGACCGCACGCGCGGCCGAACGCAGCACTGTGACCGCCTGAGGGAGACGCAACATGCTGCATGTGTCGATGGTGGGATGCGGAGCGATCGGGCGCGGTGTGCTCGAGCTGCTCAAGAGCGATCCGGACGTGGTGTTCGACGTGGTGGTGGTGCCCGAGGCGCAGATGGACCAGGCCCGCCATGACGTCTCCGCGCTGGCGCCGCATGCACGGGTTGCCACCTGCCTGAGCCAGGCCGACGGACGGCCCGACCTGCTGGTGGAGTGCGCTGGCCACCATGCGCTGGAAGAGCACATCGTGCCGGCGCTGGAGCGCGGCATCGCCTGCATGGTGGTGTCGGTGGGTGCGCTCTCCGAGCCGGGGCTGGCCGAGCGGCTGGAAGCCGCGGCACGGCGCGGCGGCACGCAGGTGCAGCTGCTCTCCGGCGCCATCGGCGCCATCGACGCACTGGCGGCAGCGCGCGTGGGCGGGCTGGACTCGGTGGTCTACACCGGGCGCAAGCCGCCCGGCGCGTGGAAGGACACGCCGGCCGAGGCGCTGTTCGCCCTCGACGCGCTGACCGAGGCCACGGTGATCTTCGAGGGCACCGCCCGCGAAGCCGCGCGGCTTTACCCCAAGAACGCCAACGTCGCGGCCACGCTGTCGATGGCCGGCCTCGGGCTGGACCACACGCAGGTCAAGCTGCTGGCGGATCCGGGCGTGGATGAAAACGTGCACCACGTGGAAGCGCGCGGCGCCTTCGGTGGTTTCGAGCTGACCATGCGCGGCAAGCCGCTGGCGGCGAACCCCAAGACTTCGGCGCTGACGGTATTCAGCGTGGTGCGTGCGCTGGGCAACCACGCCCATGCCATGTCGATTTAAGCAGGCAGCAAGGCAATCATCATGAAGCAAGAGATTCTCCCCATCTGTATCGCAGGCCAGTGGCGCCTGGGCGGCGGCGAGCGCTACGCCACGCGCTACCCGGCCACCGGCGAGGTCGTCGCGGAACTGAACGCGGCCAGCCTGGACGACGTGGAAGAGGCCGTGCAGGGCGCGCACCGCGCGTTCCTCACCAGCGGCTGGGCGCAGCGCAAGCCGCACGAGCGCGCAGCCGTGCTGCATCGCGTGGCCGACCTGATCCGCGCGCGCGCCGAGCCGCTGGCGCAGCGCCAGCGCCTGGACAACGGCAAGCCCATCAGCGAGACGCGCGCGCTGGTGGCCAGCGCCGCCGGTACGTTCCAGTTCTTCGCGGCGGCCTGCGAAACCCTGGAGGAGACGCTCACGCCCGCGCGTGGTGATTTCCTCACCATGAGCGTGCACGAAGCCATGGGCGTGGTGGCGGCGATCACGCCGTGGAATTCGCCCATCGCCAGCGAGGCGCAGAAGCTGGCGCCCGCGCTGGCCGCCGGCAACGCGGTGGTGATCAAGCCCGCCGAGATCACGCCGCTGATGGCGCTGGAACTCGCCGCCATCTGCGAGGAAGCCGGCGTGCCCAAGGGCCTCATCAGCGTGCTGCCGGGCAAGGGCTCGGTGATCGGTGATGCCATTACCAAGCACCCGCTGGTGCGCCGTGTGTCCTTCACCGGCGGCACCACTACGGGACGCCATATCGCCCACATCGCCGCCGACAAGATGATGCCGGTGTCGCTGGAGCTGGGCGGCAAGTCGCCCACCATGGTGTTCGAAGATGCGGACCTGGACCACGCGGTCAACGGCGTGCTTTACGGCATCTTCAGTTCCTCGGGCGAGTCGTGCATCGCGGGTTCGCGCCTGTTCGTGGCACGTTCCTTGTATGAGCCTTTCATGGACCGCCTGGCCGAGGGCGCGGCGCGCCTGCGCGTGGGCGATCCGGCCGACGAACGCACCCAGATGGGGCCGCTGATCAGCGACCGCCATCGCGACTCGATCGAATCGTATGTGGCGCTTGGCGTATCCGAAGGCGGCCAGCTGCGCACGGGGGGCATCCGCCCCACGGTGGCGGGCTGCGAGAACGGCTACTTCTACACGCCGACCATCATCGAGGGGCTGGATAACAGCGCCCGCGTATGCCAGGAGGAAATCTTCGGGCCGGTGCTGGTGGCGATGGCCTTCGACGACGAGGACGACCTGATCGCGCAAGCCAACGACAGCGTGTACGCGCTGGCGGCCGGCGTATGGACGCGCGACTACAAGCGCGCGTGGCGTTTTGCGCGTGCGGTGCAGGCCGGCAATGTGTGGATCAATACGTACAAGCAGTTCTCGATCTCGACGCCGTTCGGCGGCTGGCGCGACAGCGGGCTGGGGCGCGAGAAGGGGCGGCTAGGGATCCTGCAGTACATGGAACAGAAGAGCGTGTACTGGGGCATGCATGAACAACCGCTGCCGTGGGCTAACTAAATGAGCGCGACGACATTGGACGCGGCAAAAGAGACACAGCAGGAGAGGGTAATGAACACGATTCTGGGCATCGACGAGATCGTCTACGGTGCCGACGACCTGGACGCCTGCCGGCGCTTCTTCGCCGACTGGGGCCTCACGCTGGTGCGCGAGGATGCGGCCGGGCTGGATTTCGAGACGCTGAACGGCTGCCGCATCCTGGTGCGCCGCACCGACGACCCGGCACTGCCGGCGGCAATGGAAGACGGCCCGACGCTGCGCGAGGTGGTGTGGGGCGTGGACACGCAAGCCGCGCTGGACCGGATCGCGGATGCCATCCGCGCCGAGCCGGGCTTCGTCAGCACAGGCGAGCACGGCGTGCAGGGCGAGCAAGGCGAACGCGTTGGCTGCACGGACCCGAACGGCCTAGCCGTGCGCTTCCAGCTGACCCGCAAGCGCGAGGTCGAGGTGGAATGCGCCGCGATGAACACGTGGAACGACAAGCCGCGCATGAACCAGCGCAGCCCGATCTACGAACGTGCCACGCCGATCGAGGTAGGGCACGTGGTCTTCTTCGTCAAGGACGTGGCCGCCACCGAGCGTTTCTACACCGAGAAGCTGGGCTTCGTGCCGTCGGACCACTATCCGGGCCGCGGCGCCTTCCTGCGCTGCGCGCCGGACGGCGGCCACCACGACCTGTTCCTGCTGCAGCTGCCGCAGGCCAAGAGCGGGCTGAACCATGTGGCTTTTACCGTGCGCGATATCCACGAGGTGTTCGGCGGCGGCCTGCATGTGTCGCGCAGCGGCTGGGATACGCAGCTTGGCCCGGGCCGGCATCCGATTTCGTCGGCGTATTTCTGGTACTTCAAGAATCCGGCCGGGGGCCTGATCGAGTACTACGCCGATGAAGACCAGCTGGATGCCAACTGGGAGCCGCGCGATTTCGAGCCGGGCCCGACCATGTTCGCCGAATGGGCGGTGGAGGGCGGGCTGGACGGCAATACGCGCAGGCAGAAGAACGCGGGCGGCCCGCAAGGCAAGTTCCTGACGGAGAAGCGCTGAGCACGGCGTGGCAACGCAGGCAACGCGGGCAACATAAGCAACGCAGGCAAAACAAGCTAGACAAGCAACACGAAGTAACACGAAGCAACCGAAGGAAGTGCCATGAGTCCCAGCCAATCCCTGAGCCTGCGCGTGCAGGCCATGCGTTTCGAAGCGCGCGGCATCGTCAGCGTGGAACTGCGCGATCCGCACGGGCATGCGTTGCCCGAGTACGCGCCAGGCGCGCATATCGACCTGCATCTGGGCAATGGCCTGGTGCGCAGCTACTCGCTGTGCGGCGCGCCGGAAGTGCGCGACCGCTACGTGGTGGGCGTGCTGCTCGACCGCGGCAGCCGTGGCGGCTCGCGCTATGTGCATGAGCAATTGCGCGTGGGCAGCACGCTCACGGTGGCCGCGCCGCGCAACCACTTCGCGCTGGACGAGGGGGCGGCACACACGGTGCTGGTGGCCGGCGGCATCGGCGTGACGCCGATCGTGTGCATGGCGCGCCGGCTGCATGAACTCGGGCGGTCCTTCACGTTGCTTTACTGCGCACGCTCGCGCGAGGAAGCTGCCTTCGCGGACGAACTGGCCGCCTACGGCGACGCGGTGCGCATGCACTTCGACGACGAGGCCGGCAGCCCGCCGGACCTGTCCGCGCTGCTGGCCGGGCAAGCCGCCAGCACGCATTTCTATTGCTGCGGCCCGGGCCCGATGCTCAATGCCTTCGAAGCCGCCTGCGCCGGCCATGGCTATCCCGAAGTCCATATCGAACGCTTCGCCGCCGACCCGTCGGTGGCGGCTGTGCAGGACGGCGAGTACACCGTGGCGCTGGCAAGCACGGGCAGCGAGCTGAAAGTGCCCGCGGGCAAGTCCCTGCTGGATGCCTTGCTCGAAGCGGGCATCGCGGTGGAGCACAGCTGCAAGGAAGGTGTATGCGGCTCGTGCGAGACGCGCGTGCTCGAAGGCATTCCCGAACACCGTGACGGCGTGCTCAGCAAGAGCGAGCGCGAGTCGAACCAGACCATGATGGTTTGCGTGTCAGGCTGCAAAGGCAAGCGCCTGGTCCTGGACCTCTAAGCGCGCCACCGCGCGCCGCATCCATCGCGGCGCCAACGGGGGTGGCCATTGCCGGGCAAGTCCGGCAATGCGCCAGCGCGGGGCGGCTGCCTGCCTCGGATACTTTAGAAGAGAAACACCGTGTTGATCCAGAGACAAGAGGCCCCGTTCGCCAACGCGAACGCCGAGGGTGTGGCGACCCCATCCAGCACCAGCACGGCAGGCGGTGGCGAGCGCGCCACTGACGCCCCCGTGGCAACCACCCGGGGCGAGATCATCGCCCGCATCGAGCGCCTGCCCAGCAATGGCATGCATGTCAGGGCGCGGCTGCTGATCGGCCTGGCCACGTTCTTCGATGGCTTTGACGTGATCGCCATCGCCGCCACGCTGCCGCTGCTGATCTCGATGTGGTCGCTCACGCCGGGTCAGATCGGCTTTCTGATCGCGGCGCCGTCGGTCGGGCAACTGATCGGCGCGCTGCTGTTTCCCGCGCTGGCCGAGCGCTTTGGCCGCCTTAACTCGATTGGCTGGAGCGCGGGCATCATCGGGCTGATGAGCATCGCCTGCGGTTTCGCGCCCTCGTTCGAAATCTTTGCCTTGCTGCGCATCGTGCAGGGCCTGGGCCTGGGCGGTGAGCTGCCGGTGGCCGCCACTTATATCAACGAAGTGACGCGTGCCCACGGGCGCGGGCGCTTCGTGCTGCTGTACGAGGTGGTGTTCCCGATTGGCCTGCTGATCTCCAATGCAGTCGGCGCGTGGCTGGTGCCGCGCTTCGGCTGGACCGTGATGTACTTCATCGGCGGCGCTCCGGTCATCCTGTTCTTCATCCTGCGCCGGGCCATTCCCGAATCGCCGCGCTGGCTGGCGGAGAAGGGCCGCCTGGCCGAGGCCGACCGCGCGCTCGCGACGTTCGAGTCGCGCGCCAAGGGGCCGCTGGCGCCGCTGGGCGACGTATCCGCGTACGACGCGATGACCGGCAAGCACCCCCGCCGGCGTGTCCGGGATCTGCTGAGCAAGGCCTATATCGGCCGCACGCTGGCGGTGTGGATGCTGTGGGCGACCTGCGGCTTTATCCAGTATGGGCTGTCGACCTGGTTGCCGACGATCTACAAGACGGTGTATCACGCACCGCTGCAGCTGGCCCTGAACCTGGCCGCGGGCGCATCGGTGCTCGGGGTGATCGGCTCGCTGGTGTGCGCGATGATTGTCGACAAGGTGGGCCGCAAGCCGGTGATCAACGTCTCGTTCATCCTGTGCGCGATATCGCTGGCGCTGGCCGGCGTGTTCCACGCGGCGTCGGTGTACGTCGTGGCCGGGCTCTGCGCGCTCTCGCTTGGTTTCCTGGCCAGTGGCTTTATCACGGCCTACGTGTACACGCCTGAGCTGTATCCCACCAGCATCCGCGCCATGGGCTGCGGCTTTGGGGGCGCGTGGCTGAAGCTGGCGGCGATCTTCGCCCCGACGCTGGTGGCCAGCACGATCGGCTCGGGCAATCTCAGCACCGCTTTCTACGCGCTGGCGACGGTGCCGTTCGTGGCGGCGCTGACCATCCACTTCCTTGGCATCGAGACCAAGGGCAAGGTGCTCGAGCAACTCGAGGCCTGATCCGCGAAGCACGACCTGAAGCCCGTGGCAGCGCCAGCTGCCACGGGCTTTGTTCGTTCTCGTGCGCGCTTATTCGCCCCAGCCCCCGCCCCCACCCCCACCCCCGCCGGCGTCGCCGCGCCCGGGCGTCACGCACAGGCCGTGCAGCTTCCTCAGCGCCTGGTACATCGCTCGGCGCTCTTCCGGCTCAAGCAGCCGGATCACCTCCGCCTGGCCCTTCCTGGCCAGCGGCATCACTTGCTCATGCAGCGCCAGGCCTTCCGGCGTGATGCTGCAGATCAGCTTCTTGCGCGGGGTGTTGCCCTCGGCATCCAGCTTCACCAGCCCGCGGCCTTCGAGCAGCCGCAGCGTTCGGCTCACCAGCGCCTTGTCCGATGTGGATTGCAGCACCAGTTCCGCAAAAGGCAACTGCCGCGCGTGCGCCAGCAGGGCCAGCAGGCGCCATTCGGGCACCGTTAGCGCGAACTGCTCGGCGTAGGGCAGCGTCACGGTGCGGCGCAAGGCGTTGACCAACTGGCTGAGCATCGTCGTCAGGAAGTCGTCGACATCGAGCCCGTTGCCTTGCTCGTCCAGTTGCGCCCAGGGGCAGTCGGTTTTCGGGGGCACTGCCTTGTCGCCGGTGTCGGTTGTCGTTCCGGCTGCGCGCTTCATCGGATCCATGTCTTTCAGGAAATGCCGCCGGACGGCGGCTGATCAGGGGGGGCGGAGCCGATTGTCTCATAGGGGCTCCGATGTGCTGCCTCCTTCTCGTCATGATCTCCTATTTTTGATTTTGCAAATAAGGCGTATGTCAATTGGTGATTGCAGTAAGTTGAGCAGTCAACAAGGACGATCTAGTATGAATGGCACGTTCCTCTCCTGAACTAATGTTTTGCTAATAAAACGCACATCGAATGCGTTCCCGTCCCTTAGCCGTGCCTAACCCCGCCCCACCATGCATGCCCCGCGCAAGTGGAGCGCCCCCACAGGAGCCGTAGATGAACCTTGCCCGCCGACACGTCCTTGCCACAGCGCTCGCCGCGATTGCCCTGGGAGGCGGCAGCGCCTTTGCGCTTGGCTATCCCGCCAAACCGGTCACGATCGTGGTCGCCTATCCGCCGGGCGGCGACACGGACTCCATGGCGCGCATGTACGCGGAGAAGCTGTCGATGCGCCTCAAGCAGCCGGTGATCGTGGAGAACAAGCCGGGCGCTGGCGGCGTGGTCGGCAACGCCATGGTCGGCCGCGCGCCGGCCGACGGCTACACGCTGCTGTTTACGCCCAATCCGTTCACGACGGCGCCGATGGTGCTCAAGCTCCCCGCCAGCTCCAGCTACGACGCGCTGCATGGCTTCACCCCGGTCATCCAGACCGGCACGCAGACCGTGCTGCTGGTGGCGTATCCGGGCGCCGGCATCAAGACCGTGCAGGAAATGGTGGCCGCCGCGAAGGCCGGCAAGCCGCTGACGTATGCCACCCCTGGCGCGGGCTCGCCCATGCATATCGCCGGCGAGTGGCTGAACCGCGCCGCTGGCGTGAAGATCCAGCATGTGCCGTACCGGGGCGTTGCGCCCGCCGTCAACGATGTCGTCGCGGGCCACGTCAACTTCGCCTACGTGACGCTGGGGCCGGTGGCCCAGTACATCAACACGGGCAAGCTGCTTGCGCTGGCCGTGACCGATCCGAAGCGCTCTGCGCTGCTGCCCAATGTGCCGACGCTGTCCGAGCTTGGCTACAAGGACGTCATCGTAGGCGCATGGCACGGCGTCATGGCGCCCAAGGGCACGCCGGCCGAGGTGGTGAAGCTGCTCAACGAGCAGCTCAACGAGATCGTCAAGATGCCGGACATCGCCGAGAAGATGGCCACCTTCGGCGCGGTGCCGGTGGGCGGCGCGCCTGCCGTGCTGGAAAAGATCAATGCTTCCGACTACGAGCGGCTGGGCAAGGTCATCAAGGATTTCGGCATTACCGCCGAGTGACGCGACGCCGGCGGCAACGCTCGCCGGCGTCTTCATGGTTTTCAGTGGTTTTCTGACTAGCAGGAGGTCGGCATGAGCACGTCGACAGTGGGAAGCGCCACGCCGCAAGTGACGGCGCGGGAGAAGGTGATGGGCAGGGCCGTGTATGCCGGCGACATCAAGCAGGCCGGCATGCTGCATGCCAAGGTGCTGCGCAGCCCGTATCCGCATGCCCGCATCGTTCGCATCGACACCGCGGCGGCGCGTGCGCTGCGGGGCGTCAAGCTGGTCCTGACCGGCGAGGATACGCCGTCGCGGCTGTGGGGCACGCATCGCAAGGAGCAGCGCATTCTTGCCGCTGGCGTGGTCCGCCACGTCGGTGAGGAGGTTGCCGCGGTGGTCGCGGTGGATGAGGAAACCGCGCGCGATGCACTGGACCTGATCCGCGTGGAGTACGAAGAACTGCCCGCCATCTTCAGCCCCGATGCAGCGCTTGCCGATGGCGCAGCGGAGCTGCACCCGGGCACGCGCAATATCGCCCATGAGATGCATATCGAGCGCGGCGACGTCGAAGCCGGCTTCGCGCGCGCCGCAGTGGTCTACGAGGCCACGTACGACATGCATTCGCAGTATCCCGGCTACCTGGAGCCGATGGCCACCGTGGCCGCCCAGGATGGCAATGGCCGGCTCACGGTCTGGGCCTCGACGCAGTCCGTGTTCCTGGCGCGCGCGCGCCTGGCTGAAGCGCTGGACCGGCCGGTGTCCACCATCCGCGTGATCCAGGCGGTCACCGGCGGCGGCTTTGGCGCCAAGATCGTGGAGGAGAGCAACAGCCTGATCGCGGCCTTGCTGGCAACGCGGCTCGACCGCCCGGTGCGCCTCGTCAACAACCGGCTCGAGGATTTCCTCGGCGCGCGCTCCAGCGTGCCGGCGCGGGTCTGGCTGAAGATGGGCCTGGACGCGCAAGGGATGATCGTCGCCAAGGACGTCAATATCGTGGCCGAGTGCGGCGCCTACGCGGGCCTGGCTGGCGACGTGATGCACGTGAGCGCCATGCGCAGCGACAACATGCATCGCCTGGAGAACGTGCGCTCCAACGCCGTGCTCGCCTATACCAACAATCCGCCGCGCGGCGCGTTCCGCGGCTTTGGCGGGCAGCAGATGCAGTTTCCGCTGAACAGCCACCTCACCATGCTGGCCGAAATGCTCGGCATGGACCCCATCGAAATCCACAAGCGCAATGCCATCCGCTCCGGGGACACCAGCGTCCATGGCTGGAAGATCGGCAGCAGCGGCCTGGTGGAATGCCTCGAGCAGGCGCGCGAAGCGATCCAGTGGGATGCGCGCCGCGCCGATGCCTCGCGGCGAACCGGCATGCGCCGGCGCGGGCTCGGCGTTGCGGCCGCCATGCACGTCAGCGGCAACCGCACGCTGGGCAACTGGGACGGCTCCACCATCGTGCTCAAGGTCAACGAGGACGGGCGCGTCATGCTGCTCACCAGCGAGTGCGACATGGGGCAGGGCGCCAACACCATGCTCAGCCAGATCTGCGCCCAGGAGCTGGGCATTGCGCTGTCGCATGTCACCGTGAGCGCGCCGGATACCGATGTGGCGCCGTTCTGCCTCGGCTCGCTGGCATCGCGCGTCACCATCATTTCCGGCAACGCAGTGATGCGGGCCGCGCGCGAGGCGAAGCAGAAACTGCTGGCCGTGGCCGCAGAGAAGCTCGGCGTGCCACAGGACGAACTGGAACTGCTCGACGGCGTGATCCGCGCCCGCAATGACGACACCAAACGCGCCACGCTTGCCGAGATAGCACGGCTGCATATCTTCCGCCATGGCGGCGAAGGCCTGATGGTGCGCGCCACCTACGATGCGCCCACCGTGATGCACGACGCTAACTACTACGGCAACATTGCGCCGGCCTACTCGTTCGCGGCGCAGGCCGTCGAAGTGGAAGTGGACATGGCCACCGGGCAGGTCACGTTGATCGATAGCTTCGTGTCGGACGACTGTGGCAAGGCCATCAACCCGCTGGCCGTGCACGGCCAGACGCATGGCGCCACCGTGCAGGCGATCGGCTGGACGCTGTATGAACACGTGCAGGTCGAGGATGGCCGCATCCTGAACGGCAACTTCGCCGACTACACCATGCCGACCGCTGACGCTGTGCCCGCGCTGCGCACGGATGTGGTCGAGTCGGTTGAGCCCAACGGGCCCTACGGCGCCAAGGGCGCCAGCGAAACCGCGATCCTGCCGGGCGCGGCCGCCATCGCCAATGCGGTCTATGACGCCATCGGCGTGCGCATTGCTTCGCTGCCCATCACGCCGGAGAAGGTGCTGGCCGCGCTGCGCGAGCGCAAGGAAAAGGAGGCGTGCCATGCGTAATTTCGAATTTCTGGAGCCCGGCTCGGTGCAGGAAGCCAGCCGCATGCTGGCCGACCTGGGCGACGAGTGCAGGGTGATTGCCGGCGGCACCGCGCTGATGCTCGGCATGCGCCAGCGCATGCTCACGCCCACCCATCTGGTATCGCTTGGCCAACTCGATGCACTGCGCAAGATCGAGTTCGATTCGCGCACCGGCTTGCGCATCGGCGCGCTGGCCTTGCATGCGCAGGTGGCGCGCTCAAAGCTGGTGCAGGCGCATTACCCCATGCTGGCCAGCATGGCAGGGCGCGTGGCCAATCCGCAGGTGCGCAACCAGGGCACGATCGGCGGCAACCTTTGCTATGCCGATCCCGCCACCGATCCGCCGGGTTGCCTGATGGCGCTGGGGGCGCAGGTGGTGCTCGCCGGCAGGAGCGGCGAGCGCGTGCTGGAGATGGAGGCGTTCCTGGTCGACTACTACACGACGGCGCTCGAGCCCGATGAGATCGTGACCGAGATCCGCATTCCCGCACCGGCGCCGGATGCGCTCGGCCACTACGCGCGTTTCCTGCGCACGGCTGCCGAGCACCGGCCGCTGGCCAGCGTCGCGCTGCTGGCTCGCCGGACTGGCGCCACGTGCATCGAGGCGCGCCTTGCGGTCGGCGCATCCACGCCGATTCCGGCGCGGCTGCGGCGTGCCGAGGCGTTCCTGGCCGGCAAGGCCGTCACGCCCGAAGTGGCCGCCGAGGCGGCGGACATCGTCGCCGCGGACATCGACCCCGTTTCCGATATGCGCGGCAACGCGGACTATCGCCGCGAGATGGTACGGACCGTAGCGCGGCGAAGCATCGCCACGCTATTCGGGCTGGCGGCGGACTAAGGATTCCCCATGCAAAAGATCCATATCGAACTCACTGTCAACGGCGAAGACCACAGCGTGGAAGTGCCCGCGCGGCGCCTGCTGTCGGACCTGCTGCGCGACGACCTCAACCTGACCGGCACCAAGCGTGGCTGCGAGACCGGCATCTGCGGCGCCTGCTCCGTGCTGGTGGACGGCGAAGTCATGAAGTCCTGCCTGATGCTTGCCGTGCAGGCACGCGGGCGCGACGTGACCACCGTCGAAGGCCTCGGCGCCGGCGGCGAACTGCACCCGCTGCAGCAAAGTTTCATGGAGTGCGGTGGCCTGCAGTGCGGCTACTGCACACCCGGTTTTCTGATGACCTCCTGCGCCATGCTGGCGCATAACCCCAACCCGACAGAAGAGGAGGTCCGCGCCGGCCTGAACGGCAACCTGTGCCGCTGCACCGGTTACGTCGGCATCGTCGAATCCATTCTGTCCGCCGCGGAGAAGATGCGTGGAAATTGAAAAAAGCCTGATCGTCGGCGCAGCGCCGGCGCAAGTGTGGGCACTGCTGCTCGATCCCAATGTGATGGGCGGCTGCGTGCCGGGCATGCAGTCGATCGAGGTGGTCAGCGATGTGGAGTACATCTCGCACATCCAGGTCAAGATTGCCTTTGTCAGCGCGCGCTTCAAGATCAAGACCACCATCGTGGAGATGCGCGCGCCCAACTACCTGCGTAGCGAAGGCACGGGCGAGGACGCCTCCGTGGCCAGCTCGCTCAAGCAGTCCAGCGAGATCTTCCTGACCGGGCAGCCCGACGGCAAGACCGAGCTGCGCATGAAGATCAACGTGGACGTGCTGGGCCGCCTTGGCACGTTCGGCTTGAGCGTGATGAAGACGAAGGCGGACCGGATGTGGGAGGAGTTCGGCACGAATCTGTCGGCGCGGTTGGTGGCGCCTGCCGAGGCGGAGCCGGCGGTGGCGTCCGCTGCGCCCGCTGCAGCGCAAACGGTTGCGAAGGCGCAGGCCGCCTCGCCCGCCTCGCCCGCCTCCGCCATCGAGGGAATTCCCGCTGGCCCGGCCGCCATCCCGGCTCACGCCATACAAGCCAGCCCCCGTCGCGGCACAGGCTGGTGGTCGCGCTTGTTCTCGCCCGCGCCCGCCGTGGACAGGGGCCCGCTCACGGATATCTGCATCGAAGTGCGCCAGCCCAATGCGACCATTACCGTGCACTGGCCGGCACAGCACGCGGGCGAGTGCGGCGCCTGGCTGCGGGACTATCTGAAGTGAGCGCGTGCGGCTTTGGTGATGGAAGTGTTGGAGGATAGATGCAGGGCGTGTTATATCGGACAGTCGCGGGCGGCGCATCGGGATGCAAGGTGCGTCATCCGCACCGGCCGGGCTGCAGGGCAGGGCCGAAGCCAAAGCCGTTACCATATAGCACGCCAAAGTACTCATTCGCAGAGATATCACCATGACAGATGCCCTCGAGCCTACCGATCTCCAGGACAAGTACATCGTGCCAGGGCTGGAACGCGGCCTGCGCCTGCTGGGCGAGTTCAGCCGCAACGAGCGGACCCTGTCTGCCGCCGAACTGGCGCGCCGGCTGCAGGTTCCGCGCTCCACGGTGTTCCGCCTGCTGACCACGCTGGAGATGATGGGCTTTGTCGAGCGTACCGATGGCGGCCGTGAATTCCGGCTCGGCATGGCCGTATTGCGCCTTGGCTTTGACTACCTCGCTTCGCTGGAGCTGACAGAACTCGGCCGGCCGCTGCTGGACCGCCTGCGTGACGAGATCAACTACCCATGCAACCTGGTGGTGCGCGACGGCCGCTCCATCGTCTACGTGGCCAAGTCCGTGGCGCCTACGCCGTTCGCCAGTTCGGTCAATGTGGGCACGCGCCTGCCGGCGCACGCCACCGTGCTTGGCCGCGTGCTGCTTGAGGATCTGACGCTGGCGGAACTGCGTGATCTCTATCCCGAGCCGCAACTGGAGGTCTTCTCGGAGAGCACACCCAAGACCGTCGAAGCACTGTTCGACATGGTCCAGCGTGACCGCCAGCGCGGCTATGTGCTGCAGGAAGGCTTCTTCGAAACCAGCATCTCGACCATCGCCGCGCCGGTGCGGGACCGCAGCGGCAAGGTAGTGGCGGCGCTTGGCGCCACCATCCCGGCTTCGCGAATCGATCCGGAGCGGCTCGATGGCATGGTGCAGCAGGTGAGGAGTGCGGCGGGGGAGCTATCCCGGTTGCTGGACTATCGACCGTCGGAAGGTGGGGCTGTCGTTAATTTGTAGGACGCTGGCCAGGCCGGTGCAGGCCGCTGCCACTGGCTTGTCGCCTGGGGGTGACGGGCAAGCGCCGCTCCTTCCCCGCGCCACGCAAATCCGGCATTGAACCCGCGGGGACCTGGAATGTGCGCTGGAAATTCGTGTCTAACTGCACGAACGCGTCAGAAATTGGCGATGGGCACATGTAGCAGCATCCTCGCAATCGGTGCCTCCATGGTCGATGAGCGTTCGAGCAAGCCCAATCGGAGCCCGTCATGCCGGTTTTCTCCCTCCTTGTCGTTGCCTTGCTGATCGTCGGGGTGTATGCGTTCGCGATCCGGGCCATCTTTTATCGCGAACCCAAGATGCGGGGAAGGCCTGTCCGGCGTTGCCGACGGCATTACCGGCGCACCTGACGGCGAGCGAAATCCACATCCGCCTTGACTGCCTGCCGCGCACCCATTCCTTATTTGTTCTGATGGGTGGCAATATGCCTGCTAATCTTGCCTTGTGCAGAACCTGTGCAGAAATAGGAAGAGGAGGGCAACATGTCATCGGTCCGCGAATCCCTGATTCACGAACTCCACCCGACGCAGCTGACGGTGGGCATGATCGAAGTGCAAGACAAGAAGAAACACCTGGCCTCGCTAAAGCCTGCCGAGCAGCGCGAGTTCCTGCAGGCCCATCCGATTCCGGCGGTGAGCGGGCCGGGCGGCAAGCTTTACATCACCGATCACCATCATCTCGGGCGGGCGGCCCTGGAAGCTGGCGTCACCACGGGCTTTTTCACCGTGGAGGCGGATCTGTCTGCTTGTGCGCAGGACGAATTCTGGGGAGAGATGGACAAGAGGCTATGGGTTCATCCCCTGGACGAACATGGCGTGCGGCACTACTACGCCGCGGTTCCCAATCACCTGGAGAAGCTGGTCGACGATCCCTATCGGTCGCTGGCCGGGTATGTGCGAGACGCTGGTGGCTACACCAAGACGCCTACCGCCTTTGCGGAGTTCGTGTGGGCGGACTTCTTTCGCCGCGCCATCGCCGTCGAGGACCTGAGCGCTGACTTTCACGCGGCGGTCCAGCGAGGCATCGCGCTGGCAAAGGGCAAGCTGGCTGTCGGCCTGCCAGGATACGCCGCGTAATCAGCACCAGAGTCAGCACCAGGGGCTCGGCAAATGATTGGCTGAGCTGACTCTCCCGGCCTGGGCTGCCGGGCAACAACGCCGGGCAACAAAAAACCCAGAGAGCTTTCGCTGTCTGGGTTTTCGGCAACGTAGGCAGTTGCTAGCCACTAATTTGGTGGGTGGTACAGGGATTGAACCTGTGACCCCTGCCGTGTGAAGGCAGTGCTCTACCGCTGAGCTAACCACCCCTGCTGCTGCGCTGTTACTGCCGTGCTGCAGAGAAACAAGATTATGTCAGTGCCGTTGTATCTTGTAAAGCCCTTCCTGGAAATTTCTGCAAAAAATCCGTTGGCTGCTTTCGGACGGCAATCTTGCCCCGTCTATGCCGCTTCGGTCGCCGGCGGTGCTTCCTTCCACACGACCTTGCCGCCGCTCGCCTTTTCCAGCTGCTTGAGCACCGCCAGGTGGGCGGTGGCTTCATCTTCGCTGGCCATCAGTACGGGCAGGTCGAGGCGGGAGAGGTCGGTGGCGGCCACGGCGTCGCTCTCGGCGCCGCCACCGTCGAGCATGTCGATCACCAGCGAGTTCTGGCCGCGCGTCATGGCGAGGTAGACCTCGGCCAGCAGCTCGGCATCGAGCAATGCGCCGTGCAGGGTCCGGTGCGCGTTGCTGACGCCGAGGCGGTCGCACAGGGCGTCCAGCGAGTTGCGCTTGCCGGGGAACATCTGGCGGGCTTCGCGCAGGGTGTCGATCACATTGCCAGCGTGCTCGCGAAACGGCGGCAGCCCGGCAAGCTTGAACTCCATGTCGAGGAAGCCAAGGTCGAAGGGCGCGTTGTGGATGATCAGCTCGGCGTCCTGGACGAAATCCCGGATCTCGTTGACCACTTCCGCAAACTTGGGTTTGTCGGCCAGGAAGTCCACGGTGATGCCGTGCACCGCGATCGCGCCTTCATCGATATCGCGTTCCGGGTTGACGTAGAAGTGCAGATGCCTGCCCGTGAGGCGGCGGTTGAGCAGCTCCACGCAGCCGATTTCAATCAGGCGGTCGCCGGTGGCGGCGCTCAGGCCGGTGGTTTCTGTGTCGAGAACGATCTGTCGCATGGCGGGCATTCTAACCGGTGGGGCGGGGGTAGTCGGGCCGGTGTGGGGCGCTATGAGGCGGTACGGGGCCGGCTTTATCCCTTGAGCGAGTCGACGCCACGGTTGGCAAGGGCATCGGCGCGTTCGTTGCCGGGATGGCCATTGTGGCCGCGGACCCAGTGCCAGGTGATGTCGTGCTGCTGCGCGAGCTTGTCCATTTCCTGCCAGAGGTCGGCATTCTTTACCGGCTTCTTGTCGGCGGTCTTCCAGCCGCGGGCCTTCCAGCCCGGCAGCCATTCGCCGATGCCCTTCTGCACGTATTGGGAGTCGGTGTAGACCTTGATCCGGCAGCGGCGCTTGAGCGCGCGCAGGGCCTCGATCACGGCCGTCATTTCCATGCGGTTGTTGGTGGTGAGGGCTTCGCCGCCGAACAGCTCTTTCTCGTTGGTGCCGGACACCAGCACGGCGCCCCAGCCGCCGCGCCCGGGGTTGCCTTTGCAGGCGCCGTCCGAATAGATGATCACGTCTTCGATTTCGCTGGGTTCCATTGGGTATTGGCTACGCTAAGGTTGGCACCGCGATGAGGCGGGGCCAACCGGGGTGATTGGGGGGCGGCAGCGCCTGGATGGCGCTTAATGCTCGTCGCCGGGGGACTTGCCGTGGGTGCCCGTGGGGGTCGCCACCGGCGCGGCGACTGGCGACAGGGCAGCCTTGGGGCTCTTCCAGGCGGGACCGACCAGGCGGATATTACGCACGCGCTTGACCGCCGAGATCATATAGACTGAACCGAAGATCGGCCACCAGCGGTCGCCGGCCTTCTCCATGAAGGCGGCGCGCTGCAGCCAGCGCTCCGTGTGGTATGGCGGGCAATAGCAGCCGAACCGGCCGCGGATAATATCGAAACCCAGGAGTTTGAGCCAGTCCTTGATGCGCACGAAGCCGATGGACTGGCTGTCATTGGGCAGGAATGGGTCGGCGCCGAGCCGCTTGAGGCCTTGGCGGGCGCCCCACAGGCTCATGGGGTTGAAGCAGGTCACCACCACCCGGCCTTCCGGCATCAGCACGCGGGACACCTCGCGCAGCACCTCGTGCGGGTCTTCCGAAAATTCCAGAATGTGGGGCAGGGTGATCAGATCGATACTTTGCGTCTCGAACGGCAGTTCGTCGAAGCGGCACAGCAACTGGCGCGAATCGGCCTGTGCCCGTGGGCCGTGGGGTCCGTTGCCGGGGGCAAGGGCCAGTGCGGAGAACGGCATGCGGTTCTCGCGCAGGGTGTCGATGTGCGGCAGGCCGAGCTGCACCGCGTGGTAGCCGAAGATATCCACCACGGTCCGGTCGTACTGCGCCTGCTCCCACTGGAGCATGTATTGCCCGGGTGGCGAGGCAAGCCAGTCTTCCCAATTTATAATCGCACTTTTTCTCACGTCGCGCCCCTTGGTAGCACCCGGAAAGCCTTATGTTTTCTAGATTATCGCCCCCTTAGATTGGGAGGATTCTTTCCGCTGTTTTCTGCTACCTTCCGTCGTTTACAGTAGAATTGCTACCAAAATTGCTACCAGATCCCCAGGCCAAATTGGGTGGATGGTCTGGAGCGTTGGTTTGCACATCGATTCTACCTGTTGGGGCGGGACCTTTTATGGCGTCTATCATCGAGCACCGCGGCAAGTTTCGGGCGACCGTAACGCGAAAGGGTCATCCGCGTCTGGTGCGCACCTTCGAGAAGCGTGGGGACGCCGAGCGGTGGTCCGAGCAGATCGAGAGTGACATCAAGCTTGGCAAGAACATCATCGCGACGGACAAGACCACCAGGTACATGACGCTGGAGGATCTGATCGACCGCTACATCGAAGAGGTGGGGGCGATCAAGCCCATAGGGGTCAGCAAGCTCGCCGATTTCGGGATGATCAAGAACGACGAGATTGGCAGGGTAGAGCTGCGCCGCATAGAAGAGAAGAACGTCGTGGACTTCGCGCTGCGCCGGCGCAAAGCTGGCAGCGCACCATCCACTGTCGCGGGCAATATCAGTCACCTCTCCACAGTCTTCCGGGCGGCCCATGGGCTGTTCAAACTGAAGGAATTCGCGAATCCGATCCCGGCGGCCAGGGAGACACTCAAGTTTCTCGGTGTGGTGGGTAGCTCAAATACCCGTAGCAGGCGCCCCAGCGAGGATGAACTCACCGCGATCAAAGGCTACTTTCGAGGGTGCGGCGAACGCCAGAAGATCCCGATGTGGGACATCGTCGACTTCGCAGTAGCCACTGCGATGCGCGCTGGCGAGATCACCGGCCTTCGATGGGAAGACTTCAATGAGGCCGCGCGGACGATCGTCATTCGTGACCGAAAGGACCCGCGGGAGAAGAAAGGCAACGACCAGGAGGTGCCGTTGCTCATAGAAGCGATGGAAATTATCTTGCGACAGCCTCGAACCGAGAACGAGCCGCGCATCTTCCCCTATGTTCGCGGGACAGTATCCCGGCGATTCGCCAAGGCGGTCGAGGAACTCAAGATTGTCGACCTCCATCTCCATGACCTACGTCACGACGGCATCAGCAGGCTGTTCGAGCGGGGATTCACCATACCCGAGGTCCAGCTGATGTCCGGCCACAAGACATGGGCCATGCTGCGGCGTTACACGCACATCAAGCCGGAGGCGATTCATAAGAGGGAGCGGCCACAACTGCGCATTGTGGCCTGACGGTCAATGTGATGGGCGTGAGCGCCTGAACTCAGCTTCCGCCTTGTCCCGCTCGGTGTCCAGGTGGCTTGCAACGTCGCGGATGTCGGCATACATCTTGTTGCCTACCTTGCGCAGCGGCACCGGGAAGGTGCCAGCAGACGAGAGCTTGTATCCCCAACTCTTCGTCAATGCCAGGGCCTCGCAGGCCTGGTCGAAGTCGAGCAGCGTGGCATTCCCGAATCTTCCGACCAGAAGGTACAGCGCGCTGACCATGCTCATCTCTTCTCTCCAATCTGCCAAGCCTGGCGGGTCAATTCAATGATTCGTTGTGCGGCTTCAGTCACAGTCTTTCTATCCCTTCATGATATGGCGCCTGATGCCTAGGATGCCGCTGCTGCCGGCAGTGGGGAACGACGCCACGGCCGCCGGCTCTGGCTTCTTCTCGTCGGTGCCTGGTGCGGCGGCATCAACAGTCTGAGCAATGACGGCCGGCGCTTCGGCGCGGGCGCCTTCGAGGAACCGGCTACTGCCTTTGCCGCCGGTGGCCTTCAGGTATTCGACCTCGACCTTTGCACTGTTGATGATGGTCTGGCTGACCTCGGCGACTGCCTTGGCCTGCTCGACGCTGATCGGGTTTGTCTTGTCGCGCAGGCCATCGAGCGTGGCGAACAAGTGATCCCGCAACTTATCTATGTTTTGCATTGATCCTCCTGTTGAGGTAGCCCATCATTTGCATCACGGCGACGAGCTCGGGCGGGTATTGGTGGACCGAGTTCCGCAGCATCAGGTCGGTGCGGGAGACGAGCTCCAGATTGTCTAGCGCGATATGCGACTTGTTGCCGTCCTTGAACGTCACCAGGTGGCCCGCGGGCACCGGGCCGTTCGCTGTTGTCCAGACGAGGATGTGCACCTCGATCCAGTCGAGCTTGCCCCGCCCGGTATCGGTCACCTTGCGCTGCAGGTAGCCATGCTTGCTGACGCGCTCGCTCCCGATCGGCTTCCAGGTGGGCGAGCGGCGCCCGGGTTTGAACTGCGTTGACTTGCTTCCCGGGCCACCCTTGTTCCTGGCAGGCTGTCCCTCCCGGTTACGCGTGGACTTGCCATGCTTCGCGTCAATGCGACCGACCACCTGTAGCGCAAGGAAAGCCGCGCTTTTCTGGATTCCGAGTCGGGCTGCCATGGCGTACACGCCGCCGATGGGGCGGTCGAACGCGCGCGCGAAGGCCTCGGTGAGGGTATCGGGGTAGAAGAGGTGCATAGCCTCGATCTCGACCTCGCTCCAGTTGCGGCGCTTCATGCTGCAGCCTCCATGCGGCGCGCTTCCCGAGCTGACCAGCTTGCCATCTCAGGCACATTCGCGCGTATCAGCGCGGCTGCCATGAGTGGACTGACGCTGTTGCCGCACATGCGCACCTGGGCATGCTTCGGCAGGCGGCGTCCATTGATCACTGGCGCTGTTACGTAGCCCGCAGGGAAGCCTTGGGCCGGGTACAGCTCATGCGCTTCGAGCATCCGCAGGGTGATGTCGACCAATACCCACCAGACGCCATCGTGGCGCATCAGGATCAGGTCAGCTGGCTCGGGGAAATGCTCAGGCAGGTGCTCGTGCAGCAGCTGCGCGCACTGGCGAGCCCGCACGCGTTGCTCCGGCAATAGGAGCTCAACTGGAATCTGCATAGACTGCACGCAGCCCATGCGCCCTTTGGTGGGCAGCGTGTGCATCGGCTCGTTGAGGTCATTCCACTGCCCCCCCGAGCTGTAGTACTTCACCAGGTAGGCTGTCACCAGGCGCTGGTTGCTGCCAGAAGACATGATGGTTGAGAGCGGCGTGTCGGCGGCACGCCCGTCACCGTCATAGAAGCCGCCATTGGCCTGCTCAAAGAAGGCAGTAGTCAGGGCGTGCTTGTTTGCGGCAACGACCGTACCTAGCGGCGCCACGATGTCCTGGGCTCGGGCTTGCTGGCCTTCGCGCTCGCCATAGCCGATGGTGATCAGGTGCGCGCTGACCAACGCGTGATGCGTTCCGCCTGCTGATACTGTGGACGTCGGCTCTTCGACGCTGCGGCTACTCAGGTGCGGTTCGCTGGTGCCTCGCAGCGGAGCAAGGGTAGGCGCCACAACGGAGAAGTGACCACCCTTGACCTGCGCGCAGAGTGTTCGGATGGGTTCGTCAGCGGCCATCGTCCGCTGACTACTGGAATTGGCGTGCTCCGTCAGGAACGGCGTGACGAGGCGTGAATCTGGTCTCGCGACGATGTATGGCTTGGCGCTGGTCAGGACATGTCGCCAGAGCCCCTTTGCGACACGGCGTTGCGTATTCATCGCCAAGGGCTTCTTCCGGTCGAAGATGCTATCCGCATCAAGACTGAAGTCGATACACTCTGCCGCCGTGCGCCACGGCTTACGCTGCTTCGCCTTCACGGCCGGGCTATCAGGCTTTCCATGCGTCGGCTCTGGCCATACGATGGGCTTGCCGTCGCAGCGGGCGATTAGGAACAGTCGCTTGCGGATCGTCGGGGCGCCATAGTCGCAGGCTCGCAGCTCACGCCAGTCGACCGCATAGCCGAGGCCCGCCAGAAGCTGACCCGCCATCACGCCATCTGGGTCGATGGACAGAAACTCGCACGCCTCCGAGAAGGCTGGGTGGTCGCGATCGATGCCGTCGGACAGCATAGCCACGAATGCATGGAATGTCTCGCCCTTGCGCGCGGGATCTGGCATGAACCGGCCCGGCTCGAGCTCAATGAGCGGGCCCCAAGTCACGAATTCCTCGACGTTCTCCAGCGGCATGACGCGCGGACGCACGAGCAGTGCCCAGCGGAGCATCACCCACGCTAAGCCACGAATCTCCTTCTTCACCGGTGTGCCGCCCTTGGCCTTGCTGAAGTGCTTGCAGTCGGGTGAGAACCACGCCAAGCCGATGGGGCGGCCGGCAGCGAGCGCGACCGGATCAACATCCCACACAGATTCGCAATGGTGATCGGTCTGCGGATGGTTGATCGCGTGCATGGCCACGGCCTCGGGGTCGTGGTTGATAGCGACATCCACATGCCGACCAAGCGCGAGCTCAATACCGCAGCTGGCACCGCCGCCGCCGGCGAAGTTGTCCACGATCATTTCTTCGGCGATGTCCAGCAAGAATTGGTCGCGGATCAAAGCGGCTCTCCCTTGGCGATTGCGGTGTCGAGTAGCGCCAGGACGCGCATATACCTATCGACCGGCTCGCGGCGCAACGTCATGGCGGGGCGGTGTTCGATGACCCATTCACGCACGTCATGCAGGCCGGCCGTGCAAATAGCATCCTCCACGGGTGCCGGACAAGCGCGGCGGCGGCGAACCCGCTTCTCCTCCGCCTTCCGGCGCACGAACAGAGCGTAAGGGCCGTCTTCCGTGGGGTAGATCTCGAGCAGTACCCAACCCTCGCCATCGGGCGTGCTCGGTACCCAGGCGCTGCAGTCTGGATCGCCGTCGTCGAAATAGCGGTCTAGGAGCGCTTGGTCCTTGCAATCGCTCTCCATGCTGACAAACGAGGCTTCCAGGCCAAAGGCGGCCAAGAACAGGTCGTAGCGAGTGCCCTCGTCGCAGACCGGCAGGTCGGGGTGAAACAGGTGGCCATCTGCATCCCGCGCGATCTCGCGTGGCGCCAGGAGTCGCGTGCCCAAGCCTTCAAGGATGATGAAGGGAGCCGCCGGTGCGGCAAGATCGGCGCGGACATACTCGATGTCGGCGTTGTTCTGACTGCTCGCGCACCAGGTGACCTCCTGCAAATCGCTAAAGGGCGTGTTCACCGGGATGTCGCCGACGCACAGCACGATCCGATCCGGCGCGCCGGAAACGTGCGGCACAGCGGATTGTAGTTCTTCGCTCGGCAGGCTTTGGTTGCCGCCGCTCAAATGGGATTCGCTCATCTTTTTTCTCCTCAAAACCACACGGCATCTGCGCGCCGCGGCTTCCACGAATCCGCCCAGCGGCGGTGTTCTTCCAGCGTCTCGGCTAGGATCTCGTCCTCCAATCGGTCTTCGCGGATGTCGTCCAGCGAGATACGCTTTGCATCTTCGCCAGGGCCGCAAACGTATGCGCGCCTAACGCGAGTCCCCTCGACGCGCCACGATCCGATATGGATCCGCTCGTCTTCATGAAGCTCGCCGAGGTATTGGTAGACCGTCTTGGCAGGGATACCGGTGCAGCCAGCTATCTCATTTAGGGTGGCACCGCGCTGGGCGCCCGCCTGGATGGCGCCGATGATGCATCCCTCCTTTTCCTCGCGCTTGCGGGCCGCCACCTCCAGTTGGGCTATCTGAACTTTGGTGAGCATGTCAATCTCCCTCGGGTTTGCGGCCCGCGTGGTCGCGGCCTTTGGGTGCGTCGGTCCACCACTTCGCCGGCTTGCCGGCAGGGCCATACTGGAAACGTGTGAAGACCTCGCCCACCTGGTCTCTTTCCCGCAGGAACCCCCAGGGTTTGACATCCCTTGCAGGCACGATGAACAGGGTCCAGACTTCCGCTGGAGTGCAGACAGCCGGCGGCCCGTCCGCGATAAGAATCACGCGATGGAAGGTGTCTCCGGTCAGAAAGTTCCACCAGCGCACCTTGCGCATCTGGGCGTACTGGCGGGTTGCCTCCCAATACCATCCGAGCAGCACAAGAGAGAGCGCCCAGCTCCACGGGTGGTCATGCAGACCGCGATCAGGATCCGAGCCGACGAAGCGATGCAGGTAGATACGGATCCCGAACAGCGCGCAGACGAAGTAGCGCTCGAGGTAGGGCTTGCCCTCCTCGCAGATAATCTTCACTGGCCGGTGGGCGGAATAGGCGAGCAACAGGCGGCGGATCATGCGCGCTCCAAGGCGGGCAGGCTTTCGGTGGCCGGGCGCACCTTCCGCGGCGACCAGGAGAGCGGCGGCTGCTTCTTGATCACATCGTTCAGGGCTTCGAATGCAGCTTCAAGTACGCTGGGCAGCTCGCCATCCTCCGGCAGGTCGTCGCTGAGATGATCACTGCCGTCGATCTCGCGGGGGTAGTTGGCCTTGCAAATCAGAAGGCGCAGATTTTCGTAGGTGCGCTCCGGATCATCCTGAACGTAGTCGACCAACTCTTCCTCGGAAAAAAAGTAGGTGTCGCAGGCGTCGGAATAGAGCGGCGCCTCTCCATCCCACGCCTCTTGTGGCATGGCTGCGTACCGCTCTTCATGCGCTTTCTGGCGGCACTCCGGGCATTTCGTCCAGGTCTTTTCATGGACAGCCCCGCACTCGCAGACTAAATGCGTTGCACCGCTCCAGCGCGCCATGCGTTCGTCGTTGCCCCAGAATCGGCCTTGCCGATCCACCCAACCTGTCACTGTCACGATTTTCGCGGCGTCGTCGCTGGTGCTTAGCACCACGGGTTCAGGCGTTTTCATGCGAAGTGTCTCCCATGGAGTTGATCCAGTTTGTCGACCTGGGCGCCCGTGAGCTGCGTCACCTTGCCGGTCTGCTGCGCTTCGACGAGCGTTTGGACGAACGATTTTTCCCAATCGGTAAGATCGCGCGTATCGAGCATTCCCTCGAGCCGCTTGATCATGGTGGTGGTGCTAACGAGCATGCGGCTCTCCTTTGTGATTGTTTGGGCTTCGAACCAGCGCACGTGCGCGCGGGCGGCAAGTACCATGGCGCCGAGGAAGATGACGGCCGTGGCGAACGGGGCGAGCATCCAGGTCATGCCGCTTCCGTTTTGGTAGGGGCTATCGAGCGACGATAGGCCTTGGTGAGTTCGAAGTTCACGGCGTGGCCGCGGCTACGTACGATGTTTGCCAGCCGGGCGCGGTCTGCGTGACTGCCGGTGGCCTGGCGAAGCAGACCGAAATAGCTGTTCGCAGCGGCATGCACGTCCCCGGCGTCCATCTGCCGCAGTCGGCGAGCCCCATCATTGAAAGTGCGGGCCCGGGTTGTGCGCACCCACGGTCGGATGACCTGGCCGACGAAGTCGACACCGCGGGTAATGGGCTGCAGGATTGTCTTCGCCGGGTTCAGCCTGGCGCCCAGTTCGCGCGGCAAGAACGCTTCGATGTCGTCATGGGCAGCGTTCAGCCACTGCGGCGATTTATGGAGCAGCAGGAAATCATCCACATACCGGATGTAATGCCGGCTGCGAACCTGGTGCTTCGCATGCTGGTCCAGTGCGTCTAGATAGACGTTGGCGAAGAACTGGGACGACAGGTTGCCGATCGGCAGGCCGCGGTGCTCGGGCTGGTTCATCAGGCTCTTGTGCGGCGGTACCAGCGCCATCAGCTCGGCCGGCGACTGCATCCGCACGCCGGGGCGCGGGTCATGCATCAGCACCAGGTCGGTCAATCGCATCCACCACGGCTCAGTGATGCGGGCCGCGAGTTGGGCGCGCAGCACCCGTTTGTCGATGCTGACGAAGAAATTCGCGAGATCGCACTTCAGGTACCAGGCCGGCCGTACCCAATTCTCGGTGACGCTGCGCACCTTGGCTTCTAGCCGGCGAGTTGCATACAGCGTGCCCCGGCCCGGGATGCAGGCGCAGCTGTCGGCGATGAACGATGCATAGAACCGCGGGGAAATGTGGTTGTAGAGCAGGTGATGCACCACGCGATCGCGGAAGTCAGCAGCCCACACCTCGCGCGCCTTCGGGCGGGTGACCACGAAGCAGATCGATCGCCCTGGCTTGTAGCTACCATCGATGAGCTCGTCGGCCAGCTGGCACAGGTTCCGCTCGAGGTGTTGCTCGAAGGCGAGGGCATTGGGGGTGTTGCGCTTGTTCTTCCGGCAGTCGAAGTACGCGACCACCAAGTCTTCGAAAGAGAAGCCAGCAGGCCCCGCATCGGTTTGATCTGCGGACGGCGCGGGCGCGAAACTCGTTGTTCTTGTGGTTGTTGTTCTGGTTGCCATCATTGAAGTTCTGATTCCACGCGTTGTTTGAGTTGCGCTCGGACTGCGTCTATTCGTGCTATCTACGTCGCCTCGCCGAAGGCCTGGACCGATCAGCGAGGAAACTGCGCCAGACCAGACCTGGTGACTCCCAGCGGTATCTGTGATGCGCATGGCGGTGGCCTTGTGAGCCAGCGGCACGACCAGATTAAAAATCGCACAGGCATCACCGCCTTGACGGTGAGGCAACGGGCGTCGACGCGGAGTACTTCTTCCATCCACTTGCCTGCTTCCCGATGCTGTTTGTCAGCGCCACTGCCTTCGCATACTGCGGTCGGGAGATCAGCCGCTTATCGACGGATAGGCGCAACAGCAGCTCCGCCACTTGAAGGCGCTCGACCAGATCCAGAAGGTGCTGTGTTTTCTCGCGCGCAGTGTTGGCGCGGAAAATCAGTACCGTGATCTCGATGCACTCATCTCTGATCTTCCCGCCAATCTGTGCCTTGAAATCGCGTGGCATGTTCTTGGCGAGATCGGTTGAAACGTCGAGCAGGTCGTACGCCGTCTTATAGATAGACAGTTCGGTATGCAGGCCCATGTTGAATGACTAAATAACTAAATGGTCAATCTGCGGACGGCGCGGGCGCGAAACTCGTAGTGCTTGCGGTCGCTGCTCTGGTAGCCATCAAGGAAGTACTGAAGCCACGCGCCGTCCGAGTAGCGCTCGGACTGCGTCGAGGACCAATGCCAGGCCTTCTCGAATAGTTCCGGGACGTTCGCGTACATGAGGCTCAGCTCACGGCGCGCCGGCAAGTAGAAGTCGCTGTGACCATCGATGTTCAGTCCGCGTGCCCACTCAGCCGCGGGATGGCTGTGGCGTGAGCAGAACAGTGCTTCGGTATTGGACCAGCCATCGAATTCGCTCTTGGCGTTCGGCTCGTCTACATCTGCGCTGCCCCAGGTGATTTCCTCGACCGATGCGTCCGGGTGCGTCGGCACGATCAGGTGATAGTCAGACTGACCGTTTTCGCCGCGCATCACACCGGCATACACTCCACCTTGGCCGGCCCAGACTTCGCCGATCTTCGGCGTGCCGGGATGGATTCGCGCCTGCGGCTGGTTGCCTTGCGTCAGGCCGTCGAGCCACGCTTTCATGACCAATTTTGCCGGGAGGGTTACCTTCGCTTCACCGACCCGGAAGATCAAGTTTTCGTCGACTAGCATCATTGCCGTGCACTCCAATGAATGGATATGGAATAGCCGCTGGCGCGGCCAGAGAAATGACTGAATTACTGAATGACCAACAATCTGCGGACGGCGCGGGCGCGAAACTCGTTGCCCTTGTGGTAGCTGTCCTGGTAGCCATCATTGAAGCTCTGAGTCCACGCGCTGCCTGAGTGGCGCTCGGACTGCGTCGAGGTCCAGTACCACTCCTCCTCGAAGGCCTCGGCGCCGTCAGCCTGGAATGCGGCCGCACTGGTCTGTGCGGGCAGCTGCTCGGTGTAGGGGTAGCCAACGGGCACGCTGCTTGCGTTGTCGCCGTCTCGAAAGCCGGCATAGTTGCCAGCGGTCGGCTTGAGGCTGCGATAGATGATCTCCAGCTCGTCGCGCGCCGGCAGATACCAATCGTGATAGCCGTTGGCCTGGAGGCCGAGCGCCCATTTGCCAAGGTCGCTGCCAGCTTCGGCCATGGCAGCAGTATTGGCCGCGCCATCGAAGTAGCTGAGTGCGCCTTCGACGCGGCTGCGGTCGCCATTCCAGACGATGTCGTCATGCTCGCCACCATCCTTGGGCGCCACGATCAGGGCATAGATGCCATCGGCCTGGCGGATCTGGCCCGCGTAGAAGCCGCCGCCTAGCGGATCGCCGACCAGAATGGCATTGAGGGCCGCTTGGGTGATCGTGTTGCGCACTGCGCTTGCTTCAACTGCTGTGACTGCGTTCATGGTCTATCCTCGGTTTGTCGAGTGGGTGCTGCGTTACGCGGCTTCTGCCAGCGGGAAGAGGGTGGGCTGATCCGCTTGGCCTTCGATGAGATGGCCATTGATGTCGGACATGACGTGAACGCCGTCATAGCGAACCCACTGAATACGGGTTTCGCCATTCGGCCCCGCGCCGCGGAAGAGACGGACCGGCTGTGCTGGAATCCGCTCGCGGTCGTACTCATCGACGCCCGCCTTTGTCAGTGGCACCGCCTCCTTCATGAAGGCGATCTCCAATTGATCCATCTTCGCTACGTCGCCTCTTCGCGCTGCCTTGGCAGCCTGGCGCTTGATGTCGTCGATATTCACGGTGAGTCCTCGGTTACACGCGGAGAGGTGCCAGCAGCCCACGCCAGCTGCCGTCTTGCAGAAGGTGAGCGCCAGGGGTGTCGCTGTCTGCCCACGAAATCAGAACGTTCTCGGCCTTCACCTGGCCGAGCAGGCGGAGTAGGCTAGGGCCATCAAATGAACCCTCCAGATGGGATTCGTCGCCACGCTCTTTGATCTCGAGCTCGGCATCGACGGCCTGAGTACCATCGGTGATGCTGATCGAGCAGACGTCGTAGTCCTGCTCAAAGCGCACGACGCCTTTGATGTCGAATAGCCGGTGCAGCGGGCAGACCTGCAGCAGCGCTTCCCGATTGAATGAGACGTGCTGCTTGGGGACCGGAAGAGCACGCCGCCACTCGAAGTACTTTGCCGGCGGCCGATTGCAGATGACCTTAACGCCATCGCGCTGGCCTACGATGTGGCGCTCGAAGATCTGGAAGTCCTCAACTCCGACGCTGGCAAATAGCTCTGCCGCCTCAACGGAGAAGGGAACACCGAATTCTTCGGTAGCGATGGGCAAGCAGTTCGAGGCCAGCATTGCGCCGTTCGATGCGGTGACATGGATGGCTGCACCGTCCGACTCAACCCAAAGATTGCGGAGATAGGGCCGCGCATGCTCCTTAGGGCCAGCCGCGGCGAATGCCACGGTGGGGATTAGCGCGGTAAGGCCGGGGGCGGAGAATGTCGCCGTCGGCGTCCCTTCGATCTTCACCTTCGGATAGCCCGCCCCAGGAATGGATGGGATGGTGAGGCGGCAAGAGCCGGCGCGGGCAATGACCTTGGAGTCCTTCCTGCTGAAGATCACCGAGGCGGCGCCGATGCTCGCCACCGCCTGCAGCTTGTCCGCCGGCAGGCATACGTCCACATCATCTGGGCCAATGCTGGCCGGCACCGTTGCAATAACGGTCAGGGAGAGATCGGAGCCGGTCACGGCCAGGGTGCTGCCGCCGGCTTCGCCCTGAAGGCGGAGATGCGTAAGGATGTCGATGGGCGAGCGCGCGGCGGCAGCTTGCCCTGCAATTTTGAGCGCTTCGCTCAGTCTGTTTCCAGCAATGGAGAGCATTTCACTTTCCGTTCGGTGATTCCGCTGCAGCGGATAGCTGGTCGCGGAGGATGGTCAGGCCGGTGAGCGCGTCTTGCGCTGCCTGGGTGTAGAAAGAACCGTGCTTGATGGCAAGGTCGATGGCGCGGGCCATGTCCTGTGGCGTTTCGTAGGTCTGCTGCTGGGTTGGCACCAGGCGCGAGCGCTTCATGAGCTCAAGGTTCGCGGCGAGCGTGCGGGCGCGGAAGTCGGGGAGGCTCATGCTGGACACCCTTCCACGGCCGCGCGCTCAGCCTGTTGGCGAGTCTTCAGCGCGGCCTTGTAGCTGGCCTTGGCCTCCTTCTTGGTCGCCGCCCATTCGCCTTGCACATCACGGTCGCCCGGGATGCCGTAGTGCCGATCCCACGTTAGGCGGAACATTCGGTACTGGCGCAACGACTTCCATTCGCCATAGGGGCGGTGGCAGCGCTCCTCGAACTCAGGCAGACGGATGCCACACAGGAACTCGCCAAACGAGTTGCCCGCGCAGCCGTCTGCCCGCAAATATTCCTCGTAGCGCGTCCGCTTCTTCGGCTCGGGCAGCGCGGCGATCGCAAGCGCGCGGCCAGCATCGGTCACGTGAAACACCACGTCATCGGCAGGCAGAAAGCTCGGCGACCGACCGCGCTCCATGAGGCCGGCGGCTTCCAACTGTTCGAGGTGATCCCGGTCGTGGTGGCCACGGCCGGCGACGAAGTGGTTGCGATACGGCTCGCGCCGGAACTGGCTCACGCCAATCGTGTGTTGCAGCAGGCTGATCTGGTAAGAGCTCGCCGTGGTCATGCTGCTCCTCCGGTAGCTTGGGCGATGACGGCGCGCAGATCGTTCTCCCACAGGTTCATGCCGATGGTCGGATGGTCTTCGTACTCGGCCAGCATCTTGCGGAATAGCGCCAGCATGTCCGGGGCGGCGACGATCAGATCCATGTTGGCCTCGATCTCTGCCTCGGACATGCCTTGGGTCTTCACCGCGGCGACGTGCGTGTTGCGGCCGGCGAAGACAACGTTGTATTTGCTGGCCGGCTTGATGTTCCGGTGCCACGGTCCGGGCGTGTGCGCGCTCATACTCGCTTCACCTGAACGTTAATGGCACCACGGAGGGCGGCTCGATTGAGAGCGCTTTCAAGCGCATCCCACCAGGTCGAAAAGGGGCCGGTGTGGACCGGCTCGTGGTTGATGAAGATGCGGAAGGTCAAGATTGCACCCGATAGGAAGCAGGGTGAATTGAGGCGCCGTCGTCATCGAGGTACGTGGCAAAGCCCGAGGCGGCGACCATGGCCATAGCGATCAGGCAGGCGACGAGCAGGCGGCGGCTCTTGCGTGCCTGACGCTCCAGCCGATCCAGGCGGTTGTTCACGTTCATGCTGCCCTCCAAGCCGACGGGCGTTGCTTCGGCATGTCCTGCTGCTGGTCGAGGTAGGTCTGCAGGTTGAGCAGCGCGACGACGCCCATGGCAACGGCGAACCAGCGGGCTATTCCAATGACGACGGATATGGCGAACTTACGCATATCAGCACTCACCCGTAGCGTTGAAGATGGCCACGGCGCGCTCGTGGAAGCGGGAAGCGCCCTCGCCGGGAACACCGCGCGACTTGTTTGCCGCTGCCCACAGAAGCTTCTGCCCCGGCGTCATGATGGCGGCGGCGGCAAGAATGACCTGGTGGGCGTACTGCAGCTCGCACAGCAGTACCTGCTGCTGGTTGTCGTGAGCGGCTTTGCGCTCGACGGCTTCATCTATGGTCATGAGATTCTCCAAGGGGCCGCTAGTGTTAGGAGGCTTGCCAGTGGTCGAGCCACATGTTGCATTCGTCCTGCATGGCGCAGAACTCCTTGTCCGACGCGAAGTCTCGGATGGAGATGGCGGCGCGGATGGCCGACTCGATGGCGTCGAGCCACTCCGTGAGGAGGGAAAACTCCTCGAGCGTGTTGATGGGGCGGCCTACAGCCCGACAGAAGAATGTGGTGACCTCGTTGGCGAGGTTGCGAGCCTTGCTGTAGGCGGCAATGGCCTGTTGCAGCTCCATCCCGCCATCTGCCAGTGTCAGCACGCCAGGGAGCACCACGTGCACAGGTCCGCGATCCTTGCCTACCGTGCCGGTAAGCACATCAAAGATGCTGGGCTGTTCGTTGGCTTGTCGCGGCTGAATGACCATCTCGTGCTCCATCTGTGCTGCACCGGGTGGTGCGTCGATGGAGGCAGTCTACAAAAGAATTTGTAGATACGCAAGCGCGATGTACAAATGAATTTGTAATTTAGGGAAAGCGCATCTTACGAGCGACCTCCGAGGCGAGATCACTAGCGTGCTCAACGACCAACAAGGGGGATGACGCATAAGCGCCAGAGAGGTGCGCTATGTAGGTTCCGCCATCCATTCTGCGAATGAGAATCGTGTCTTCCTCATCCGTAAGCTCGGGGGGCGAGCGTTGCTCCTGACGCCGACCATCCCTATAGGCATCCAAATACACTACCTTTGTCATACTGACCCCGGGGGTTGCCGCCGGATGTGCCCCCGACGATCTATGGAGTCATTGAGATAGCATTTAAGTTTCCGCTTAATAACCCCGCTGAAGAGGGATGCAGTCGGCTCTGCATGCAGGTGGCAGAGAGGCCTGTCGAGAAAACAGTCCAAAAAAATAAAAAAGCCCACCATTTAGGTGGGCGGTCCGCAGTCTAGATGATTAGTCTATTTTTGCTCAATAACGTCTGCCATTGACCTTGCTTCTCCGCCATTGGCCTTATACTCCTTCCAAAAACGTGGCATCGAGGCTTCGCAGCTCGCAATCATTGAACCATAGTTATAGAGGGAAGCCTTATTTATAACACCTGAGATCCTGCCGATTTGTTGCTCACGCTCTATGCCCTTCCTGGCATATACGATGTTGTTAGCACAACTCCGCATTGAATTTGCTGCCGCGTCAGCCTTGTAGCGTGGGTTTTGCTTGCTCGCTTCCTCCGCGGCGCGTTTCTCATTTTTTTGCTGCTCAGCTCGCCGCAGGAGAATAGGTGCGTCAAGCTTTCGGAAGAATTCTTGTGCCGCCGCAGAACCCGGGCTCGCCGTCTTTACGGCACCATCCAGTTGCCGCCTAACGAAATCCGGCACCTCTGCATCGTCCACGCGACTCGCGCCTGGCGTGAATGCAGTGGTGGAAAACACGACGGGGAATGCACTCAGATAGGACTGCTCTTCGGAGGTCTTACGCTCTACCAAGATCAGGGCTGAGCGGTAGCTGCGCCCTACCAAGCCATCCACCGTTCCTGTGTCCGCCTTATACATGGGCATCGGTTGACGGGTTCCGGCTAACACCTTTTCCCATATTTTTCCGCTGTCATATGCATTATCTGATATTTGCTTTGCGGATTCGTCGTCCACAGTAATGCAGGCGATGCCATCTATCGGAAGCGACTCATTACATAATTGGGTAACCTTGGCAGCGCTCTCTAAGATGATCTTTTCCGCATTGACTGCCGCAATCGCGGTTTGATGGGCAAAGAAAAGTGCCGATGTAACTACAATTGTTTTTTTCATGCAATCATTATCCCGCCCAACCCGCTATGTTAACCCCGCATGCAAATAATGCTTTCCCGAACGTGTTTCGACTATTTATTAGCCGTTTGATTTGTTTTTCGATGGGGGCGCCGGATCCGGCTTTCCCCCTTCTATGACAATAGTTCGCCCTGATTGATTTGGCTCGTCTTCTTGTCGTTCCTCAATGTCCTGGAGCAATGCCAGCGCCCTAGTAAGCAACGACCCGGACAGACCGGCCACGATGGCATGCGCGCGTTGTCGCTGAGCATCCTCAAGATCAATGGCTGTGGGTTTGACCTCGGCCAAGAAGAGCGTTTGGCTTTTTTCGTCAAACGCAACAAAGTCTGGTTCGCTGTCGGCCTCCGGCCGCGGGCCGGTCTCATACGAAAGCCACTGCGGATCAATCCTGAGTACATCAGCAATTCGTGAAGAGTATTTGCTGAACTTGGCGTTTTTGTTGGGATCCAGCAGGTGCTGGATGTTCTGTGGCTTGCAGCCCATCCCAACTCTCCGCGCCAGCTCGCTCTGGTCGGTGTGGGGATTCAGGCCGCGCACGGTCATCGCCAGTGCAAGGCGTTCTGAGTAAGTTGACATACAAAGCATTTTGTTATGTCGCCTTGCAAAAAGGTTTGTAACGTGCTACAAATGAATTTGTAGACATCAGCGAGCAGACCAATGCAAGAAAGCCCGTGGCAAAAGGCCGTCCGACTGGCGCATTCGCAGGAGAAGCTGGGGGCGTTGTTGGGCGTGACTCAGCAGACGATCTCGTACCACCTGGAGAAAGGCGGCCCCATCCCGACCAAGTACTGGCGCGCCATCGAGACTTCGCTTGGCCTGCAACGCCAGGAGCAGCGCCCGGATGACTGGCAAGAGCACTGGCCAGAGCTGGCGGCGCCTGTCAATGCATGACCGGCCATGAAGCTCAATTCCCGTTCTGACTCTCGTCAAGCGCCTGCACGATCCGTTCAAGCTGGGCGAGTAGTACGCGGGTGGTGCGGATGCACTCTCGCAGCGCCGGCCTCTGATCAACAGCTGGTCGCCTTGTCCGACTCGGCTTCCCTTTCCCTGTTGCGAGCCACTGAGAAGACACCCCAAGTGCACGTGCGATTTCGTCCGTGTACCGGCTTCCCTTTGCGTTCCGGTTCGGATCGGCCAGGTACTGGATCGATTGATATTCGACGCCGACACGCTGTGCAAGGGCGCGCCGAGAGGTCGGCGGCTCCGTTTGTTGCATTGCCCAGCGGAGGCGTTCTGCGTACGTGTACATGCGGTGAAGTTTGGCATTGGGCCTATGCAGATGTGTTTGTCATTTGCCGGCAGAACCTTCTGCCAGGCCGGGCGGAACTCGCCGCTCGGTAAAAAAATTTTCGGCTTTCCCCAACTGTGGATTCAACCGTGGAACCGATGAAATTTCTCTATAAGGACAAAGAAAATGAGGACCGCCGACCAGCTTGAAAGCCGCGCCGGTATTGGGATAGCGGCGATTCCCACGGCCGCCGGCACCCCGCCGGCGCTCTTTTTGCCGGACAGCCTGATTGCGCGGTGCGTGACATTCCGTGACGCATGCGCATTGGCCTGGGAATACCGCGCCAACCAGGCACTGACCAAGCAGGTGCTGGCGGTTCACGCGGACCTGTACCCGTCCCACTCCAGCGATTACTTCCATCGAGAGAAGCACAACGCCAACGGCAAGGCGCGTCGCGACCTGCCGGCGGAGAAGATCGCGGACGACGAACGGGTGTTGGGCAACCGGGCTATCAGCCAGTACCTGGCTCGCCGCGGGATGCTCACTCTCATGGAAGAAGTGATTTCTGCGAGGACTCATGGATGAAAGCGATGCGCTCTGCGATGCCCGGGGGGCGGTGCACGACGCGATGAAGAGGCAGGGAGACGATAAGGAACAAGCGATCCAAGAGCTGCATGCGATGGCCAATAAGGATCCGCAATTTTTCGAAGCGCTGCGCGCCGTGGGGCTTATGGACCTCCAGGCGGAGCAGGCGGTAAAGCACTGAAAGGACCCCCGTGATTCACGAACTCATGCCCAGAGAGCACGTCCGGGCCGCCGGCGCCGAGGCCTTCCGCCGCGGGCAGAAGCCTGACGACAACCCGCACTGGCCGCCGGGCACCGACGCACACGTTGAGTGGAACTCGGGGTTCAAAGGCGAGCAGTACCGGGACGCGAAGCCCGTCAATGCATAGGAGGACGCATGCAGACCGCAGTAGCAGACACAAGCATTCGTGCATACCGCCAGGCCAAGAAGGCTGGCGAGATGGAGCCGCGCCAGCGGCAGATCCTGGCTGTGATGGCGCCGTACCCGGCTGACTATTCGCTGCAGGAGTTGAAGAAGCTGACCGGCCTGGAGGTGAACGTGCTCAGCGCACGCGTCAACGAGCTGCGCGAGGAGCTTTGCAAGGTTGAGCGTGGCCCGGCGCGCGCCTGCAAGGTCACGGGCAAGACGATCCGCCCGCATCGCCTACCGCACCCGCAAGGGGCCCTGTTCTGACGATGCTGACCAGACGCAGCCCCATGAAGCGTGGCGCGCAGCTGCAGCGCCGCACTTCGCTCCAATCGAACACCTGGCTGAAGCAGGTGGCTGGCTTGGTGCCGAGCCCCTTCAAGAAGAAGCGGGCAAAGCGCCGGCCGATCGCGCAGCGCCGGTTTGCCGAGGCTTGCCGCGGCGAGCCGTGCTACCTGCTGATTGCCGGCGCCCCGGCGCATCCCCTGGAATCTGTCGTGGCCTGCCACTCGAATCAGCAGATCCACGGCAAGGGAATGGGCCTCAAGGCCGACGACGAGAAGACCGTGCCGGGCTGCGGCTGGTGCCACGACCAGATCGACCAGGGCAATCGCCTGAGCAAGGACGAGCGCCGTGCCTATTGGGACGCTGCATATGCCCGTTGGGCACCCGTGCGAGCGATCAAGCTGGCGAAGCAGGGCGGCGCCGCGCTGCCAGCCGGGGAGGGCGCCTGATGTCCAACCCGTGGTTCCGGATGTATTCCGAGTTCGCAACGGACGCGAAAGTGCAAAGCATGTCCGAGCCGATGCAGCGTCGCCTCATGATGCTGTTCTGCCTCCGTTGCAGCAACGCTCTTGCAACGTTGCAAGAAGATGAATTGGCGTTCGCCCTCCGTCTCAGCGACGAGGAACTAGCGGAAACCAAGGCGCTTTTTGTGCGTAAGGGGTTTGTTGACGAGGGGTGGAACCTGTGCAACTGGGATAAGCGCCAATTCGTCTCAGACTCAAGCACAGGGCGGTCTCGCAAGCATCGGGAGGGGAAGAAGAAGGACGTGCAACAGCCATGCAACGTTGCAGCAACGCCCCCAGATACAGATACAGAAGCAGATACAGATACAGAAACCTCAGTGGTTCATGAGGGTGAGAGCGGGTCGGCTCCGCCACCCGCCGCCACCGGAAAGGCGACACGTCTCCCGAAAGGCTGGGTACTGCCCAAGCCATGGGGCGAATGGGCGCTGACCGAGCACCCGAGTTGGACGGCCGACCACACCCGCAAGGTGGCCGAGATGTTCCGGGACCACTGGCACGCTGCCGGCGGCGCCAATGCGCGCAAGGCCGACTGGGAAGCCACCTGGCGCAACTGGGTCCGGCGCGAAGGGCCGATGGCCGGCTCCGGTGCTGCCGGTGGTGCCACGGCCACGACGAATTCGGGTTCGCAGTGGTGGCGCAGCAACGAGGCCATCGAAGCCGAAGGCGCAAAGCACCGGGTCGTCTGGAAAAGGGCCCAGGGCGAGCATTTCCCCGACTTCAAGGTGCGAGTTTTCAAGGCCGCCGGCGAGGGCCCCTGGCGCGACGAGCTCATGGCCGATCTGTTGCGCACCAAGAGCTCGCGCTATGCCGAGATCCACCAGTACATCTACGGCCATCCGCCGATCGGGGATGCGGAATGACCAAGCGAGGGAGTCGTGGTGCGAGCGGATCCGGACTACCGATACGAGTGCGAGGTGCGCTGGCTGGCGCGGCGCCCGGGGCAGGAGATAGCGGCGTACCTGGAAAAGGTGGAGAAGCACCGCGGGCGGCCGGCGGCGGAAAAACTTCTCTCCGACGTCCGCGCGGTCCGGCAGGCGCCCCGGGGAAGTACGGCAACCAGCGGATCGACTACCAGGGCATGACCTTCGACAGCAAGCGCGAGTTTGCCCGGTATCTGGAACGGGCCCTGCACGAGAAGGTTGGCCAGATCAGCGAACTGCGGCGCCAGGTGGCTTTCGAGCTTGCGCCGGCGGTGGTGATCCAGGGCCGGAAGCGGCCGGCACTGCGGTACGTGGCGGATTTTGTGTATCGGGAGGCCGGCGCCGCGGCGCTGACCATCGAAGACGTTAAGGGCGCCGTAACCGATGTCTATCGCATCAAGCGGCATTTGATGGCTGTGCTTGGGTTTGAGATCAAGGAGACCCGGTAATGAATGGCGAACTGAGCTGTGAGGTGGTGGGCGACGAGCTGGTGATCAGAGTGCCGGTGAGCGCATTGGCGAAGGCGACGGAGATCATGCTGCCCGATCTGCTGATGATCGATCCGGATCTGGTCGAGGTGACGGATCCCCTGGAATGGGCCGAAGCGGTGGTGGATGCCCTGACGGAAGAGGAAGAGGACGGCACCACGCGCATCAATCGGATGTTCGATGACGCTTTCAAGCACGCCAGCGAGCAGGGCGCCGAAGGCATCGAAATCGAGGGGGCGTAGCCATGAAGCTGATCCGCAATCTCCTCGCGCGTATCTTCGGCAACGGCCGCTCGGAGGCCGAAGCTGCGTCCCGCCGAGAAATCGCAATCTCTGCACCCGTCATCAATCTGGCTTCCCGCCTGAATCCGCAGGCGCCGCCGCGCCGCAATCCCACGGCGCCATCACCCCGCGCTGTGGCCGCTGCATCCGTCCCGCGCCGCGCGCCGGCCGCCTCGGCTTCTCGCTCGAGCACGACCGATGACGGGATGTCCATGCTCCCGGCGGCGATGCTGCTCTCCAGCCACTCGGACGATGGGATTGCCGCGGACTCTGGCTCGTTCGGCAACAGCTGGTCGGCGCCGGTGAGCCGGGGCGGATCCTTCGACGGCGGCGGCGCCTCGGGAAACTGGGATAGCGGGTCGAGTTCGTCCTCGGATAGCTGTTCTTCCTCGGACAGCGGCAGTTCATCCTGCAGCTCTGACTGAGGGGAATGACATGGACGTTCCCGCTTTCATTTGGTTTGCGCTGGTGGTGGTGATCGTCGGCGCTCTGGTTGTCTGGGAGAAACGGCGATGACCTGCACCAATTGCGGAGGCAACACCCATACCGCGCCGCATTGCCCCATCGAAGAGGCAGATTTTGGCTTGGCTGGGGCGCGCGCCATTGTGTCGGTGACGGCCTTCCCGCCCGGTGCGCCATCTCGCATGATGCATGACGTGCCCTTGTTCGAGAAGGAGCCGCCGGCCGAGGTGATCCCTGCTGCGTGGTTTAAGGCTTAGCGTGATCAACATCTCTGTCCGCTTCGATGTCAAGGCGCTGCAGCGCAGCCTCGACAACTTCGCGCGTAAGCAGGTGCCGTTCGCTACGGCCCAGGCGCTGAACGTGGTGGCGAAGCAGGTTCAGGCTGCAGAGCGGGCGAACATGGCGAAGGTGCTGGACAAGCCAACACCATTCACCTTGAACTCCGTCGGTGTGAAGTTGGCCACCAAGAGCAGCTTGACTGCAACGGTGTACGTCAAGGACATCGCTGCCGCCTACCTTGAGCCGTACGAGAAGGGGGGCAGCAACAAGCTCAATGCCCGCGCATTGATCAAGCCTGTGGGGCAGAAGGTGAACCAATACGGCAACCTGCCACGCACTACCGTCAAGCGCCTGGCGGCAAAGAAGAATGTCTTTGTCGGCAAAGTCAAGACCAAGGCAGGAGAGGTCGATGGTGTGTGGCAGAGAACGAAGGCGGTCCGCGGCAAGAGCGCCGGGCTGAAGCTATTGGTCAAGTTCCAAGACGCGCACCAGGTGCATCAGCGCCTTGGTTACGTGGACCTTGCCCGCAAGGTGGTTGCGAGCTCGTTCCGTCGGGAGCTAGGCGCGACCCTGGCGCGCGCCCTCGCCAATGCGAGGAAGTGACGAAAGCGCACGGGTCCTTCCCCCTCCTTAATACGGCGGGGGCAATTGCGCACCGCGACTTCCCCCCAGCTATGAATCTTGAAAGGGGTTCGCACCTTGCCCGCTGGCATTTCCCTCCGCGAGTTCGCGCGGCGAGACGGCTGCTCTGACACGCTAGTCCGAAAAGCTCTGAAAGCCAACAGGCTCAAGGCTTTTGAGGATGGCTCGCTTGATCCTGCGCTGGTCGGAACGGCCTGGCGCGAAGCGAATGCGAAGGGTGCGAACCCTGCGAACCCCAGTGCGAACAGTTCGCACCCGGTTCGCAGTTCGCAGCCAGTTCGCAGCGAGCCGGTGATTTCTGACGGTGAGAGCCTGCAGGACGCAGCGAAGCGGCTTGCCGATTCTGGCGCGGTCAAGATGACCTACGCCGAGGCGCTCGAGAAGAAAGAAACATACCTGGCGTTGCTGCGCCAGCTCGAGTACGAGCAGAAATCTGGGGCGCTTGTCGAATTCGACACCGCGCAAGCCATCCTTTTTGAGGAGTTCCGTGCGCAGCGTGATGCATGGCTGAACTGGCCGACGCGGGTAGGCCCGCTCTTGGCCGCTGACCTCGGTCTCGAAGCAGATAAGGTTACCGAGGCCCTCACCGCGTATGTCCACAAGCAAATCACCGACCTCGGTGAGCCGGAGGCCAACTTCACCGAGCGAGAAGGCTGATCGGCTGCGGCTGGCCTGCCGGCGGGCATGGACCCCTCCGCCGCGCATCAGCGTGCCGGCATGGTCGGACAAGTACCGCAAGCTGGCGAAGGAGGCTGGCAGCACGTCTGGCAACTGGTCGACGGCGACAGTGGAGATCGCCCGCGGCCCCATGCTGGCTGTCACGGAACCGGGCGTGCATGTCATCACGACGATGGTGAGCACGCAGTTGCTGAAGACGGCGTTCCTGGAGAACGTCTTCGGCTACTTCGCGCATCTGGACCCTTGTCCGATCCTGCTCCTTCAGCCTAAGGAGGCGGCGGCCGAGCAGTTCAGCAAGGAGCGCATTAGCCCGATGATTCGGGTGACGCCGGTGCTGCGTGACCTGGTCGGAACGAGCAAGACCCGCAACGCGGATGAGACGCTGCTGTTCAAGGCATTCCCGGGCGGGTTCATCGCGCTGGCTGGTGCTGGCAGCCCGGACAACCTCGCGCGGCGGCCAGTCCGGGTCATTCTCGCGGACGAGGTTGATAAGTATCCGGTGACACGGGAGGGTGAGCCGATCGCGCTGGCCGAGGAGCGTACCGCGACATTCGGCGTCAACTGGCTGTCGGTGCGAGCCTGCTCGCCGACGGTCGAGGATGAGAGCCGGATCGAGGCTAGCTATAAGGATTCCGACCAGCGACGAGCGTCTGTGGAGTGCCCGCATTGCGGCCACCGGATGTTCCCGGACTTCTTCAAGCATGTCGATTGGGACAAGCGCCGCGACGAGAGCGGGACGGTGCTGGAGCACTATCCGAAGACGGCGCGCATTGCGTGCGAGAGCTGTGGCGAGATCTGGTCGGAAGGTGATCGGCTGCGCGCGCTGAAGACCGCGCGCTGGCACCAGACGCGACCGTTCGAGTGCTGCGGCAGCCGGCATGTGCCGCTCGATGCGTACGAGCGTGCGTGGCGTGGTCCGGAAGACGAGCGCGGCGCTTCGACTGAGGCTGCATTGGCCCATGTGTGGGATTGGTGGTCGAGCGACCGATACGCCGTGTACCGCGCCAAATGCCCCGACTGCGGGACGTGGCGCGTTGACAACGAACACGCAGGGTTCCAGGCGAGCAAACTGTTCAGCCCCTGGCAAAAGGACAAGCCGTCAGACATCGCCGCGAAATGGCTGGCTGCCCAAGGCGACGAAGACAAGAAGCAGACCTGGTGGAACACGCAGGCGGGTCTGCCGTACCGCCCGCACTCTGGCAAGGCACTCCGCCTGGAAGCGCTTCTTGCGCGCGGCGAGCGCTGGGCTGCGGAAGTGCCGGATGGTGTCGCGGTTATCACGGTCGGCGTCGACACGCAGGACTACCGTTTCGAGGTCGAGGTGGTTGGCTGGGGCCGGAACGAGGAGAGTTGGTCGATTGCCTACGAGGTGATCGAGGGCGATATGGAAACGCCTGACCCTTGGGACCGGCTAGATGCGCTTCTGAACCGAATTTGGCATCGCGCAGATGGTCGCCCGTTCGAGGCGATGGCTGTTTGCATTGACTCGGGTGGTAGCCACACGCAGAAGGTCTATGACTTTTCGAAGGCGAGGCTTGGTCGGAAGATTTGGGCAATCAAGGGTGAGTCTGCGGTAAATGGCAAGCGGAATCCCGTATGGCCGGTGAAGCGGCCGACACGGAAGACGAAGGCATCGTTCCGGCCCGTGATCCTCGGCGTCAATGCCGCGAAGGACACGGTTAGAAACCGGCTGCATGTCGAGGAACCGGGCCCGGGGTTCATGCACTTCCCGAATGACCGCGACCTTGGCTACTTCGAGCAGCTGACGTCAGAGCGCTCCGTCGTCAAGGTGGTCAACGGGCAGAAGTTCAGGGTTTGGGAGTTGCCTTCAGGTCGGGCGAACGAGGCACTGGATTGCCGCGTGTATGCCTATGCCGCCTTATGTGGGCTGACGCATCTAGGACTGAAGTTGAACCGGCGTGCCGACTTGGTAGCGGTTCCGCTCCAGTTCGACGCGGTCCAGGGCGTCTGGACGCCCGCGCCGGTATCCGGGGCCGCCGCTCCTCCGGGGACAGCTGCGGCGCCCCCGTCTGCCGGAAAGCCGGTCAAGAAGAAAGTGACGAGTCGCCTCGCATAGGAATGGAATGGCAATCACGGATGGAATGAGCACCACCGACTTGCAGTCGAGGTTGGCTGCGCTGCAAGCGGCGTACTTTGATCTGTCGGCAGGCGCGAAGATTGTGACTGCCACCTACAACCAGGGCGATGGCGCGAAATCGGTCACATATCAGCAGAGCGACATCGCACAGATTCAACGCAGCATTCTGATGCTGCAGAAGGCACTCGGCATCATCTGCCACTATCCGCGCGCACGAAGGATCTTGTTCTGATGCCCTCACTTATCGTCGACGCTAACGGCAAGCCATTCGGGGATTTGCCCGCCGGCGGTCGTGCGCGCGCTGATACTGGGCTGGGTGGTACGGTGCTCTCCGTGCCGCCATACTCGAATGCGTTTCCCTATGAAGCGTCGAGCTATCAGACGCCCGAGATGGGTAACTGGCAGCCCTGGATTCGCTCGCCGGACTCGGAAATCAACCTGCACCGCGACCAGATGGTCGCGCGTCACAGGGATCTGGCGCGTAACGACGGCTGGGCGTCGGGTGGTGTCACGCGGATTCTCGATAACACGGTCGGAGCACACCTACGGTTGTCGGCGAACCCCGACTATCTTGCCCTTTCCATGCTCTCGAAAGGGTTCGATGCGACGTGGGCGGACGAGTTTCGCCGCTCTGTCGAGGCGCTTTGGCGTGGCTATTCGGAAGACCTTGGCCATTACAACGACGTCACGCGAGAGTTGACAATATCGCAAATGCTTCGCCTTGGTCTGAGGCACAAGCTGGTCGATGGCGATAGCTTGGTCGTCTCGTACTGGAAGCCCGAGCGCATCGGCCGCGGTGCGGCGAAGTATGCGACGGCGTTCCTGCTTGTCGATCCTGACCGCCTGTCGAACCCGTACCAGATGATGGATACGCGGAGCCTGCGCGGCGGCGTGGAGATTGACGATGACGGCGTGCCGATTGCTTATCACATCCGCAAGGCCGAGCAGAACGACTGGTACAACGCCGTCGAGTCGATGGTATGGGAGCGCATCGAGCGCGAAGATCCGGACGGCTGGCGCCGCGTGATCCACGACTTCGAGCGCGACCGCGCCGGCCAGCACCGCGGGATCGGCGTCTTCACACCGGTTCTGAAGCACGCCAAGATGCTGGCGCGCTATTACGGCGTCGAACTGCAGGCTGCCACCGTCGCGACGATCTTCGGCACGTATGTGACGAGCCCGTTTGATCCCAAGATGATCGAATCGGCGATGGACAGCGACGGCGAAGAGCTGGGTTTCTACCAGGACCTGCGTGCGGATTGGTCGAAAGAACGGCCGGCGATGCTGAACAATGTTCGCGTGCCGACCCTGGCGCCCGGCGAAGAGATCAAGCAGGTAGCCGCTGCGCATCCGCATGACGGTTTTTCGGACTTTGCGCACGAAATGCTCCGATCGATAGCGGCCGCATTGGGTGTATCCGCGGAACAAATCACTCAGGACTGGTCGAAGACTAACTACTCAAGCGCTCGCGCTGCATTGCTCGAGAGCTGGAAGACGCTATCCAGGCGGAACACAGAGTTCAAGGTCGGAACCGCGACGCCCATGTATGCGACCTGGCTTCAGGAAGTGATGGAGCGCGGTGATCTTGACGAAGTACTCCCACGCAATGCGCCGGATTTTGTCGAAGCAGCAACGGCATACGCGCGCTGTGATTGGCTTGGCGTAGCGCGCGGCTGGGTTGATCCTGTCAAGGAGAAGCAAGGCGCGATCCTTGGTCTTGATGGTGGTCTGTCGACACTTAAGCGCGAGTGCGCAGAGCAAGGCCTCGATTGGGAAGAAGTTTTGCACCAGCGCTCGATCGAAGTCGCTGAGTTCAAACGACTTGGCCTGCCTCCGCCGAAATGGTTTGGAGAGGCCGCAACGGAAGCTGCCGGGGAGCCACAAGCAGAATGAAAAGCTATCCATTTGCAGCAGCGCGGATCTTCGATGTTCCGTTGGCGATCCACCCATCGAAGGGGCAGGTGATTGCGAAGGCGCTCGCAAGCCGATTCGGCATCGGTGATGTCTCGTTTGCCGGCGACGCGCCGGTTATCGTCAAGCCGATGGCATATGACGATTGGGATGATGGTCCGACTGAGTCCTATGAGGAAACGCCCTACGATCTGAGTCAAGGTGTCGCAATCATCGACGTCTCTGGGACACTGGTCCAAAAGAGCAGTAATCTGCGGCCATATTCGGGGATGCTCGGATATAACGCAATCCGCTACAACTTCCTTGCGGCTCTGAATGATGACCAGGTCAAGGCCATTGTCCTGTCGGTGGATTCGCCTGGCGGCGAGGTGGCCGGCTGCTTTGACCTGGCCGACCTGATTTACAACTCGCGGAGTGTCAAGCCGACGCTGGCAATCCTGAGTGAATGCGCATATAGCGCGGCGTACGCCCTGGCCAGCGCGTGCGAGCAGATCACGGTTCCCCGCACTGGTGGCACGGGTTCAGTAGGCGTGATTTGTATGCACATAGACCAAAGTAAGGCGATCGACAAGGCCGGTATTGCCGTGACAATCATCAAATACGGCGATCGCAAGGCAGACGGGAATCAATTTAGCCCGCTTTCCAAGGAGGCGCTGGAGCGATTCCAGGCCGACGTGGACGAAATGGGTGAACTCTTCGTTGCTACCGTCGCCCGCAACAGAAATCTGCCTATCGAAATCGTTCGAAAGACGCAGGCCACAACGTTTCTCGGTGCCGCTGGCGTCGAGATCGGCTTTGCCGACGCCGTGATGGCGCCGGACGAAGCATTCGAGTCCCTGCTCGTCGAGCTGGGCTGACACTCCCCACCCAAGAGGTTCCAAATATGAGTATTCGCACCCTCGCGGCGCGCGGGCTCTCGTTCGCCCATCTCGTCGGCATTTCCTCCCGCGCTGCTCGCGCAGAAAGTGAAGACGACGAGCGCAAACAGTGCGACGGCGAGTCGGACGATGACTATGCCAAGCGCATGGAAGACAAGGACAAGGAAGAAGAGGAGGCCCGCAAAGCCGAACAAGAGCGCAAAGACGAAGAGGCGAAGGCCGAGGAAGAGCGCAAGAAGGAAGAAGAGGCGCGGGCACGTGGCGAGAACGATGACGACACCGATCCGGACGCCGAAGACGACGATGAAGAAATGCGCGGAAAGAGCGCTGTAGCTCGCGCCCGGCTGCGTGAGCAAGCGCGTTGCGCTGCAATCTTCGCTTCCAAAGCTGCCGCTCGCAATCCCATGCTCGCGGCGAACCTTGCGTTCAAGACACGGATGACACGCGCTGAAGCGATCGCGACGCTCGAGGGCGCGCCGGCTCCCGCATCGGCAGCGCACGTCAACCGAGCATCGCGGAACCCGATCCTTGGCGCCGATGGAGGTGCCAAGCCGTCTCCTCAGCAAGCGTTGGCGGCTCGCTGGGACGCGAACCTTAAGGCCGCCAACCCGTCGAGCCGCCGCTAACCACTTCTGCCCCAAAGGAACTGAACCATGGGTAACCCCACTTACACGCCGTTTCAGGAGACACTCCACAACGGCGGCTTTATCGTCTCGCTGGCCAACGGCCATCAGTCCATCGATCAAGGCACGCTGACCGGTGGCGTCAAGGTATTGGCCGGCACCGTGCTCGGCACCGTCACGTCGGCGCTGACCGCAGCCGCTGCAGCGCTTGGCGCAAACACTGGCAATGGCACGTTCGGCGCGATCACGACGCAGGCTGCGCCAGCAACTGCGATCGGCTCCTATAGCATCCTGTTCACCGCTGCGACGGCCTTTACGGTCACCGCGCCGGATGGCCAGACCGCAACCGGTTCGACCGGCGTGGCATTCAGCGCTCTCGGCATCGGCTTCACCATCGCAGCCGGCGGCACCGCCTTCGTGGCTGGCGACACCTTCACGGTGACGGCTACTGCTGCGCCCGGAAATCCCGGCATTACTTCGGCCGCCGGCGGATCCAATACCGGTAATGGGACTCTGGGCTCGCTGACCGCCGCTGGCTACGCGGCCAAGGCCGGTGTCTACGCTGTCGAGTTCGATGACGCGACGCACTTCATCGTGTCAGATCCAACGGGCGCGGAAGTTGGCCACGGTACGACCGGCGTCGCCTTCAAGGCGGGCGGCCTGTCGTTCACGATCACGGCCGGTGGCACGGCGTTCGTCCCGGGAGACAGCTTCGCGGTCACGGTCGCGGCTGGGTCTGGCAAGTACAAGCCCTTCGACCCGGCCAACGTGGACGGTTCGCAGGTTCCCAGCGGCATTCTGTTTGCCACCAAGGACGTCACCACCGTCGACAAGCCCTGCGCCGTCGTCGTCCGTCAGTGCGAGGTGAACGCCTCTGAACTGGTCTGGCCGACCGGCATGAGTGCCGCCGCGATCGCCACCGCCACCGCGCAATTGAAGGCCCTCGGCATCCAGCCGCGGTAACACGCAATTGATCTGACCAGCAAGCCGCCCACGGGCGGCTTTTTCGTTTCCGCAATTCAATAGGCCGCCAGCGAGGCGGCTTTTCTTTTTCCAAAAAGGAACAAGCCATGGCTGGCGAAATCATTGACATCTTCAACAGCGACGCCTTCAGCGCACTGACCCTGACGCAAGGCGTGCAGCGCAACCCGTACCAACCGGGTGCACTGGGCCGCCTGAACATCTTCGATCCCAATCCGATCCGCACCACTGCGGTCTCGGTCGAAGAGCGTACCGGCACGCTGAAGCTCATCGGCTTCAGCGAGCGCGGCACCGAAGGCACGCAACGTACGACCGAGAAGCGCAAGATGCGCTACTTCGACGTGCCGCGTCTGATGCACGACGACACGGTCCACACCTACGAAATCCAGAATATCCGCGAGTTCCCGGAAGGCCCGACGGGCCAGATCGTGACCGTGCCGATGCAACTCGAGCGCGAAGTCGCGCGTCGGCTGGCCGGCCCGACCGGCCTGCTGGCCAGCGTCGAGTACACGAAGGAGTATCTGCGACTCGCTGCGGTGCAGGGCCTGGTGCTAGACCCGAAGGACGGCTCCGTTCTGTACAACTGGTTCGATGAGTTCCAGATCTCGCAAGCCGCAGAAACCGCCTTCAACCTGGCCGCCGGCGCCGCAAACAGCCTGCGCCCGATCATCAACGGCATCAAGCGTTTGATGGCGCGCAAGGCGCAGGGCGCTTTCACGCAGTCGACCCGCATTATGGCGCTGTGCGGTGACTCCTTTTACGATTCCTTCTCGAACCATCCGGACGTGATCCGTACCTTCCTGAACTGGGAGGGCGCGCGCGACATTCGCGACGATGCATTCGGCGATGCGTTTGCCTCGTTCGAATTCGACGGCATCACCTGGGTGAACTACCGCGGTTCGGACGACAATTCGACCGTCAAGATCGCTGACGACAAGGTCAAGTTCTTCCCGGTGAACGCACCTGGCATCTTTCAGGAAGTCCTGGCCCCGGGCGAGTCGGCTGAATTCATCAACCAGCCAGGCGCCCCGGTATATGTGCTGCCGATCGTGGATCGCGATCGCCGCATGTGGTGGAAGATGGAGGCGTACTCGTACCCGCTGTACCTGTGCACCCGCCCCGAGGTTCTGTTGAGCGGCCGCGCGGGGTCGTAATGCCTATCGACTGGGATGGCTTGGTGCTGGAGCCAAGCATGAAGACCTTCGGTGAGCCGGTGACATACATGCCGGCCGCCGGCGGGGCTTTCTCGATAACGGGCGTGTTCGACGATGCCTACCTCAAGGAAGTGATGTTCGAGGATGCATCGACAGGCGTGACCGAGGTCAGTGCGGTCCTCGGGATCCAGCTTTCCCAGTTCCCGGCGAAGCCAATTCAGGGCGATCAGTTGTTCGTCCCTCGCGCCAACTCGACTTATGTCGTGCGCGACGCGCGACCGGATAGCCACGGCGGCATGAAGTTGCTGCTGAGCAAGGTTAGCTCGCCATGACTACTTCTGCGGAGTTGCGTGGCCTGTTCGTGGACGCGCTGAAAGGTGCGACCGATGCGGGCCAGGCGGTCTATTCGCCATTCGATTGGCCGACTGCACCGACTGCTTACCCTTCGATCCTGGTGCACGCTCGCAAAGAGCGAAAGGTATCGCTGGGGCCCAACGCCCCGCAGTTCGATGTCTACACCACTGTTGAAGTCATCGCGCGCACGAAAGCTCCAGCTGGTCCGGCGGACAGTGGTTCGGCGGTGGCGCTTGCGGCGGCGGAGAGGCTGAAGGCGCAGATCGAGGTAACCCTGATCAATAACCCGGCCATTTGGTCGGATCCTGCTGGCGGACAGCGCGTTGAGCAGTTCACATCCATCGACTCCGAGATCAATACAAGCTCGGAGGGCGATATGCCGATAGCCGAGTTATCGCTGCATATCGAAGCCAAGTTCTACCAGGGGCCGGTGGATTTCTATCCGATCCCAACGGTGCCTCTTCAGACTGTGAATGTTCACTTCGACTCCGTGGAGCCATTCGATTCCCGCGGTCAGTATCCCGACCCTCCATTCCCTGAGGCTGTTCAGCCAGGGGCGCCGGTCACTCTCAGTGATGGGACGCCTGTTGTGCTGGCCGATGGTGACCAGGTAACGCAAGACCAGCGCCTGTCCGGCCCCGATGGCCGAGACGAGGGCGCACTGACCATCACGCTTCCTCAATAGGTGCACCCCATGAAGATCAAACCAGCCCCGGGACTGAAGGTTCGAGACCCGGTGACGAAGCAATTCATCGGTGATGAGCATGAGGCCGACGAGCGCGACCTGTATTGGCATTGCCGCCTTCGCGATGGCGACGTGGTGCCGGCCGACTCACAAGAAGAGCCGGTCGATCCGGTGACCTCGCGAAATAGCGGAGCGAAAGCATGACGATTCCATTCAAGAATGTCCCACAGAACCTGCGGGTCCCACTGTTCTACGCTGAGCTGGACAATAGTAGGGCGAACACCGGGGCTGGCACCCAGCGAGCGCTTATCATCGGCCAGGTGACATCGGGCGGCACGGCCGTGGCGAACACCCCGCAGATTTCGCAGGGCGCGACCGAAGCGAAGGCGGTGGGCGGCCAGGGTTCCATGCTGGCGCTGATGACCGCCGCGTATCGCGTCGGAGATCCGTTCGGCGAGGTGTGGTACTTGCCACTGGCGGACGGTGGTTCCTCGGTTGCCGCGACGGGTGCGCTGGCATTCACTGCGCCAGCTACCGCGACGGGCGTTCTGTCGCTCTATATCGCCGGCACCTTGGTCTCCCTGATCGTCACCGCCAGTCAGACGATCGCACAGTTGGCCACCGCGTTGGCTGCGGCGATCAATGCAAACGCGGATCTTCCGGTGACGGCCGCTGTCGACGGTACGGTCGCGTCGAAGGTCAATATCACTGCGAAGAACAAGGGGCTGGCCGGCAACGACATCGATCTGCGCCTGAACTATCGCGGGGCGCCCGGCGGTGAAGTCATGCCGGCCGGACTCACCACAACGATCACTGCGATGGCCGGCGGACTGGTCAATCCCGATCTGACGGCCGGTCTTGCCAACTTGCTTGACAAGGAGTTCGATTTCATCGCATTCCCGTACACGGACACTGCGTCGCTTGATGCGATGAAGTCGTTCCTGAGCAGCACCACGGGCCGCTGGAGTTGGAGTAAGCAACTGTATGGCGGCGCGTACGGTGCGAGTCGCGGAACGCTCGGCACGCTGACCACGTTTGGCACGGCGCGAAACGACGAGCACATGTCGATCATGGGCTTCAATGACTCGCCGACGCCCAATTGGATCTGGGCGGCGAACATTGCCGGAGCAGTGGCAGTGTCGGCCCGCGCCGATGCCGCGCTGCCGTTGCAGACGCTGGTTCTCGCTGCGGTACTTCCCCCGCCTTTGCAGTCGCGCTTCGCGCTCACCGACCGCAATGTGCTCCTGTGGGATGGCATTTCGACCTTCACGGTGGCCGCAGACGGTACGGTGGCGATCGAGAATCTGATCACCACGTACCAACTTAACAGCTTCGGCCAGCCAGACAACAGCTATCTGCAGGTGGAGACGCTGTTGACGCTCCAGTTTGTTCTGCGCGAGCTCAAGACCGACATCACCAGCAAGTTCTCCCGCGTGAAGCTCGCAGCAAATGGCACTCGCTTCGCGCCTGGCTCCGCGATCGTGACGCCGAACACCATCAAGGCCAGTCAGATCGCGAAGTACCAAGATCTTGAGTACCGCGGCTACGTTCAAAAGAGCGATGAGTTTGCAAAGGCGCTGATCGTCGAGCAGAACGCGACGAACCCGAGTCGTGTCGACATTCTCTACCCGGGGGTGTTGATCAACCAGCTGCGGATCCTCGCGTTGCTCTTCCAGTTCCGGAATAGCTGATCCACTACGCAAACTAGGAGCCAACGAATATGGCAGACAACACCAATCGCATTGCCGGGACGGCGAACCTTACCGTCGACGGCAAGAGCTACATGGTTGCGGGCGATTTTGAGTACAACCCGTCAAAGGTGACGCGCCAGACGCTATCTGGCCAGGATGGCGTTCATGGGTACAGCGAAACCCCCCGGCCGGGATCGATCTCGGCCACGCTACGTGACGCCGGCGGCCTGACAGTCGCAGACCTGAACGATATGACTAACGTTACGGTCGTCACCGAGCTTGCAAACGGCAAGACCGTCATCGGTAGCAGCATGTGGACTATCGAAGATCAAACAGCCAAGTCTACCGACGCGACCATTGAGGTCAAGTGGGAAGGCCAGCGCGTCACGGAGAACTGAAATGGATCAACCCGAAGAAAAAGTCATCACCCTGCGGAAGCCTGTCGTGCTCGGCGCTGGCGACAACGCCATCACCTATGAAAAGCTGACTCTCCGTGAGCCCATGGCCGGCGAGCTGGAGAAGGCCTGGGGATCGGCCAACACAAACGCCGGTATCAGCATCACCCTGATCAGCCTGGTCGCAGGCATCCCCCGGAGCGCCGTGCAGAAGATCGGACAACGCGACCTGAAGGAGGCGAGCGACTACCTCGGGGGTTTTACCGAGGATGGCCCGGAGACTGGACTGACGGAGTAGCGGAGGTCACAAAGTACTTCGGGTGGGGCCCAAACGAAGCGTGGCAACTGCCCCTCACGCGCCTGCTCTGGTGGAGCGAGCAGATGAAACGCATGCTTAAGTCCCCCTCCTGATGGCCAATACCTTCACGATCACCATCGCCGCGGTTGATCGCGCGACCGCTACGGTCCGTAAGATCAACCAGTCTATGGCCCGGCTCACGAGTCCGGTGCGCGACCTGGGCCAATCTCTTGGGAACCTCGGGCGTGAGGTGGGCATTGATAGGGTCAGTCAGTCCCTGGGCAAGGTCGCTTCGTCGGCACGCAGCGCCGTTTCTGGTGTGACGTCGCTCGTGCCTGCATTGGGTGTGATCGGCAGTGCTGCCACCGTCGCTGGCATTGGCGCGCTGGCGAGCAACTGGGGGAAGCTGGGGGCGGAGATCGCTCGGACATCGGCGGTCTTGGGCGTCTCGACGTCGGATCTGCAGGCCTACCAGGCTGCGGCTCGGCTGGCTGGTGGAACGGCTGAGGATATGACCAGCAGCCTGAAGTCCTTGGGGGATACGTTGGAGGACGCCGCCTTCAACCGGAATCCCCAGGCATTGGTGTTGATGAACCAGCTCGGCATCAGCATGACGAAGACGAAGGGTGGAGCGGTGGATGCCACTCGTGCGTTGCGCCAGGTGGCCGAAGCAATCGCACGGCAGAAGGGGAACGTGCAGGCCCAGCGTCTCATTGCGCGTACGTTCGGTGTCGAGCAGCTGCTGCCAATGTTGCAGAAGGGGGCGGCCGGCATTGAGGCCTACGTTGCCCAGGCGCGTTCTCTGGGTACCGTGATGGGTCCTGACAAGATCGCCGCGGCCAAGGAGTATGCCCAGAACATGACGAAGCTGGATCTGGCGATCGATGGTCTCAAGTCATCGGTCGGGAATGCGCTGATTCCAGCTCTGTCACCTCTGCTGCAAGATCTGTCTGAATGGGTCACTATCAATCGTGACCTGATCGCGACCAACGTTGGCGAGTTCGTCAAGGATGTTGCGACGTGGATAAAGAGTGTCGATTGGGGCAAGGTCACTAAGGGTACCGGCGACTTCGTAGACGCTCTCGGTGGTGTGAAGGGGGTGGCGATCGCGATTGCGGCAATCACCTTCGCAGCGCCAATCGCTGGCGTCGCCACGTTGATCGGGAGCCTGTCCAAGCTAGCCTTGGTCGCCATCCCGGCCGCGGCGAAGGGATTGGCTGCACTTGGGGGTGTTGGGGCCGCTGGTCTGGGTACTTTGGGCACTGGTGTCGTTGCCGGTGCCGCTGGATACGGCTTGGGCAGCCTGATTCGCCCCCAGTTTGATGACTACGTGAAGTGGGCATCCGGTGGCGAGCGTTGGTCATTGCGCGACTACTTCACCGGCACCAATCGTCACGCGCTTAAGGACACCGGCGGCTACACGCAGGAAGAGATCGACAGCGTGAAGTCTAGCGGTGGCGTACGCCTAAGCGCCGACGCGAGGAGTCGCTTGGCGGCCGGCGAGGAGCGAAATGCGCCGCCGGCCGGTGCTAGTGGTCAGAAGGGATCGGACTTGTTTTCCCGGCTCGAGTCCCAATACGGCTTGCCTTCCGGCTTGCTAGATAGCGTCTGGGCCACCGAATCTAGCCGTGGGACTGGCAAGATGGTTTCGCCTGCTGGCGCCAAGGGTCATTTCCAGTTCATGGATGCCACGGCGAAGCAATACGGCGTAACGAACCCTTTCGATCTTGGGCAGTCCGCGACCGGCGCGGCCAAGATGTACAGCGATCTGCTTAAGTCGACTGGTGGCGATCTACCTAAGGCTCTCGCGGCCTACAACTGGGGGATCGGCAACGTTCAGCGTCAGGGCATCGAGCATGCGCCGGCGGAGACCCAAGGCTATATAAAGAAGGTCATGGCCGGCATGGGTGCTGAGGCGCCGATGTCCTCGGTCTATGCAAAGTCGCCCGATGCTGCTGGCATGGCCGGCCGAGCTATCGCATCGGGCTCGTCTGACGGCTACGCCGGCAAGGCGCTGGTCGAAATCGTGCTGACCGGAGCCCCGCAAGGGACGCGAACCAGTGTCAAGTCGACAGGCAATGTTGAGGCCACGACCCGCGTCCGGGATTCCATGCTGACAGACAACGTGGTGTAAGAATGGGTCAGGCGAAAGTCTTGAATGCGATCGGCAGCATTGGCGGCGCCGCGTCGGCTCTGTCGAACCTGGCTGGCGCGCTGGGCGGCGGGTTGCCCGGGTCGTGGCGCTCGGCGCTCCGCCAAGCCTCGTACAAGGGCGTCCCGTTCGGTGTTTTTGGTGGTGAGCTGACCTTTGGTCGGCGAAATGCTGTCCATCAATACCCTCAGCGTGACGGCGTTTGGGTTGAGGATCTAGGCCGGAACGCGCGCCTGTATCACCTGAGCGCCTTCCTGGTCGAGGGCAGTGCGAAATATGGTGGCGGTGGAGTTGTCGGTCAGCGCGATCGGCTGATCAAGGCGTTCGAGACGGCTGGGGACGGTGAGCTTGTGCACCCGACCCTGGGGCGCGTGAAAGTATCGGCGCTGGAGGCGCACTGCCTGGAGCGTTGGGATGCCGGACGCTTCTTTGAGGTCACGTTGACCTTCGTAGAGGCGGGGGAGCGCAAATATCCAACCACGGTGACATCCACTGCGGATGCGCTCAGCGCGGCCGCACAGGGGTTGAGCGTCGCATCCCTCATTGCATTTGCCAGAGACACGGCATCGGCAGTTATGTTGGGTGCGGCAATCGTGCAGCAGGCTGTTTCCACGGCGCTAGGGTGGTACCAGACCGCGGTGAGCCTGGTTCACGACGTGAAGCGGTTCTTTGGCGCCGTATCCACCCTCGTCGGGAGCTTCGGTCGTCTCTTTGGGGGCGGGAACAGCGGGTATTCGGCTGCCAAGAAGACCGTAAGGCTGCCATCCACAGTTGACCAGTTGATCCGCAACGATGCAGCGGCGCGGACAGTCGTGACGCAGGCCGGAACCGCGCTGGTGGCCGCGGCAGGGAACGTAACCGACACCGCCACGTTCGGGGCCGCGACGCAAAACATGGCCGCGGCCTTGGCGGTCTCGGCGGTCGACCCTGCCGATCGTATTCGGCTGCTAATCAGCTTGTCAGGCTACCAGGCTGTCGCACCAACAACCTCGTCGGCCATTGGCGCGGGGATGGCGACGATGCAGGGCGCGTGTAACAGCCTGTTCCGTCGGGCTGCCATCGGGCAGCTGATCACGGCCTCCGGTAGCTACCAGCCGACTTCCTGCGATGACGCGGCGGCGATGATCGATGTGATGGCCGGCGTGCTGGACGCCGAGATCACTGCAGCGGCGGACCAGGGTGCCGACGAGGTGTATCTGGCGCTGCTGGACGCCAAGAAGGCCGTCGTCGCGGATTTGAAGGCGCGCGGCGGAGATTTGGCGGCTGTGACCACATATTCCTTCAGTGCCAGCGTGCCCGCATTGGCACTGGCGCAGCGCATTTATCGTGATCCAGGCCGAAGCGATGACCTGGTGACGCAGGCGGACCCGGTCCATCCGGCATTTATGCCGACCACATTCAGCGCGCTGGCATCCTGAGCTGACAACGAATGGCAGATGACAATTTCCCGGACGAGGCCCTCCTCGTAGTCGGAGAGCAGCAGCGCGCGCTAAAGGGTTGGAAGCAAATCAGGATCACCCGCGGTATCGAACGTTTACCGTCCGATTTCAGCATCAGCATGACGGAGCGCTTCATCTCCGGCGAGGAGGTGATTGTCAGCCCAGGCGATCCCTTCCAGCTTTTACTGGGGGGCGATGTCGTTGTGACGGGGTTCGTGGACACCGTGACGGCACAGTTCGATGCGCAGTCACATAGTGTGGCCGTGGCCGGCAGAAGCAAGTGTGCGGATCTTGTCGACTGCGCTGCCGAGTGGCCTGGCATGCAGATCGTCAACAGCAACATTCAACAGATTGCAAAGCAGTTGGCAGTGCCATATGCGGGCCTGGACATTGAATGCGATCTCACGGATCTGCCGACCGTGCAGCAACTGAACATCCTGCTCGGCGAAACGCCGTTCTCGATCCTCGAGCGCGTGTCACGGTATAGCTCAGCGCTGGTGTACGACAACCCGTATGGCAATCTGGTAATCACCAGGGTCAGCGATCGGCAGGCGGCCGGCGGGTTCGCCGAGGGGATCAACGTGGAGGGCGCGCGCAGCGCCTTCTCGATGCTGGATCGATTCTCGGAGTACATGGCGGTCCAGCAGGCGCTCGACATGCTGTCGGATCTGTCCGGCGGCAGCCTGAACGTGATCACCAAGGTGGCAGACACCGGGGTCAAGCGTCGCCGGCAACGCGTCATCGTGGCTGAGAACCTCAGCGCCATTGGCATCGAGGTTACGCAGCGCCGGGCGGTCTGGGAGATGAATCGAAGAATCGCGCGCGGCGCCGCCGTAGTGCTCACCACGGACTCGTGGAGGGATGCGGCTGGCGCCCTGTGGGAGCCGAACACCCTCGTGCATGTGACTCTGCCCACAATCAAGGTGCCTGACGCTACGCTGCTCATTGGTGAGGTGACATATCGCCTTGACGAAACGGGCACGCATGCGGACCTGGTGCTGATGCCGCCTGATGCCTTCGCGCCTGAGCCGTTCCAGCTTCAGCCGCAGTTCGCCGACGTTATCGGCACCGATGTCAGGGGTATCCAATGAGGCAGGCACTCGAAGCGCTGGGCGCGCGGGTTCGCATGCTCGTGGGTCGGGGGCGCATCACCACCGGGAACGATGCTGGTGGTGTGCAGCAGCAGCAGGTGCAGTTGGCGGATGTCGAAACCGGTGACAACCGGCCTCGGGTCGCTGAGTTTGGCTTTACGTCAATGCCGCCGACTGGTTCGGACGCCGTGGTGGTGTTTCTGTCCGGCGATCGATCCGCCGGCGTTATCATCGGCACGAATCACCAGGCGTCTCGGCCCAGAAACCTGAAGCCAGGCGAGACGATGGTCTTCAGCCTGGATGGTAAGTGCGTCTACCTCTCCGATGCGGGGATCGTCGTCGAAGCCAAGGGGCAGGATGTGACGGTGCGCGAGGCGGCGACTGTGACGGTCGAGGCATCAACCGAGATCATTGCGAAGACCCCCCTGCTGAAATGCAGCGGCGACATCCAGGACAACTACGAAACCAACCCGCACACGATGGCGCAAATGCGCGCGATCTATAACACGCACGATCACAACATCGAGGAAGTGCAGACCGGCACCAGCACCATCACCTCCAAACACCCGAACCAGACCGAATGAGCGATACGACCACAGTATGGAACGTCAGCCGGTCCCGCGGAGATTGGGTGCTCGACGGGGCGATGCTAAGAACGGGCAGCGACCTGTCGACCGCGATCTTGATCTCTGTCTTCACCGATCGGGTGGCGAATCCTGATGACGTGATTCCGGATGGATCAAACGACCCGAGGGGATGGTGGGGAGACCTGGGCGAAGTGGTGCCGATCGGCTCGCGCCTTTGGCTGCTCGAGCGCGCGAAGCAGAACGATGACACGCTGCAGCGCGCCTATGACTACGTGACCGAGTGCCTTCAGTGGTTGCTCGACGATGGTGTGGTCGCCAAGTTCGACATTCTAGTGGAGTGGACTCGAGACAGCATGCTCGGCGCGCAGATTCTGGCCTACCGAAAGGACGGCACCACCGAAACGACTGCCTTCACCTGGGCTTGGAAGGGAATTTCTTGAGATGCCATATTCACGCCCGACACTGACGCAGCTGCGCACCACCGTCGCTGCTGATATTGCCGCGAGCCTTGCCGGTTCAGATCCGCTTCTGCGGTTCTCGAATCTCGGGATCATGGGCACGGCCCAGGCGGGGCTTGCGCACCTCCACTATGGGTACCTCGACTGGATCTCGAAGCAGGCCGTGCCGTACACGGCGACCGGTGAGTACCTTGAGGCGTGGGGTGCGCTGAAGGGCGTCTATCGGAAGGACGCGACAGCGGCCGGCGGCCAGGTCATTCTGTCGGGGATGGTTGGCAAGCTGATCGGCGCTGGCACGAATGTAGTCCGTGGGGATGGCCGGATCTACACGGTTCAGGTCTCAGTGACCATCGGTGGCGATGGCACGGCCATCGCATCTGTGGTCGATCAAGCGACCGGCGCGGCGGGTAACTGCGCTGCAGGTACCGTGATGTCTCTGAGCATGCCCATTGCTGGCGTGCAGTCGAACGGCGTCGCAGCAGCGGCCTTCACCGGTGGCGCCGATGTTGAACTGGATGACGATTTCCGGGGTCGAGTGCTATCTGCCTTTCAGCAGCCGGCAGAGGGTGGGAACGAGGGCGACTACGTTCGCTGGGCAACTGCTGTCCCTGGTGTCACGCGTGCTTGGTGCGCGAGAAACGGGTTCGGTACCGGGACGGTCGTGGTCTACATCATGCTCGACCAGGCCAACGCCGTCAGCGGCGGGTTTCCGCAAGGTACCGATGGCGTAGCGACAGATGAGACGCGATCTGGCGTTAAGGCTACCGGGGATCAGCTGACGGTCGCGAACGCCATCTTTTCCCAGCAGCCTGTCACGGCATTGGTCTATGTGGTGTCACCGATAGCAACCGCGATCAATTTCACCATTACTGGGCTCTCCGGGGCCAGCTCGGCCACCAGGGCATCAATCCTAGTGGCCATCGCTGATGTTCTGCTGCGCAAGGGGAAGCCTGGTGGCACCGTGAACCTGTCTGATATTGAGTCGGCAATTGCCGCCATTCCCGGCACGTCTGGGTTTGTGATCACAACGCCAGCCGGGAACATCGTCTGCAGTACGGGCCATCTGCCTGTCCTGGGAACCATCACTTACCCCTGAGATCGGCATGCTCGCTCCGGTTTTGACATCCGCGGACTTCCTCCGCGCGTTCCAGGCGCTCATGCCGCGCGGACGCGTTTGGAATGCTGAACCCGATTCGATTCAGACGAAGGCTGCAGCGGGCCTGTCACCGTCCTATGCAGCGCAGACTGCCCGTAGCAACAACCTATTGATCGACGCCTTCCCGGCGACGACGTACGAGCTACTTCCTGAATGGGAGTCGACGCTGGGCCTGCCAGACCCCTGTGCCGGTCCAGGTGCGTCGACACAGGTCCGCCGCAATCAGGTCGTGGCGCGGCTGGCAAATAGCGGCGGTCAGTCGGCTGCCTACTATGCGGGGTTCGCACAGAAGCTTGGGTACGGCATCTTCATCACGAACTACGCGCCTTTTCGCTGCGGCCAGAGTACCGCAGGTCAAGCGCTGGGCAACGAAGACTGGTTCTTCACGTGGGCCGTCAATGCGCCAATCAATACGATTGTGAGGTTCTCAGCAGGGAAGTCATCGGCAGGCGATCCGCTTGGGTCTTGGGGCAATCATGTGCTCGAGTGTGAGATGAATGCCATCGCACCGGCTCACACGATTCTGCTCTTCAACTATGGGGACTTCCCAACCCTGGAGGACGCCGCTTCGCTCGATGTGATCGTCAACGTAGATCTTCCCGCCGCCTTTGCTTAGACCCATCCATCTGCAACTTCACGTTCATTCGAGGCGATATGTATCAGATTGACAATTCGACCGCTGCAACTTCGCAGCCGGCGTCGACGACTGCTGGGACGGCCGGATTTTTCACCGACGGAAATCCAGCGACCGGAACGCCCGCTACGCTCGTGCCGGCGGAGTGGCTGAATGCCGTGATGATGGAGTTGGCAAACGTCGTGACTGCCGGTGGGCTCACGCTTAACAAGGCAGCCTTTAATCAGGTCCTGCTGGCGATCAGGGCGCTAGGCAGGCAGTCAGTCATCCTTGCAGATGCGGGCGCAGCCAATGCTTACGCGGCAGTCAATCCGACGCCTCTTGTCCCCGGCACGCTGGTGCATGGTGTACGCCAGTCGGTTCAAATCACGAATGCCAATACCGGCGCCTCAACCTATGCGCCGGATGGATTGGCCGCCAAGCCGGTCTACGGCCTGAATCTCACTGCTCTGCAGGGGGGCGAGCTTCCTGTAGCCGGCATCGCAAACTTGATCTATGTGGTCAACGCTGCGATCAACTCTGGCAACGGCGCATGGATCCTGCTCGAATGCACCGGTGGCGCGCTGCAGATCCCAGCCGCCACACAGAGCAACCATGCAGTGAGTCTTGTGGCGGGTGACGCGCGGTATGCGGCCATTGCCGGGCTCGCTAGCCAGTTGTTTGCGGTAGCGGGGCCAACTTCGACTCAGCATGCGGTCAACCTCGGGCAGTTTGCGGCGATCCTATCTGCGAACGGCTACGTGAAGATTCCGGTCATTGCGGCAGGCGTCAAGTACAACTTGATTCTGCAGTGGGGGCAGGTAAACGCTGTGCCAGCCGCTGGGGGCTCCAATGTCACCTTTCCCGTCGCATTTCCAAATGGTTTTCTCTCTGCTGTCGCATCGTTTGTAAACAGTGGTGGTGTTTCGACAGCGTCTGCGGGCGGATGGGGCATCCCGTCAACCACGGGGATGACCCTGTTTAACAACGGGAATGGCGCGGCTTCCGCGATTTCCTACATTGCTATTGGCTGGTAAGGCGCACCACCATGAAAACTTTCTACTCGAAAAGCACTGGCGGCCTCTATCCCGAGGATCTTCAGGATGCGTATGAGGCAGCTGGGACGTGGCCTGACGACCTGGTTGAAGTTCCGCCCGAGATATACGCAACACTCATGGAAGCGCAATCAGCGGGGAGGGTCATCATCGCTGATGCCGCCGGCAATCCAGTGGCAGTCGATCGCCCGGCACCGAGTGATGCAGATCTTGCGGTGACCGCACGCGCGCGTCGTGACGGGCTGCTCCGAGATAGTGATTGGACACAGCTCCCAGACGTCCCGGCAGCGACAAAGGAAAAATTCGTCGCGTATCGCCAGGCGCTTCGTGACGCGCCGGAGCAGACTGGATTTCCGCAGTCGATCGAATGGCCGCCGGCACCCGTCTGACTGATGATGCTTCCCCTGGCCGCCTTCGGGCGGCTTTTTCACGCCTGAGACAAAATGACCTATCCCAGCACTGCAGACGCGATAACCGGCTTTAAGAAAGATGCGGATCGCGCCAACATTTTCGGGAATGGCGACGCTAGTGCGACCTATGTCTCGGCATATGGCGTGATCGTCCCGTCGATTCAGAACCTAATCGGCCAGTGGAACTACACGATCAACGTCGCGGCGAATGGGATCCTCGCGCAGTCTACTGCGCAAGCAAATGCTGCGGCCGCATCGGCTTCTGCATCTGCGGGGAGTGCATCTGCATCGGCAGGGTCAGCGACTAGTGCTGCGTCCAGCCAGGGCGCTGCCGCTGGCAGTGCGGCGAGTGCCGCAGCTAGCGCAGCTGGTGCATTGATCAGCCAGAATGCCGCTGCAACTAGCGAGGCGAATGCCGCTTCGTCAGCGACAAACGTCTCCGCATTGCTCGCATCGTTCCGTGGTGTGTTCCTCGGCGCTTTTGCTAGCGACTCGGCGGCAGCTGCATTTGCCGCGGCAAACGGCATCACCTTGGTCTCCGGGGTGATGTATGAGAATACGACGGGGAACAAGTTCCGCATTTACAACGGTTCCGCGTGGGGTGACTACGACGCTTCGGCGCAGGCCTCTCAATCTGCGGCATCGTTGTCGGCGGCTAATGCCGCAGCCTCGGAATCAACGGCCACCGCCCAAGCCGCCATCGCCACGACGCAGGCGGGGAATGCCGCGACCAGTGCGGGGGCTGCGGCTGGGAGTGCTGCGAGCGCGGGCAATAGCTTGGCGGCCATCACGAACCGCTACTACGGAAACGCTACCAGCGATCCGACTAGTCGTCCCGATACCACGGCCATGCAGGTCGGTGATCGTTACTACAACACGACATCCAGTGTCGAGAAGGTCTACAACGGCTCGATCTGGACGATTCCTAATGTGGGCGCGGCGGATCTCGCAAGTTCGAATCCTGCAAAAGGGGCGTCCCTCGTCTATGCCAGCGATGGGGTAAGTGGGTCTCTGTGGACGACGGTCGCGGGATTCATTGCGAAGATTATATCGAGCGCAGGGTCGTCTGTAATTGGCTTCATTCAGTCTGGCGCGGGCGCTATCGCGCGCGCGGTGCAGGACAAGCTGCGGGATTCCGTCAACCTACGCGATTTTAGTGGGGTTGTAGGCGATGGCGTCAGTAGCGACGTGGTCGGACTGCAGTCGGCGCTGTCTGATGGGCGCGATGTCGAGATCAGTAGTGGCACTTATGTGTGGGACTCGACGATCACTGTGGGCGCCGGCAATCGCCGCATCGTACGAGGCAAGGGGAATGTGACTATCAATGTCCGCCTGCCAGCCAGCGCGAATATGATGAATGCATCCGCTGCGGTGTCGTTTGAAAATATCACATTCGACTACGGTAACGGCTACGTTAAGAACGGTCTCTCCTATGCAATAAATTGCGGGCACGTATCGTATAGGAATGTATATTTCAATAATCTTAAAGACACAAACAATACCTATGGGTCCGTGCTTGTAAACATTAATCCGCAGGGGAACACATTCGACTTGAGCGGTGTGTATTTTAATAATATCCAGAAGGTCGGTAATGGTATTATCACTGATGCCGCTGGAAGCCTGACTTGCATAAACATTGGCGGCACAGGTACCTTTGCCAAGGGTCAGATTAGCCGAGCCTATTTCTCCGAGGTTCACAACATCGATGGATCAGGCAACGTCATTTACGAGGATACGGCTTGCATATACGTAATAACTCCATCTGGAGACACAGATAACAATGTGAGTATTCGGGATGTTTATGGTTATAATTTTGGCAAGCGCCTGATTAAGATCCACGCATCGAACGTAGTGATTGACAATGTGGTTGGAGATTCTACAGCCGGTGATTCCACCGGCGTTGTTACCTTCAACAACGGGCAAGGCCTAGGGAATAAGACCGGTAACGTCGTTTCGAACGGGAAAGCGTACGGTAAAATGGAGGCCGCATTTTCGTCATCCGCCATTGGGACGAAGTGGAAGAACTTGATTGCCTACACTACGCCGGGCAATAAGTCAGGGATGTCCAATGCATCCTTCGGCCTGATCGTTTCGAACGACGATACCGAGGTTGATGGTCTCGAGAGCGGGTCAAACTACCTTCTCTCGATCGGCTCTTCTGCGCAAATCATCCACAACACCAGGATGAAGAACGTCAAACTGGTTATTAATAGTGGCGTTTCTAATGGTTTTGCGGACGGCGTAGGAAACCTTGGTATCGATGGGCTGTATGTCGATGGCCTGACTGTGTCTTTCGATTCCACTGGAACCGTAATTCCTGTATATATTGGACAATATCTGGATGGGTCAACAAAGGTTGCAAGAAACGTGAAGTTTAGTAACGTGCAAATTGCAACTGCCGGCCCAACTAACGCATATGGTTTAAACTTCATATATTGCCAGAATATATCTCTTTCAACCTATCGTTATCTTAATACCAGCGGAAATTCACACTTCCGTGTTGCTGTCTTTGATACGTGCGATACGGTGAATGTTGATGATGTAAAGGTCGAGGGAACGAACCAAGTCGGAGTGCACATAACAAACTGCACTGGCTATAACACAGCCAATAGGGTGCAAAATCCTGGCGCTACCGTTGCAGCGGTTTACAACAACAATTCATCGAATGTGTTTGCCAGTAATTGCGATCCCGCAAAAGTGTCTGGCAACTCCATAAACAATATCGGTCAATCTGTTAGATACACGGTTGGTACCACCGCGCAACGCCCAACGGTTGGCCTAGTGCCTGGCTGGTCTAAGCACTGGGATATTACGTTGAGCAAAACAGTCACATGGAACGGCGCGCAATGGAAGGACGAAACAGGGGCCACCGCTTGATACGCTGTATGGCGGATGGGGCGTTCTTACCCCCCTTGCAGCGGGTAGTATAGGCCGCGCCGGGGAGATAGCCTGCGAAATACTTCAGCTACTACAAAGCAGGCGGTGCTCAAATGAGGAAGCTGGTGCGTTTTGCCCGACATTCCGTGAACGTGGCCAAGGGGGTCGATCTGTTTGTCATCCCCGAAGTCAAGGTTGATCACGTTGTACTGGGGACGGTGTATGGCGGATGGCCTGTGATTCCTGAATTCACAAGCAAGGATTCCGTGGTCTACTCGTTCGGCGTAGGGGAGGATGCATCCTTCGATCTGGAGCTTATTCGGCGGTTCCAGTGCAAGGTTCATGCATTCGACCCCACGCCGAAGTCCATGCAGTGGGTGGCTGCTCAAGCGATGCCGCCGGAGTTCTTGTTTAGCCCAATCGGGATCGGTGCAGAGAACGGTGAGCTGCTTCTTTATCCGCCGGCAGACCCAAATCACGTCTCCTACACGGTGAAGAAGAACGACCAGTCGAAGGGAGTGCCCACGCGGGCTCAGGTATGCGACTTGCCGACTATCATGGAGCGGCTGGGTCACAGGGACATCGACATCCTCAAAATGGATGTTGAGGGTACCGAATATGACGTCATCAAGAAGTTTGCTCAGCAACCCATGCGGCCCAGCCAACTGATGATCGAGTTCCATCACGGCATGTATGGCTACCGGTCAGCGGAAACAAAGACAGCTCTCGCTGAGTTGAAGCGCATAGGCTATCAGATTTACTACGTGTCGCCAGGAAGGCATGAGTTCGCATTTGTACGCTTCCCGACAGCGGCACCATCGGTACTCAGTCGCGCAGCTTGATCTAGCGTAAATCAGCAGAAAAAAAGCCATCTGGAGATGGCTTTTTTTTATACGGGTGCGAGTTGCTACCGCCACAAAGAATTTCCCCCTAAACGAGGGAGTTGACCTACGTTAAAGGCCACACATATGATGCTGCCGGTCACTGAGTGTTCCGGCTGTCAGTAGCAGTTCACTCTTAAGGTGGCACGCCAGCGCGTCCGCACGTGCTGGCACCTATCCCAGAAAAGCCCGCTCTCACGCGGGCTTTTTTACGTCCGCGCGCGGGACTCGAATTCCCCCCCCACCCCTAGCATTTCCTTCATTCAAAGCCGGTTACCGAGCTGCCCGGATAGGCAGCAACCGAAGTAAAACCACAGCCCGCCGCACGCGGGCATTTTCATTTCCGGGGTCACAAATGTCCGAACCAATCAGCGGCGGTGCCGCAGCCGGCGCGGCGGGCGCCGCTGCCTTCAAAGCCTTCGGCGGGCCGGCGGTGGTTGCCGCCGGCGCATCCGGCCTGGCCGCCCTCGTAGTGATGATGATGATGACTCCACGAAGCCCAAGAGAGTGGGCGGTAGGGCTGATCTCTACCGTCGTTTCCAGCGTCGCCGGCGGCGCGGCCGTCGTGCAGAAGTTTGGGCTGCAGGCCTGGACGCACGACTACATCGGCCTGGTGGCGCTGTTCGGCGTTGTATTCGCTTGCGGCCTGCCGGGCTGGGCTATCGTGCGCTGGCTGTTCAACTTCATCGAGCGCCGGCGCGACAAGGACCTGGCCGAGGTGGCGGGGGAAGTGCGCGACGCGGTGACGGGGGGAAATCATGGCTGATGCACTGGTTACCGCTGCGCAGTTGCGCGCCATCATGCCGCTGGCCGGCGCGCGCGCCGACGCGTTCGCTGCGCCGCTGGCCGCCGCGATGCTGCGGTTCGAGGTCAACACGTCCACGCGCGCGGCTGCGTTCCTCGCCCAGGTTGCGCACGAGTCCGGGCAGTTGCGCCTGCTGTGCGAGATCTGGGGACCGACGCCTGCGCAACGCCGGTACGAGGGCAGGGCGGACCTGGGTAACGTCGAGCCCGGCGACGGCAAGCGGTTCATGGGGCGCGGCCTGATCCAGGTCACCGGGCGGAAGAACTACCTGCTGTGCGGCTTCGGTCTGCACCTGGACCTGCTGACGCAGCCTGAGCTGCTCGAGCTGCCCGTGCACGCGGCGGCGTCTGCCGGCTGGTACTGGCACACGCACAACCTGAACCGCTTTGCCGATGCGGGCGACTTCGTGGGGCTGACGCGGGCCATCAACGGTGGGATCAACGGTATCGCCGAGCGGCGGGCGTTCTGGGCGAAGGCCAAAACAGTACTGGAGGTTGCATGAGCGCGCTATCGAAGGTCTTGCAGGACTCGCCCGGCAATGGGCTTTCCTTCTGGTGCCCGGGCTGCCGCACTTCCCACACGATTCAGCATGGCGCCGGGCCTGGCCCACGTTGGGCCTGGAACGGCGATGTCGAGCGCCCGACCTTCACGCCGTCGGTGCTGGTGCGAACCGGTCATCACGTCCAGGGCTACGACGGCGGCGGGTGCTGGTGCGACTTCAACGCCGAACTAAAGGCCAAGGGCGAGGAGCCGTGCGACTTCAATTGCGAGGTGTGCCACAGCTTCGTGTCGGACGGGCAGATCCAGTACCTGGGCGACTGCACGCATGCGCTGGCCGGCCAGACGGTGCCGCTGGCCGAGTTTCCGGAGGGATGGGGCTGTTGACGCCGGCGGCTAACCTCTGATCCACCCCGCACCACTACCAGCCCCGCCGCGCGCGGGGCTTTTGCTTTTCTGAGGCCCCTATGGCTGTCACCGATACCCACGAAGAGAAAGAGACGCTCGCCGTCGATGTCCTGCTCCCCGGGCATGAGGCGCGCACCACCACGCCCCTGTTCCTGCATTCCAAGAAGGCGCTGATCGAGCGCGAGGGCGGGCGCTGCTTCATCTGCGGCGAGACGGCAGAAGAGAGCGGCCATCCGCTCGAGGCCCACCACCATCCTATCGAGCGCTCGCTGGCCAACATGATCGACTGGGCCAGCGTGGCCGAATTTGCGCGCGCCGGCGCGCTGGGGCCACATGCCGCCGCGTTCGACTGGGACGCCTTCGACCCGGCCGACCCGTACGCCTTCGTGGACGACATGACGGTCAACGGCCTGCTGCTCTGCAAGGCCCACCACACCGGCAAGGACGAGGGCATCCACGACATGCCGTTCCCGCTCTGGATCGCCCAGAAGTACGCCCGGGAGGGCTATCAATTCACACCCACGGAGGTGATCCACCATGCTGATTCTTGACGTTATCGGGGCGGCCATCAAAGCCGTCTTCGCCACGCCCGAAAGGATCTTCTTTGCCGCGGTGCTGGTCGTTCTGGCGCTGGCCGGCGGGTCGGTCTGGGTCTATCGGCACGAGCGAGACACGGCGCGCGCTGAGCTGGCGCAGGCCCAGTCCGACCTGATCAAGGCCAAGGGCGACAACCAGGTGCTCGCGGGTTCACTGAAGACCCAGAACGACGCGGTGGCCGCGCTTGATGCGCAGGCCAAGTTGCGGCAGTACGAGGCGGCCAAGGCGGACGCAGCGGCCCAGGCCGTCCAGTCCAAGTACACGCTGCTGGCCGGCAAGATCCAGGCGCAGGTGCCGGGCTCGGACCAGTGCACGTCGCTGCATGGGCTGCGCCAAACCTTTGTGAAGGAGCGCCCATGATCCGCGCGCTGATGGTGTGCCTGGTGCTGGCCGGCTGTGCCGCCACGCCGCAGATGATCGAGAAGCCGGTGGAGGTGAGGGTGCCGGTGGCTGTGCCATGCAAGGCGCCTGAGATCCCGGAGCCTGATTGGCCGCTGGCGAAGGTGCCGGCGACGGCCAGTGACTTCGAATTCTTCCGCGCCGCGCTAGCCGAGCTCGCGCTCCGCGCCGGCCACGAGATTCGCCTAAAGGCAGCGGTCGCCGCGTGCCAGTAGGCTACGACTCGCTGGCGACTGCCTCCGCCCGGTAGGCTGACCAGTAGCAGTGCGAGTGCTTGCCGCGCCGCGCGACCTTGCGCTCGATGTAGAGGCGGACGCGCCCCGCCGGCCCGGCGTCTATCACCACCTGGTGCTCAGCGATGCCATCCCGGGTGGGCTCCGGGAGACCGGCGAGAGCGCTTGCGATGTAGTCGCCCCGGACTGTCGGCAGGATACCGTTCCTGGCCTCGCGCTGCGCCTGGCCGGCGGCGGTTGACGGAATCTGGCAGCCGAAGGCGGATTTGCTGTTGCCCATAGTGGTCTCGAGTGACACTGTACAAATATACAGTGTAGCGTACCGTTGGTAGCAAACTAGGGAGGCTGTAGCATTATGGGTGCGCCCCGTTTCGATCTGCAGTGCTACCAGAATTGCTACCGGGCTTCGATAGTTACCCGGACAGCCTTATAAAATAAGGCGCAGTAATTTTCTTCCGTCCAATTTATAATCGGACGCTTGGACATAGGAGCACGCATGTTGAAGGTGGAGCCGATTCCCGCATTCCAGGATAACTATATCTGGGCAATCCACGACGGTCACTGCGCCGCCGTGGTCGACCCGGGTGAAGCCGCGCCGGTCGAAACCTTCCTGGCACGCGAGGGGCTGACGCTGGGCGCTATTGTAATCACCCATCACCACGGCGATCACCAGGGCGGGGTGGCCGGGCTGCTGGCGGCGCATCCCACCGCGCCGGATGGCGCCCCGTTGCCGGTCATCGGCCCGGCCGGCGAGCGCATCGGCGCCCGTACCGTGGCGGTGCGCGAGGGCGACACCGTGGAGGTGGCGCACCCGTCACTGCAGCTCAAGGTGCTCGACGTGCCGGGCCATACCGCCGGTCATGTCGCGTACGTGGCGGACCTGCCGGGCGCGGGGCCGTCGGTCTTTTGCGGCGATACGCTGTTTGCCAGCGGCTGCGGCCGCCTGTTCGAGGGCTCGCCGGCGCAGATGTTGTCTTCGCTGGACAAGCTGGCGGCGCTGCCCGGCGCCACCCGGGTGTACTGCGCCCACGAGTACACCCGCAGCAATGTGCGGTTCGCCCGCGCGGTGGAGCCGCATAATGCCGAGCTGGCAGCCTGGGAAGCACGCGTGGATGCATTGCGCGCGGCCGGCACACCGACCGTGCCGACCACCATCGCGCAGGAGCGCGAGGTCAATCCCTTCCTGCGCTCGCGCGTGCCCGCGGTGCGCGAGGCGGTGGCGGCACACGCTGGCGGGGTGGCCGGCAATGACGCGGCGGCCTTTGGCGCGCTGCGCGGCTGGAAAGATAATTTCCGCTGATTCCCGTTTGCCGTTACGTCCGTCCCTGTGGCCGCAAGCCTTGGGCGCGCTTGGCCGGGTCGGCGTTTTTCACGTACCCGATACGTCCCTGCTGGCCTCGGCCCCGTGCCGCGGCAGGGAGAATTTCATTGACGCGAAAGCCGCTTTTTCTTAGCATCAGGCAAATTTTTAGCGTCACGATTTGAGAACTTAATGAAAATTGGTCGATTACTGGCGGTAGTTGCGTGTGCCGCGCTGCTTGCAGCGTGTGCCAGCACGCCCCCTCCGCCCGAGGGCGCCGATGGCGCCACAGCGACCGCCTCCGCTTCCAGGCCTGCGATTTCCAAGCCCGATCCGCTCAATTCGATCAACAGCGCAGGCGTCATCAACGTGGACCGCGACAGCCTGGACTGGCTGCGCGGGCCGTCGAGCGACATCTGGGACCGCATCCGCCGCGGCTTCGGCATGCCGGACCTGGAAGGCACGCTGGTTGACGATCGCACGCAGTGGTACGCGCAGCGGCCGGAATACATGGAACGGATGGTGGGGCGCTCGAGCCGCTACCTGTACCACATTGTCGAGGAGCTGGAGCGCCGCAAAATGCCCACGGAGCTGGCGCTGCTGCCGTTCGTGGAGAGCGCGTTCAACCCGCAGGCTGAGTCCACCGCCAAGGCGGCCGGCATGTGGCAGTTCATTCCCAGCACCGGCAAGAGCTACAACCTGAAGCAGAACATGTTCCGCGACGAGCGGCGGGATGTGCTGGCCTCGACCGACGCGGCGCTGGACTACCTGCAGCGGCTGTACGACATGTTCGGCGACTGGCAACTGGCGCTGGCGGCGTACAACTGGGGCGAGGGCGCGGTGTCGCGCGCCATCGCGCGCAACCAGGCGCGCGGGCTGCCGACCGACTACGCCAGCCTGAACATGCCTAACGAGACGCGCTATTACGTGCCGAAGCTGCAGGCGGTCAAGAACATCATTGCCAATCCCCAGATGTATGGGGTGAAGCTGCCGGATATTCCGGATCACCCGTACTTTGTCACGGTGACCACCTCGCGCGACATCGACGTCAAGCTGGCGGCCAAGCTCGCCAACCTGCCGCTCGATGAGTTCAAGGCGCTCAATCCGTCCTTCAACCGGCCGGTGATCCTGGGCGCGGCAAATCCGCAGATCCTGCTGCCCTTCGATAACGCCGAGCGCTTCCAGTACAACCTGAACACCTACCGTGGCGGCCTGTCGAGCTGGACGGCCGTGACGGTGGATAACCGTGAACGCATCGAGGCGCTGGCGGCACGGCTGAATATCGACGCGGACACGATTCGCGAGATCAACCGCATTCCCAAGGGCATGCGGCTGAAGGCCGGCTCCACGGTGGTGGTGCCGCGCTCCGAGGATCACAACCAGGACATCAGCGCCACGCTGGCCGAAAGCGCCACGATGGCCATGGAGCCAGATGTGCCCGACGCGCGCCGCGTGGTGGTGCGGGCCGGGCGGCGCGATACGGTGGCAACGCTTGCGCATCGCTATGGTGTGTCGGCTGGCCAGGTGCAGTCCTGGAACAAGCTCTCCGGCACCAAGCTGGTGGCGGGGCAGAGCCTGGTGCTGATGGTGCCGGCGCGCTCGGCGGCTCGCTTTGCCAGCGCGCCCGACCCGGCGCCCACCGCTTCCGCGCTGGTTCCCGTTCGGGCCGAGCCGGTGCGGGGATCGGCCAAGGGGCATGCCGCGCCGCGCCAGCGCGTGACGGTCGAGGCCGCCCCGCGCAAGGGCGCCGCGGCCACGGCAAGGTCATCTGCCAAGCCGGTGCCGACCGTGTCGGCAGCCAAGGCCAGCGCCAAGCCGGCCAGTGCCAAGGCGGCCAGCAAATCGGCGGCGGGGCCGGCGAAGACCAAGGCGCACGCGCGCTGAAGCGGTAGCGGGTTTGAGCCAGATCAAGGGCGTGCCAATGGCACGCCCTTTTGCCTGGTGCGGCACATCGCGGGTAAGCCTTGCGTAAGGCGGCATGCGCAGACTGCGGGAACCGGTGGCCCGGATCGGCCACGGCATGCCAGGCGCCATGCCGCCCAGGTGGTGGCAAACTAGCGCAAGCAAATCAAAAAACCAACATACCAACAAACCAACAACCCGCATCCAAGCGGAGGAGACAAGCCATGACGGCTACCCGTGCCTTGCATGCCCGCTCGCTGAGCGACCCTGAAGGCTTCTGGGCTGAACAGGCTCGCCGCATCGACTGGGAAACCCCCTTCGACACCGTGCTGGACGACAGCCGCCCGCCATTCACACGGTGGTTCGTCGGTGGCCGCACCAATCTTTGCCATAACGCCGTCGATCGTCATCTGGCCGAGCGCGCGGACCAGGCCGCGCTGATCTACGTATCGACTGAAACCGGCCAGCACCGCACCTACAGCTACGCCGAATTGCATGACGAGGTCAACCGCATGGCGGCGATCCTGCAGCAGCTGGGTGTGGTAAAGGGCGACCGCGTGCTGATCTACATGCCGATGATTCCCGAGGCCACGTTTGCCATGCTGGCCTGCGTACGCATTGGTGCCATTCATTCCGTCGTGTTCGGCGGCTTTGCCTCGGTGAGCCTGGCCGCGCGCATCGACGATGCGCGCCCGCGCGTGATCGTCAGCGCGGATGCCGGCTCGCGCGCCGGCAAGGTGGTGCCCTACAAGCCATTGCTGGACGAGGCGGTGAAACTGGCCACGCACAAGCCGGAGCGCGTGCTGCTGGTGGATCGCCAGCTTTCTCCGATGACGCTCACGCCTGGCCGCGATGAAGACTATGGCGCCTGGCGCGAGCGCGTTGGCGCGGCGCGCGTGCCGTGCGTGTGGCTCGAATCGTACGAACCGTCCTACGTGCTCTACACGTCCGGCACCACGGGCAAGCCCAAGGGCGTGCAGCGCGATACGGGCGGCTACGCGGTCGCGCTGGCGGCCTCGATGGAGTACATCTTCTGCGGCAAGGCGGGCGACACCATGTTCTCGAGCTCCGATATCGGCTGGGTGGTGGGGCACAGCTATATTGTCTACGGCCCGCTGCTGGCGGGCATGGCCACGGTCATGTACGAAGGCACGCCGATCCGCCCGGACGGCGGCATCCTGTGGCAACTGGTGGAGCAGTACCGCGTGAACATCATGTTCAGCGCGCCCACCGCCATTCGCGTGCTGAAGAAGCAGGACCCGGCCTGGCTCACGCGTTACGACCTGTCCAGCCTGCGCCTGCTGTTCCTGGCCGGCGAGCCGTTGGATGAGCCCACCGCGAGCTGGATCCAGCAGGGCATCGGCAAGCCGGTGGTGGACAACTACTGGCAGACCGAGACGGGCTGGCCGATCATCGCCATCCAGCGCGGCCTTGACCCGCTGCCGGCCAAGCTCGGCTCGCCGGGCGTGCCGGTGTACGGCTACGACCTGAAGATCGTCGACGAGGCCACCGGGGCCGAATGCCCGCCGGGGCAAAAGGGCGTGGTTGCCATCGACGGGCCGCTGCCGCCGGGCTGCATGACCACGGTGTGGGGCGACGACGAACGCTTCGTCAAGACGTATTGGTCCGGCGTGCCGGGACGGCGCTGCTATTCCACGTTCGACTGGGGTGTGCAGGACGAGGATGGTTATATCTTTATCCTCGGCCGTACCGACGATGTGATCAATGTGGCGGGCCACCGCCTCGGCACGCGCGAGATCGAGGAGAGCATTTCGTCGCACCCGGCAGTGGCCGAGGTAGCGGTGGTGGGCGTGCACGATGCGCTCAAGGGCCAGGTGGCGATGGCCTTTGTGATCGTGCGCGACGCGGGCCGTACCGCCACCCAGGCGGACCGGCTGGTGCTGGAAGGCGACGTGATGAAGACGGTGGACCAGCAACTGGGGGCGGTGGCGCGCCCGGCACGCGTGTTTTTTGTCAATGCGCTGCCCAAGACGCGTTCCGGCAAGCTGCTGCGCCGCGCCATGCAAGCGGTGGCGGAAGGGCGTGACCCGGGCGACCTGACCACGATTGAGGATCCCACCGCACTCGCGCAGTTGCAGGCGGCGATGCAAGGCTGAAGGCTGAAGCGCCCGCTTTTCGGCGGGCGCTGCACCGCGCAAAAGATTGTCCTTGCCAGGGGAACGCATGCCGACTAATATTTTAAGTATCAAATATTTAAGCATGATCTAGATGCGCTCCCGCGCATCGCATGTGCCGCACGGCGCTCCTGGAACTCAGAATCCCAGGGGCCAGGCCGGCACGCAGGAGACGAAAAAATGCGAGTGCTCTGTATCGGCGGTGGCCCCTCGGGCCTGTACTTCGGCTTGCTGATGAAGCTGCGGGACCCATCCAACGAGGTCTACGTGGTGGAGCGCAACCGGCCCTATGACACCTTTGGCTGGGGCGTGGTGTTCTCCGATGCCACCATGGACAACCTCAAGCAAGCCGACCCTGTCAGCGCGGAGCAAATCAACGCGGCGTTCAACCACTGGGACGATATCGATATCCATATCGGCGGGCGCACCCTGCGCTCCGGCGGGCATGGATTTATCGGCATCGGTCGCAAGCGCTTGCTCAATATCCTGCAGGCGCGTTGCGAGGCGCTCGGCGTGCACCTGGTATTCGAGACCGACGTGACGGACGACCAGGAACTGGCGCAGCAATACCAGGCCGACATCGTGATTGCCGCCGATGGCATCAACAGCCGCGTGCGCGCTCGCTATGCCGAGACCTTTCAGCCCGATATCGATACCCGCCTGTGCCGCTTTGTCTGGCTCGGCACGCGCAAGCTGTTCGACGCCTTCACCTTCGCCTTCGAGAAAACCGAGCACGGCTGGTTCCAGGCCCATGCCTACCGCTTCGACGACAACACGTCGACGTTTATTGTCGAGGCGCCCGAAGACGTGTGGCGTGCCGCCGGCATCGAGCAGATGAGCCAGGAGGAGGGGGTGGCTTATTGCGAACGGCTGTTCGCCCGCTACCTCAATGGCAATGCGCTGATCAGCAACGCCACGCACCTGCGCGGCTCTGCCAACTGGATTCGTTTCCCCCGCGTGATCTGCGGCACCTGGGTGCGCTGGAACACGCTGGCCGATGGCCGCCGCGTGCCGGTGGTGCTGATGGGGGATGCCGCGCATACCGCGCATTTCTCGATCGGCTCCGGCACCAAGCTGGCGCTGGAAGACGCCATCGACCTGGCCAACAATATCCGCGACGCCGGCGCGGGCGGCGCCGACGTGCTGCCGCAGGCGCTGGAGCGCTACCAGGCCACCCGCAGCGTAGAAGTGCTCAAGATCCAGAATGCCGCGCGCAACTCCACCGAGTGGTTCGAGAATGTCGAGCGCTACGCGGGCTTGGCGCCGGAGCAGTTCGCCTATTCGCTGCTGACGCGCTCGCAGCGCATCTCGCACGAGAACCTGCGTGTGCGAGACCCCGGTTACGTCGAGGGTTTCGAGCGCTGGCTGGCGGGGCAGGCGGCTGCCAACGTCGCCAATGCCACCAGCACCGGACAGGCGGCCGAGGCTCGCGCCGTGCCGCCGATGTTCACGCCGTACCGCGTGCGCAATGTCACCTTGAAGAACCGCGTGGTGGTGTCGCCGATGGCCATGTACTCCTGCGAGGACGGCGTGCCGGGCGACTTCCACCTGACGCACCTGGGCGCGCGCGCGCTTGGCGGCGCGGGCATGGTGGTGGCGGAAATGACCTGCACCTCGCCGGATGCGCGCATCACCCCGGGCTGCCCGGGTTTGTGGAACGATGAGCAGCGCGATGCCTGGCGCCGCATTGTCGATTTCGTGCACGCCAACAGCGACGCGCGCATCGCCATGCAGATCGGCCACGCCGGGCGCAAGGGCTCCACGCAACTCGGCTGGGAGCAGATGGACTATCCGCTCGCCGAGGGCAACTGGCCGCTGCTGTCGGCCTCGCCGCTGCCGTATATGCCGGGCATCTCGCAAGTGCCGCGCGAGATGAGCCGCGCCGATATGGATGCCGTGCGCGACGATTTCGTGGCCAGTGCGCGGCGCGCTGCCGAGGCCGGGTTCGACTGGCTGGAGTTGCACTGCGCCCACGGCTACCTGCTCTCCAGCTTCATCTCGCCGCTGACCAACCAGCGCAGCGACGAATACGGCGGCTCGCTGCAAGCGCGGCTGCGCTACCCGCTGGAAGTCTTTGCCGCCGTGCGTGCCGTATGGCCGCAGGAGCGCCCGATGTCCGTGCGGATCTCGGCCCACGACTGGGTCGAAGGCGGCATCACACCCGACGACGCGATCGAGATTGCGCGCGCCTTCAAGGCCGCGGGCGCCGACATGATCGACTGCTCGTCCGGGCAGGTGAGCCCCGACCAGGCACCGGTGTACGGCCGCATGTACCAGACGCCGTTTGCGGATCGCATCCGCAACGAAGCCGGCATCGCCACCATCGCTGTGGGCGCGATCTTCGAGGCGGATCATGTCGACAGCATCATCGCCGCGGGCCGTGCGGACCTGTGCGCGATTGCCCGTCCGCACCTGGCCGATCCCGCGTGGACCCTTCACGAGGCGGCGCGGCTAGGGCATCGCGACCTGGCCTGGCCCAAGCAATACCAGGCCGGCAAGCGCCAGCTCGAGACCAATCTGGAACGCGCGGCGCAACAAGCCAGACAAGCCCGCCAGCCGGAGGATCACTGAGCATGAACGCGCATCTTTCCCTGCAAGGCCGGCACGCGCTGGTTACGGGCGGCGGGCGCGGCATTGGTGCTGCCATTGCGCGCCGCCTGCTCTGGCACGGCGCTAGCGTCACTTTGCTGGGCCGCGACGCGGCTACGCTGGCGGCCACCGCCGATACGCTGGCCGAGACTGTCGTGTCGCCCGCCATGCTCTGCACTGTGGCGGCGGATATCTCGCAGGCCGACAGTGTGGCAGCGGCCTTTGCCGACGCTGCCGGCAAGGCAGGGCCCATCGACCTGCTGATCAACAATGCCGGCCAGGCACGCAGCGCGCCGTTCGGCAAGACCGATCTTGCGCTATGGCAATCGATGCTCGAGGTCAACCTCACTGGCACCTTTCTCTGCACGCAGGCTGCGCTGCCGCACATGCTCGCCAATGGCTGGGGCCGCATCATCAATGTGGCCAGCACGGCCGGGCTGGTTGGCTATGGCTATGTGAGCGCCTATTGCGCGGCCAAGCACGGCGTGATCGGCCTGACCCGCGCGCTGGCGCTGGAAACGGCGAGCAGTGGTGTCACCGTCAACGCGGTCTGCCCTGGCTATACGGAAACCGATATCGTGCGCGACGCGGTCGCCAACATCGTGCGCAAGACCGGCCGTACCGAGGCGCAGGCCCGCGCCGAACTGGCCAAAGGCAATCCGCAGGGGCGGCTGGTGCAACCCGACGAAGTCGCGGATGCCGTGGCGTGGCTGTGCCAGCCATCGGCCAGCGCCATTACCGGACAGTCGATCGCCGTGGCCGGCGGCGAAGTCATGGCGGGGTGATCGCCAACGCATGCAAGCCGACCAGAATCAGAACTAACATCAGAACGAACACGCGAGAAACGAGATGAGCGAAATAGCACTGGACATGCGCCACCACAAGCGCAGCTTCGCCGGCTACCAGCCGCGGCACTTCCTGTGGTCGGTGTCGGCCGACGGCAAGGTCGGCACCGTGACGCTGAACCGGCCCGAGCGCAAGAACCCGCTCACGTTCGATTCCTACGCCGAGCTGCGCGACCTGTTCCGCGGCCTGTGCTATGCCACCGACATCAAGACGGTGGTCATCACCGGCGCCGGCGGCAACTTCTGCTCGGGCGGCGACGTGCACGAAATCATCGGCCCGCTTACGCGCATGACCATGCCGGAGTTGCTGGAATTCACGCGCATGACAGGCGACCTGATCAAGGCCATGCGGGCTTGCCCGCAGCCCATCGTCAGCGCTGTCGATGGCATCTGCGCCGGCGCCGGCGCGATGATGGCGCTAGCCTCGGATATGCGCCTGGGCACGGCGCAGGCCAAGACCGCTTTCCTGTTCGTGCGGGTCGGGCTGGCTGGTGCCGACATGGGCGCCTGCTCGCTGCTGCCGCGCGTGATCGGGCAGGGCCGTGCGAGCGAGCTGCTTTACACCGGCCGCGCGATGACCGCGGCAGAAGGGCTGCAGTGGGGCTTCTTCAACGCGCTGCATGCGCCGGAGGCTGTGCTCGCCGAGGCGCAGGCACTGGCCGCGCAGATTGCGGCTGGCCCGACGTTCGCCCACGGCGTGACCAAGAAGCTGCTGCACCAGGAATGGAATATGGGCCTGGACGAAGCCATCGAGGCCGAGGCCGAGGCGCAGGCCATCTGCATGCAAACCCGGGATTTCCGCCGCGCCTACGACGCGTTCGTGGCCAAGACGCGCCCGGTGTTCGAAGGCGACTGAAAGGAATAACAAGCCATGTCCGACAAAGGTTATCTCCGCCTGCCGTTCTTCGACGACGCGCACCGTGAACTAGAGCAACGGCTCGACGCATGGGCCACGGCCTCGCTCAAGGTCGACCACAGCGACACCGATGCCGCCTGCCGAGCGCTGGTGCGCCAGCTCGGCGCGGCCGGCTGGCTGCGGTATTGCGTGCCAGCCGCCTACGGCGGCGCGCTCGACACGCTCGATTCGCGCTCGCTGTGCCTGCTGCGCGAAACGCTGGCGCGCCATGATGGCCTGGCCGATTTCGCCTTCGCCATGCAAGGCCTGGGCAGCGGCGCGATCACGCTGGCCGGCAGCGACGCCATGCGCGAGCGCTACCTGCCGCGCGTGGCGCGCGGCGAGGCGATTGCCGCGTTCGCGCTGTCCGAACCCGATGCCGGTTCCGATGTCGCCGCCATGCAATGCCGTGCCGTGCAGGATGGCGATCACTACGTGCTCGATGGCGTCAAGACCTGGATCTCCAACGGCGGCATCGCCGACTTCTATTGCGTCTTTGCCCGCACCGGCGAAGCGCCGGGCGCGCGCGGCATCTCCGCATTTGTCGTGGATGCGGACACGCCGGGCCTGACCATCGCCGAGCGCATCGACGTGATGGCGCCGCACCCGCTTGCCACGCTGCGTTTCGAGAACTGCCGGGTGCCCGCCACAGCAAGGCTTGGCGAGGCAGGGCAGGGCTTCAAGGTGGCCATGATGACGCTGGACATCTTCCGTGCGTCGGTGGCTGCCGCCTCGCTGGGCTTTGGCCGCGCCGCGCTCGACGAAGCGCTGGCCCGTGCCACCGCGCGGCCGATGTTCGGCGGCGTGCTGGCGGACCTGCAACTGACGCAGGCCGCCATCGGCGACATGGCCACCGCAATCGACTCGGCGGCGCTGCTGACCTACCGCGCCGCATGGCTGCGCGATGTGGCCGGCGTGCGCACCACGCGCGAAGCCGCCATGGCCAAGATGGTGGCTACCGAGAACGCGCAGCAGGTGATCGACCGCGCGGTGCAGATGTTCGGCGGCCTCGGCGTCAAGGTCGGCACCCGCGTGGAAAGCCTGTATCGCGAGATCCGTTCCTTGCGGATCTACGAGGGCGCGACCGAAGTGCAGAAGCTGATCATCGCGCGCGAAACGCTGGCGCAGCACCGCGCCTGACGCGGCCGGCGCGAGCGGATAGCCCTTACCAGCATCACCAGAATGAAGGAAGCGGAGACAACCATGGCGAGCACAGCCCACCTCGATACCTATGCACTGGACCGCCTGCCGCCCCCGCAGCAGTGGCCGGCGTTCCTCTTCAACGCCGATACCCGGTATCCGGAGCGCATGAACTGCGCGCTCGAACTGGTCGAGCGCCACGTGCGCGAGGGGCGCGGCGAGCGCGTGGCAATCCGCTACGAGCAAGACGGCGCGCACCGAACCGTCAGCTATGCCGAACTGGCTGCGCTATCGAATCGCATTGCCCATGTGCTGACCGGCGACATGAAGCTGGTGCCGGGCAATCGGGTGCTGCTGCGCGGCCCAAACAACCTGATGATGGCGGCATGCTGGCTGGCCGTGGTCAAGGCGGGCCTGATCGCTGTGCCGACCATGCCGCTGCTGCGCGCGAAGGAACTCAAGCAGGTGATCGACCGCGCGGCAGTCAGCGCTGCGCTGTGCGACGAACGCCTGCGCGAGGAACTGGAGGCCAACCTCAAGCCAGGCGGCGAGCACCATTGCCCGAGCCTGACCCAGGCGCTGTACTTCAACGGCAGCGGCGCCGGTTCGGTGGAGGCCGCGATGGCGAACAAGCCCGACAGCTTCGAAGCCTGCGATACCGCGGCCGATGATATCTGCCTGATTGCCTTCACCAGCGGCACTACGGGGCAGCCCAAGGGCACGGTGCATTTCCATCGCGACGTGATCGCGATGTGCGACCTGTTTCCGCGCCACGTCCTCAAGCCCGGCCCGGACGATATCTTCTGCGGCACGCCGCCGCTGGCCTTTACGTTTGGCCTTGGCGGCATCCTGTGCTTCCCGCTGCGGGTCGGGGCTTCCACCGTGCTGGCGGAACGGCTCACGCCCGAAAGCCTGCTGGCGCTGATTCAGTCCTGGCGCGCCACCATCGTGTTCACCGCGCCGACCTTCTACCGGCAGATGGCCGCGCTGGCGCCGGGCTACGATCTGTCCAGCTTGCACAAGAGCGTGTCGGCAGGCGAGGCGCTGCCGGACGCCACGCGCCAGAGCTGGAAGGCGGCCACGGGCATCGAGATGACCGACGGCATCGGCGGCACCGAGATGATGCATATCTTTATTTCCAGCGCGGGCGCCGACGTGCGGCCCGGTGCCATCGGCAAGGTGGTGCCCGGCTATATCGCGCAGATCGTCGACGAGCAGATGCAACCCGTGCCGCATGGCACGGTTGGCAAGCTGGCGGTGCGCGGCCCCACCGGATGCCGCTACCTGGACGACCCGCGCCAGGCCAACTACGTCAAGGACGGCTGGAACCTGCCGGGCGATACCTTCAAGGCGGATGCTGACGGCTATTACTACTACCAGGCACGCTCCGACGACATGATTGTCTCGGCTGGCTACAACATCGCCGGGCCGGAAGTGGAGAGCGCGCTGATGCGCCACGAGGCGGTGGCCGAGTGCGGCGTGGTCGGCATGCCCGACCCCGAGCGCGGCCAGATTGTTGCTGCGTATGTGGTGCTGCGCCCCGGCGTGGCGGCAAGCGACGAGACTTGCGCGGCACTGCAGTCCTACGTCAAGGCCGAGATCGCACCGTACAAATACCCGCGCAAGGTGATTTTTGTCGATGCGCTGCCGCGCACCGAGACCGGCAAGCTGCAGCGTTTCCGCCTGCGGCAGATGGCCGAGCAGGGCGGGGCACCAGAGGGTGCGAGGCAGCCGTGAACGCGTTCTTCAGCAACAGCGCGCGGGTGCGCTTCAAGGATTGCGATGCTGCCGGCATCGTGTTCTTCCCGCGCTACTTCGAGATGCTCAATGACCTGGTCGAGGACTGGTTCCGCGATGCGCTTGGCTGGTCCTTCGCCGACATGCATGGCGCAGGGCAGGCCGGCGTGCCGACGGCAGAATTGTCGACCCGCTTTGTCGCGCCCAGTCGCCTGGGCGAATTGTTGACGCGGGAGCTGCGCGTGACCCAACTAGGCCGCAGCAGCTTTTCGTTGCAGGTGCGCTTTGTCGGGCCGGCAGGGGACGTGCGGGTGGAGATCGCCCAGCGGCTGGTATGCGTGGATACCGGGCAGATGACGTCGCGCGCACTGCCGCCGGAAGTCCGCTCGGCCATGGAGCGCTTCCTGGCGCCCGATGCCCCGGCGGCTGCGCCGATGCGCCCGTCCGGCGTGTAGGGCGAAGCTGGCCAGACAAAAAAACAAGATCCCAATCCTGGATCCTGATCACTTCTTACGTTACGGAAAACCGACCATGAAGATTCTCCAGCCACCAGACTGGGCCGCGCCGCGCGGCTACTCGAACGGCACCATGACCGAAATGCAGGTGGGCAGCCGCCTGCTCTTCGTCGGCGGCCAGATCGGCTGGAACGGCCAGTGCGAGTTCGAGACCGATGACTTCGCCGAGCAGGTCGGCCAGGCGCTGCGCAATATCGTCGCGGTGCTGGCGGCGGGCGGCGCCCGTCCGGAGCACATCGTGCGCATGACCTGGTATGTGAAGGACAAGGTGGAATATGTGGCGGCCTACCGCGCCATCGGCGAGCACTACCGCGCCACCATCGGGCGTCATTTTCCGGCCATGACGGCGGTGGAAGTGGCCGATCTGGTGGAGGCGCGCGCCAAGGTGGAGATCGAGGTGACCGCAGTGGTGCCGGCAGGCGAATGACGACGTTGGCCTGGCATGCCGCCGGGCTGCCGGGCCCGCCGAAGAGGGTGGAGGCGTCCGCAAGTCCTTGATAACTTGAGAAAATGGGTGGCGCGGGGTATAATCCAAAAGTTTCGCTTTCAGAACCCCTCACCCTAGCGCCTACCGAATTCCACCTTCCGCCGCCCCCATTTCGCCCTGGCTCCGCCGCATTGTTTTATGTGGCGTATCGAGCACCGAGCGAACGGCCCCGGCGACAAGCATCGTGCCCAGTCGACGAAATCGACAATCCGCGCGCTGCCTGTCGCCCCGCCGGACAAACGGGGCAAGAGGCGTTGAGCAGGTCGGTCACGGGGTGAATCCAGCAGGAGCCTACCCGTGTTACCGTCTTTTCCGTCCGCCATTCTCGCGCTTGCAGACGGCACGGTCTTTCGTGGCTATTCCATTGGCGCTTCCGGCCATACCATCGGCGAAGTGGTGTTCAACACCGCGCTGACCGGTTACCAGGAAATCCTCACCGACCCCAGCTATTCCCGGCAGATCGTCACATTGACGTATCCGCATATCGGCAATGTCGGGGTCAATACTGAGGATGTCGAAGCCACGAAAGTCCATGCCGCCGGCCTGATCATCAAGGATCTGCCGCTCCTGGCCTCCAATTTCCGCAAGGAACATTCCCTCGGCCATTACCTGAAGCAGGAAAAGGTGGTGGCGATTGCCGGCATCGACACCCGCAAGCTGACCCGTATCCTGCGCGAGAAGGGTGCGCAGAACGGCTGCATCCTGGCTGGCGAGGACAATGTGCAGAAGGCCATCGACCTGGCGCGTTCCTTCCCCGGCCTGGCCGGCATGGACCTGGCCAAGGTGGTGTCGGTCAAGGAGCCGTACGAGTGGAACCAGACCGAATGGGTGCTGGGCCAGGGCTACGGCAAGCTGGAGTCGCCGCGTTTCCACGTGGTGGCCTTTGACTACGGCGTGAAGTTCAACATCCTGCGCATGCTGGCCGCACGCGGCTGCAAGGTGACCGTGCTGCCGGCGCAAGCCAGCGCGGAAGATGCCCTGGCGCTCAACCCGGACGGCGTGTTCCTGTCGAACGGCCCTGGCGATCCCGAGCCCTGCGACTACGCGATCCGTGCCACCCGTGAGTTCATCGCCCGCGGCATCCCCACGTTCGGCATCTGCCTGGGCCACCAGATCATGGCCCTGGCCGCCGGCGCCAAGACGCTGAAGATGAAGTTCGGCCACCATGGTGCGAACCATCCGGTGAAGGACCTCGACGACGGCCGCGTGGTGATTACCTCGCAGAACCACGGTTTTGCGGTGGACGCAGACACCCTGCCTGCCAACGTGCGCGCCACCCACGTGTCGCTGTTCGATGGCTCGCTGCAGGGCTTCGCGCTGACCGACAAGCCGGCATTCTGCTTCCAGGGCCACCCGGAAGCCTCGCCGGGCCCGCACGACGTGGCTTACCTGTTCGACCGCTTCACCAAGATGATGGCGGACGCACGCCAGTAAGCACGTTCGAGCCAACACGAGAAGTTACGTAGACAAGCAGACCGCAGGACGACCCGATGAACGCCTTCATGCATACCGCGCTGGGCATTACCGATTTCTGGACCTTTGTGCTCGGCACGATTTTTATCGTGCTGCTGCCGGGGCCGAACTCGATGTATGTGCTATCCGTTGCGGCGCAACGCGGCGTGCGCGAAGGCTACAAGGGTGCCTGCGGGGTGTTCCTGGGGGACGCCATCCTGATGGTGCTGTCGGCGGCGGGCGTGGCCTCGCTGCTCAAGGCCAGCCCCGCCTTGTTCTACGTGGTGAAGGCTATCGGTGCGGCCTATCTGGGCTGGATCGGTTTCCAGATGCTGCGCGGTGCCGTGCGCGCCTGGTTGAGCCGTGGCAGCGATGGCGGGACGGCGGCGCAGGCCGAAACGCCTGTGGACCGCGCGGTCAGCCCGTTTCGCAAGGCGCTGGTGGTGAGCCTGCTCAACCCCAAGGCCATCCTGTTCTTCATCTCCTTCTTCATCCAGTTCGTCGATCCGCAGTTCGGCTACCCGGCGCTGTCGTTTGTCGCGCTGGGGCTGGTGTGCCAGTTGTGCAGCTTCGCCTACCTGACCGCCATCATATTCGTGGGCGCCAGGCTGGCCGAAGCATTTCGCCGCCGACGACGCCTGTCGGCGGGCATGGCGAGCGGGGTAGGCGCCATGTTCATCGGCTTCGGCGCCAAGCTGGCGACGGCCACCCTGAACTGAATCGAATCCTGATATCCGGTGCGGCCCGCGCGATTGTGCGGGCCGGCCAAAAATGAGAGCGTGCAATGCCAAAGCGCACAGACATAAAGAGCATCCTGATCATCGGCGCCGGCCCCATCATCATCGGGCAGGCGTGCGAGTTCGACTATTCCGGCGCCCAGGCCTGCAAGGCGCTGCGCGAGGAAGGTTTCAAGGTCGTGCTGGTGAATTCGAACCCGGCCACGATCATGACCGATCCCAACACGGCCGATGTGACCTACATTGAGCCGATTACCTGGGAAGTGGTCGAGCGCATCATCGAAAAAGAGCGCCCCGACGCCATCCTGCCGACCATGGGCGGCCAGACCGCGCTGAACTGCGCGCTGGATCTGCATCGCCATGGCGTGCTGGCAAAGTACAACGTCGAGTTGATCGGCGCGTCGCCGGAAGCCATCGACAAGGCCGAGGATCGCCAGAAGTTCAAGGAAGCGATGACCAAGATCGGCCTGGGCTCGGCCAAGTCCGGCATCGCCCACTCGATGGAAGAAGCGCTGGCCGTGCAGACGCAGATCGCCAAGGAAACCGCCACCGGCGGCTACCCGATCGTGATCCGCCCGTCGTTCACGCTGGGCGGCTCCGGCGGCGGCATTGCCTACAACCGCGAAGAATTCGAGGAAATCTGCAAGCGCGGCCTGGATCTCTCGCCGACCCGCGAACTGCTGATCGAAGAGTCGCTGCTGGGCTGGAAAGAGTATGAGATGGAAGTGGTCCGCGACAAAAAGGACAACTGCATCATCATCTGCTCGATCGAGAACCTGGACCCGATGGGCATCCACACCGGCGACTCCATCACGGTGGCGCCCGCCCAGACCCTGACCGACAAGGAATACCAGATCCTGCGTAACGCCTCGCTGGCGGTGCTGCGCGAGATCGGCGTCGATACCGGCGGCTCCAACGTGCAGTTCTCGATCAACCCGGCCGACGGCCGCATGATCGTGATCGAAATGAACCCGCGCGTGTCGCGTTCGTCGGCGCTGGCCTCCAAGGCTACCGGCTTCCCGATCGCCAAGGTCGCCGCCAAGCTGGCGGTGGGCTACACGCTGGACGAGCTGAAGAACGAGATCACCGGCGGCGCGACCCCGGCCTCGTTCGAGCCGTCGATCGACTACGTGGTCACCAAGGTGCCGCGTTTCGCCTTCGAGAAATTCCCGCAGGCCGACAGCCACCTGACCACCCAGATGAAGTCCGTGGGTGAAGTGATGGCCATGGGCCGTACCTTCCAGGAATCGTTCCAGAAGGCCCTGCGCGGCCTGGAAGTGGGCGTGGACGGCCTGGATGACAAGTCCACCGACCGCGACGAGATCGTCGAGGAAATCGGCGAAGCCGGCCCGGACCGCATCTGGTACGTGGGCGACGCCTTCCGCATCGGCATGTCGCTGGAAGAAGTGCACGCCGAGACCGCCATCGACCCGTGGTTCCTGGCCCAGATCGAAGACATCGTCAAGACCGAGACCCTGGTCAAGGCACGCAAGCTGGACAGCCTGTCGGCCGCCGAGCTGCGTCACCTGAAGCAGAAGGGTTTCTCGGACCGCCGCCTGGCCAAGCTGATGGGTGCCGAGCCCAAGGCCGTGCGCGCCGCGCGCCATGCCGCGGGCGTGCGCCCGGTGTACAAGCGCGTGGACACCTGTGCTGCCGAGTTTGCCACCAATACCGCCTACATGTACGGCACGTATGAGGCCGAGCATGGCGAGTGCGAAGCCGACCCCACCACCAATCGCAAGATCATGGTGCTGGGCGGCGGCCCGAACCGGATCGGCCAGGGCATCGAGTTCGACTACTGCTGCGTGCACGCCGCGCTGGCGCTGCGCGAAGACGGGTACGAGACCATCATGGTCAACTGCAACCCGGAAACCGTGTCGACCGACTACGACACCTCGGACCGTCTCTACTTCGAGCCGCTGACGCTCGAAGACGTGCTGGAAATCGTCGACCGCGAAAAGCCCGTCGGCGTGATCGTGCAGTACGGCGGCCAGACCCCGCTGAAGCTGGCGCTGGACCTGGAAGCCAACGGCGTGCCCATCATCGGCACCAGCCCCGACATGATCGACGCCGCGGAAGACCGCGAGCGTTTCCAGAAGCTGCTGCATGAACTGGGCCTGCGCCAGCCGCCCAACCGCACCGCCCGTGCCGAGGACGAAGCTCTGCGCCTGGCCACCGAGATCGGCTATCCGCTGGTGGTGCGCCCGTCGTACGTGCTGGGTGGCCGCGCGATGGAAATCGTGCACGAGCCGCGCGACCTCGAGCGCTACATGCGCGAGGCCGTCAAGGTGTCGCACGACTCCCCGGTGCTGCTGGACCGCTTCCTGAACGACGCCATCGAGTGCGACGTCGATGCCCTGTGCGACGGCCAGCGCGTGTTTATCGGCGGCGTGATGGAGCATATCGAGCAAGCCGGCGTGCACTCGGGCGACTCCGCCTGCTCGCTGCCCCCGTACTCGCTGGCGCAAGCCACCGTGGACGAGCTCAAGCGCCAGACCGCGGCGATGGCCAAGGCCCTCAATGTGATCGGCCTGATGAACGTGCAGTTCGCCATCCAGCAAGTCAATGGCGAGGATATCGTCTACGTGCTGGAAGTGAACCCGCGCGCCTCGCGTACCGTGCCTTATGTGTCCAAGGCCACCGGCCTGTCGCTGGCCAAGATCGCCGCGCGCTGCATGGCAGGCCAGACGCTCGACTCGCAAGGCGTGTTCGACGAAGTGGTGCCCCCGTACTTCAGCGTCAAGGAAGCGGTGTTCCCCTTCAACAAGTTCCCCGGTGTCGACCCGGTGCTTGGACCAGAGATGCGTTCCACCGGCGAGGTGATGGGCGTGGGCAAGACCTTCGGCGAAGCCCTCTTCAAGAGCCAGCTCGCCGCGGGCTCGCGCCTGCCGGAGAAGGGCACCGTGTTGCTGACCGTCAAGGACAGCGACAAGCCGCACGCGGTTGGCGTGGCGCGCATGCTGCACGACATGGGCTACCCGATTGTCGCCACCCGCGGCACCGCGTCGGCCATCGAAGCCGCCGGCATCCCGGTGCGCGTGGTCAACAAGGTGAAGGACGGCCGTCCGCACATCGTCGACATGCTCAAGAACGGCGAGCTGGCGCTGGTCTTCACCACCGTGGACGAAACCCGTACCGCCATCGCCGACTCGCGCTCGATCCGCATCTCGGCGCTGGCCAGCCGGGTGCCGTACTACACCACCATCGCCGGCGCGCGCGCCGCGGTGGAGGGCCTCAAGCACATGCAGAGCCTGGAGGTCTATGACCTGCAAAGCCTGCACGCCTCGCTGCCCTGAGGCGCGAAGACGGAAAGACGGTAGACTGGACGGCTGAAGGCCTCCGGGCCGCCCGCAGTTGCTGCGGGCGGCCGTCTTGGCCTAAACTAACAGCAATTTCGTCGATCTAACCGTCGATACAACCTGACAACCTCAAAGCCGCGGTTGAGCGGAAGTGCCCCGGGCAGTGATGCCGGCGCATGGTTCCTGCTCCGCTGCGGCTCATTTTTTTGCTGAACGAAGACATGAGCATTCCGATTACCAAGCGCGGTGCCGAGCTGCTGAAAGAGGAACTGCAGCGCCTGAAGGCCGTCGAACGTCCCGCCGTGATCAACGCCATTTCCGAAGCACGTGCGCAAGGCGACCTCTCCGAGAATGCCGAATACGATGCCGCCAAGGAAAAGCAGGCCTTTATCGAAGGCCGGATCATCGAGGTGGAGTCCAAGCTGTCGGCGGCGCAGGTCATCGACCCGACCCAGCTCGATACGGATGGCCGCATCGTGTTTGGCGCGACCGTCGACCTCGAAGACCTGGAATCGGGCAAGCCCGTGAGCTACCAGATCGTCGGCGACGACGAGGCCGACCTGGATAGCGGCAAGATTTCCGTCAGCTCGCCGATCGCGCGTGCGCTGATCGGCAAGTTCGAGGGCGATGTGGCGATCGTGCTGGCCCCTGGCGGCGAGCGCGAATACGAAGTCATCACGGTTCGCTACGTCTGAACGAGGCTGCGTGTTCTCTTCTTCCTATTCGAGCCTGCCGCCGCTGCCGCATCGGATCTTCCTGCTGCTGACCGTGGTCTGGGCCGGCAGTCTGTGGACAGTGGGCTACATGGTGGCCCCGACGTTGTTTTCCGTGCTGCCCAGCCGCGAGACGGCAGGCTTGATCGCCGGGCAGCTGTTCCGGACCGAGGCCATCCTGGGCGTGGTGGTCGGTGTGCTGCAGCTAGCGCTGTGCAACCTGATGATTCGTCGTGGCGCGGGACGCTACCGCGGCCTGCGCTGGCTTGTGCTGGGCATGTTGCTGTGCGTGCTGGCGGGGTATTTCGGTATCCAGCCCTTCATGGAAAACCTGAAGGAGAAGGCAACGGCGCTTGGCGTGGGCGTGTCCGAGTCGCCCTATAAAGGGCAATTCGGCATGCTGCATGGCGTGTCCAGCGTGTTCTACCTGGTGCACAGCTTGCTGGCGCTGGTCACCGTGTGGCGCGCAGCGGCGCCGCGCTCGGCTGGCGAGTGAGACGCAAGGGGCGAGCCCGGGTGGCCGTCCCTTGCCATGCCGGCGGCCCGGGCGGGCGCGCTGGCATGGCTTCGACATTAGTCGAGCGCTTTCTTCTTCTGGCTGGTCGGGCGGACGCGCGCGCGCTTGACGTTGCCGCCGGCGGTGACGCGTTCATTGCCCAGCACCGTCACTTGCGAGCGCTTGGGGCGCCGGTTGGGCGCGGCGCTAGGCTTCTTGACCGTGACAGTGCGCGGGGCGGCGCCGCCCCGCGGGGCCAGGCGGCCCAGTTCCTGCGGGCGATTTTCCTTCAGGACGGCCGGACCCGGGCGCCATACCACCAGCAGCTTGCCGATATGCTGGATCGGAGCGGCGTCCAGATCTTCGCAGATGGTTTCGTACATGGCGATGCGGCTTTCGCGGTCGTCGCCGAACACGCGGATCTTGATCAGGTCGTGAGACGCCAGGCTACGGTCGATTTCGGCCAGGACGGGACGCGTCAGACCTTCGCCGCCGATCATCACGACCGGATTGAGGCCATGGGCACGGGAGCGGAGTTCTGAACGCTGGGCGGGAATAAGTTGAAGAGCGGGCATAAGTAAAGCGCAGGCGAGGGCGCAAATGGGCGCGCAAGTGGTGCGCAAACCAAGGCACCGAAGTGCCGAAAAAGCGAATCGGCGCGTATTATCCGTCAAACTGGCGCGGTCAGGCTGCAAAAACAGCAAAACGAGTGAAAAACGCACGGGCGGCCGCGGGCCGGCGGCGTTTTTCTCCATACAGATGTATCCGGAATGGCCAAGAACAAATTCAATCAGGCGTGGTTGCACGACCATATCAACGATCCCTACGTCAAATTGGCGCAGCGCGAGGGCTACCGAGCCCGCGCAGCGTATAAGCTGAAGGAGATCGACGAGCAGGACAAGCTGATCCGCCCCGGCCAGGTCATTGTCGACCTCGGCGCGGCCCCCGGCAGCTGGAGCCAGTACGCCCGCAACAAGCTGGCGGCATCTACGCGCGCCAAGGACGGCGGCATCGACGGCGCGGTGATTGCCATCGACCTGTTGCCGATGGAAGCTGTCGCCGACGTCACATTTATTCAGGGTGACTTCCGCGAGGAGGAGGTTTTCCGGCAGTTGGAGGAAATCGTGCTGCAGGCGTCCGGCGGCGCGAAGATTGATCTTGTTTTGTCGGACATGGCCCCCAATTTGTCCGGTGTAGCCTTTGCCGATGCGGCCCGTATCGATTACTTATGTGACCTGGCGCTGGAATTTGCCCAGGCCCATCTGAAGCCGGAGGGCTCATTGCTGGTAAAGTGTTTCCATGGCAGCGGCTACAGCCAGATCGTGGAGAAGTTCAAACGCCAGTTCAAGGTGGTCGCCAAACGCAAGCCCAAGGCGTCACGCGATAAGTCTTCCGAGACCTTCATTCTTGGGCGTTTCCTCAAGTCGGCGGGGTGAGGCGGTGCCTATCGCTTCGATGAATTTGCTTTTTACCCCGACGCCGGGCGCTGCATTACAATGCAGCTATCCCGTTGGCAAGGCGTTCGTAAAGGAGTTTGGCCTTGAATAACAACCTGTTTCAAAAGGCGGCAATCTGGCTCGTGATCGCGCTGGTGTTGTTTACCGTCTTCAAGCAGTTCGACAAGCCCCGCACGCAGGAAGGCGTCACCTATTCGCAGTTCATGGATGATGCCAAGGCCGGCAAGGTGGGCCGGGTTGACGTGCAAGGCCGCAATCTGGTGGTGACGCCCAAGGAAGGGCAGAAGTACACCATCATTTCGCCGGGCGATATCTGGATGGTTGGCGACCTGATGAAGTTCGGCGTCCAGGTTACCGGCAAGGCAGACGACGAGCCCAACATGCTGGTGCAGGCCCTGTATTACCTTGGGCCCACCCTGCTGATCATCGTGTTCTGGTTCTACATGATGCGGCAGATGCAGGGCGGCGGGAAAGGCGGTGCCTTCTCGTTCGGCAAGTCGCGCGCGCGCCTGATCGATGAAAACCAGAATGCAGTCACTTTCCAGGATGTCGCCGGTTGCGACGAATCCAAGGAAGAAGTGATCGAACTGGTGGACTTCCTCAAGGATCCGCAGAAATTCCAGAAGCTGGGCGGCCGTATCCCGCGCGGTGTGCTGCTGGTTGGCCCTCCGGGCACCGGCAAGACGCTGCTGGCGCGTGCCATCGCCGGCGAAGCCAAGGTGCCGTTCTTCAGCATCTCCGGCTCGGACTTCGTTGAAATGTTCGTCGGCGTGGGCGCGGCCCGTGTCCGCGACATGTTCGAGAATGCCAAGAAGCAGGCGCCCTGCATCGTCTTCATCGACGAAATCGATGCGGTCGGCCGTCACCGCGGCGCCGGCATGGGCGGTGGCAACGACGAGCGCGAGCAGACCCTCAACCAGATGCTGGTGGAGATGGACGGTTTCGAGGCCAACTCGGGCGTCATCGTGATCGCCGCGACCAACCGTTCGGACGTCCTGGACAAGGCGCTGCTGCGCCCGGGCCGTTTCGACCGTCAGGTGTATGTCGGCCTGCCCGACATCCGCGGCCGCGAGCAGATCCTCAAGGTCCACATGCGCAAGGTGCCGATCGGCAACGACGTCGACGCCTCGGTGATCGCACGTGGTACCCCGGGCTTCTCCGGCGCCGACCTGGCCAACCTGGTCAACGAGGCCGCACTGTTCGCCGCCCGCCGCAGCAAGCGCGTGGTCGACATGCAGGACTTCGAGGACGCCAAGGACAAGATCTACATGGGCCCGGAACGCAAGTCCACGGTCATGCGCGAGGAAGAACGCCGCGCAACCGCGTACCACGAGTCCGGTCATGCAGTGGTGGCCAAGCTGCTGCCCAAGGCGGATCCGGTGCACAAGGTCACCATCATGCCTCGTGGCTGGGCACTGGGCGTGACCTGGCAGCTGCCGGAGCACGACAAGTACTCGAAGTACAAGGACAACATGCTTGACGAGATCGCCATCCTGTTTGGCGGCCGCGCGGCGGAAGAGGTCTTCCTCAACGCCATGAGCACCGGTGCTTCCAATGACTTCGAGCGCGCTACCAAGACGGCTCGCGACATGGTCACCCGCTTCGGCATGAGCGACACCCTGGGTACCATGGTGTACGTGGATACCGAGCAGGATGGCATGTTCGGCAAGATGTCCTCCAAGACGGTGTCGGAAGCTACCCAGGTCAAGGTCGATGCGGAAATCCGCCGCATCGTCGACGAGCAATATGGCCTGGCAAAGCGCCTGCTCGAAGAAAACCGCGACAAGGTCGAAGCCATGACTGCGGCCCTCATGGAATGGGAAACCATCGATGCGGACCAGGTCAACGACATCATGGCGGGCAAGCCGCCGCGGCCGCCGCGTGGTGCGTCCAGCCAGAACGGTGGTGGCAACACCCCGTCGGGTGGCTCGCCGGTGGCCCCGACCAACGCTCCGGCCACGGCCTGAGCGGATGGCCGGCACGATGATGTCACCGGCGCTCCGGTAATCCGTAGCGCGCTGGCGCGGTTGTCGTGGTTGTAGCGGTCGTTCACCAAGCCTGAAGCCGGCGCCTTGTGCGCCGGCTTTTTTCTTTGCAGGCGCGTACGTCGCGCTGCGGTTTTCCATTTTCCTGGCTTTTGTCCTTTCGCATCTTGTCGCCGATCTCAACCGCTTCGAGTTTCCAGTGCGGCCGCTACCGCTTCGCGCGCGACCGCCGTCCGCTGGTGATGGGCATCCTGAACGTCACCCCCGATTCCTTTTCCGATGGCGGCCAGCATGCTGGCCGCGATGCCGCCTTGCGCCATGCCGAGCGCATGATTGCCGAGGGCGTGGACATCATTGATATTGGCGGCGAGTCCAGCCGGCCGGGGTCGGCGGCATTGCCGCTGGACGAGGAGCTGGCACGCGTACTGCCGATGGTCGAGGCGCTGCGCGACTGTGGCCGGCCGCTCTCCATCGATACCTACAAGCCGGAAGTCATGCGCGCGGCGCTGGCTGCCGGGGCGGACCTGATCAATGACATCTGGGGCTTTCGCATGCCTGGCGCCGTCGAGGCGGTGAGCGAGGCGCAGGCGGGGCAGGCCGGACTCTGTGTGATGCATATGCAGCGCGATCCGCAGACCATGCAGGAGCAACCCCAGTACGAGGATGTGGTGCAAGAGGTGGCTGGTTTCCTGCGCGAGCGGGTGGACGCGCTGCGCGCTGCCGGCGTGGCTGAAAGCCGCATCACGCTCGATCCGGGCTTTGGCTTTGGCAAGACGCCGGATCATAATCTGCGGTTGCTGGGCCAGTTGCCGCAACTGGCGGTGGACGGCCTGCCCTTGCTGGTTGGCCTGTCGCGCAAGTCGACGCTCGGCGCGATCCTGGATGGGCGGCCGCCGCAGCAGCGGATCGCCGCCAGCCTGGCAGCGGCGGTATGCGCCGCGGAACGCGGGGCGTATATCGTGCGTGTGCACGACGTGGAACAAACTGTGGATGCGCTCAAGGTCTGGTGGGCCATCCGTCATGAAACTATTGCCTGTTAACATTTGTTTTGATTACGGGCATCCAGCATTGCGCGCTTAGCCTTTAGCATTCGGCATCCGCAACACCGAACAACGGGAGATTGACCATATGACACGCAAGTATTTCGGCACGGACGGGATTCGCGGCAGGGTTGGCGAGGCGCCGATCACGCCCGACTTCGTGATGCGCCTGGGCTATGCGGCGGGCATGGTGCTTGCCCATGGCGCAAAGCAGCAAGATCAGGCGCGTCCGACCGTCCTGATCGGCAAGGACACGCGCATTTCCGGCTATATGCTGGAGGCCGCGCTGGAGGCCGGCTTTACCTCGGCAGGCGTCAACGTGCTGCTGACCGGGCCGCTGCCGACACCGGGCGTGGCCTATCTCACACGTGCGCTGCGCTTGTCGGCAGGCGTGGTCATCTCCGCCAGTCACAATCCGTACTACGACAACGGCATCAAGTTCTTCTCCGCCGATGGCGACAAGCTGCCGGACGCCGTGGAAATGGCGATCGAGCAAGCGCTGGAAGAGCCGATGGTCTGCGTGCGCTCGGACGATCTCGGCCGCGCGCGCCGCATCGAGGATGCCGCTGGCCGCTACATCGAATTCTGCAAGAGCACGTTCCCCTACGAGCAGGACCTGCACAAGCTGAAGCTGGTGGTGGACTGCGCGCATGGCGCCGCCTATCACATTGCTCCGCACGTCTTCCATGAGCTTGGCGCCGACGTGATCTCGATCGGCAACCAGCCGGACGGGCGCAACATCAACGCCGGCTACGGCGCGACGGCCCCGGAAAAACTGATCGAAGCGGTCAAGGCCAATGGCGCCGATCTCGGCCTGGCCTTCGACGGCGACGCGGACCGCCTGCAGGTGGTGGACCGCGACGGACGCCTGTTCAACGGGGATGAACTGCTGTACCTGATCGTCCAGGACCGCCTGCAGGCGGGCCAGGCCGTGGAGGGCGCGGTGGGCACGCTGATGACCAATATGGCGGTGGAACTCGCGCTCAAGCGCCAGGGCGTGGAGTTCGTGCGCGCCAAGGTGGGCGACCGCTATGTGCTGGAAGAGCTGAACAAGCGCAAGTGGACGCTGGGCGGCGAGGGCTCGGGTCATCTGCTCTGCCTGGACCGCCACACTACCGGCGACGGCATCGTCTCCGCGTTGCAGGTACTGGCCGCGTTGCGCCGTAGCGGCAAGACCCTGTCGCAATTGCTCGAAGGCGTTTCGCTGTTCCCGCAAACGCTGATCAATGTGCGCGTGGAAAAGGGCTTTGACTGGCAGTCCCACGCGGGCCTGAGCGCGGCGCGCGCCATGATCGAGCCGCAGCTCGAGGGCCGGGGCCGGGTATTGATCCGCGCATCGGGGACCGAGCCGGTGGTGCGGGTGATGGTCGAAGCCGAGAAGGTCGAGACCGCGGAGCAGGCAGCGCAGACGCTGGCGGACGCCTTGCGGGCCTGAGCGCCGCCGGTTCTGCTTCATCGTCACTAGCTGTTGCTAAGACGCCGGGCTGCTGCCCGGCTTTTTTTCTTTAAAAAAGCAATTAACCGTAAAATTTTTGGGCTTGCGGAAGGCCGGAGATGGGTCGAAACGGACATGGCTGGCGCGCCGATCGATGTGCTGAGAGAGGCTGGCCTCGCAAACTTTAGAGAAGATTTCGTGATGTCATGGAATTGTCATAGTCGGGGCTTACAGTTCGAGTTGTCAAAAAATTGTCATTCCCCAACCATGTCTCTGGAGGACATATGAAGCTGGTCAAGACTGCCGTAGCAGGCATCGTGTCGTTGGTGGTGGCGGGCACTGCGTTCGCGGCGGAAATTACCGGTGCTGGCGCTTCTTTCCCGGCGCCCGTATATTCCAAATGGGCCGACGCATACCAGAAAGCAACGGGTAACAAGGTCAACTATCAATCCATCGGCTCGTCCGGCGGCATCAAGCAGATCGGCGCCAAGACTGTCGATTTTGGCGCTTCCGACGCGCCCCTGAAGGACGAAGAACTGGCCAAGCAAGGCTTGGTGCAGTTTCCCACGGTGATCGGCGGCGTGGTGCCGGTGATCAACCTGCAAGGCATCAAGCCGGGTGAGCTGACCATCACCGGCGAAGTGCTGGCGAACATCTACCTGGGCAAGATCAAGAAGTGGGACGATCCCGCCATCAAGGCGCTGAACCCGCACGCCAAGCTGCCGAGCCAGGACATCCTGCCGGTGCGCCGCGCCGATGGTTCGGGCACCACCTTCATCTTCACCAACTATCTGTCCAAGGTCAGCCCGGACTGGAAGAGTTCGGTGGGCGAGGGCACCACGGTGAACTGGCCGGGCGGTGGCACCGGCGGCAAGGGTAACGAAGGCGTGGCCGCTTTCGTGCAACGCCTGAATGGCGCCATCGGCTACGTCGAGTACGCCTACGCCAAGCAGAACAAGATGACCCACCTGAACATGAAGAACGCTGCAGGTGCAGTGGTTCAGCCTGGTGACGATGGCTTCAAGGCAGCAGCAGCAGGCGCTGACTGGAGCAAGACCTACTACCAGATCCTGACCAACGAACCGGGCAAGACGGCATGGCCGATCGCCGGCGCGACCTTCATCCTGGTGCACAAGAACCAGGAAAAGGCAGCGCAGGGCGCCGAAGTGCTGAAGTTCTTCGACTGGGCGTACAAGAGCGGCGGCAACATGGCCAGCGAACTTGACTACGTACCGCTGCCGGACGCCGTGGTGAACCAGATCCGCGCGACCTGGAAGAGCTCCGTCAAGGACGGTTCGGGCAAGGCGTTGTACAACTAACCGGCAGGCTGCCATGGCAGCCGCGCCGTGCCGGTCCGGCGTCCCAGGGGCGCCGGACCGGCGGCATTGAAGACAGCAAAGCAGTAGAAGCAGAAGCAGTAGAAGAAGCGCAGAAAACGCGGCAAACGCGGCAAACGCGGCAAACGCGGCAAACGCGGCAACCCGCGCGAGCAAGCATGACGCAATGCAAGGAGCCGATCGGCCCGAGCGGTCGGCGCGGCTAGCCAGCAGCCTACTAAACGAACTCCAATACCACATCATGGCGACTACATCCGATCTATCCGCAGTACGGCCGCCTAGCCGTACCGGTGACATCCTGTTTGGTGGCCTGACGCGCGGCGCCGCCATCGTGACCTTGCTGCTGCTTGGCGGCATCATCGTTTCGCTCGCGATCAGCGCCTGGCCTTCCATCGAGGCCTTCGGCCTGCGCTTCCTGTGGACCGCCGAGTGGGATCCACCCGCGGACGTCTATGGTGCGCTGGTGCCGATCTACGGCACAATCGTCACCTCCCTGATCGCCCTGATCATCGCGGTGCCCATCAGCTTTGGCATCGCGCTGTTCCTGACCGAGCTGTCGCCGGCATGGCTGCGCCGCCCGCTCGGCACCGCCATCGAATTGCTGGCCGCCGTACCCTCGATCGTCTACGGCATGTGGGGCCTGCTGGTCTTCTCGCCGATCTTCGGCGAGTACTTCCAGAAGCCGCTGGCCGCCACCGTGGGGCAGGTGCCGCTGATCGGCAAGCTGTTCCAGGGTGCGCCCCTGGGCATCGGCCTGCTGTGCGCCGGCGTGATCCTGGCCATCATGATCATTCCCTACATCGCGTCCGTGATGCGCGATGTGTTCGAAGTGACCCCGGTGTTGCTCAAGGAATCGGCCTATGGCATCGGCTGCACCACGTGGGAAGTGATGTGGCGCGTGGTGCTGCCCTTCACCCGTGCCGGCGTGATCGGTGGCGTGATGCTGGGCCTGGGCCGCGCGCTGGGCGAGACCATGGCGGTCACCTTCGTGATCGGCAATACCAACCTGCTGGACAATGCCTCGCTGTTCTCGCCGGGCAACAGCATTACCTCGGCGCTGGCCAATGAGTTCGCCGAAGCCGGCGCTGGCCTGCATACCGCCGCATTGATGGAGCTTGGCCTGATCCTGTTCTTCATCACGTTCGTGGTCCTGGCGCTGTCCAAGATCCTGTTGCTCCGCCTGGCCAAGAGCGAGGGTGCAAAATGAGCCAAGCCACCATGTCTTCCTCCTCTACGTCGATTCCGGCAGTCAGTCCGGATGCGGATGCCACGCGCACGCGCCTGCAGGCACGGCGCCGCCGCACCAACTTCTATGCCCTGACCGCGTCGCTGGGCGCCATGGGGTTCGGTCTGTTCTGGCTGGCCTGGATCCTGTGGACCACCATTTCACTGGGAGTGGGCGGTCTGTCGATGGATCTGTTCACGCAGATGACGCCGGCGCCGAATACCGCCGGCGGCGGCCTGGCCAATGCGATCTACGGCAGCTTCGTGATGGTGGGCCTCGCCACGCTGTGCGGAACGCCCTTGGGTATCCTGGCGGGCATCTACCTGGCCGAGTACGGCAAGACGTCGCCGCTGGCCAGTTTCATCCGCTTTATCAATGACATCCTGCTGTCGGCGCCGTCGATCGTGATCGGCCTGTTCGTCTACGCGCTGGTGGTGACCCGCATGGGCCATTTCTCCGCCTGGGCCGGCATCTGCGCGCTGGCGTTGCTGCAGATTCCGATTGTGGTGCGCACCACCGAGAACATGCTGAACCTGGTCCCCAATGCGCTGCGCGAGGCCGCCTTCGCGCTCGGCACGCCCAAGTGGAAGATGGTGCTGTCGATCACGGTGAAGTCGTCGTATGCAGGCATCGTCACCGGCGTGCTGCTGGCGGTTGCGCGTATCGCAGGCGAGACCGCGCCGCTGCTGTTCACGGCCTTGTCCAACCAGTTCTGGACCAGCGACCTGAACAAGCCGATGGCGAACCTGCCGGTGACCATCTTCCGCTTCGCCATGAGCCCGTTCGTCGAATGGCAGCAACTGGCCTGGGCCGGCGTGTTCCTGATTACCGTTGGTGTGCTGGCGCTCAATATCCTGGCACGCATGCTGTTCAAGAAATGACCGGCAGCGCGATAGCCGCACGGCCTACCCCAAATACTTTGCGAGAGACGAGCATGACCTCGACCGTCATCGACATTCCCGACACGACCCGCGCCAAGATCGACGTGCGCAACCTGAACTTCTACTACGGCCAGTTCCATGCGCTGAAGAACGTCAACATGTCGATTCCCGAGCGCAAGGTAACGGCCTTCATTGGTCCGTCCGGTTGCGGCAAGTCGACGCTGTTGCGCACCTTCAACAAGATGTACGCGCTCTATCCGGAGCAGCGTGCCGAGGGCGAGATCAACATGGATGGCGAGAACCTGCTGACCGCCAAGAAGGACATCGCTTTGCTGCGTGCCAAGGTTGGCATGGTGTTCCAGAAGCCCACGCCGTTCCCCATGTCGATCTATGACAATATCGCCTTTGGGGTGCGTCTGTTCGAGAAGCTGTCTCGCTCCGAGATGGACGACCGCGTGGAATGGGCGCTGTCCAAGGCGGCGCTGTGGAACGAAGCCAAGGACAAGCTCAACCAGTCGGGCTACGGCCTGTCCGGCGGCCAGCAGCAGCGCCTGTGCATCGCGCGCGGCATCGCCATCCGCCCCGAAGTGTTGTTGCTGGATGAACCGTGCTCCGCACTTGACCCGATCTCGACCGGCCGCATCGAAGAACTGATCGCGGAACTGAAGGACGAGTACACGGTGGTGATCGTGACGCACAACATGCAGCAAGCCGCGCGCTGCTCGGACTACACCGCGTATATGTACCTGGGTGAACTGATCGAGTTCGGCGAGACCGAGAAGATCTTCATCAAGCCGCATCGCAAGGAAACCGAAGACTACATCACCGGCCGTTTCGGCTGATTGAGCGTTGCGCACATAACGCATAGCATACGAATAGAGCGGCTAGGAGAACAACATGTCTGACAAGCATCTGTCGACCCAATTCGACGCCGACCTCAACGCCATCAGCACGAAATTGCTGCAGATGGGCGGTCTGGTCGAGTCGCAGATCGAAAACGCCATGCGGGCGCTTTCTGAGTTCGACGCGGGCCTGGCCGACCAGGTCATCGCGCGCGAGCAGCACCTCAATGCCCTGGAACTCGAGATCGATGCCGATTGCGGCAACATCATCGCGCGCCGGCAGCCGACCGCGCGCGACCTGCGCCTGGTGATGGCGATTTCCAAGACCATCACCAACCTGGAGCGCGCCGGCGACGAGGCGGAGAAAATCGCCAAGCGCACCAAGCACATCATGGAAGACGCGGGCGCCCACCAGATCAATTACTCCGAGGTGAAGCTCTCGGGCGATCTGGCCATCGCGCTGCTGCGCCAGGCGCTCGACGCCTTTGCGCGCCTGGACACCGTGGCTGCCGCCCGGATCGTCAAGGATGACAAGGCCATCGACGACGAATTCCGTGGGTTCGTGCGCAAGCTCATCACCTACATGATGGAAGATCCGCGCACGATCTCGGTCGCGCTGGATTTCCTCTTTATCGCCAAGGCGATCGAGCGCATTGGCGACCACGCCAAGAACATCGCTGAATTCATCATCTACATCGTCAAGGGAACCGACGTCCGCCACGCCTCGCGTGAGGACATGGAGCGCGAAGCGCTGAGTTAAGGCGCCACCGCGGAGAAAATTACATGCCAAGCAGCATTCTTGTTGTCGAAGACGAACCCGCGATTGCCGAACTGATTGCGGTCAACCTGCAACACGCGGGACATTATCCGATCCGGGCCTATAACGCCGAGCAGGCGCTGTCGCTGATGAGCGACGTGCTGCCCGACCTGGTGCTGCTCGACTGGATGCTCCCGGGCAAGTCGGGAGCGACCTTCGCCAAGGAACTGCGCAATAACGACCGCACCAAGCAGATTCCGATCATCATGCTTACCGCGCGCAGCGAGGAGCAGGACAAGGTGCTGGGGCTCGAGGCCGGCGCGGACGACTACGTCACAAAGCCGTTCTCGCCCAAGGAACTGCTGGCCCGCATCAAGGCCGTGCTGCGCCGCCGCGCCCCGCAACTGACCGATGACGTCGTTGCCATCAATGGCCTGCGCCTTGACCCGGCCACGCATCGGGTCACCGGCCAGGATGAATCTGGCCTGATCAAGCTGGACCTGGGTCCTACCGAGTTCCGTCTGCTGCACTTCTTGATGACGCATCCGGAGCGCGTTCACAGCCGTTCGCAGTTGCTGGACCAGGTCTGGGGCGATCACGTGTTCGTGGAAGAGCGGACCGTCGACGTGCACATCAAGCGCCTGCGCGCCGCGCTGACCCCCGGCGGCTACAGCAACATGATCGAGACGGTGCGCGGCAGCGGCTACCGCCTGGCTCGCGCGCCGAGCCACTGATCGCAGGCTTGCCACGTCGCTTCCGGCGTGGCGCCTGTTACAGTTTGCCCGTTTCATGGCACACTCCACCGCATTCCATGCGGTCTTGCCGCCTGCCTGACCTTCTCACTTCTTCATGAACGTCATCTGGGCCCGTTCGGCGGCCATCCTGATTTTCCTGGCCCTGGCTTCGGCGGGGCTGTACTTCTTGCTTGGCCCCGTACCCGCGCTGGCCGTGCTGTGCGTCGGGTTGCTGGGGCATCTGCTCTACTACATCTACCAGATCAACCGGCTCTGGAAAGTGCTGGATGCGCCAGCCTATGGCGAGATTCCCAGCGCGCTGGGGCTATGGGGCGAGGTGTATTACCGCCTGCATCGCCTGGTCAAGCGCTGGCGCACCCAGGTGTTGCAGGTCGAGCAGCAACATACCCGTTTTATCCAGGCTATCCAGGCGTCGCCCAATGGCGTTCTGATGCTGGATGATGCCGACCAGATCGAATGGTGCAACGATGTGGCCGAGCAGCATTTTGGGCTCAATGCGCGGCGCGACGTGCGCCAGCGCATCACCCACCTGATCCGCCGGCCGGAATTCGTCCAGTACCTGCACTTGCAGCGTTTCGATGAGCCGCTGGTGATGCGCGACATGGGCGAGCACAAGCGCAGCGTGATCGCTGTGCAGATCCTGCCTTACGGCGAAAGCCGCAAGCTGGTGCTGACACACGACATCACCAAGGTGGAGAACACCGAGGCGATGCGCAGGGATTTCGTCGCCAACGTCTCCCACGAACTGAAGACACCACTGACGGTGCTGACCGGCTTCCTGGAAACGGTGCGCGACCTGCCGGTGTCGGAGCAGGATCGCAACCGCTACCTCGACATGATGCTGGTGCAGTCCATGCGCATGCAGCACCTGGTCGAGGACTTGCTGGTGCTGGCCAAGCTGGAAAGCGACGAGCAGCCGCCGAGCCAGGACCGGATCGACCTGGCCGAGCTGGTTGCGCACCTCGTGCACGACGCCGAGGCGCTGTCCCAGGGCGAGCACCAGATCTCCGCGCAGATCGATCCGGCCGTCACGATCCGGGGTGCGGAGCGTGAACTGCTGTCGGCCTTCGGCAATCTGGTTTCCAATGCGGTGCGCTATACGCCGGAAGGCGGGCGCATCAGCATCGCGCTGAACTACGAGAACGAGCACGCCATCTTTTCGGTCACCGATACGGGCCTGGGCATTGCCGCCGACCATATCCCGCGCCTCACCGAGCGTTTCTACCGGGTCGACCGCAGCCGTTCGCGCGACACCGGTGGGACCGGCCTCGGGCTCGCCATTGTCAAGCATGTGCTGTCGCGCCACCATGCCGACCTGCGCATCACCAGCGAAGTGGGGCGCGGCAGCGTGTTCCGCGTGGTCTTCCCGGTCGATCGCAGCGGCTATATGCCTAGCGCCTTGCCGCGGCCGGGACAGTCGCCGCAGAAGGCGGCCTGAGCAGCGGCAGCGCCTGCTCGCCGCGTCGTGCATGGCACGGCGCACGCGAGGCGCGCCGTGCCGACCTCCTCACCCTCAGGCGCTACCGAACAGGGCCAGCAGGTCGTTCTGGCTGACGTGCGGCTGCTTGGACTTGGTGTGCTTGCGGATGTAGCTGCCGTCGGGCTGCATGAGCCATGCGGAGGCATTGTCTTGCAGATGCACCCGCAGGCTCTCCTTGATGACCCGCGCCTTCAGTACCTTGTTCAGCACCGGGAATGCCACCTCGACGCGACGGAACAGGTTGCGGTCCATCCAGTCCGCGCTGGACAGGTAGACCACCTCCGTGCCGCCGGCCAGGAAGTAATAGACTCGGTGATGCTCGAGAAAGCGCCCGACGATGGAGCGCACTGTGATGTGCTCCGACAGCCCGGGCACCCCTGGGCGCAGCGCGCACACCCCACGGATGATCAGGTCGATCTTCACACCGGCGCGTGATGCCTTGTAAAGCTCGTCGATGATGGATGGTTCCAGCAGCGCATTCATCTTGGCCATGATGCGCGCGGGCTTGCCGGCGCGGGCGTTGCGGGCCTCCGCTCGGATATGCTCCACCAGATTGCTCTGCATGGTGAACGGCGACTGCCACAGGTGATTCAGGCGGATGGTGCCCGCAGTGCCCGTTAGCAGCTGGAACACGTGCTGGACGTCCTCGCAGATCTTCTCGTTGGCGGTGAGCAGGCCGAAATCGGTGTAAAGGCGCGCGGTGCGCGGATGATAGTTCCCGGTGCCCAGGTGCGCGTAGCGGCGCAGCTTGAACTGCTTGCTCTTGGCACCTTCCAGTTCGCGGCGCACCATCAGCAGCATCTTGGCATGGCACTTGTGGCCAACCACACCGTAGACCACATGCGCGCCGGCGGATTCGAGCCGCTCGGCCCAGTTGATGTTGGTTTCCTCGTCAAAGCGCGCCAGCAGTTCCACCACCACCGTGACTTCCTTGCCATTGCGCGCCGCGGTCATCAGCGCCTCCATCACCGGCGACTCGTTGCCGGTGCGGTAGACGGTCTGCTTGATGGCTACCACGGCAGGGTCGACAGCGGCCTGCTGCAGCAGGTCAAGCACGGAGCTGAAGCTCTCGTAGGGATGGTGCAGCAGCACGTCCTGCTGGCGGATCGCGTCGAACATCGAAGCGCCGGGCGCAAACACCTTGACCGGCGCCGGCACGTGCGGCGGGTACTTGAGGGCAGGGCGGTCGACCAGGTCGGGGATCTGCATCAGCCGCACCAGGTTGACCGGGCCGCTCACGCGGTACACGTCCTGCTCGCCCAGGCCGGATTCGAGCAGCAGGCGGCGCGCCATGGCCGGCGGGGTGTCGGACGAGATTTCCAGGCGCACGGTGTCGCCGAAGTGGCGGGTCGGCAGCTCGCCTTGCAGTGCCTCGCGCAGGTCCGTGATATCGTCCTCCGACACGAACAGGTCAGAGTTGCGGGTGACGCGGAACTGATAGCAGCCGTTGACCTTGATAGCGGGGAACAGCTCATGCACGAAGGCTTGCATGAAGGACGACAGCAGCACAAATCCGTAGGGATAGCCCGAGAGTTCCTCGGGCATCCTGACTACGCGCGGCAGCGCGCGGGGCGCCTGCACGATGGCCAGGTCGGCCTCCCGGCCAAAGGCATCCTTGCCCGACAATTCAATGACGAAATTCAGGCTCTTGTTGAGCACCCGCGGGAAGGGGTGGGCCGGGTCCAGCGCGATCGGCGTCAGGACCGGGCCGAGTTCGCGCGTGAAGAAGCTGCGCGCCCATTCGCGCTGCGCCTCGTTCCAGGTGGAGGCGAGGTGAAAGAACACCCCTTCTTTCTCCAACAGGGGGAAAATCACGTTTTGCAGCATGTCATACTGCATGGCCACCAGCTTTTGCACGCGCTCCGTGACAATCTGGTATGCCTGCTGCAAGGAAAGGCCGTCGGGCGTGATGCCGGAAGGATTGTCGCGCATCTGCTCCTTCAAGCCGGCCATGCGGATCTCGAAGAACTCGTCCAGATTACTTGAAACAATACAGATGAATTTCAGACGTTCGAGCAGCGGCACGTTGGCGTCAGCCGCCTGTGCCATGACTCTCGTATTGAATTCCAGAATGCCCATTTCGCGGTTGAGCAGCGTGCCGGGTGGGCTTGTCGACATAGGCATGACCTTCTTTTGGTAATGCGGCGACTTTTTCATAGAATCATGTCAAATTGATGACAATGTGATTTTGTCACGATGCAGACATGATAAAGACATATTTTCTACGGTTGGGCAAACCTGACTGCCCGACATCGTTATTTATGCCGCGGCTTGCGGCTTTTACCCACATTCCCCTACCGCGATGAACCAAACCCCTCGCTTGCTGGCCGCCGTCGACATGGGCTCAAACAGCTTCCGCCTGATGATCGGGCGGGTGGATGAGAGCCTGACCGCATCCGGGCCGGCCAGCCAGCTATTCCAGGTCGATGCGCTGCGCGAGCCGGTGCGCCTTGCCGCGGGCCTGACGCCGGACAAGTACCTGGACCAGCCCGCCCGCCGGCGTGGCATCGACGCCTTGCGGCGTTTCGGCGACCGACTGCGCGATTTTTCCCCTGACCAGGTGCGCGCGGTGGCAACCAATACGCTGCGGGTAGCCAAGAACGCGTCGGAATTCCTGATCGAGGCCGAGCACGCGCTTGGATTCCCGATTGAAGTGATTGCCGGGCGCGAAGAAGCGCGGTTGATCTACCTGGGCGCCTCGCACGATGCGCCGGCCTGCGCGGGCAACCGGCTGGTGGTTGATATCGGTGGCGGCTCGACCGAGTTCATCATCGGCAGCGGCTACACGTCAAAGCTGATGGAGAGCCTCTATATCGGCTGCGTCTCGCACAGCCGCCAGTTCTTCCCCAGCGGGAACGTCGATGACTACGCGATGAAGCAGGCGGAACTGGCCGCGCGCAGGGAGATCCAGGTGCTCGTGCGCCAGTACCGGGCGGCCGGCTGGCAGCAGGCGGTGGGTTCGTCCGGTACGGCGCGGGCGCTGGCCGAACTGATCGAGCTCAATGGCATGAACGACAACCCGGCCGAGCATGGCATCACCCGCGAAGGGCTGGAGCGCCTCAAGCGCGCGCTGGTCAAGGCGGAGAATGCCAACCGGGTCAAGCTGGTGGGCCTGAAGGCGGACCGCATTCCCGTGCTGCCAGGTGGCCTGTCGATCATGCTCGGCGTGTTCGCCGAGCTCGACATCGATCGCATGGACGTCACCGACGGTGCGCTGCGCCTGGGTGTGCTTTACGACCTGCTGGGCCGCACGCACCACGAGGACATGCGTACCATCACCGTGGATCAGTTCATGCGCCGCTATGGCGTCGACCGCGCGCAAGCCCAGCGCGTGCGCCAGGCGGCACTGGGTTTGCTGGCGCAGTTTCCCGAGCCGCGCAATGAGCGCCGCGACGACAACCTGGCACTGCTGGGCTGGGCTGGCGGGCTGCATGAGATCGGCATGACCATCTCGCATAGCGGCTACCACAAGCACTCGGCGTACATTGCTACGCACGCCGACATGCCGGGCTTCTCGAAGACCGACCAGGCGCGGCTGGCAACGCTGCTGCTCGGGCATGCCGGCAAGCTAGGCAAGCTTTCCGGCAGCGGCAAGTTCCTCGACTGGCGGATGCTCTTCAGCCTGCGCCTGGCGTTCGTGCTGTGCCGGCGCCGTGCCGACGAGCCGCTGCCCGAGATCACCGTGGGCCAGCGTTCGGATGGGCTGGACGAAGGTTTCGAGGTGCGCTTGCCCAAGGCCTGGATCGAGGCCAACCCACTGGTCGAATACAGCCTGGCGCAAGAAGCCGACGAGTGGGAGCGGATCGGCAAGCGCTACAAGGTGGTGTACGCCTAAGCAAAGCGCAGGGGCGGCCAGACGGCGGCCCCCGTTTCGATCGGCAGGCCCAGGCCAATGCGGGCGGCAAGCGCCCGCACAGGCTCAGGCGTCGCGGTTCAGGCCAAGGAAGTGGCGCGCATAGCGGGGGTTCATGTCGTTTACGCGCAGCAGCGTGAGAAAGTCCGCCACGTTGAAGTCGGGATCCCACGCCGGCATGCCGCAAATTCGCGCGCCTAGCCGCAGGTAACCCTTGATCAGCGCCGGCGGCTCTACGTCCAGCGTCTGATTGAGCTCGTCGATCGGCAGAGGCAGGCGCGGGAACGCGTGATATTCGATCGGCGCCAGGGCGCGCTCGGCGAAGACCCGGTACAGGCTGGCTGCATAGTGGCCGCCATCGCTCATCGGCACGCTCGCGCATCCCAGCATCGACTCGATGCCCCAGCGCTGCAGGTACTCGCCCAGGCCACCCCACAGCGCCATGATCACGCTGCCCGAGCGGTAGTCGCGGTGCACGCACGAGCGGCCCAGTTCCACCATCTTGGGCTTCAGGTGAGCCAGGCGCACCAAGTCGAATTCCGACTCGGCATAGAGGCAGCCGATGCGCTTGGCCTGGTGGGGCGCCATAACGCGGTAGGTGCCAACCACCTTGAGCGTGGCCGTATCGCGAACAATCAGGTGGTCGCAATAAGCGTCGAACATATCCACGTCGAGTTCAGGCCTCGACGGGTTCAGCCTTGCACCCATTTCTTCGGCGAAGACCTTGTAGCGCAGGCGCTGCGCTTCTTCTACTTCATCCTGGTGGCGCGCCCACGCCACGCTGAAAGCAGGCTGGTCATGCGCTTGTTCATGTGCTTGTGCAGGTTGCTGGCGATGAAGACGCCTCCGCGCCGAATGGCCTGACAGGCCACTGGGCAGGGAATCGAACAACGGCTGGGTGGGCGTCGGGAGCTCTCGCATCAGTATGTCCTTTCGGTGACGAAACTGTTGCGGTCGAATGTAGAGAGGGCAAGTGACAGTGCCGTGAAGCGGTCGTGACGGTTCAGTGACGGCGGCCCGAAAGGCCGGGCCGCACCGTTGCGGGGTGCCAGAAAATGCTAGAGAAATTCCGGATTGATGACAGCGCGCAACACGACCTGCGACTCACTTTCGCGCGTGCGCCCCGACAGCCACCAGATGCCGCTCTTGCGCACGCTCCAGTTCATCTCCGAGCCCGCCAGCAGCAGGCTGGCGAGTTGGCCAAGCCAAGGCTGGTGCCCGACCAGCACGGTGTGCTCGGCGCCCTGGGGCCAGTCGATCGCGGCCAGCACCGCGCTGACATCGGCACCCGGCGCAAGCTCGGGCAGCACCTCTGCATTCTCGCGCAGGGCGGCGGCGGTTTCGCGCGTGCGCAGGGCCGGGCTGCAGACCACCCGCGTACCGGGAGGCAGATGGCTGCGCAGCCATGCGGCGGAGGCATCCGCCTGCTTATGCCCGCGTTTGGTCAGGGGTCGTTGCAGGTCGGCATTGCGGGAAAAGCCAAGCGCGCCAGACAACTCTTCGGCTTCGGCATGACGCCACAGGATCAGGTTCATGAGAGCGGTGTGCTCAAGCTAAAGGGGAAAAGGGGAGAGGGAAATCGGGAAATGGATAGTGCGAGTATGGCCACGCGCGCAGGTGCGTGCAAGACGGGCAAACACCGGGCGGGAACGCAGCATGGCACTGCCAAATGACACGCACGTGGCGAGCCATGCATGGCGGAAGCTGCCGCAGCCTGGGATGAAACGATAGGGGGCAATGGCCGACAAGCCACCGGCATCGACCAGCGCTCCCGGCCTGAGGCATCAGGATGGATCAGGATGGAATAGCCATCATGATTGTTCCAGTGGAGCCGCCAATGCACGATGCGTGCAGGTAGCAATGGCCAGATGTTTCCCAGGGCGGGACCGCCGCGATGCGGTGCCCTGGAATGCGGTCTGGCGCAACGCTCGCCGGGGGAGGGCGAGTGTGGAAGAAGATCAGACTTTGTGGCGGAAGTTGATGCGGCCCTTGGTCAGATCGTAGGGCGACATTTCCAGCGTCACGCGGTCACCAGCCAGAATGCGGATGCGGTGCTTCTGCATCTTGCCCGAGGCATAGGCCCAGATTTCCACGCCGTTTTCCAGCGTCACGCGGTAACGATTGTCCGGCAGGGCTTCCGAGACAACACCGCCAAATTCGATAAGTTCTTCCTTAGCCAATCTTCTTCCTTTACGGCAGCCTTGAGCTGCATGAATTTAGGTAAATCCGGTGAGGCGAGCGCCGGCATGCCTGCATGCTCGCGAGGTCCGGGTGCCAGCAGTGACAAGCGCCGGCTTGCTTGGTTGCGCCTTGAAGTTGCGGGAGGCAAGCTGACCCGGACCGGCACGGCAAAAAAGCGCGTGCAAAAAAGTCCACGTTAGGGAATCGCCGGGGGGCGCGTCAGTGCCCGGCAGATTGCCTTGCCGGTTGCGGCCCAAGCTAATGCGGCCGTGCTACCGTGATAGGCGCGGGGGCAATGAAGCGGGCAAGATGTTCCCGGTGGCTTGCCGAACTGCGCTGGATACTGCGCTGCAGTGTGATGGCTGCATTTTTCGGCAAGGGCGCCCGGTTACAGGGCATGCTGCATAAACCCCGGGCTAACGCGCGATTATATCATGGGTGTGCAGTTCAGGCGTGGCGTGCGCGTGGTCGCCTTACCCGGATATGGCCGCGAAAACAAGAGAAAAAGCCCGCCGCCGGGTGGGTTGCGGGCTTAAAAGTGGTGCGGGCGGTTCGCGGACCCGCCCGCTGCCAGTGTCTGTGTTTCAAACGCGCAGGGGATCCCATATTCATGGCATTGCCATTGGGTGCTGCGGTGCAGTGAAGTGGGTGGCCGTGGTGGCCGGCGCAGTGGCTGGTACTGCGCCCGGACAAAATCAGGCGACAAAAAAAGGCTTAGACCTTACGGTCTAAGCCTTTGATCTTATTGCTAAATACTGGTCGGGGCGACATGATTCGAACATGCGACCCTCTGATCCCAAATCAGATGCGCTACCAGGCTGCGCTACGCCCCGAAGCTGTGGATTGTAGCCCGGGCCCGGGGCCGGGGTCAAATTTTACTTTTGCATCGGCCAAGCGAGGCGCCGGCCGATGTGGGGGCACCGTAGGATTTGGTGGATAAAAGGTTCGCTTGACTTGGTCGCAAGCGCTGACATAATCCGCACACCGCAGCGGCCAGGCACCGCGCCCGGTCAGGCGCACAGGCAATCCGTGCCGCTAGCGGGACTGGCGCCGAACATGAGAATAAGAGTGCCCTCGCCACGATCGCGAGGCCCAGCCCCTGTCCGCCGGGGCGCATGAAGACGGTCAGAAGCTTAAAAAGAAAGTATGGCGAAAACCTCGGGTCCGCGCGGGTCCCGGGGCGCATGGTGGCGTGACGGAACGCTGCCTGCCAAGTTGGACGGGAAAATCATGTTTCAGTCGCAGGTTAGTGTGCTGGTCGCGGGCCTATTCGGGTTGCAGATGGCGGTGGTGTTCGCAGTCTTGCAGCGCACACCCGGCATGGGCCGCGCCGGTTTGAATTCTTGGGTGGCCGGCGCGTTGCTGGTCACCGCAGCCACCGTCTTGCTCGCTGCGCAGGACTATCTGCCGGAATGGCTTTCGCTCAATCTGGTGGATCTGCTCATGACGGCGGCTTTGTCCTTGATGGTCTATGGCACACGCCGTTTTTTCGGCAAGCGCGGGGGCGCGGTTGCGCTCACTTTGCTGAACCTTGCCGTGCTGGCCAACGCCGCCTACTTCGATTGGACGGGCGTGTCGCCGGCAGAGCCGGCGCTCGTCTTTATCCTGGCCAATACCTATCTTCCGCTGTCGCTGCTGCGCGTGGTGGCGCCGCAAGTGCGCGCCAAGCGCGGCACCGGCCGCCTGGCGGCGCTATCGCTCGGGCTGATCGCGCTCGCTTGCGCGACCATGGGCCTCTATCAAGCCATCGACCTCAAGCTGCTACCGGCTGGCCTTGCCTGGCTTGCAAAGCGCCCGCCCCGGGAAACCTTTGCCGTCCTGCACGCCTTTGGCATTGTCAGCCTGGCCGTGAGCTTCGCGCTGCTTGCCCACGATAGCCTGCGCCGACGTCTGGAGCGCCGCGCCAGCTATGACGACCTGACCGACGTCCTGTCGCGCGGGCCTTACTGGGAGGCGCTGGAAGAGGCCTGCAAGCAAGCGGACCGCCAGCAACGCCCGCTGACCGTGGCGTTCATCGACCTGGATCATTTCAAGGCTATCAACGATCTCTACGGCCATCTGGCCGGCGACAGCGTGCTGCGCCACTTCAGCGGCCTGCTGCGCAAGTCGGTGCGCGCGGACGATTTCGTCGGCCGGCTGGGTGGGGAGGAGTTTGGCATCGTGATGCCCGGCACCGCGCTGGACCAGGGCCGGGCGATCAGCCTGCGCTTGAGTGCGCTGGTGCGCACCACGCCGTGCCCGTCCGAGCCGGATGCGATTTCCTACACGGTAAGCATCGGCATGGCGGAGCGGCTGCCGGGGGAGGGGGCGGATACGCTCATGCGCCGCGCCGACAATGCCCTCTACGATGCCAAGACCATGGGGCGCAACTGTGTGTCCACGCAGCCCATTGAGCGGCTTGCCGGCATGGCCACGACGCCGCGAATGCGGGTTTCGCAGGCATCCTGAGCCCGGCTGTGCCAGAGCGCATGACAACACGGTAGGATCGGCCGCAGGGCTGAGGTAGAATACTGGGCTTCGCATGCTAAGCGCCCGGCAGCACGTTTCGCAGCATGCCAAGTCCTCTGCATTTCAGTAGTTCCTCCTGTCCGCCCTTAGCTCAGTTGGATAGAGCACTCGCCTTCTAAGCGAGCGGTCACACGTTCGAATCGTGTAGGGCGGACCATTTTCTCCCGCGTTCCCCAGCGTTCCCCGGCATCCTCCATCGCCCAGAGGCGCCATCGCATCGCGAACTCAGGCGAGGCGCTGCCAATGGCGGCCAGTCCGGTCTAAGATTTCGGGGCTGCCGTGGCGTTTTCTGGCGCGGTGCCTTTCCCGAGGCGATTCCCATGGCGAAGTTCAACACAGGTGCTGGCAGGAAGCTCCGTTACTGGCTGGCCGGCGGCGCGTGCCTGCTGATGTTGGCCGCCATTGCCCGCCATGCCTTGTTCCTGGCGGTCGAGGAGGACGCGTTCGAGCCCAAGCCGGCCGGTGCGGCCGACGCGATGACGCCGGATCGCCTGGGCGTCGCATCGCGCCAGTTTGCGTTTGCCAGCGGCGCGCGCATGCTGCGCGCCTCTTGCGTCCTGGCGCAGGGCGGTGACGCGCCCGCCGTGCTGATCTACCACGGCGACGAGGAAAACTTATCCGACTGGGCCAGCGCGCAGGCACTGCTCTACCGCGACGGGATTTCGTCCTGCGTGTTCGATTACAGCGGCTATGGCGCTAGCGGCGGCAAGCCCGGCGTGGTCAATCTGCATGAGGATGGCCTGGCCGCGTATGGGCAGTTCCTCGCCATGACGCCGCGAGCCAGCCGGCGCTATGTGATGGGCTTTTCGCTGGGTTCCGGGGTGCTGCTGGATGTGATCTCCGCTTTGCGCCCGGCGCCCGCAGGCCTGGTGATTGCCGCAGGCTTCACGTCCGCACGCGAGGCGGCGGTGGTGACCGGGCGGGTGCCGGCGTGGATAGCCAGGCTGCTTCCGGAGCCGTGGGACAACGAGGATCAATTGCGAAAATCGATGCTGCCGCTGCTGCTTGTGCATAGCCGCGCGGACGAGGTGATTCCCTTCGCGCATGCCGAGCGGCTGGAGCGCGCTGCCGGTGGCCCCAGCCGGCTGGTGGCGCTGTCGGCGCTGCCGCACGATGCGGCGATCCAGCCGGAGCGGCAGGACGCGTTCTGGGCGCCTATCGTCGCCTATCTGCGCTCGGGCCGCCTGGCCGGGGAGGGTGCCGAATAGGCCGCGCGCACGCTGTGCCGTCGGGTAGGCACGAAAAAGGGGCGTCGGCCAAAGCCGCACGCCCCTTTTTAGCGATGGTGGCCGTGAGAGGCGGCCGCGCCGGTATTACGCTTCTTCGGGCAGGCTCGCGCCGACCGTATTGAAGCCGGCGTCCACGTAGGTGATCTCCCCGGTCACGCCGCTGGACAGGTCCGACAGCAGGAAAGCGGCCACGTTGCCGACCTCGTCGATGGTCACATTGCGGCGCAGCGGCGCTGCCTCCTCGATGTGGCCCAGCAGCTTGCCGAAGCCCTTGATGCCGGATGCGGCCAGGGTCTTGATCGGGCCGGCGGAAATGCCGTTGGCACGAATGCCGCGCGGGCCCACCGATGCGGCCAGGTAGCGCACGCTGGCTTCCAGCGATGCCTTGGCCAGGCCCATGGTGTTGTAGTTCGGGACCACGCGCTCCGCGCCGAGGTAGGTCAGCGTCAGCAGCGAGGCCTTGTCGGACAGCATGGGCAACGCGGCCTTGGCGAGGGCGGGGAAGCTGTAGGCGGAGATGTCGTGCGCCACACGGAAGGACTCGCGCGAGAGGCCTTCCAGGAAGTCACCGGCGATGGCCTCGCGCGGCGCGAAGCCGATCGAGTGCACCAGGCCATCGAGCTTGTCCCAGCTCTGGCCGAGCCCGGCGAAGGTGGCAGCAATCTGTTCGTCGTTGCCAACGTCGCATTCGAACACCAGGCTGCTGTCGAATTCCTTGGCAAAGTCGTTGATGCGGTCCTTGAACCGTTCGCCGACATAAGTGAAGGCGAGTTCGGCGCCTTCGCGCTTGCAGGCTGTTGCGATGCCGTAGGCGATCGAGCGATTGGACAGCAAGCCGGTGATCAGGATTCGCTTACCTGCGAGAAATCCCATAACTTCTCCAATGATGTTCGAGGTGGACGGGCACGGTTCGTGCGACGGCGTCCGGGTTGCGGCGCGCACCGCGCGGCGGCTGCTTTGCAGCAGGCTGACGACCGGCAAAACAACGGTGCCGCGTACTGGAATGTCCGGATGGCTGGATGCCAGCCGAACCCATGTAAAATTGTCTCATAACTTGACCGCGCCGCCGAAGGCTGCGGACGATCCGATTCAGGTGGAGGACCCAAACCGGATGTATATTCGCGCACGTAGACCGCTTCAGGCGGCATGGCAGCGCTTCCGCACATTTGCGGCGCTGGGCTGTGGATTAGTAGCCCTGTGTACCGCGGGTTTTCCCTTGTCGGTCGAAGCCGCCCATGGCTTCGCACAGTATGGCGGCCTCAAGTATCCCGCCGATTTCACCCATTTCGACTACGCCAACCCGGACGCGCCACGCGGCGGCACGCTGACGCTCGCCAATCCGGACCGCCGCACCAGCTTCGACAAATTCAACCCGTTCACGCTCAAGGGTACCTCCGCCCCGGGCGTGAACACGCTGATGTTCGAGTCACTGCTGATTGCCAGCAGCGATGAAACCGCCAGCGCCTATGGCTTGCTGGCGGATGACGTGACCGTGGCGCCGGACGAACTGTCCGTTACCTTCCACATCCGGCCGCAGGCGCGTTTCAGCAACGGAGATCCGGTGCTGGCAGGCGACGTCAAATACTCCTACGACATGCTGATGAGCAAGGCATCCAGCCCTGGCTACCGCAGCATGTGCACTGACGTGAAAGCCGTCACGGTGGTGGATTCGCGCACGGTACGGTTCGATTTCAGGCAGCGCAACATCGAGCTGCCGCTGATCGTTGGCTCCTTGCCGGTGTTCTCCAAGAAATGGACCGCCACGGTGCCGTTTGACAAGCTGACCTTCGAGGATCCGGTGGCCAGCGGGCCCTACCTGATCGAGCGCTACGATGCCGGGCGTGGCATCACCTTCAAGCGCGATCCGTCATACTGGGGCAAGGACCTGGCGGTGCGCCGCGGCACCTTCAACTTCGACCGGGTGGTCTATCGCCTGTACAAGGACGAGACCGCCAAGCTCGAAGCCTTCAAGGCTGGTGAGTTCGACGCCATCGTCGAGTACAAGGCCAAGAGCTGGGCCAAGAGCTACGAGGGCAAGCGCTTTTCCAATGGCGAGTTGCTCAAGACTGATTTTCCGCACCGCAACGGAGCCGGCATGCAAGGCTTCGTCATGAACATGCGCAAGCCGATGTTCCAGGACGTGCGGGTGCGGCAGGCCCTGATCTTGGCGCTGGATTTCGAGTGGCTCAATCGCCAGCTGTTCTATGGCGCGTATCGCCGCCTCGATAGCTGGTTCTCCAACAGTGAGCTGGCCGCCAGTGCCACGTTCGACGGCCGTCCCGGTCCCGGCGAGCTGGAACTGCTGGAGCCGCTGCGCGCGCAGCTGGCACCCGAGGTATTTGGCCCCATCGTGGCGATGCCCACCACCAATCCGCCCCGTTCGCTGCGCGACAACCTGCGCGACGCGCGCCGGTTGCTGGCCCAGGCCGGCTGGACCTACGCGGATGGTGCGCTGCGCAATGCCAAGGGCGAGCCCTTTGTCTTCGAGTTCCTGGACGACGGCGGTGCCATGAGCCGCGTCATCACCACCTACGTGCGCAACCTGGAGAAGCTGGGGATCGAGGTGAACCAGCGCACCACCGATTTCGCGCTGTACCAGAAACGGCTGGAAGACTTCGATTTCGACATGGTGTCGATCCGTTTCCCGGATTCGCAGAGCCCGGGCAACGAGCTGCGCGACCGCTTCAACAGCGAGGCGGCGGGCACGCCCGGGTCCGACAATCTGTTCGGCCTGAAATCGCCGGCGATCGACCGCTTGGTGGACAATGTCCTGCATGCCCATACTCGCGAAGAGCTGGTCAATGCCGGGCGCGCGCTGGACCGCGTGCTGATGCACGGCTACTACATTGTGCCCAACTGGTATAGCGCGTCGCATCGGGTGGCATACCGAAAAGAGCTGGTCTATCCGCAGCGCCTGCCGTACTACTACACGGCGGAAGGCTGGATACTGAGCAACTGGTGGCGTGCCGATGCCCGGCCCGCCGCTCAATAAGCGCGACGAGGAAACAAGATGCTCGCCTATCTGCTCAAGCGCGTACTGTTGATGATCCCGACCCTGCTCGGCGTCATTACCCTGACGTTCGCGGTGATCCAGTTCGTGCCGGGAGGCCCGGTCGAACAAATGATGCTGGAGCTCAAGGGGCGGGGTGGCGGTGGCGGGGAGGCCAGCGGCGGCGGCGCGGAGTATCGCGGCCGGCGCGGCGTGGACCCCGACAAGATCAAGGAAATCCAGGCCTTGTATGGCTTCGACAAGCCGCCGCTGGAGCGCTATTTCATGATGCTCAAGCGCTTCGCCCAGTTTGACCTCGGGCAGAGCTATTTCCAGCACCGCAGTGTGTGGGAGCTGGTGAAGTCGAAGATGCCGGTCTCGGTCAGCCTGGGGCTATGGACCTTTTTCCTGACCTACCTGATATCGGTGCCGCTCGGCATATCCAAGGCGATCCGGGCGGGCAGCCGCTTCGACGTCGTGACCAGCATGGTGGTGCTGGTGGGCTATGCCATACCAGGCTTCGTGCTGGGCGTGTTGCTGCTGGTGCTGTTCGGAGGCGGCACCTTTGTGCAGTGGTTCCCCTTGCGCGGCCTCACGTCGGACAACTGGGACCAGCTCACGCTGATGGGCAAGGTGATGGATTACCTGTGGCACCTCGTGCTGCCGATCACCGCCTCGGTGGTGGGCAGCTTCGCGGTCGTCACCATGCTGACCAAGAACGCGTTCCTGGAGGAGATCCGCAAGCAGTACGTCCTGACCGCCCGCGCCAAGGGGCTGGCGGAGCGGCGCGTGCTTTGGAAACACGTCTTCCGTAACGCGCTGATTCCGCTCGTGACCGGTTTCCCGGCGGCCTTCATCGGCGCTTTCTTTACTGGCTCCCTGCTGATCGAAACCTTGTTTTCGCTCGACGGGCTTGGCCTGCTGTCCTACGAGGCGGTGCTGCGGCGGGACTATCCTGTCGTGCTGGGCACGCTCTACCTGTTCACCTTGATCGGCCTGGTGACGCGGCTGATCTCTGACGTTTGCTATGTGATGGTCGACCCGCGCATTCACTTCGAGGCGGTGCACCGATGAAATTCAGCTCGCGCACGCTTCCCAACGGGCTGCCGCATTCCCTGTCGCCGCGCCAGCGCGCCTGGCAGCGCTTTCGCCGCAATCGCCTGGGCTACTGGAGCCTGATCCTCTTCGTCGCCATTTTCCTGCTGAGCATGGTCGCCGAGACCTTGTCCAGCGACCGGCCGCTGGTGGTGAAGTACAAGGGCGAGTGGTATTTCCCCATTGTCAAGACTTACGCCGAGAGCACTTTCGACGGGGACTTTCCCACCAAGGCTGACTATCTCGATCCGTTTATCCGCGACCGCATCACCAGCAACGGCAATTTCGCCATCTTTCCGCCCAACCGGTACTCGTACGACTCGATCAACTATTTCTCCAAGGAGCCAAATCCGGCGCCGCCTTCCGCGGAGAACTGGCTAGGCACCGATGACCGCGGGCGCGACGTGCTGGCACGGCTGCTCTATGGGTTCCGCGTCTCGGTGCTGTTCAGCCTGGCGCTGACGTTGATCGGCGTGGTGATCGGCACCTTGACGGGCGCACTGATGGGTTTCTTCGGCGGGCGCTTCGACCTGATCTCGCAGCGCGCCATCGAGATCTGGAGTTCGATGCCCGAGCTCTACCTGCTGATCATCTTCGCGTCCATCTTCACGCCGAGCCTGGCGCTGCTGATTATCCTGCTTTCGCTGTTCGGCTGGATGGGTTTGTCGGACTACGTGCGCGCTGAGTTCTATCGCAACCGCTCGCTCGATTACGTCAAGGCGGCGCGGGCGCTGGGACTGTCCAATGTACAGATCATGTGGCGCCATATTCTTCCCAACAGCCTGACACCGGTCATCACCTTCCTGCCATTTCGCATGAGTGCAGCCATCCTGGCCCTGACCAGCCTCGACTTCCTCGGCCTTGGCGTGCCACCCACCACGCCGAGCCTGGGCGAGCTGCTGGCGCAAGGCAAGGCCAACCTCGATGCCTGGTGGATTTCCTTGTCGACCTTTGCCGTACTGGTGGTGACGCTGCTGCTGCTGACGTTCATGGGTGACGCGCTGCGCGATGCCTTTGATACGCGCCTGGGCCTGGCCCAGCTGCGCGGCCGTGTTGAGCCGAAGGCGCCAGAAGGCTCTCCCGCGGCCGAGGCGGTGTCATGAGCGCAATGCAACAAGCCACGCAGTCCACACGGGCCACGCAAGCCAGCGCCAACGACCCAACGCAACCCGCGCAAGCCAAGGGGGATGCCACCGGCCCGCTGATGTGCATCGAGCGCTTGTCAGTTACCTTCGGCCATGGCGAGGATGCCACCCGGGCGGTGCGCGATGTCAGCTTCGACCTGCGCGCCGGCGAGCGCTTCGCGCTGGTGGGCGAGTCAGGCTCGGGCAAGACGGTCACTGCGCTGGCCATGCTGCGCCTGGTGGAGGACGCGCGCTACCAGGGCTCGGTGCGTTTCGAGGGGCGCGACTTGCTCAAGGTGTCGGAGCGCGAGATGCGTGGCATCCGCGGCGCCGACATCGCCATGATCTTCCAGGAGCCGATGACCGCGCTCAACCCGCTCTACACGATCGGCAACCAGATCGTGGAGACGCTGGCGCTGCATGAGGGCCTGGACCGGCGCGCGGCGCGCGAGCGCGCCATCGCGCTGCTCGAGCGCACGGGCATCAGCGACGCGGCGCACCGTTTCGACAGCTTTCCCCACCAGCTTTCGGGCGGCCAGCGCCAGCGCGCCATGATCGCCATGGCGCTTGCCTGCCGGCCCAAGCTGCTGCTGGCCGACGAGCCCACCACGGCGCTGGACGTGACCATCCGGGTGCAGATCCTGGAGTTGCTGCGCGACCTGCAGGCGGAGTTCGGCATGGCCGTGATGCTGATCACGCACGACCTCAACCTGGTCCGGGCCTTTGCCCAGCGGGTGGGGGTGATGGAGAAAGGCGTGCTGGTCGAGGTGGGCGAGACCGCCGCGGTATTCGCGGCGCCCCAGCATCCCTATACCCGTAAGCTGATCGACAGCCGGCCGCGGCGTGAGGTGCTGCCGCTGGTGCCGCTAGCCCCCGTGTTGCTGGAGGCGCGCGGCTTGTGCGTGAACTATGCGCGCAAGCGCCGCGGCCTGGCCGGATGGTTTGGCCGCGACCAGTTTGCCGCCGTCAAGGACGTGAATTTCGCGCTGCGCGAGGGCGAGACCATCGGCATCGTGGGCGAATCGGGCTCCGGCAAGACCACGTTGGCCCATGCCGTGCTGAACTTGCAGCGCCGCAGCGCCGGGGATATCCAGTTCCTGGGCAAGAGCCTGGACGAGGTCTCGCGGCGCGAGCGCAGCACCTTGCGCTCGCGCCTGCAGGTGGTGTTCCAGGACCCGTTCGGCTCGTTGTCGCCGCGCATGACCATCGAGCAGATCGTGGGGGAGGGCCTTGCCCTGCACCAGCCTGGCTTGTCGCGCGATGCCATGCGCCAGCGCGTCACCGAGGCGCTGCGAGAGGTAGGCATGGACCGCACGGCCCTGGGGCGGTATCCGCACGAGTTCTCGGGTGGCCAGCGCCAGCGCGTTGCCATTGCGCGCGTGCTGATCCTCAAGCCGCAGGTGCTGGTGCTCGACGAACCCACCTCGGCGCTCGACGTGTCCATCCAGCAGCAGGTGCTGGCGCTCCTGACACAATTGCAGCGCAAGTACAACCTGAGCTATCTCTTCATCAGCCACGACCTGGCGGTGATTCGCGCCATGGCGCACCGCGTCATCGTGATGAAGTCCGGCGAGGTGGTCGAGGCGGGCGATACCGAGACCGTGCTGGGTGCGCCGCAGCACGCATACACCCGCAAACTCATGATCGCGGCCGAAATTGGTGCAAGCGATCCGACGCCGCCACAAATTGGTGCGGTCGAACTCAGGGTGTCACCCGATTGACCTGCGGTTGACATAATCAAACCGAGAAAGCATCTGCGACTTTCGTCGTATGGCCTTGATTGCAAAGCGTTTTATTTGAATTTTGTAACGAACTTTGACATGTGGATGACAACCTTATACCATCCGGCGAGAACTATTTTCGGGGGTGGTTCGCGCGTCGCTTATGCATGTGGCGAGTGGTTTGCATCACTTGGTCTGCTTTTTGCGTGCGAGTCATCCCATTGATTTCAAGCCCGCCCGGTGCGTTTTCCCGGGGCCGGTCAAGAACGATTCATCAGGAGAACCAATGCAGCGAATGCTTCATTCCCTGGCGCGCGGCGCCGTAGGAATTGCCATTGCCTGCGGTGCCACTCTATCGAATGGAGTGCTGGCTGATACGGTGTTCAAGGATCCCGACGCCCGCATCGATGCACGTACCGAACTGAGTGCGGACCCACATCCGGAAGGCAAGCGTGGCTTGCTCTCTTCGGTCATGAATTCCACCAGCCATGTGGCCAGCAAGGCTGGCGACCTGGTCATGAATGCCCTCGGGCTGATTGGCGTGCGCTACCGCTTCGGTGGCAACAGCCCCGAATCGGGCCTGGACTGCAGCGGCTTCGTTCGCTACGTGTTCAATGACACCTTTGGCTTCGTGCTGCCGCGCCGCTCGGTCGAGATGAGCCAGGTCGGCACGACCGTGGCATCCAACGACCTGCGCCCCGGCGACCTGGTGTTCTTCAACACCATGCGCCACACCTTCTCGCATGTTGGCATCTATATTGGCGACAACAAGTTCGTGCACGCACCGTCCACCGGCAGCAAGATCCGCGTCGACGACATGCGTGCCTCATATTGGGTGACGCGCTATAACGGTGCGCGCCGAATCGACGACGCGCCGCAGGACAGCGGCAGCGCCAACAACCTTGGCAATATGGTCGAGACCCTGAAGCGTTTCGATCCGAATGCAGTCAACCGCCCGCTCTACGGCGGCTGATCGGCTCGCGGACCCGGGTCCGCGCCAGTCAAGAAAAAAGGACTGCCACGCAGTCCTTTTTTCGTTTGTGCTTTGCCCTTACTGCGCGGCTACCGTTCCGGCAGGCCGCAGTCGAGCCTGGGCGAGCTTGTCGCGCAGGCTCGCCATCACGGCGGCGGCGGCTTGCTCGCCGGCCAGGATGGCACGGTTGCGCGAGTTGAAGTCGCTGCCGCCCATGTCCGGCAGGTCGGGGCGGATCACAATGTCGGCTCGCGCCAGCGCCATTTTGCTGATCGACTGCCCCATGATGGCGGTGGTCTGCAGCAATACCCCGCTCTGGCCATTGCTTTTCTGGCTGGAAGGCTCGGCGGAGATATTCACGGCAATCACGAAGTCCGCGCCCATGGTGCGCGCAGAGTCCACCGGCACGGGCTCGACCAGGCCGCCGTCCACGTAGTCGTGTCCCTGGATCGAGACCGGCTGGAACACCCCCGGTACGCTACTCGACGCGCGCACCGCCTGGCCCGTGTTGCCGCGCCGGAACAGGATGCCCTGGCCGGTCTTGAGATCGGTGGCGACGATGCCCAGCGGCAGTTTCATGGACTCGATGGGGCGATTGGCGACCAGCTTGTTCACATAGTTCTGCAGCGCCTCGCCCTTGAGCCAGCCGCCGAAACGGGTGCCGAAGGGCAGGGCCCAGTCGGCGATGGCGGCTTCGTCCATCGTCAGCGCCAGCTTGTTAAGCTGGAAGCCGCTCATGCCCGAGGCATAGAGCGCTGCGACCACCGCGCCCGCGCTGGTGCCGGTAACAAGGTCCGGGTGGATGCCTTGTGCCTCCAGTGCCTTGATCACGCCGATATGGGCGAAGCCGCGCGCGGCGCCGCCGCCAAGCGCGAGGCCGATCCTGATGGGGCGAGGTGGCACCACGGGCACCACGGACGGCAGGGCCGGTGTTTCCGGTGCGGCGGTGAGGGTGCCCGGCTTGGGGCCAAAGGAGCAGGCGGCCAGCAGTGCTGCCGCGCCGGCGCCAAGGAAATTGCGTCGTTGCATGGATAATCGAGGGAAGGGAAGTGGCGCATTCGACACGGCTAGCGGCGCGGACGGCAGGAATGTGCCGTCCGCGCCGGCCACGCGTCCCGCGCGACAGCATTCAGACCGGGCAGAGCATAAATGATTCCGCCCGGCCGGGCATCCCGGCGCCGGATGGGGCGGGATGCCGCGCCCTGCTTGCTATAATGCGGCGATCCTACACCCAGGCCTGCGCGCATTCGTGCGCGGGCTTTTTTGTTTCATTCCTCTATGACACAACAACGCGTCCGCACCCGCTTCGCGCCGAGCCCGACCGGCTTCATTCACCTCGGCAATATCCGCTCCGCGCTCTACCCCTGGGCCTTTGCGCGCCGCATGAAGGGCGATTTCATCCTGCGCATCGAGGACACGGACGTCGAGCGCTCGTCGCAGGAATCGGTGGACGTGATCCTGGAAGGCATGGCCTGGCTCGATCTCGATATCGACGAAGGCCCGTTCTACCAGATGGAGCGCATGGACCGCTATCGCGAGGTGGTCAAGCAGATGCTGGACAGCGAGCTGGCCTATCCGTGCTACATGAGCACCGAAGAGCTGGACGCTCTGCGCGACGCGCAGCGCGAGCGCGGCGAGAAGCCGCGTTACAACGGGTTCTGGCGTCCCGAGCCGGGCAAGGTCCTGCCGGCGCCGCCGGCCGGCGTGCAGCCGGTGATTCGCTTCAAGAACCCGATTGGCGGCAGCGTGGTCTGGGACGATGCGGTCAAGGGCCGGATCGAAATCTCCAACGACGAGCTGGACGACCTGGTGATCGCGCGCCCGGACGGCACGCCGACCTATAACTTCTGCGTGGTCGTCGACGATCTCGACATGCGCATCACCCACGTGATCCGCGGCGACGACCACGTCAACAACACCCCGCGCCAGATCAACATTATCCGTGCGCTGGGCGGCGTTGCCCCCGTGTACGCTCACTTGCCGACCGTGCTCAACGAGCAGGGCGAGAAGATGAGCAAGCGCCATGGCGCCATGCCCGTGACCGGCTACCGCGACGAAGGCTATCTGCCCGAGGCCGTCCTCAACTACCTGGCCCGCCTGGGCTGGGCACATGGCGACGCAGAGATCTTCTCGCGCGAGCAGTTCGTTGAATGGTTTGACCTGGAGCACCTGGGCAAGTCGCCGGCGCAGTACAACCCGGAAAAGCTGGCCTGGCTGAACAACCACTACATCAAGGTAGGCGACAACGCGCGCCTGGCCGGGTTGACCCAGCCGTTCATCGAGGCGCTGGGCGGCAAGGTGGAGGGCGCAAGCCTGGAGGGCGTCATCGGGCTGGTGAAGGACCGTGCCAATACCCTGAAGGACGTGGCTCAGGCCGCGCTGCTGTTCTACCGCGGCGAGCCGCAGCCGGATCCGGCGCTCAAGGCAGAGCACCTCAACGCCGACATCCTGCCGGCACTGCAGGCCCTGGCCACGCGGCTGGCGGCACTCACCGAGTGGAAGCGCGAGGAGATCAGCGCGGCCTTCAAGGCGGTGTTGGCCGAGTTTGGCCTGAAGATGCCCAAGCTGGCTATGCCGGTCCGCCTGCTGGTCGCAGGGCAGTTGCAGACGCCTGCCATCGATGCCGTGCTGGAGTTGTTTGGGCGCGATACGGTGCTGCGCCGCATCCAGGCCGGGCTCGCCTGAAATAATTTGCAGAAATTCCTGACAGGGGCTTGCGCTCCTGCCAGGAATTCAGCATAATCTTGTTCTCCCTGCAGCGCGGACAAAAACCAAGCGGGCATAACGGATGGAAGCGATAAGAAGTAATCCCGCAGTAATGCGGATCGCAGAAAAAAGTTAAAAAAAGGGGTTGCAAAAAAGCAAGGTTGTTTATATAATCTTGTCTTCGCTGAAACGAAGAAACAAACGCGAAACACTGCGAAAGCAGTGGTAGTAAAAAGAAGTAAGCGGCAACGTAGTACCATGGGGCTATAGCTCAGCTGGGAGAGCGCTTGCATGGCATGCAAGAGGTCAGCGGTTCGATCCCGCTTAGCTCCACCAAAATGCCGGAAGTTTCGAGTGTGGTAAATCGGGATTTCCAGGGTGCCGTGAAAATATTGTTGTTAAGTATTCATGGTGTCAGACGGAATAAGTCGAAAGACAAGTTTCTGTCCCCATCGTCTAGAGGCCTAGGACATCACCCTTTCACGGTGAGTACAGGGGTTCGAATCCCCTTGGGGACGCCAAATAACGAACGTAACCAAACGTTCGGTTTGTCGTCGAAAGCATTGCTGTCGATGATATGTAAGAGTATGGAGTGGTAGTTCAGTTGGTTAGAATACCGGCCTGTCACGCCGGGGGTCGCGGGTTCGAGTCCCGTCCACTCCGCCAAAACTAAACCCGCATGGTTATGCCATGCGGGTTTTTTCTTTTGCTGTGCTGTCCGGCATTTGCTCGGGCAGTTTCCGATAATCCCCGCTATTTGATTCGGCTCGCACACGGTGGTGCAGCGCCATTATGTCGGGCTTCGCCTGCTCGCCGGGCAGGCATTATGGCGTTCGGCTGGCTGTGGTCTGCGCTTGTCCGGCCATATGCCCTTGTCGCAGGGGAGATAATCCATCCGCTACGCGTTCCGGGCTTGCTCAGCTTGTACGGCGCCGGCTGACTGTGACGAAGTAGCGCACCAGCAGCGAGCCGGCGATGGCCAGGCTGATGCTGTTAGCCAGCCAGAACCCCGCGGCTCCCCGCGTGAAGGCGGGCAAGGCATCGATCAGGCCAAAGCCCAGCACGTAGCCGCCCCCCAGGCCGATTCCCCAGAGAGACACCGCGTAGATCAGGGTCGGCACCAGTGCGATCTTGTAGGCGCGCAGGATGAATGCCGTCATGACCTGGACCGCGTCGAATGCCTGGTAGAAGGCGATGAACAACATGAGCGGAAGGGCGGCGCGTACCACTGCCGGATCCTTGGCGTAGGCATGCAGCAGCGGTTCCCGCAGGATCCACAGCAGGCCGCCGACCATGATCGCCAGCGTAGCTGCCAGGCAGATGCCGCGGCGGGCAATGCGGCGTGCGCTGTCCTGATCGCGCGCGCCGATGGACTGTGCCACCAGCGTGGAGGTGGCAATCGCCAGCGACAGCGGCAACATATAGGCCACGGCCCCCAGGTTGGCGATGATCTGGTGGCCAGCCAGCACCACGGTGCCCATACGCGTGATGAAGATCGACATCAACGTGAACGAGGTGATCTCGATCAGGTAGGTGAGCCCCATCGGCACGCCCAGGCGCAGCAGTGCGCGGATCGGCCGCGCTTGCGGCCACGCCCAGCTGGAAAAGATCTGCAGCGGGCGGTAGGCCGTGTTGCGCCGCAGGATCAGGATGCCGGAGATGCACCAGATCCAGCTGATCAGCGCCGAGGCCAGCGCGCAGCCCGGCCCGCCCATCGGCGCCAGGCCGAAGCCACCGTCAATGAACCAGGCATTGAGCGGAATCTTTACCACCAGCCCCACGAGCTGCAGTACCGTCACCATGACCGGGCGCGACAAGGCGTTGTTGAGCGCGGAGTAGATGCGAAAGCCCAGTGCGGCCGGCAAGCCAAACGCCTGGATATGCAGGTAGTGCGTTGCCTTTTCGACCAGCTCCGGCGGTGCCTGGGCAAACTCCAGCAGCGGGCCGGGGAACAGCAGCAGCAACATGCCGGGGATGGCCAGTGCCAGTCCGAGCCAGGCGGCCTGCCTGACCTCGCTGCCAATTTCCGCCGCGCGCCCGGCGCCATGGAGCTGACCGGCGATTGGCGCCAGCGCCTGCAGCACGCCCATCAAGCTGATGTAGACCGTGATGTAGATGGACCCGCCCAGCCCCACGGCGGCCAGGTCGATGGCAGAGGCTCGCCCGGCCATGATGGTGTCGATCACGCCAAAGGCGATCACCGCAAGCTGGCCGACCAGGACCGGCGCGGCCAGCACGGCAATGCGGCGGATATCGTGGAACATGTTCATGCGGGCAGGCGTGGCGCCGCCACGTCAGGGGTGGCTTGGCAGCCGGCGTCCGGGCAGGCTGGGACGGGGTGGCGCGACCCGGGACATATCGACCAGGCGATACATGCGAAAGCGCTCGTCGCGATCGGAGGGGCGTCGGCCTTCCCAGATCAGGCGCCATTCAAAGTGCGAGATGCTGGTAGGTTCGCCGTAGTCGACGGGGTCGTGGCGCAGCAGGACGTCGCAGCCGTCATCCGGGCCGCCAAAGCGGATATGGCCGAAATAGGCAAACGAAGCCAGCTGCGCGTCGCCCATGCGAATCGGCTGCACGCAGTTATATGCCGTGGGCAGCGCCATCGAGGCGGCCTGGGCCACGTCGCGATAGGTCTTGCCGTAGTTGATCGATGGCATCCACAGCGTCATGGCCAGCACCCACATCAGCGTGGTGCCGGCGGCCGAGATCACCACCGGGCGCCAGATCTGCTTAGGCGCGCGCGACAGGCGCCAGCGCACGATCAGAATCCAGGCTGCCGTCACCAGCAGCGCATAGATGATCGCGCTGACTGTGAAGTCTTGCTGGAAGCCCGGCAGCAGTCGATAGATATTGGCGGCGACGCGCGGCGGCTGGCCCGTCGTCCTGGCGATCCACATGAACCAGACGAAGCCGCCGAAGATGGTGAAGAACAGCAGGGCGAACCAGTCGATCGCGTTGATGGCGGCGCGCGTGAGCGTCGGCAACCCGAACGCGGCAAGCACGGCCATCGGCGGCAGCAGCAGGATGAACTGTACGTCGCCCGGCGCACGCAGCAGAAACAGCAGCAGCAGCGGCGGCAGCAGCATCGCCAGTGGCAGCGCCACATGCGGCGCACGGCGCATGCCCGACCAGCTCAGCCAGGCCCAGCAGGCAATTGGCCACACCGGCCAGGTAAACAGCAGCAGGTTGCGCGCGATGAAGTTGAGCGCAGCGGCGTTCGGCGCGCCGTAGGTGCGGCGATCGTAGCGCGACCACTCGCGGATAAAGGTCACGGCGTCGTTGTGGTCGGTCGCGCCGAAGTAGGCGGCGGCCATCCAGGCGGCCACCAGCGCCAGCGCCAGCGGCACGCTGGCCAGCAGCACGCGCGGCAGGGGCAGGGGCTTGCAGGCCAGGCCGCAGATGATGACGGACGCGAGCAAGACCAGCGGGATGACCGGCCCGCTGGACAGGGTCAGCGCACCCAGCCCGACGCCCAGCCAGATGCCGCCCTGGATTGGCTTGTCCAGGCTGCGCACCATGCCATACAGGCTCATGGCGACAAAGCAAACCTGCCCAACCTGTGGCGTGGTTTCGTGGCCGCGCATGGCCAGGCCTACGCAGGCCAGGAAGATCAGCAGGGCGCCGTCGGCCAGCGTGCGGCCGTAGTCGCGCGCGTTGGGCTGGCCGCCGAAGACATAGGCGAAAGGCTGCACCTCGGCGCGTCGGCCGAGCAGGTAGGTCGCGTACCAGATCAGTGAGCAGGTGCCAAAGTAAAAGAGTGCCGTGGCGATGCGCGACGCGTCCGGCGCGCCGAGCCAGCCGCCAAACAGGCGGATCATCAGGGCGCCAACCCAGAACACCAGCGGGCCGTCTTCGCCGTAAGGGCGGCCCACGATATTGGGCATCAGCCAGTCCTGGGTGCCGCCGGTGGCCAGTTGCCACATCACGCCGAAGCCGGCCGCATCCTCGTTTTTCCACGGGTCGCGGCCGAACAGGCCAGCCAGGCCGTAGATGATGCAGATGGCCAGCAACAGTGCGCGCGGGAGCGTACCGGTGGCGGCTGCGGTCAGGTGGACACGGGAAGTCTTGGCTGCGCTCATTGATTGGTGGGTCTTGGGGGCCGCCGGGGCGGGGCGCTCCCGGTTAGCTGCGTCCACAGGGCGCCGGCTGGTGCCGATCGCGCGGAGGCTGCAAAAGCAAAGAGGCAGCCGATGCTGCCTCTTTGCTTGGGTGCGCGGCGCCGGAGCATCTTGTCCGAGGCCATGCAGCGAGCGGGCTCGCGGCGAATTACTTCGCGGTGAGCTTGTTCAGCTTGCTGCCGAACTTCTGGCGGAACTTCTCGACGCGGCCGGCCGTGTCCATGATCTTCTGGGTGCCGGTGTAGAACGGGTGCGATTCCGACGACACTTCGATCTTGGCCAGGGGGTATTCCTTGCCGTCGCGGGTGATCGTGTCGCGCGTCTGGATGGTCGAGCGGGTCACAAAGCTGAAGTCGTTCGACACGTCGAGGAATACGACTTCGCGATAATTCGGGTGAATGCCTTCTTTCATGGTGTTTCCTTTCAGGTTGGGTAGCCAGTCCGTTGTTTGCCGTGCTGCTGCTGCTGCCATTGCCAAAAGCGCTAAGAAAAGCACCAGAAGCTGGATGCGCTGATTGCACTGGCAGCGTTGCGGCGAACGAACCACTTGCCGATAACGGACAATCCGGGATTATCGCAGAAAAACAAAAAGCTGGGCAAGTTTTGAGTGCGCGATGCGCAAGGCGGCCGAGGGTGCCGAAAGGTTGATTTTCGATCACATCGAGGCCGGATCCTGGCGATAGAACGCCGCGAGCGAATCATAGAGGACCGGCCAGTGCCTGCGCAGGCCGGCCGGCTCGACAAAGAAGGTCTCGGAGGCCACCGCGAAGAACTCGCTCGGCGCCTCGCAGCCATATGGGTCGATCACCCGCAGCGCCGGCGGCAGCCGTTCCGGATGGTCCCAGGCATGGTCGGACTGCTGCTCGCAGGCGTCCGCGAAGCGGTCGTACTCGGTGAGGAAGGACTCGGCCCATTGCTCGCGGTCGATGCCCGGATGGAGCACGCGTGAGAAGGGCGGCACGCCGTCCGGCTCGCCGTCGAGCATGTCGAGCTTGTGGGCGAACTCGTGGATGACTACGTTGTAGGTGTCATCGGGGTGGTGGGCATGCCGTGCATTCAGTCCGGCGCCGGGCGTCTGCACGTCAGGCCAGGAGAGGATGACCGGCCCGTGTTCCCAGGCTTCACCACTGGCTTCCTCTACCACGCCATGCACCAGCCCGATTTCATCCTCGACGGTACGGCGGATGACGAATTCGCCGGGGTAGAGCACGATGCCGCGCCACCCGCGATACCACTCGATGCCCAGCTTGAGAATGGGCACGCAGGCTTGCAGCGCGACGCTCGTCACCATCTCGTCGGTGAGCGGCAGGTCGTGCGCGGTTGAGTATTCCTTGTCGGCGATGAACAGCGTGGCGAGTTCGCGCAAGGCGGCGAGGTCGGCGGCGCCATAACGCTGCACGAACGGCAGTGTGGCCACCGTGTGCGCCCACAGCGCGTCGGGAATGGCGTAGTGTTCGAGTTTGCGCACGCGCGAGCGCGCACGCAGGAAGTGGCTCAGTCGGCCGAACATGGGACTCCTGCAGGCACAGGGCGGAAATGCAAAAGGGCGCGCCGAGGCACGCCCTTCCAGTGCATTGCCAGCGCGCGAACCGCAGCGCGCGGCATAGCGAACGATCAGCCGCCTCTGCGCATCATATCGAAAAACTCGGCGTTGTTCTTGGTCGCCTTCATCTTGTCGAGAATGAACTCCATGGCCTGCACTTCGTCCATGTCCGAGATGAACTTGCGCAGCACCCAGACCTTTTGCAGGATCTCGGGCTTGATCAGCAGTTCTTCGCGGCGCGTGCCGGACTTGTTCAGGTTGATCGACGGATAGACGCGCTTTTCCGCCAGGCGGCGTTCCAGGTGCACTTCCATGTTGCCGGTGCCCTTGAACTCTTCGTAGATCACGTCGTCCATGCGGCTGCCGGTTTCGATCAGCGCAGTGGCGATGATGGTCAGCGAGCCGCCTTCTTCCAGGTTGCGCGCAGCGCCGAAGAAGCGCTTGGGGCGTTGCAGCGCGTTGGCGTCCACACCACCGGTCAGTACCTTGCCCGAGGCCGGCACTACCGTGTTATAGGCACGTGCCAGGCGGGTGATCGAGTCCAGCAGGATCACCACGTCGCGCTTGAGTTCGACCAGGCGCTTGGCCTTTTCGATCACCATTTCAGCGACCTGCACGTGGCGGATGGCGGGTTCGTCGAAGGTCGACGCCACCACTTCACCGCGCACCGAGCGCATCATTTCGGTCACTTCTTCCGGGCGTTCGTCGATCAGCAGCACGAACAGGTCCGCTTCCGGATGGTTGTTCGCAATCGCGTGGGCGATGTGCTGCAGCATCACGGTCTTGCCGGACTTGGGCGAGGACACCAGCAGGGCGCGCTGGCCACGGCCGATCGGCGCGATCATGTCGATGATTCGGCCGGTGATGTTTTCCTCGGCGCGGATTTCGCGCTCCAGCGTCAGCGGCCGGTTCGGGTGCAGCGGCGTCAGGTTCTCGAACATGATGCGGTTCTTGACCGCTTCAGGCGCTTGACCATTGACCTTGTCCACCTTCACCAGCGCGAAATAGCGCTCGCCGTCCTTGGGGGTCCGTACTTCGCCCTCGATCGTGTCGCCGGTATGCAGGTTGAAGCGGCGGATCTGCGAAGGGCTGATGTAGATGTCGTCCGTGCTTGCCAGGTAGGAGGTCTCGGGCGAGCGCAGGAAGCCGAAGCCGTCAGGCAGGACTTCCAGGGTGCCGTCACCAAAGATGATTTCGCCCAGCTTGGCGCGCTTCTTCAGGATCGCAAACATCAACTCCTGTTTGCGCATCCGTTGTGCGTTGTCGATCTCGAGGGTCGCGGCCATTTCGAGAAGCGCAGACACGTGAAGCGATTTGAGTTCTGTCAGGTGCATAGACGAGGGGTACAGAGGCGCCCGGACGGGCTGGACCTAAAGGAGGGGGAGGAAATGAGCGAACGCTCGGGGAAGTTGTTGATGCCATCTTAGCACAATCCGGACGGTGCGCCAGGGAAGGCGCACGCACGTCGGATTGTGGCTACACCGGGGGGGCGCCTGATGGCGCCGCGCCCCGGGTCGGCGTATTACAGATTGCCGTCGAGGAATGCGGTCAGTTGCGACTTGGACAGCGCGCCGACCTTTTGCGCGGCAACCGCGCCATTCTTGAACAGGATCAGCGTGGGGATGCCGCGAATGCCGAACTTGGCCGGCACTTGCTGGTTCTCATCGACGTTGATCTTTGCGATCTGCAGCTTGTCGCCGTAGTCCTTGGCCACTTCGTCCAGGATCGGGGCGATCATCTTGCAAGGACCGCACCATTCTGCCCAGAAGTCGAGCAGGACAGGCTTGTCGGACTGGAGCACGTCTGCGTCGAAGGAGGCGTCGCTCACATACTTGATTTGTTCACTCATGGCGGAAAACCTCTGGTTTCGCTCTGATTAATTTGAAGGCGGGATTTGCCGAACCGCTACCTTACACGAGTTTGCGCATACCTGTAGGCACGCGCCTTACCCGGTGCGGACTTGTCCCGAGCGACGGGACAGCCACGATTGGCGGGATGTTGCTCATATATTACCAGTTGATGGGAATTCAATACCCTGCTCATCAACCTCACGGTGCGCTGCCGTACGCGGCGATGAAACCCGGCCGATGCGGCTGCGTGTAACGCCATTCTGCCCGCGAAGCCAAGCCTGGTGGGATCATTGTATTAATCGGCGCAAGAGCTTTTATCAATCGGGAGCCGCGCCGGAATTCGCCGGGAGGCGCCCGACGTGTGACTTATGGGTAACGCCACTTCTGCTGCGGCACGCGGCGCGAGGGCTTTGCGCAAACGCAATCCAATGCGATGCAAAGGTCGCGCGGCGCCCCCGGGCGCGTAGAATAGAATCACGCGCCCGGCCTCGGCCCGGCGCCTTCCCGCGCAACAGACAAGGCTACAGACCATGACGCCAGACACCCCTTCCAAGCCGGATCCGCAGCAACCCCCCGAAGTGGAACACTTGAGCGACGCGCTGGATCACATCAATGCCGCGGTCGAGCAGGAGAGCATTGCCGGTGGCGCGGCCAAGGGCCTCCTTTACAGCGTCATCGAGACCCTGGGCACGCTGGTGGGCGATCCCGACCTGCCAGAGCACGCACGCTCCGGCTATCAGGGCCTGCTGGAGACCGCGCGCGAAATCCGCTCGCGCCTGGAGGCCGGCAGCCACTGAGGGCTCACCGGTTATTCCCGCGTTTTTCGCGCATCCCGTGCGCGATGACTGGCTGCGCGCGGTGACCACCGCGAGCCTGGTCGCCATGGCATCCGATCCGGCCGTTACTCTCGCTTCATGACCTCGCTGCAATTTCGTCCCGGCCCCGACTTCCTGCCGCAGGCCGCCGCCGCGGCCTGGTATTTCCTCGACCATTGCGGGGAGCAGCAAGCCGCCGCGCATGTGGTGGTGCCCACCGCTGCGCAGATCCCCGGCGTGCGCCAGGCGCTGGATGCCGCCGCGCGCGCGGCAGGCAAGCCGCGGCTGCTGCCGCGGGTCGTCACCATTGGCCACTGGCTGCTCGACCTGCCGCCCGACCCGATCCCGGTGCGCAGCCATGCGGCGCGGCTGCTGGCCGTGCAGCAGGCCATCCGCGCGCAGGACTGGCTGCGGCGGGCATTTGGCGCGCAGACCGAGGCCGCGGCGTGGGGGCTGGCGCAGACGCTGCTCGCCATCAGCGACGAACTGAGCGCACGCTGGCTCGACGATGACGCCATCCGCGATGAAGACGTCGACGGGGACGATCGCGCGGCCCTGCTGCAAGGCGCGCTGGAGCGGACCTACGCGCATCTGTCCTCCCGCTTCCTCGGTGAGGAAGCCCGCATCGTGATGGCCTTCTGGCAAGCCTTGTCCGGCCCGGACGATCCGCTGCCCGCGCGCCGGCGCGCGCTGCACCGGCTGGCCCAGCATCTGGACGGCCCGGTCATCTGGCTCGGGCCAACGCCGCCCCAGCCGATCGAGGAAGCGTTCCTGCGGCAGGCCGCCGAGCTCGTGCCGGTGATCCGCATCGGCTACGACTGGACCGCGCAGGCGCCGAGCAGTGCGCTCGATGCCGATTCGGGTGATGAGGACGGGGGGCTCGACTGGTACGACACCTTGCTGGCACTGTGGCCCGAAGCGCGGCTGCCTGGCGCGAACGAAGCCGCCGCGCGCCGCGCGCCACGTAGCCTGCTGGCCGAGCGCCCGCGCGTGCGCGTGATCGGCAGCGCGCGCTTCGAGGACGAGGCCAGCGCTGCCGCCGAGCAGCTGGTGCAGTGGCTCAACGAAGGCCGCCGCCACGTGGCGCTGGTGGCGCACGATCGCGTGGTAGCGCGGCGCGCGCGCGCGTTGCTGGCGCGGGCCGGCGCGCCGGTGCGCGACGAAACCGGCTGGAAGCTCTCGACCACGCGAGCCGCGGCTGCGCTGATGCGGTGGTTCGACCTGCTCAACCAGGACGGCGATACCTCGGCCCTGCTCGACCTGCTGAAGAGCCCGTTTTGCCTGCCAGGCTTTGCGTTGCGCGGCGAGGCCATTGCCGCGCTGGAGCGGCAGATCCGGCGCGACGGCATCACGGGCGGCTGGCGCCGCTTGCAGCAGCGCTTTCGTCCTGATACGGCCGACCAGGCCAGCGGCGATAGCAATGCCGGCGACGCCGCGCAAGACGAGGCCGCGCAAGACGCCGCGCGCCGCGCCGCCCGGCAGGCCGCTTGCGAGTTGGTGCAGCACCTTGCGGCCGAAGCGGGCGCCTGGCCGCGCGGCAACGCGCAGCATCCGGTCTCGACCTGGCTGGAGCGCCTCGATGCCACGCTGGATGTGCTCGGCATGCGCGAGGCATTGTCTGCCGACGATGCGGGCACACAAATGCTCGATGCGCTGGCGCGTCTTGCCGACCTGCCGCAGGACGAGACGGGGGCGGGCGCCACGCTCGATCTCGGCGAATTCCGCTCCATGCTGTCAGCCTTGCTTGAGTCGGTTGCCTACAAGGAGCCCTCGGCCAGCGGCGCCGCGCGCATCACCATCCTGCCGCTTAACGGCGCGCGCATGCGCCGCTTCGATGGGGTCGTGGTGGTGGGGTGTGACGACACGCAGCTTCCCTCCAGCGCGGCCGAGCTGATGTTCTTCTCCAACCAGATGCGGCGCGAGCTGGCACTGGAAGACCGCGAGGTGCGCTTCGCCCAGCAGGCGCGCGACCTGGCCGAGGTCCTGCTGAACAACGACGACGTGGTGCTCACCTGGCAGCGCCTTGGCGCGCGTGGCGAGCCCAAGCATGTGTCAGGCTGGATCGAGCGGCTCAGCGCGCTGTGCGCGCGCGCGGGCGCGCCGATCGAGGCGAGCGCGCAGGCGGTGCTGCACGAGACCTTCGCCGAGGTGGGCGGCATGCCCGCGCCGGCGGCATCGGAGCTGGTGCCTGCGCGCTGGAGCGCGCAGGCGTACAACATGCTGCGCCGCTGTCCCTACCAGTTTTTTGCCAGCCGCATGCTCGGGCTGGCGGGGCTGGAAGTCGTCAGCGACGACCTGGAAAAACGCGACATCGGCGAGCTGTTGCACCGCGTGCTGCTGCGTTACCACCGCGAAGCCTCGCAGGACGGCTTGCGCCGTGAAGATGCTCGCCTGGCGCGCCTGCGCGAGATTTCCGATCACGAGTTCGGCGCGCTGATGAAGGAAGACGGCAACGCCATCGGCTACTACCGCCGCTGGTGCGAAGTGCTGCCGTCCTACGTGGCATGGCAGGCGGAACGCGAGGCGCAAGGCTGGTTCTGGGACGATGGTGAGCTTGATGCCACGGTCGACCTGCCCATGCCCGACGGCCAGCCGCTGCGCGTCAATGGACGCATCGACCGGCTCGATCGCGCGCGCGATGGCAGCCGCGCGGTACTTGATTACAAGACCCAGACCGTGCTGCGCTTGAAGCGCAAGGTCGGGGACGTGGAAGAGGATTGCCAGTTGCCGTTTTATGGATTGCTGCGCGCCGACGTTGCCGCTGGCAGCTGGGTGGCGCTCGAAGGCGCGAAGGACGGGCCGCCGGCGCCCCAGCGCGAAGTGAGCCTGCCGGACTTTGACGCCGCAGTGGCGTGGCTCGAACAACAACTGCGCAGCGACGTGATGCGCCTGCGCCAGGATGCGCCGCTGCCGGCCTTCGGGGACGCCAGCGCATGCACCTACTGCACCGCCCGCGGCCTGTGCCGCAAGGGCTTCTGGGAAAGCACGGCGTTGCCGCCGGGGATCGGAGGCCGCGCATGAGCATCCACGCCTATCTGCGCGATGGCCAGCCGGTGGCCGAGGCCGAGTTCACGCGCGCGGCCTGCGACCCCGCCAGCTCCGTGGTGGTCGAGGCTTGCGCGGGCAGCGGCAAGACCTGGCTGCTGGTGGCGCGCCTGCTGCGCCTGCTGCTGGCCGGCGCGGCGCCGCACGAGATTCTCGCCATCACCTTCACGCGCAAGGCCGCGGAGGAAATGCGCGAGCGCTTGCTGGAAGTGCTCGCGCAGCTCGCGCGCGACGATGACGAGGCGGTGATCGCCGCGCTCACGCAGCGCGGGCTGTCGCCCGATGCCGCACGCGCCGCGCTGCCGCGCGCGCGCGGCCTGCATGCGCAGGTGCTGGCCGCGCCCGGGCGCATGGCCATCGATACCTTCCACGGCTGGTTTGGCACGCTGCTGCGCGGCGCGCCGCTGGCGTCGGGCATCGTGCCGGGCGCCACGCTGCGCGAAGACGCACTGCGCATGAAGCGCGAGGCCTGGGCGCCGTTCTGGCAGGCCCTGGCCACGCCGCCGTATGCCAACCTGCGCGCCGCCTTCGAGCGGCTGGTGGATGCCATCGGCGAGTTCCAGGCGCGGGCCTTGCTCGACGCCATGTTCCATGCGCGCAGCGAGTGGTTTGCGTTCCGTGAAAACGCCGATCCCGCCGAGGCGCTCGCCGCGGACCTGGGCGAGGATGCCCAGGTCGACGTGCTGCTGGAAGTGCTGGCCGATGACGGCTGGCTTGACGCTTGCCAGGGCATGGCGTCGCAACTGGGCCGGGGCGGCAAGACCGAGCAGGCTCACGCTACGCGCCTGGCCGATGCGATCCTGGCGATCCGCGCCTGGCGCGAGGCAGGCTCCGAAGGGGGCGAGCCCGCCGAGCGCACCTTCGCGATATTGCGTGACGCGTTTTTTACCGCCGCCGGCAAGCCGCGTTCGCTACGCGCCACCACGGCGCTGACCAAGGCGCTCGGTGGTGAGGCGATGGTCGATGCGTTCCTTGCCGAGCACGGCGACATGTGCGCCGCGTTGGAGCAGGTCGCGCAACGCCGCTGCGAGGCCGCGGTGCTGGCGGTCAACCTGGCGCTGTACGAACTCGGCGATGCGCTGCTGACGCGCTACCAGCACCATAAGTCCGAGCAGCGCGCGATGGACTTCGCCGACCTCGAATGGCTGGCCGCGCGGCTGATGCGCGACGAAGAGACCGCGACCTACCTGCAGGTCCGGCTTGATGCGCGCTACCGCCACCTGTTGCTCGACGAGTTCCAGGATACCAACCCGCTGCAATGGCGCATCCTGCAGGGCTGGCTGGCCGGCTACGCAGGCCTGGGCGAGCGGCCCACGGTATTCCTGGTGGGCGACCCCAAGCAATCGATCTATCGCTTCCGCCGCGCCGATGCGCGCCTGTTCCAGACCGCCGGCGAGATGCTGCAGTCGGGTTTCGGCGCCACGGTGCTGCGGACCAACCGCACCCGCCGTAACTGCCCGGAAGTGCTCGATTGGGTCAACGCGGTGTTCGACACCGCGCGCGCCGACGGGCGCTATCCGCTGTTCGAGACGCAGACGACCGCGCTGGACGAGCCCGGCGGCCCGGTGTGGCTGTTGCCACTGGTCGAGCCCGAGGCGGAGCCGGCACCGCAAGACGATGCGGCTAGCGATGACGAGGAGGCAGAGCGGGACCCTGCCACCCACCGCGATACGCTGACGCAGCCGCGCCAGCACGAAGGCGATTCGCTGCGGCTCGAAGAGGGCCGGCGCGTGGCGGCCTGGCTAAAGCATGTCCGCGCCACGGTGCCGGTTGCCGACAGCGATGGCCCGCGGCCCGCGCGCTGGAGCGATGTGCACTTGCTGGTGCGCCGCAAGACGCATCTGGCGGAGTACGAGCGCGCCTTCCGCGAGGCCGGCATTCCCTGCCTGAGCCCGCGCCGCGGCGGTTTGCTGGCTACGCTGGAAGCGCTCGACCTGTCCGCGCTGCTGGCGTTCCTGATGACGCCGGAGTCTGACCTGGACCTGGCCCATGTGCTCAAGAGCCCGCTGGTGGGCGCGACCGACGAGGACCTGATCGCCATCGCGCAGATGGCCCAGGCGCGCGAGCCGCGGCCAGGCTGGTGGGCCTGCCTGCGGGAGCAGGGCCTGCCCGAGTTCGGCAGCCCGGCACTGCGCGATGGCGTCGCGCGCCTGCGCCACTGGCTGGAGGTGGCGCCGCATCGCCCGGTGCATGACCTGATCGACCACATCTACCATGGCGGCGAAGTGCGCCGGCGCTACGCCGAGGCCGCGCCGGCCGAGATCCGCGACCAGGTACTGGCCAACCTCGATGCCTTCCTCAAGCTCTCGCTCGACCTCGATGGCGGGCGCTACCCGAGCCTGCCCAAGTTCATCGATGAGTTGCAGGAAATCCGGCGCGGCGAAGAAGGCGAAAGCCCGGATGAAGGCGGCATGGCCGATAGCGCCGAAGACGCGGAAGGCGAGGCCGATGCCGACGACGCCACCGACAATACGCTGGACGCGGTCCACATCCTCACCGTGCACGCCGCCAAGGGGCTGGAGGCTCCGTTCGTCGTGCTGCTGGACGCCAACCACAGCGACGCCGCCGCGGACCGGAGCGGCATCCTGATCGACTGGCCGCCGTCCTCAAGCGTGCCGGTGCATTTTTCCGCCTATGGCAAGCGCAGCACGCGCGGGCTCGCTCGCGCGCCGTTGTTCGAGGCTGAGGCCGCCTTGGCCGAGCGCGAGAACTGGAACCTGCTCTATGTGGCGATGACGCGCGCGCGCCAGGGCTTGCTGGTGAGCGGCGTCAAGGGGCGCGCGTCGCGCAGCGCCGATAGCGCCGAGGGCAACCGCGAGATTGCCGGTAGCTGGTATGCGCGGCTGCTTGCGGCCGGCGTCGGCGTGGAAGTCGAGCCGTTTCCGGCGGCGACGGCGCAGGACGTGGCGGATGCCGCCGCCGGCCACGATGCACGCGTGCGCTTCACCGATTTTCGCCAACGTTACCGTGAGGCGGCCGAGAGCCTGGCGCCGGTGCTGGCGTGGGAGGACGAGGAAGCGGAGCAGGGCGCCGCCACGGGCGAGGACGGCGACCACACCATCGTGTTCGATGCCGACGCGGCGCGCCATGGCGAACTGCTGCACGCGCTGCTGGAACGCGTGACGCGCTACCCGGAGGCGTTCGAGGGCTTGCCCACGCCCGAGGTGGTGATGCGCTGGTTCCCGCTGGCGGGCGCCGGTACGGCGCAGGCGCGCACGCTGTGGCGGGACCAGGCGTATGCCGCGGTCGAGGGCGCACGGCTGATGCTTGAGGCGCCGGCATTGCGGCCGTTGCTGTTCCCGCAGGGCGCGCTCAGCGCCCGCAACGAGGTCGAGCTTTACGATGCGCGTGGCCGCCTGCTGCGGATCGACCGCCTGGTGGAGTTTGCCGATCGGGTGGTGATCATCGATTACAAGCTGCGGCTGCTGCCGCAGGAGCACGCGGCCTACGCGCAACAGCTCGCGGGCTATGTGGCAGCGGTCAGGCCCATGTTCCCCGGGCGGCGGGTCGAGGCCGGCGTGGCCACGGCCGACGGGGAGTGGATTGCGGCGGATGCGCTGCGAACGTCGCGCCAGGGCACGCTGTTTTAGGCGAGTCCTGGATCATGGAAAACGGGAGGGCATTGCGTGGATGCGGATTCAGCGAGGCCCTGCCTAGCACGATGCTATCGGCGGCCTGATGCGCAGACTTGAAGAAAGCGCGATGATGCGAGGGGAGTTACTGCTGGACAGCTGCGGCTGGACAACTGCGGCCGGATTGCTGCGGATACAGCTAGGGGGGATGTTAGGGGGACGAGCCTGACCCTCGGCACTGGCGGAAAACGGCTGTGGCTGCTTCGTTCCCGACCTGACCAGGTTGACCGCGCCACCATGCGAGGAGGCCCGTCCGGTCGGCATTGTAACCCAGAGCGGGCGGGTCCGGCGGTTTTCCGCGAAATTGATTGCGTAAATTGATTGAGTCGCTTGATTGAGCCATGCAACCCAGACACCTGCGAGATCCACGATGAATGCCAAAGACCAGATGCTCCGCGCCACGCTGCCGCCCCAGGACATCTCCACGGAAGTCCTGCTGGAGAAGTACGCCAAGGGTGAGGAGGCGACCGCCGCCGACGTGCGCCAGCGGGTGGCGCGCGCGCTGGCCGAGGCTGAGCCCGAGGCCCAGCGCGCGCAATGGGCCGAGCGCTTCCTGTGGGCGCAGGAGCAGGGCTTCGTGCCGGCGGGGCGCATCAATTCGGCGGCTGGCACGCGCATCGAGGCCACGCTGATCAACTGCTTCGTGCAGCCGGTGGGCGACTCAGTGTCCGAGGCGCGTGGCGGCAAGCCGAGCATCTACACCGCGGTGGCGCAGGCGGCGGAGACCATGCGGCGCGGCGGCGGCGTGGGCTACGACTTCTCCGCGATCCGCCCAGCCGGCGCGCTGGTGAGAGGCACGCACTCGCGCGCTTCGGGGCCGGTGTCGTTCATGAAGGTGTTCGATGCCTCCTGCGCCACGGTGGAATCTGCCGGTTCGCGCCGTGGCGCGCAGATGGGCGTGCTGCGCTGCGACCACCCGGATATCGAGGCCTTCATCCACGCCAAGGACCGCGGCGACCTGACCAACTTCAATATCTCGATCGGCGTCAGTGATGACTTCATGCGTGCAGTCGAGGCCGATGGCGAGGTCGAGCTGGTGCACGAGGCCGAGCCCGCGGCGGAGACCATCGCCGCGGGCGCTTACCGGCGTGACGACGGCCAGTGGGCCTATCGCCGTGTGCCGGCGCGCCAGTTGTGGGACCAGGTGATGCAGGCTACCTACGACCATGCGGAGCCCGGCATCTTGTTTTTGTCGCACATCAACGACGACAACAATCTCTATTACTGCGAGCGCATCGAGGCCACCAATCCCTGCGCGGAGCAGCCGCTGCCGTCCTATGGTTGCTGCGATCTCGGCTCGATCGACCTGACCCGTTTCGTACGCCAGCCCTTCGGCGCGGACAGCCGCTTTGATTTCGAGGCCTTCGCCGAGGTGGTGCGGCTGGCGGTGCGCATGCTCGACAACGTGCTCGACGTCACCTACTGGCCGTTGCCGGAGCAGCAGGCCGAGGCGCATGCCAAGCGGCGCATTGGCCTGGGCTTTCTCGGGCTGGGCAGCGCGCTGGTGATGATGGGCATCCGCTATGACGCCGAGGCGGGGCGCGCGCTGGCTGCGCGCATCGCGCAGACCCTGCGCGACACAGCCTACCTGGCATCGGCCGGGCTGGCGCGGGAGAAGGGCGCCTTTGCGCTCTTCAATGCCGAGGCCTACCTGGCCAGCGGCTTCGCACGGCGCCTGCCGCCGGCGGTGCGCGAAGCCATCGGCCGCGATGGCATCCGCAACTCGCACCTGCTGTCGATCGCCCCGACCGGCACCATCACGCTGGCGTTTGCGGACAACGCGTCGAACGGCATCGAGCCCGCTTTCTCGTGGACCTACAACCGCAAGAAGCGCATGGCGGACGATACCTACAAGGTGTTTGAGGTGGCGGACCATGCCTGGCGCCTTTATCGCCACCTCGGCGGCGATACGGCGCAGTTGCCCGACAGTTTTGTCACGGCGCTGCAGATGTCGGCGCTCGATCATATGAAGATGCTTGAGGCGGTCCAGCCCTATATCGACACCAGCATCAGCAAGACGGTGAACGTGCCGGAGGACTATCCATACGAGGCCTTCCGCAACCTTTACCTGGAGGCCTGGCGCGCGGGGCTGAAGGGGCTTGCCACCTATCGCCCCAACAGCGTGCTGGGCGCGGTGCTGTCGGTGACGCCGCCGCCGGCCGGCGCCCCGGCTGCGCCCGCCACGGCCGCCGTGACGGACGACCCGCTGCGCAAGCCATTCGCGAGCCGGCCCGTGGGCGACCTCGAAGGGGTGACGTCCAAGGTCGAGTACATGACCTATGAGGGGCACAAGACGGTCTACCTGACGGTCAATTTCATGCGTGTGGCCGGCCAGCTCGACGGCAAGCCGGTGGCCGTGGAGCGTCCGGTGGAGTTTTTCATGCCGGCCGGGCAACGCAACGACGGCCAGCAGTGGATCACGTCCACCATGCGGCTGCTGTCGATGGTGGCACGCTCCGGTGGCTCGATCGCCAAGGCACTAGCCGACATGCGCAGTGTTGTGTGGGATAAGGGCACGGTGCGTTATGGCACGCTGGTGCGCCAGGACGGCACCGAGGTGCCGCGCTTCCACGATTCCGAGGTGGCGGCGATCGGCTATGCCCTGCAGCGCATCCTGATCAAGCGGGGGTTCCTCGATGCTGAGGGCGTCCAAGTGCCGGTGGCGGCGCTTGCGGCCCGCCTGGCCGGGCTGGAGGGAGCCGGCGGGCGTGCCGTTGACGGTGGTGGCGCGGCCCCGGCAGCGGGTGGCGCTGGCATGCCGGCAGCCGGGATGGGGCTGCGCTCGGGCAAGCCATGCCCGGAGTGCGGCGCCCATGCCCTGCACAAGGTCGATGGCTGCGCCAAGTGCGCCAACTGCGGGTATGTCGGGGAATGTGGCTAGGGGCCTGGGGCGCAGGGCAACGCACCTGGCCACGCTGTGAAGCGGGCGTGAATCCCGCCTGAAGGGCGGCCGCCTTTTGCTACAATCGCCGCCATGAGTTATCAAGTGCTAGCGCGCAAATGGCGCCCCCGGGATTTCACCACGCTGGTCGGCCAGGAGCACGTGGTCCGCGCGCTCACGCACGCGCTGGAACAACAGCGGCTGCACCATGCCTACCTGTTTACCGGCACACGGGGCGTTGGCAAGACCACGTTGTCCCGGATTCTCGCCAAGGCGCTGAACTGCATCGGGCCGGACGGCACGGGCGACATCACCGCGCAGCCTTGCGGGGTGTGCAAGGCCTGCACCGAGATCGATAGCGGGCGTTTCGTCGACTACATCGAGATGGACGCGGCCTCCAACCGCGGCGTCGACGAAATGGCGTCGCTGCTGGACAAGGCGGTGTACGCACCCACGGCGGGGCGCTTCAAGGTCTACATGATCGACGAAGTGCACATGCTGACCAACCACGCCTTCAACGCCATGCTGAAGACGCTGGAAGAGCCGCCCGCGCACGTCAAGTTCATCCTGGCCACCACCGATCCGCAGAAGATCCCGGTCACGGTGCTGTCGCGCTGCCTGCAGTTCAACCTCAAGCAGATGCCGCCGGGCCATATCGTCAGCCACCTCGACCACGTGCTGGGCGAGGAGGGCATCGTGCGCGAACCCAATGCGCTGCGCCTGCTGGCGCAGGCCGCCCACGGCTCGATGCGCGACGCGCTGTCGCTGACCGACCAGGCCATCGCCTACAGCGCCGGCCAGGTGTCCGAGGCCGCCGTGCGCGGCATGCTGGGCGCGATCGATCAGAGCTACCTGGTGCAGTTGCTGGATGCGCTGGCCGCCGAAGACGGTGCCGCCATGCTGGCGGTGGCGGACGGCATGGCGGATCGCAGCCTGTCGTTTGCCGGCGCCTTGCAGGACCTGGCCTCGCTGCTGCACAAGATTGCGTTGGCGCAGGCGGTGCCCGCCTCGGTCCAGGAAGAGTGGCCGGAAGCCGCGGAAGTGCGCCGCTTTGCCGCCGCCTTCGATGCGCAGGAAGTGCAGTTGTTCTACCAGATCGCCAACCTTGGCCGCAGTGAACTGGCGCTGGCGCCCGACGAGTACGCGGGCTTCACCATGACGCTGCTGCGCATGCTGGCGTTCCGCCCGTCGGCCAGCCCCACACCTGCGGTGGCGCAGGGTGGCGGCCAACAGGTGCCGCGCGCACGCGGCGGCGCCGCGCCGGCGGCCCGGGTTGCGGCAGATGCGGCAGCAGCCAGCGCCGCCGTGGCGCCGGTTGCTCCGAGTTTGCGTGCAGCCGCGCCGATGCCGGCCGCCGATCCCTCGCCAGTCCAGGCACAACAACCTGTGCCGGCGCCGACGCCGGCAGCACCCGCAAGGACGCTGAGCCCGGCTCCGGCAGCCGTCGCGCCCGCAGCCGCTCCCGCCGCGGGGGCGCCGATGTCGCCGGCCCGTGCCGCGCTGGCCGCGGCGCGCCTGGCCTCCGCCGCGCGCGCAGGGGGCAGCCCGCGCATGCCGCCGCCTGCAGCCGCAGCGCCTGCTGCGCCGGCTGCGCGCCCGCCCTCGGCCCAGCCCTTGCGTCCGCCCGGCCCACCCGCTGCGGTGTCGAGGCCGGCGGCCTCGATGCCTGCCGCCCAGGCCGCAGCCCCAACGCACAGGGAGCCAGCGTCAGCGCGGCAAGCCGTCGCGGATGCGCGCCATGTGCGCGATAGCGGCCCAAGCGACGACGTCCCGCCGTGGGAACACGCAGGCAGCAGCGACGTGCCGCCCTGGGAGGACCTCCCGCCCGACCTGCCCGTGATCGGGCCGTACGACAGCGATCCCGAGCCGATGCCCTCGCGCCAGGCCGCGCCCCGGCGCGAACCCGCCCCGCGCGCCGCGCCGCCTGCTCCCGCTGCCGTGCAAGCCGCCCCGGCCGAGCCGGTGGCCCCGGTGCGGCTCACGCCGCCTAAGCCGCCCGTGGCCGGCGAAGATGGCACCCCGCCGGTGTTCACCGGCGCGTGGCCGGCACTGGCCGCCAGCCTGCCGCTCAAGGGCCTTGCGCAGCAACTGGCCTACCAGAGCGAGCTTGTCCAGGTCGTGGGCCGTACCTTCCACCTGCGCGCGCCGGTGGCGCCCATTACCGAGGCCGGCGTCGTCGAACGCCTGCAGCAGACGCTGGCCGAGCACCTCGGCACCGACGTGCGGGTGCAGTGCGAGATTGGCGCGGTGGCCGATACCGCCGCCGCCGCGGATGCGCAGGCTCGCGCCGAGCGCCAGCGCGAAGCCGAGGCCACCATCGAAGGGGATCCCTTCGTGCAGGGTCTGCTGCGCGAGTTCGGTGGCACGATCCTGGAGGGATCGATCCAGCCGCGCGCCGCCTGACCTCCTATTTTTGCCAGGCCGCCGGCGCCCATGACGCGCGGCGGCCCGTAACTTCTATCCAAACGCTAATCAGGAGCACTCCATGATGAAGGGCCAACTGGCCGGGCTGATGAAGCAAGCCCAGCAGATGCAGGAAAACATGAAGAAGATGCAGGAGCAGCTTGCCCTGATCGAGGTCGAGGGCCAGTCCGGCGCCGGCCTGGTCAAGGTGGTGATGACCTGCAAGAACGACGTCAAGCGTGTCTCCATCGACCCCAGCCTGCTCGCCGAAGGCGAAGACAAGGAACTGCTGGAAGACCTGGTTGCCGCTGCGTTCAACGACGCCGTGCGCAAGGCCGAGGCCACCTCGCAGGAAAAGATGGGCTCGATGACCTCCGGCCTGCCGTTGCCCCCGGGCTTCAAGCTGCCGTTCTGAGCCTGACACGGAGCCCGCATGATTCTCGAATCCGCAGTGCTGCCGGTGCGCCCCGGCCAGGAAGCCGCCTTTGAAGCGGCCTTCGGGCAGGCGCGTCATATCATCGCGGGCATGCCGGGCTTTCTTGGGCTTGAGTTGCATCGCGGCATCGAGCAGCCGTCGGAGTACCTGCTGACAGTGCGCTGGCGCAAGCTGGAAGACCACACCGAGGGTTTCCGCGGCTCGCCCGAGTACCAGCAGTGGAAAGCCTTGCTGCATCATTTCTATGAGCCGTTTCCCACCGTGCTGCATCATTTGCCGGTGGTGAGCATGGCTGCATCCGGGGGGGCGGCATGAAGGGTGCCCCCCCGACCTCGCTGCAGGCGCTGATCGAGGCGCTGCGGGTCTTGCCGGGCGTGGGGCCGAAGTCGGCCCAGCGCATGGCTTACCACCTGCTGCAGCACGACCGTGAAGGTGCCCGCAAGCTGGGCGACGCCTTGCGCGGCGCGGCCGACGGCATCAAGCATTGCTCGCGCTGCAATACCTTCACCGAGCAGGAAATCTGCTCGACCTGCCTGGACGAGCGGCGCGACGCCTCGCTGCTATGCGTGGTGGAGACGCCGTCCGACCAGATCATGATCGAGCAGACGCTGACCTACCGCGGCCAGTATTTTGTGCTGATGGGCCGGCTCTCTCCGCTCGACGGCATCGGGCCGCGCGAGATCCACCTGGACCGGTTGCTGGCGCGCGCCACCGACCCCGCCATGGGCGGCCCGGTGACGGAGGTGATCGTCGCCACCAATTTCACGAGCGAAGGCGAGGCCACGGCGCACTATGTTGGCGAGATGCTGAAAGCGCGCGGCCTCAAGGTGTCGCGCCTGGCGCGCGGCGTGCCGGTGGGCGGCGAGCTCGAATACGTCGATGCCGGCACCATTGCCCGCGCGGTGATGGACCGGCGCGCGGTGTAGCCGTGCCCGATCGCATTGCCATGCCCGGGTCCGTGCGCGGGGCCGCAGCCGCATGAATCTCGCCCGTTTCGACCTTGTCACGCTTGGCCTGTTCGTGGCCGTGGCCCGCCAGGGCAGCATTTCCGCCGGCGCACGCCAGTCGCACCTGGCGGTGGCGGCGGCCAGCAAGCGCATTTCCGACCTGGAGGCCGCCGTTGGCGCGCCGCTGTTCTTTCGCCACGCGGCCGGAGTGCAGTTGACGGAGGCCGGGCAGGCCTGCTTCCACCATGCGCTGACTATCCTGCAGGACGTGGAGCGCATGGCCGGCGTGATGTCGGACTATGCCAGCGGCGTGCGTGGCCAGGTGCGCGTGTGCGCCAATACCTCGGCCATCACGCAGTTCCTGCCCGACGACCTGGCGACCTTCATGGCGCTGCATCCCACCATCCGCATCGAGCTCGAAGAGCAGAACAGCAGCGAGATCGTGGCCGCGCTGGTCGAAAACCGCGCGGACGTGGGCATCTTTGCCGACCGCACGCCCAGCGCGGGCCTGGTCACGGTGGAGTACCGTCAGGACGAACTGGTGCTGGTCACGCCGCCGGGCCATCCGCTGTCCGAGCGCGGGCCCGTGCGCTACGCGGACACGCTGGAATACGACTTCGTCAGCTTGCCGCAGGTCACCTCGCTGGCGGCCCGCCTGCTGGAGGAAAGCAGCCGGCTGGACCGGCCTTTCCGCCTGCGCATCCAGGTGCGCAGCTTCGACGCCATGTGCCGCATGGTGATGGCGGGGCTGGGCGTGGGCGTGCTGCCGCGCATCGCGGCCGAGCCGCACGTGCAGTCGATGGGTTTGTCGCTGGTGGGGCTGCAGGATGCATGGGCCCGCCGCACGCTGCTGATCGGCATGCGTGACCCCGCGGGGCTGACAGTGTCGGCGCGGCTGCTCATCACCCATCTCTGCGGCGACCGCGCGCCGTTCTGACGCCCTGGGTTACAACGTAGCTCGTTCGGGGCTTTCGCGTTCCGAGAAGGCCCGCTTCTCCGAATGCCGATTCCGCCGGCCGCCCGGCTGGGGCACACTGCGTCGAAACAAGGCGTGTGGCCTGCCGCACCAGCCGCACCGGCCGCGGCGCTTCCCATCGGCACATGCCCGCTGTAACCCACACCGCACGGAGACACCCCCACCATGGCGCGACAGATCCTTGAAGGCATTCGGGTCCTCGAACTCGGGCAACTGATTGCCGGCCCCTTCGCCGCCAAGACCCTCGCCGATTTCGGTGCCCACGTGGTCAAGGTGGAGCCCCCCGGGCAGGGCGATCCGCTGCGCAAATGGCGCATGCTTTACGAGGACACCTCCGTCTGGTGGGAAGCGCAATCGCGCAACAAGCAATCCATCTGCATCGACCTGCGCAATCCGCAGGGGCAGGCGGTGGTGCGCAAGCTGGCCGCCGAGGCCGACGTGCTGATCGAGAACTTCCGCCCGGGCACCATGGAAAAATGGGGCCTGGGCTATGAAGCGCTGCGCGCGGAAAACCCCGGCCTGATCATGGTGCGCGTGTCTGGCTACGGCCAGACCGGCCCGAAGAAGGATGAGCCGGGCTTTGCCGCGGTGGCCGAGGCCATGGGCGGCCTGCGCTACCTCACGGGCGAACCGGGCCGTGCCCCGGTGCGCGCCGGCCTGTCGCTGGGCGACACCATTGCCGGGCTGCATGGCGCGCTCGGCGTGCTGCTGGCGCTGTACGAGCGCGATGCGCGCGGCGGCGAAGGCCAGGTGATCGACGTGGCGCTGTACGAGTCGCTGTTCAACCTGAGCGAAAGCCTGCTGCCGGAGTATTCGGCGTTTGGTGCCGTGCGCCAGCCGGCTGGCGGCGCCTTGCCCGGCATCGCGCCGTCCAACGCCTATCCCTGCGCTAGTGGCGAATACGTGCTGGTGGCCGCCAACGGAGACGCCATTTTCAAGCGCCTGATGCACGCGATCGGCCGCGCCGACCTGGGCGACGACCCGGCGCTCGCACGCAACGATGGCCGCGTGAAACGCGTCGACGAGATCGATGCCGCCATCACCGCGTGGACCCGCACGCAAAGCGTGGAAGACGCACTGGTGGTGCTCAAGCAGGCCGAAGTGCCATCCGGGCGCATCTACACCGTGAAGGACATCTCGGAAGACCCGCACTACCGTGCGCGCGGCGTGATCGAGAGCGTGACCGCGGCCAGCGGCCTGACCGTCGAAGTGCCGGGCATCATGCCCAAGCTTTCGGCCAGCCCAGGCGCCATCCACGATCGTGCGCCGACGCTGGGCGAACACACGGACAGCGTGCTGGAGGCGGCCGGCTTCGACGCTGCCACCATCGCTGACCTGCGCGCACGCGGGGTCGTGGCATGAGTGCGTCATCCATGCTGCGCGGCCCGGCCCGCATCGAGATCAACGAAGTCGCACCGCGTGATGGCTTGCAGATCGAGCCGGCCGTGGTGCCGACTGATGCCAAGGTCGCCTTTCTAGATGCCTTGTCCGCCTGTGGCTTTGCACGCATCGAAGCCACGTCATTCACCTCGGCCAAGGCCATTCCCGCATTGGCCGATGCCGAGGCGGTCATGCACCGTATGCAGCGCGGCGCGGGCGTGCGCTACACCGCGCTGGTGCCGAACCTGCGCGGCCTGGAGCGCGCCTTGTCGTGCCGGCCCGATGAGCTCAACCTGGTGATGTCGGCCAGCGAGACGCATAACCGCGCCAACCTGCGCATGACGCGCGCCCAGTCGCAAGCGCAGTTGCTGGCAATGATCGAGGCGGCTAACGCCGCAGGCGTGCCGGTCAATGTTTCGCTGTCGACCGTGTTCGGCTGCCCCTTCGAGGGCGAGGTCGATGCTGATGGCGTGATGGCGCTGGCCGAGTCCTTCGCCCATGCTGGCGCGGCGGGCATCACGTTGTGTGACACCACCGGCATGGCGTATCCCACGCAGGTGGCCGCGCTGTGCGAGCGTTTCGGGCGAAGCCTGCCGCAGGCGGGCCTCACCATTCACCTGCATAACACCCGCGGCATGGGCCTGGCCAACGCGCTGGCCGCCTGGCAGGCGGGCGTGACCCGCTTCGACGCCGCCGCCGGCGGTCTCGGTGGTTGCCCCTTTGCGCCCGGCGCCAGCGGCAACGTCAGCACCGAAGAGCTGGTGCATATGTTCGATGCCATGGGCGTGGACACCGGCGTGGACCTGGCGCGCCTGCTCGACGTGGTGGCTGGCTTGCCCGCGCTGGTCCAGCGTGACACCGCCAGCCAGTTGCTGCGCGCGGGCACGCGCCTGCGCACGCACCAGCCGCCCGCCTGGCTGGCCGAGCATTTCGCCGGGCAGGGCTGACACCAGGGCTGACAGCGGGGCTGACAGCGGGCCCGCCGCAGGAATCCCGAAGGACGGGTGCGCACCGCACGGCGAGGGCCGGCGGGCGCTGAACAGAAAACCAAGATCAACAAGCACCAAGCAGGAGACACTTCATGCCTCGCAATCCGGCATCTGCCATCGCACGTCCCCAATCTTCCCTGTGCGCGTCCGGTGCGCGCCGCAAGACGCTCGCCGCCGCTGTGGCGCTGGCTGCCGCCGGCCTGGCCAGCTCCGCCGCACAGGCGCAGGACGGCTCCTATCCGACGCGCCCGGTCACGCTGGTGGTGTCCGCTGCTGCCGGCGGCACGACCGACCTGGCCGCGCGCATGATCTCCGAGCCCCTGTCCAAGGCCCTCGGCCAGCCGGTGGTCGTGGACAACCGCCCCGGTGGCTCGGGCGGCATTGCCGCGCAGACGGTGGCGCGCGCCAAGCCGGATGGCTACACCCTGATGGTGCAGTACTCGGGCTACCAGGTCATCTCGCCGCTGCTGATGAAGAACGCGTGGGATCCTGTGAAGGATTTCTCCCCGGTCGCCAACATCCTGTCGGCGCCGCAAGTACTGGTGGTGCGCCCGAGCTTGCCGGTGAAGACGCTCAAGGAACTGGTGGCCTATGCCAAGGCCAACCCCAACAAGCTCAACTACGCCTCGTCGGGCAATGGCTCCCTGCAGCATGTTTCCACCGAGCTGCTGAACCAGATGGCCGGCATCCAGATCACCCATGTCCCATACAAAGGCACCGGCCCGGCCATGACTGACCTGCTGGGCGGTTCGGTGGATCTCACCATCACCACGCCGCCGCCGCTGATGGGGCATATCGCGGGCGGCAAGCTGCGAGCGCTGGTGGTCACAAGCAAGCAGCGCCTGCCCAGCCTGAAGGACGTGCCCTCCGCGCCGGAAGCCGGCTACCCCGATCTCGATGTGTCGTCCTGGTTTGCCATGTACGCGCCGGCCGGCACGCCCAAGCCGGTCATCGACAAGCTCGCCGGCGAGATCGAGCGCATCATGCAGACCGAGACCTTCCGCAAGAAGGCTGAGGAGCTCGGCGCCGAGGCGAAGTTCATGGGCCCGCAGCAACTCGCGACCTATCAGCGCAACGAACTGGTCCGCTGGGCCAAGGTCATCAAGGCGGCCGATATCCACGCGGAATGATGCCGGTGCCCGGGGCCGGCAGTAAGCCGGCCGAAAGGCTCACCCTGTATCTTCGATGCCCACACGCTGGCGCGGATGCCGGCGTGGCATAGGTGTTGATCCCGATGCGGCCCTTTGCGGCATCGGCTAGCATCGCAACTTGCCGCTACGCGGCACTACGCAAGCCGTAGCACATGCGGCATGCATCAGCGCGAGCGCTGCAGTTGACGGGTAATCAGGTAGGAGAGAGAAATGTATAACAAGAAATTCTGGAAGCAGGCGCTGCTCGCGCTGGCGCTGTTCCTTGCGGGCTGGTTCACCTTTGGCGGCTACGCCCAGGCACAAGGCAAGCCCGAGAAGACCAAGGTCACCATCGCCGTGGGCGGCAAGAACCTGTTCTACTACCTGCCGCTGACCATTGCCGAGCGCCTCGGCTACTTCAAGGATGAAGGGCTCGACGTCGAGATCGTCGACTTCGCCGGTGGTGCCAAGGCGCTGCAGGCCGTGGTGGGCGGCAGCGCCGATGTGGTTTCCGGCGCCTACGAGCACACGATCAACCTGCAGGCCAAGGGCCAGCAGTACCAGGAATTCGTGCTGCAGGGCCGCGCCCCGCAGATCGTGCTGGTGGTCTCCAACAAGACCATGCCCAACTTCAAGTCGGTGGCCGATCTCAAGGGCAAGAAGATCGGCGTGACCGCGCCGGGTTCCTCCACCAACATGATGGCCAACTTCGTGCTGGCAAAAGCTGGCCTGAAGGCTTCGGACGTCTCCTTCATCGGTGTCGGCGCCAGCGCTGGCGCGGTGGCGGCCATGCGCTCCGGCCAGATCGACGCGATGGCCAACCTCGATCCGGTGGTGTCGATGCTGACCCAGAAGAACGAAGTGCACATCGCCTCTGACACCCGCACGCTGAAGGACACCCAGGCTGTCTTCGGCGGCAATATGCCGTCGGGTTGCCTGTACGCATCCACCGCCTTTATCCAGCAGAACCCGAACACCACGCAGGCCATGACCAACGCCATGGTGCGCGCGCTCAAGTGGCTGCAGAAGGCTGGCCCGTCGGACATCGTCAAGACCGTGCCGGAAAGCTACCTGCTGGGCGACCGCGCGCTGTACCTGTCCGCCTGGGAAAAGGTCAAGGAAGCCATCTCGCCGGACGGCACCATGCCGGCCGACGGTCCCAAGACCGCGCTCAACACGCTGCAACAGTTCGACCCGGACCTGAAGGGCAAGACCATCAAGCTGGAAAACACCTTCACCAACACCTTCGTGCAGAAGGCGAACGCCAAGTACAAGTAAGGCATCGCCTGCGCCCTGGGTGCTGGCGGCCCGCTGCGTGCAGCGGGCCTTTGCATTGGCGCTTGCCGATGCCATTCATGGCATCGGGTACGCCGTCCTGAACCTGCTTTTCACGTCATTACTATCGCGCGGAGCCGCGGTGCCTGCATCCATCGCACCCGTTGCGTCATTCAGCGCCGTATCCGCCAAGAGCCTGCCATGAGCACTCCCGCACTTTCCCTCGACAACGTCACCTGCACCTTCGTCTCCCGCGACGATCGCAGCCAGCGCTATACCGCCGTCAAGGAGACCACCCTGGACATCCAGCCCGGCGAGTTCGTCTCCGTGGTGGGGCCGACCGGCTGCGGCAAGTCCACCTTGCTGAATGTGGGGGCCGGCTTGCTGCAGCCCTCGATCGGCGAGGTACGGGTGTTCGGCGAGCCGCTGCGCGGCATCAACACCCGCGCCGGCTACATGTTCCAGGCCGAAGCCCTGATGCCGTGGCGCAGCGCGCTCGACAACGTCATTGCCGGGCTTGAATTCCGCGGCATGGCGCGTGCCGAAGCGCAGCAGGAGGGCGAGGCCTGGCTGCGCCGCGTCGGCCTGGGCGGGTTTGGCGACCGCTATCCGCACCAGCTCTCCGGCGGCATGCGCAAGCGCGTGAGCCTGGCCCAGACGCTGATACTGGATCCGGACATCATCCTGATGGACGAGCCATTCTCCGCGCTCGACATCCAGACCCGCCAGCTGATGGAAAACGAGGTGCTGGAATTGTGGGCGGCCAAGCGCAAGGCAGTACTCTTCATCACCCACGATCTGGACGAGGCCATCGCCATGAGCGATCGCGTGGTGGTGCTGTCGGCAGGTCCCGGCACGCACCCGATCGGCGAGTTTGCCATCGACCTGCCGCGTCCGCGCGACGTGGCCGAGATCCGCAACCATCCTCGCTTCATCGAGCTGCACGCGGCCATCTGGGACGTGCTGCGCGAGGAAGTCCTCAAGGGCTACGCGCAGCAGCGCAAGGTGGCCTGAGATGGCCTGGCGCACTTCGTTCCCATTCAATCCGGTCTGATTTCAATTCGAGTTTCGATTCCCATGGCTTTCCGTCCCGACTCCAAGGGCATGCTGCGATTCTGGCAGCTGCTCGTCCTCGTTGTGATCCTCGGTGCCTGGCATGCCGCCACGCGCTCGCAGCAGGTTGCCTTCTTCTTCGGTGAGCCGCTGATGGTGGCCCAGCGCATCTGGAACTGGTTCGTGGTCGAGCGCGACATCTACGTCCACCTCGGCGTGACCCTGATCGAGACGCTGCTGGCCTTTGGCATCGGCACGGCCGCGGGCCTTGGCGTTGGCCTGTGGCTGGCGCTCAGCCCGCTCACTTCGGCCATCCTCGATCCCTATATCAAGGCGATGAACTCGATGCCGCGCGTGATCCTGGCGCCGATCTTCGCCGTCTGGTTTGGCCTGGGCATCTGGTCCAAGGTGGCGCTGGCGGTGACGCTGGTGTTCTTCATCGTGTTTTTCAATGTCTACCAAGGCGTCAAGGAAGTCAGCCCCGTGGTGCTGGCCAATGTGCGCATGCTGGGTGCGAACCGCAAGCAGCTGCTGCGCCATGTCTACCTGCCGAGCGCGACCAGCTGGGTGTTTTCCTCGTTGCATACGTCAGTCGGCCTGGCCTTCGTGGGCGCGGTGGTGGGCGAGTACCTGGGCTCGGCGCGCGGCGTCGGCTACCTGATCCTGCAGGCCGAGGGCACCTTCGACATCAACACCGTGTTTGCGGGCATCGTGGTGCTGACCGCGGCGGCGCTGATGCTGGATACGCTGGTCGGCAGCGTGGAGAAGCGGCTGATGAAGTGGCAGCCCAAGAGCGGGGAGACCGAGCGGTTGTAAGCCCGCCGTGGGGCTGGCGCCCGGGCGATGGCGAGCGTGCGCCGGACGTGGTGAAGTTGGCTGAAATTATTGTTTTGCAATAAAAATTGTTTGTGAAACAATCATTTCCACATAGAATCACGACTTGCTTACCGTCACCGGAGTCGCCATGCATCTCCCTGTTCCCTCGCGCATTGTCCGTGTCAGCCAGCGCCTGGCGACGCTGAGCCTGGTGATGGCGTTGTTCCTGGCTGACTGCATTACCGTGATCGCGCATATCCTGCGCCAAGCCAGCGACCTGGAGCAGGAACACCGCCAGTTCGTCTAAGCCAGCGTGATGCGCAATGCTGACCGCGGCGCGTACGCCACGCGCCGCCGGCAGTGGTCGATCGTGGTGGCGCTGGTGCTGGTGGCGCATGGGCTCGTGCTGGTTCCGGTGCCCTGGCCGGCACGGCAGGCCTCGCTCTTGTTGCCTCGGCCGGGCGAGCGGGACCAGCGGGCCATGCAGTGGGTGGCTGTGCTGCCGCAGGCCAGGTTGCCCACGCCCGCTGCCGCCGCCAAGCCTGCTGCATCCTCCCGCAAGCCGCAGGCCTTGTCTGCGCCTCGGCCTGAGCGCGCGTCCGCCGTTGTGAATCGCGCCGCGCCGGCAGGACAGCCCGGCCGCGAGCCAGTCGCGGCGATGGCTTTGCCGCCCGGGGCGGGCACACCTTTGCGCAGTTCGAGCGCGGTCAGCGTGCCCATGCTGCCGCTGGCACCGACGCGCTCCGCAGATCCGGCATCTGCCACTGGCGTTGCGCGGGACAATATCGCCCGCAGTCGTCAGCGGGGCGAGGCCGTCTTCGAGCGCGCGGCCTCTGACGCGGTGGCCTCGCCTGCGCAGCGGCTTGCCGCGGGCATGGCAGCGGCCGCGCAGGGCGAAGCCCTTGTCGAGTCGCAGGTGGGCACGAATCGCACCGCGCGCGTGCGCGGTGCTGCAGGGACTTACTGCTTGCGCATGAAGGATCCAAGCCTGAAGGTCGATCCGTTTCGGCAGGAGCTGGCGCTGCCGGCCAATTGCCCGCCCTAGAGGCCATTCAAGAGGATTCTGGCGTCGTTGCGCGGCCTTGGCCGATCCACTTCCCGGCCCCGGTGCCTGCCACCGCAGGCACCGCGAAGCGCACGCTGACGGTCAGGCCGCCACCGGGGGTTTCCTCAAGCGCCACCGTGGCGCCATGGGCGCGCGCAATCTGGCGCACGATCGGCAGGCCCAGGCCGCTGCCATCCTGCGCCGGGGGGGATTCGCCGCGATAGAAGCGCTGGAATACCTTGTCGCGTTCGTCGTCGGGAACGCCCGGGCCGCTATCCACCACTTGCAACAACGGCTGGTTCTCCGGACCCGCCACGCGGACCGTCACCTGCGCGCCGGGGCCGGCATAGCGGATCGCGTTATCGACGAGGTTGCCGGCCAATTCCTGCAATAGTTCCGCTTGCCCCAGGACTTGCACCGGCGCATCGGCTTCGAAGCCCAGGTCGACCTGGGCTGCCCGTGCCACCGGTGCCCATTCGAGGGCCAAGTCCCTGGCCAGCGTATCCAGGCGTAAGGGCAGCAATGCCGGCGCGTAGCCACTGTCCGGTTCCAGGCGCGATAGCGAAAGCAGTTGCTGCACGCCCTTGGCGGCGTGGCGCACGGTATCGTGCAGCGGCCGCAAGTGGCGAAGGATGCGGTCGCCGTCGCGCTCGCGCAGCGCCAGTTCCGACTGCGCCTGCATGATGGCCAGCGGGGTCTTCAACTGGTGGGCGGCATCGGCAAAGAAGCGCTTGCGCGCCAGCAACATGCGGTGCAGGCGCGCGACGTACTGGTTGATCGCCTCGACCAGGGGCTTCATTTCGGCGGGCAGGTCTTTTTGCTCCAGCGGCGCCAGGTCGTCGGCGCCACGCTCGGCTACCGTGGCGCTGAGCCGGTGCAGCGGCCGCAGGCCGCGCCGCACGCCGAACCACACGATGCCCAGCGCCAGCGTGACCAGTACCATTTCCTGTTGCAGCGAGCCGGCCAGGATCTCGTGCGCCAGCGACTGGCGCGGCTCGATGGTCTCGCCGACCAGCACCCAGACCAGCCGCGCCTGCCCCGACGGCATGTCGCGCACCGGCAGCGGCTGCGCTGCCATGCGCACCGGCTCGCCGCGGAAAACGGCGTCGTAGAAGACGGTCTTGTAGAGCGGCTGCGTTGGCGTGGCCGGCATCGGCAGGTCGTCGTAGCCGGTCAGCGTGGCGCCGTGCTCGTCGCGAATCACGTAGTAGATCCGGCTGCCGGCCTCGGACTCGAAGATCTCCAGCGCCAGGTTAGGCACGTCGATGGCGAAGCGGCCCTCATGCAGGCGGATGCCTTCGCGCATCGATTTGAGCGAGGCTTCCAGCGTGCGGTCGAACGCCACGTGGGCGGCGTCCATCGCACGGTGATAGGTCATCCATGCGTCCATTGCCAGCAGGGCCAGCAACGGCAGCAGCAGCCAGAGCGACAGCTGCAGGCGCAGGCTCGGGACTTTCATCGGGCCGCCGGCGCGGCCATGTCCGCTTGTGCGCAGGCATCGAGCAGGTAGCCCAGCCCGCGCAGGGTCACGATGGCCACGCCGCTGCCTTCGAGCTTCTTGCGCAGGCGGTGCACGTAGATTTCGATGGCGTCCGGGTTGACCGATTCGTCGATGCCGAAAATCTTCTCCGACATGGCTTCCTTGTTGACAGCGCGCCCGTCGCGCAGCATCAGCACCTCGAGCACGGCGCGTTCTCGCCGGGTCAGCGCCAGGGGCTCGCCGCCAAGCACGAAGGCGCGGCTGATGCCGTCATAGCTCAGCGGGCCGCATTGCAGTTGCGTGCTCTCGTGACCAAAGCTGCGGCGTATCAGCGCGCGCGCGCGGGCCTCCAGCTCAGACAGGTCGAACGGCTTGGACAGGTAGTCGTCCGCACCCAGGTTGAGCCCCTTCACACGGTCCTCGACCGAGCCGTGCGCGGTCAGGATCAGCACGGGCATGGCATTGCGCCGTTGCCGCAGGCGCCGCAGCACCTCCAGGCCATCGAGCTTGGGCAAGCCCAGGTCGAGGATGACCAGCGCGTAGTCCTGGGTCGAGAGCAGGTGATCGGCCGCGCGGCCATCGTGCATGCAGTCCACGGTGAAGCCCGCCTGGCTGAGCGCCTCGGCCAGGGCATTCGCCAGCATCACATTGTCTTCAACGAGCAGGATTCGCATTCTCTTGGCGGGCAGGGCGCCCGGGTGAAATCGGTAAAAGCGGAGGAGGGCCGCGAACGCGGGCCGCGCTGAGAGATACAGGTATCCGGCCCGGCTTTGAAGCTAGGGAAACTCCCAATCCCGAACGCCGGCGCGGCGATGAAATCCGTCGAATTTCGAAAGCGAACTGAAAGTGCGCCTGCCATACCATGCGTGCCATCCCGGGGGCCTGCCCGGACATCACCACAACAATCACAAGTCACAAATCACAATAGGAGACAGCATGAAGCTGAAATCGATCGCGCTGGCAGCAGTCGGCATGAGCCTGGCCGGTGGCGCTGCGGCGCAATCCAGCGTGACCCTGTACGGCATCATGGATGCCGGCATTGAATACGCCAGCCATGCCGGCCCGAATGGTTCGGTGGTCAAGATGACCTCGGGCGGAAAGAACACGTCGCGCTGGGGCATGCGCGGCAGCGAGGACCTTGGCGGTGGGCTCAAGGCATTGTTCCAGCTGGAGAGCGGCATCGCCATCGATACAGGCCGGCTGGATTCCGATGGCACGCTGTTCGATCGGCGCGCCATTGTTGGCTTGTCCAGCAAGTACGGCCAAGTGGTGCTGGGCCGCACCTTCACCACCACCTACGATTTCATGCTGCCGTTCGACCCGATGGGCTACGCGCCGAACTATTCGTGGGCGACCTCGGCGACCGCTACGGGCGACCGCAAGGATGGCTTGTTCTCGCGCGCGTCCAACGCGATCCGCTACGACGGCACGTTTGGTGGCGTGAAGCTGGGCGCCACGGTGGCGCTGGGCGAAGTGGCCGGCAGCTTCAAGAGCTCGTCCAAGTACGATCTCGGCGTGGGCTACAGTGCGGGCGGCTTTGCCGCGGCCGCCACCTGGGACCGCCAGAACGGCGCAGGCACCAGCACCACGCCCGCCGATGTCACGGACTACATTCAGGGCATCCACGCTGGCGCCAGCTATGACTTCGGCGACCTGAAGCTCTACGCGGGCTACCGCAACTACAAGCGGACCTTCACCACGGCAGCCGCGTCTCACCGCAGCGATATGTACTGGGGCGGCGCGTCGTATGACTTCACGCCGGCGTTCACGTTGTATGGCGCGGTCTACAAGCAGAATATCAAGGGCGGCAGCGATGCCGATCCGATCCTGTTCTCGGTGCGCGCCCAGTACGCGCTGTCCAAGCGCACCACGGCTTACCTGTCCGGCGGCTATGCCAAGGCGCGCAACGGGCAGAACGTGAGCTTGTCCCGGGACTTCATCGGTTATGCAAACAACCAGGTGGGGGTGACCGCCGGCTTGCAGCATCGCTTCTGATGCACGCAGTGATGGCTGCGTGAAGCGCCGCAGAGCAAGAAAAAAGCGCCTGGTGCTACGGCACCAGGCGCTTTTTTACTCTTGCACGGCGCCAGAGGCGCGCCAAGTCAGGGCACGATGACGATCTTGCCGGTGACCTTGCGGGCTTCCATGTCTTTCAGGGCTTGCGGCGCCTGCTCCAGCGCATAGCGCGCGGAGATGTGCGGGCGGATCTTGCCTTCCTTCATCCAGCCCAGCATCTGAGCCATGTTGGCTTGATTGGCCTTGGGCTCGCGCCGCGCAAAGTCACCCCAGAACACGCCCACCAGCGAGGCGCCCTTGAGCAGCGCCAGGTTCAGCGGGAGCTTGGGGATTTCGCCATTGGCAAAGCCCACCACCAGGTAGCGGCCGCGCCAGCCGATCGAGCGGAACGCCGGCTCGGCGTAGATGCCGCCCACCGGGTCATAGATGACGTCGGGGCCACGGCCATCGGTCAGCGCCTTCACGCGTTCGCGCAGGTCTTCGGTGCTGTAGTTGATCAGCGCATCGGCGCCATGGTCCTTGCAGACCGCGAGCTTTTCGTCGGTGGAGGCGGCTGCGATCACGCGCGCGCCGATGGCCTTGCCGATTTCGATGGCGGCCAGGCCCACGCCGCCGGCAGCGCCGAGCACCAGCATGGTCTGGCCCGCTTTCAGCTCACCGCGGTCGATTACCGCGTGGTGCGAGGTGCCATAGGTGAGGGTGAATGCCGCGGCGGTCTCGAAGTCGATGCCCGGCGGCATCGGCACCACGGCGGCGGCGGGGGCCTTGGCCTGCGAGGCGAAGGCGCCGTTGCCCAGGTAGGCGATCACGTTGTCGCCGGGTTTGACGTGCGTCACGCCTTCGCCCACCGCGTTGACCACGCCGGCCAGTTCCGAGCCTGGCGAGAAGGGCAGTTGCGGCTTGGCCTGGTATTTGTTCTGGATGATGAGGACGTCGGGGAAATTCACGCCAGCCGCCTTCACATCGATCACGACTTCGCCCGCGCCGGGCACCAGGTCAGGCAGGGTTTCGAGCACCAGCGAATCAGGCGGGCCCCAGGCTTTGCAAAGTACGGCTTTCATCATGTCTCCGGTGATATGTTCGATGCCCGGCAGAAGATGGCGCAAAAGGGTGCATGCGCGGTGCACGCGTGGTCCATGCCAGTTGCGCCAGGCAGGCCCGGGCAAGTGTAGCGCAAAATAGCACGGTCGTTCTGTTACAAGCTGGCGAGCCGCCGCCGGGTACTGGTTTTGCGGCAGGATTTGCGCTGCGGACAGGCCGCTTGCAGCAGCCTTGTCAGGTACAATCCCGGCCATGCATATCCTCCTCGCAAACGATGACGGTTACCTGGCGCCGGGGCTAGCCGCGCTACATGCCGCGCTGGCGCCGCTGGGGCGCATCACGGTGATTGCACCCGAGCAAAACCATAGCGGTGCTTCCAACTCGCTGACCTTGCAGCGGCCACTGTCCATCTATGAAGCCCGGGAGGGCGTGCAGAAAGGGTTCCGCTTCGTCAACGGCACGCCGACCGATTGCGTGCATATCGCGCTCACAGGTCTGCTAGACGAGAAACCCGACCTGGTGGTGTCCGGCATCAACCAGGGCCAGAACATGGGCGAGGACGTACTGTATTCCGGCACCGTCGCCGCCGCCATCGAGGGCTTCCTGCTCGGCATTCCCTCGATCGCCTTTTCGCAGGTGGACAAGGGCTGGACGCATCTTGATGCCGCCGCGCGCGTGGCACGCGACATTGTCGAGCGCTATATCGCCAGGCCCTCGGCCGAGCCGTTCCTGCTCAACGTCAATATCCCCAGCCTGCCGTCTGAACACATCAAAGGCTACCGCGCCACCCGGCTTGGCAAGCGCCATCCGTCCCAGCCGGTGATCACGCAGGTCAACCCGCGCGGCGATACCAACTATTGGATCGGCCCCGCCGGCGATGCGCGCGATGCGAGCGAGGGCACGGATTTCCATGCCACCGGCGAAGGCTTCGTGTCGCTGACACCTTTGCAGCTGGACCTGACTCATCGCGGGCAGCTCGAGCAGATCAACCAGTGGCTGGCATAAGCTCTTGCCCGCGTAGTAGCCGGCCGTCATGAGTTCCGTCCCGCGTCGCCCAAAATTTCCCCTGTCGCTGGACGCGGTGGTCGAGCGCAAGCCCGCGCCGGCGCGTACCGCTGGCATGCCTGCGGTGGGCGGCGCGCGCGGCGCGGCGATGGCAGCCAAATCACGCGCGGCCAAGGCGCCTGCTGCGCCCACCCCGGGAGCGAGCGCCGTGCAGGCGCGTGCCAGTGCCGCCACGGCGGGCGGCGGCGGCATGGCCTCGGAACGCGCGCGTGGCGCGCTGGCGGCGCGGCTGCGCGCGGCCGGCATCCGCGACGACCGCGTGCTCGACGCGATTGCCACTATCCCGCGCCACCTGTTTGTCGAGCCCGGCCTGTCATCGCAGGCGTATGAAGATGCGGCGTTGCCGATCGGCCACCAGCAGACCATCTCCAAGCCGTCGGTGGTGGCTCGCATGATCGAGCTGCTGCGCGATGGCCTCGGCGCGGATGAGCCGCTGGAGCGTGTGCTGGAAATCGGTACCGGCTGCGGCTATCAGGCGGCCGTGCTGAGCCTGGTGGCGCGGGAAGTGTTCTCCATCGAGCGGATTCGTCCGCTGCACGAACAAGCCAAGGCGAACTTGCGGCCGCTGCGGGTGCCAAACCTGCGCCTGCACTATGGCGATGGCATGTTGGGTTTACCCCAGGCGGCGCCGTTTTCGTCGATTATCCTGGCGGCGGCCGGCATGGAGGTGCCTCAGGCGTTGCTGGAGCAGCTTGCCATTGGCGGGCGGCTGATTGCGCCTGTGGCGGTGCCTCCGTCCGCCGGCGGGCCCGGGCAGACCGTCACACAGCAATTATTGTTGATCGAGCGGCGTAACCGGCATCGATTTCACCGGACCGCGCTTGAAGCCGTTTTCTTTGTGCCATTAAAATCGGGCACTATCTGAGTCGAACTATGCACAATATCGTGAATACGGAACGTTTCGCCCGCGCCGGGCAGCTCGCTACCGCCTCCCTGCTGCTGGCCCTGCTGGCCGCCTGCGCCTCCTCGCCCATGCCGGCGCCCGTGGTGGACCGAACCTCCGGAGCCGGCGTCGCCGGTGTCGTCCCGCTGGAACCCGCGCCGCCGGGATACTATCGCGTCAAGCGAGGCGATACGCTTTATCGAATCGCGCTCGAGAACGGTCAGTCCTATCGCGATGTCGCGGCCTGGAATTCGCTGGCCAACGCCAACCAGATCGAAGTGGGTCAATTGTTGCGCGTGGCGCCTCCTGGCGCCGACGTCAACGCGGGCTCCGGCGTAGCCACCATGCCGGTGACGCCGGGCGCCGTGCAGGGCCAGCCGATCGACCAGGCGCGGCCTGTGCCCACGCCGGTTCCGCCGGCAGCCACAGCTGGCGGGGCTTCCACGCCCGTGGCGGCGGCCTCCGCGCCCGCCGCCGATGGCTCGATCAAGCTGGCTTGGCCGGTCACCGGCCAGTTGATCGGTCGTTTCGACGAAAAAGGCAACAAGGGCATCGATATTGCTGGCAAAAAGGGCGATCCGGTGCAGGCAGCCGACGATGGCCGCGTGATTCACGTTGGCCCCTTGCGCGGCTACGGGAATCTTGTCATCATCAAACACAACGATACATATCTCACTGCGTACGGCCACAACGACAAGGTGCTGGTGACGGAGCAGGCAACGGTCCGCAAGGGACAAAAGATTGCAGAGATGGGTAACAGTGACACCGATCGTGTGAAGCTGCATTTCGAGGTACGCAAGAACGGGAAACCAGTCGATCCGATGCGGTATCTGCCGCCACAGTGAGGGTTCATGCCACGCCAGAAAACTGTCTCCACCGGAAGCACCAGCCGCGCTCGGCGTCCCAAGCAGCCGGAGTTGCAGCAGTCCACTGGCGTGGCGCAAGCCGATGCCGATGCAGATTCCGAGGCCTACGGCCAGGACCCGGCCGCCGACCTGGTGCCGCTCACCGATGAGCCCATCACCACGGGTACGGCAGTAGGCCTGCGCGAGGCCGACCTGATGGTCGAGGAAGTCGAGCGCCAGGCCCGCGACGAGGACGAAGAAGAGTCCGAGGACGAAGAAGAGGGCGAGGCCGCAGCCGAGCCGGCCGCGCCCGATCACGACGACTTCCGCACCGTGCTGCACACCGAACTGGCAGCCGACACCGTCCAGCATTACCTGAATCGCATCAGCATCAAGCCGCTGCTGTCCGCGCCGGAGGAACTGCATTTTTCCACCCTGGCCAAGGGCGGCGATTTCTCGGCGCGGCAGGTCATGATCGAGCGCAACCTGCGGCTGGTGGTCAGCATCGCCAAGGGCTACCTCAATCGCGGCGTGCCGCTGCTGGACCTGATCGAGGAAGGCAATCTCGGCCTGATGCATGCCATCGAGAAATTCGACCCTTCCCGCGGATTCCGTTTCTCGACCTACGCCACATGGTGGATCCGCCAGAGCATCGAGCGCGCCATCATGAACCAGGCGCGCACCGTACGCCTGCCGGTGCACGTCATCCGCGAACTCAACCAGGTGTTGCGCGCCAAGCGCCATCTGGAAAAGGGCGGCACCGACGGCCGCGATGCCAGCCTGGAAGACATTGCCCACCTGCTGGGCAAGACCCCTGACGAAATACAAGACGTGCTCGCGCTCAACGAGCACACCACCTCGCTCGACACGCCATTCGATCTCGATCCCGGATCCAGCCTGCTTGATTTCCTATCGGACGAGCACAACGCCGCGCCCGACCAGGAAGTCGCCCACCGCGAGCTGGAAAACCTGATGAAACAATGGTTGGCGCGTTTGTCCGAAAAGCACCGCTATGTTGTCGAGCGCCGCTTCGGGCTTAATCACATCGAGCCGGCCACGCTGGAAGAGCTTGCCGAGGAAATGGGGCTGACGCGCGAGCGTGTGCGCCAGATCCAGCAAGAGGCGCTGGTCAAGCTCAAACGCCATTTTGCTTCGCAAGGCGTGCGCAAGGACGCTGTTCTATGACACCTGTGCTGGTATTCGACATCGAGACGATTCCCGATGTCGATGGTTTGCGTCGTCTGCACGACCATCCCGATTCCATGACCGATGCCGAGGTCGCCGAACATGCTTTCGCGGCCCGCCGCGAGAAAAACGGCACCGATTTCCTGCCACACTACCTGCAGCGCATCGCGGCCATTTCCTGCGTGCTGCGCCGTAACCAGCGCGACGGCACACCGGTTTTCCACGTGGGCTCGCTTGGCACGCTGGAAGACGGCGAGGCGGTGCTGATCCAGAAGTTCTATGACCTGGTGGCGCGCTATTCGCCCCAGATGGTGTCGTGGAACGGCGGCGGCTTCGACCTGCCCGTGCTGCATTACCGCGGGCTGGTGCATGGCATCGTGGCGCCGCGCTACTGGGAAATGGGCGACGGCAGCGAGTCCGACAGCCGCGAATTCAAGTGGAACAACTACATCAGTCGTTACCACATGCGGCACCTGGACCTGATGGACCTGCTGGCGATGTACCAGCCGCGTGCCAGTGCACCGCTGGACGATCTTGCCAAGCTGTGCGGCTTTCCCGGCAAGATGGGCATGGACGGCAGCAAGGTCTGGCAGGCCTACCAGGACGGCCAGTTGCCCGCGATCCGCGATTACTGCGAGACCGACGTCGTCAATACCTACCTGGTGTACTGCCGCTTCCAGTTGATGCGCGGCGGCCTGACGCCGAAGCAGTTCGATACCGAAATCGAGTTCGTGCAGGAGTCGCTCGCCGAGTTGCCGGGCTCCCAGTGGATCCAATACCTCCAGTCCTTCCGCATCAAGCCGGTGTATGCCGGCGGCGATGACGACGAAGAGCCGGAAATCTGAGCGTCTCTCATTGCAGGCCCTTATTCGTCCGCCAGCGACAGGTAGATCGGCTGGTGGTCGGATGCCCGCGTTTCGCCATCCACCTCGCAGCACAGCACGCGCGGCAGCAGGTCCTCCGTCAGGAATGCGAAGTCGCAGGCAAACGGCGCCTGCGGCCATTGCTCCCTGTCATATAAGGCGCAAGTTGGTGCGTGGGGCTTGCCGGGGTGGGTATGCGTCCAGGCGTCGTGCCAGCCGATGATGCCGGTTTCGTGGCAACCGTCGTATGGCGCCAACATGCGCAGGTAAGCAATATCGTCCGGCGCGCCGTTGAAATCGCCGCACAGCACGGCGGAGGCGGGCCGCGCTTCCGGCGTGAATGGGCCGGGGCTGGTCTCGCGCAGGCCGGGTTGGCTGGCGTGCTCGCAGGCCTCGCGGTGCCAGGCACGCAGCGCGTCGGTCTGGGCAGCGCGCTGATGCGTCGAGTAATACTCCAGGTGGGTGCAGATCACGCGCAGGCGACGCTCTCCCGCCATTACCGTCGCTTCCAGCGCCACACGCGGCATTGACGGGACGGTTGGATCGGTCGGCCAGGGCAGGGCGTGGCGAAACACTTCGCGCAAGGGCAGGCGGGTGGCAATGAGATTGCCGAACTGGCGTGGCGCGCCGTCTGTGGTAAAGCGGTCTACCGCTGGCGCGTAGAGGATCCGGTAGCCGGGCAACAGCGCCGCCAGCTCGGCCACCTGGTCGGGCCCAGGCTCGCCTGCGAGGTCGGTGTAGCCGCGCGTCACCTCCTGCAGGCAGAGTACATCGGCGTCGGCGATCGCGTGCAGCGTCCTGACGGTGCGGGCCAGGTCGACGCGCCCGTCGGCGCCACGACCCCACTGGATGTTCCAGGAAATCAGTTCCATGTCGCCCCCTGCTCGGTTGCCGCGGCGCGCGGTGCCGGTGTTCTGTGCCGGAAGTGCCACGCGCGTGCTGCACCCATGTTGCGCCTATCTCGCGCGCTTGTCCCGGTCTTCATGCCGCCGGGCTTGCCGCAGGGCCGCCCGGCCGTGCGTCTGGACTACAATCGCGCTTTCACAAAACAATACGTCAGGTTCCCCAGGTGTCTCAAGCCGTGACTCTTTCGCAAGCCCATTCTGTGCCAGAAGGTGGCGCTTTCGCCTCCCCGGCCGTACCCGTACCGGTCAAGCCTGCGCCCGTGCAGTTGCCCGTCGTGCAGATCCACAGCCTCGACATGGAGGCGCGCGGCGTTGGCCGGCTGGTCAATGAGGACGGCAGCCCGGGCAAGGTGATTTTTGTCGAGGGCGCACTGCCGGGCGAGACCGTCAGCTACAGCAGCTTCAAGCGCAAGGCCAGCTTCGAGCAGGCCAACCTGGGCATGATCAAGAAGGCCTCGCCGATGCGCGTGAAGCCGGGCTGTGAGTATTTTGGCGTTTGCGGTGGTTGTTCGATGCAACACCTGGACGCGCGCGCGCAGGTGGCCATCAAGCAGCGCGTGCTGGAAGACGATCTCTGGCACTTGTCGAAGCTGCACCCGGATGTGGTGTTCCGCCCGATCGCCGGCCCGGACTGGGGCTACCGCTACCGGGCGCGTCTGACGGTGCGTTACGTGGCAAAAAAAGGCGTGGCGCTGGTTGGCTTTCATGAGCGCAAGAGCAGCTATGTGGCCGACATGGCGAGCTGCAAGGTTTTGCCGCCGCACGTATCGGACCTGCTGGTGCCGCTGCGGGAGTTGATCACGGGATTGTCGATCCGCGACCGCCTGCCGCAGGTCGAGCTGGCGGTGGGGCAGGATGTGACGGTGCTGGTGCTGCGCATCCTGATGCCGCTGACCGACGCCGACGAGGCGTTGCTGCGCGCCTTCGCCGACCAGCACGGCGTGCAGTTCTGGCTTCAGCCCAAGGGCCCGGACACCGTGGTGCCGTTCTACCCGCTGGACCGCGAACTGGCCTACACGTTGCCGGAATTCAATATCCGCATGCCGTTCAAGCCGACCGACTTTACCCAGGTCAACCACCAGATCAACCGCGCGCTGATCGGCCGGGCGCTGCGCCTGTTGGACGCCCGCCCGGATGAGCGGCTGCTCGACCTGTTCTGCGGCATTGGCAATTTCACGTTGCCGCTGGCCACGCGCGGCCGCTCGGTGATGGGCATCGAAGGCAGCGAGGCCCTGACTACCCGGGCACTTGCCAATGCGGTCATCAACGGGTTGAACCACAAGACCGAATTCGCCTGCAGGAACCTCTTCGAGGTGGGTGCGGAAGACATCGCCGCGCTGGGCCGTTTCGACCGCTGGCTGATCGACCCGCCGCGCGAAGGTGCGCTGGCGGTCAGCAAGGCGCTTGGTGAACTGGCCCAGGCTGGCAGCGACGTGCTGCCCAAGCGCATCGTCTACGTCTCGTGCAACCCGGCCACGCTGGCGCGCGACGCCGGCTTGCTGGTGCACGAGGCCGGCTACCGGCTTTCCGGTGCTGGCGTGGTCAACATGTTCCCGCATACCTCCCACGTGGAATCGATCGCGGTGTTCGACCGCGGCTGAGGAAGGCAGGCGCGGCGTTGCGGCCACCGCAAAGAAAAAGGCCAGCGCGGATGCGCTGGCCTTTTTTAGTCCGGGGCAGGGCGGCCGGGCCGCCCGCCTTAGTCGCGGTTGCCGCCGAAAATGCCCAGCAGCGCCAGCAGGTTGGCAAAGACGTTGTACACGTCCAGGTAGATCGCCAGCGTTGCCGTGATGTAGTTGGTCTCGCCCCCGTTCAGCACGCGCTGCACGTCAAAGAGGATGTAGGCGGAGAAGATGCCGATGGCGATCACCGAAACCGTGATCATCAGCGACGGCAGTTGCAGCCAGATGTTGGCGACGCTGGCCAGGATTAGCAGGATCACGCCGACGAACAGGAATTTGCTCAGCCCGGAGAAATCGCGCTTGCTGACGGTAGCGATGGTGGCCATGGCGCCAAACACCGCCGCTGTGCCGCCAAAGGCATACATGATCAGCGCGGGGCCGTTGGAGAACTGCAGCACCGACCCGATCAGGCGCGACAGCATCAGCCCCATGAAGAAGGTGAATGCCAGCAGCAGGACCACGCCCATGCTGCTGTTCTTGGTCTTCTCGATGGCATAGAAGAAGCCGAACGCGATGCCCAGGAACAGGATCATCGACAGGCCGGGGCTGCCTTTCATCAGGCTGAAGCCCGTGGTGACGCCGATCCACGCACCGATGACGGTGGGAATCATCGAAATCGCAAGCAACCAGTAGGTGTTGCGCATGACCCGATTGCGCACCACGACGTCGCTGGTCGCGGTGCCACTGCCGAAACTGTATGTGTTCAGCTTGTTATCCATGGTGACTCCTGTCTCAAAACGGTGAGGCGCCGGGGTAACCCAGGCGGGCACAACGCCAATGTGGCATCGCAGTAACGGAATTGCAAGGGCTGGGGAACGTATCAGCCACATTCTTGCGGAATCCGCGCTGCCAGTGATGCTTTGATCGCGACCGGCCTCCTGCGTTCCCTGCATGTGGCGCGATACTTTAAGTGACTTTTAAGTATCTTTTCGATGTGTGCCGTGCTTTGGTTGGCTCACGGGAACCTGCGGCCACGGGCCTTCTCGAAACCATAACCGTCTCGTGCTAGAATTGCACGTTTACTTGAATTGTAACCCCTTCATTTTTTGGAGTTTTTATGGCGATCGAACGCACCCTGTCGATTATCAAGCCGGATGCCGTGGCAAAGAATGTCATCGGCCAGATTTACGCTCGTTTCGAGGCCGCAGGCCTGAAGATCGTGGCTGCCAAGATGGTTCACCTGTCGCGCGGCGAAGCCGAGCAATTCTACGCAGTGCACGCTGCCCGCCCGTTCTTCAAGGACCTGGTGGACTTCATGGTTTCCGGCCCGGTCATCATCCAGGCCCTGGAAGGCGAGAACGCCATCGCCAAGCATCGCGACCTGATGGGCGCAACCGACCCGAAGAAGGCTGAAGCCGGCACGATCCGCGCCGATTTCGCTGACAGCATCGACGCCAACGCCGTTCACGGCTCGGACGCAGCAGAAACCGCTGCCGTCGAAATCGCTTTCTTCTTCCCCGGCATGAACGTTTACAGCCGCTGATTGTCTGGTCTATTCCACAAGACTAGACTGCCATAGAAGTTGATACTGCCGTCATGAACACTCTCGTCAACCTGCTCGATCTGGATGCGGACGCGCTTACCGCCTATTGCGGCGAGCTCGGCGAGAAGCCGTTTCGTGCGCGGCAGTTGCAGCGCTGGATTCACCAGTTTGGCGCCAGCCGTTTCGATGCCATGTCGGATCTCGCCAAGTCGCTGCGCGAAAAGCTCGCCACGCGCGCCGAGATCCGCTCGCCTGCCGTCATCACCGACAACCTGTCGGCCGACGGCACGCGCAAGTGGTTGCTGGACGTTGGCGCCGGCGATGCGGTGGAGACGGTGTACATCCCTGAGGAGACGCGCGGCACGCTGTGCGTGTCTTCGCAGGCGGGGTGCGCCGTCAATTGCCGGTTCTGCTCGACCGGCAAGCAAGGCTTCTCGCGCAACCTGTCCACTGGCGAGATCATCGGCCAGCTGTGGATGGCCGAGTTCGCCATGCGTGCCCAGCTGGGCCGTGCCGCCAAGGACGATCGCGTCATCTCCAACGTGGTGATGATGGGCATGGGCGAGCCGCTGCTCAACTATGGCCAGGTTGTGCCGGCCATGCGCCTGATGCTGGACGACAATGCCTACGGGCTGTCGCGCCGGCGCGTGACGTTGTCGACCTCCGGCGTGGTGCCGATGATGGACCGGCTGGCCAAGGATTTGCCCGTGGCGCTGGCGGTATCGCTGCACGCGTCCAACGATCCGTTGCGCGACATGCTGGTGCCGCTCAACAAGAAGTACCCGCTCGCCGAGCTGATGGCGGCTTGCCGCCGCTACCTGGAATTCGCCCCGCGCGATTTCATCACCTTCGAATACTGCATGCTGGATGGCGTCAATGACGGTGTCGAGCATGCCCGGGAACTGCTGAAGCTTGTGGCCGACGTGCCCTGCAAGTTCAACCTGATCCCGTTCAACCCGTTCCCGGAGTCGGGCCTCAAGCGCTCGAACAACGAGCAGATCCGCCGCTTCGCCCAGGTCCTGATGGACGCCGGCATCGTCACCACCATCCGCAAGACGCGCGGCGACGATATCGATGCCGCCTGCGGCCAGCTCGCGGGCGAGGTCAAGGACCGTACCCGCCTGGCCCAGCGCGGCAAGTTCGGCAAGATCACGCCGATCGTGGCGGCGCCCGCGGCCGGCCAGCCGCAAGAGGCCCGGCCTGCATGACCCGTCTGATAGTTGCGGTCCTGATGGGGCTGGCGCTGCTGTCCGCGTGCCAGTTGCCGCCGCCGGTCAAGCCCGAGTTGCAGACCGCATCCGACCAGACCGAGCTGAGCCGGCGTGCCACCATCCGTCTCCAGCTGGCTACCAGCTACCTTGAAGCCGGACAGTACACCGTCGCGCTGGACGAGGCCAAGCAGGCCATTGCCATCGACCCGACGCTGGTCGATGCGTACCATATCCGCGCGTTGGTCTACATGAACATGAACGAGCGCGTGCTGGCGGAAGAGAGCTTTCGTACCGCGCTGGCCATGCGCGCCGATGACGGCGACGTGCTGAACAACTACGGGTGGTTCCTGTGCGTGAATGGGCGCTATGCCGAGGCCGTGCCTTACCTGGAACGTGCGGTCAACGCGCCCTCGGCAAGCGGGCCCGGCAAGGCACTGACCAGCCTCGGTGCCTGCCAGCTGCGCAATGGCAGCAGCGAGGCAGCCGAGAAGAGCTTGTTTGGCGCCTTGCGCTACGATCGCAACAACCCGGTAGCCAACAACAACCTGGCGCTGCTGTATTACCAGCGAGGGGACTACCAGCGTGCCCAGCAGTATGTCGGCCGCATCAACAGCAGCAATTTCGTCAGCGCGCAATCCCTCTGGCTGGGTGCGCGCATTGCCCGCCGTCAGGGTGATGTAGCGGCGCAGAATGCCCTGGTGGCACAGTTGCGCAGCCGTTTCCCCGATTCGCGTGAGTTGACCGCATACGAACAAGGAGCATGGGATGAGTGAGCACGAGCGCGCCGAAGGCCAGACTGCAGCGACGGGGCACGCGGGGAGTACTCCTGCGGATGCCGGGCGCGAGGTGGTGGCGCGCGAGATTGGCGAGCGGCTGGCGCAAGCGCGCAAGGATCAGCGTTTCTCGCTGGAAGATGTCAGTGCGCGGCTGAAGGTCGCCTCGCACAAACTGGCCGCCATCGAGCAGGGTGACGTCGCGGCGCTGCCCGACGTGACCTTTGCCAAGGGCGTGATGCGCGCTTACGCGCGCATGCTGCAGATCGATATCGACGCCTTGCTGGCGCGTTTCCACGCGCAGGCTGTGCCGGTGGTGGAAATCGGCATGCGCCGCGAAGGTGGCCTGAACGAGAGTTTCGACGACCGTAACCGCTTTAACTCCGGCGGCTCCGGCGGTCGGTGGATCTGGCTGGCCCTGGTGGTCGCCGTGATCGGTGGCGGGGTGCTGTTCGGGCTGGACCACTTCAAGCAATGGATCGAGACGCGCAAGGAAACGCTCACGGCGCCCCCGGCGGAGCAAGCCACGGTGCAAGGCAGCGAGCCCGGTACCGTCACGGCCGCACTGCCGTCGGTGATGGCCGCGTCCGATGCCCCCGCGCCGTCCGAGTCGCTGCCCGCCAGCGGCCCGGTGGCGGTGGCGCCAGCACCTTCGGCAGCACCCGCACCTTCGGCAGCGCCGGCTCCGGCCGCCGTGGCCGTTGTCCCCGCGGCGGTAGCTGCTTCAGCAGCAGTGCCTGCCCCCGCAGCGGCGGATGGCGCGGGCGAGTTGCGCATCCGTTTCGCATCGGATACCTGGTACGAGATCCGCGACCGTAGCGGCAAGATCGTGCTTGGCGGTACTGCGCGCGCGGGCCAGGATCTTAGCGGTGGCGGTACGCCACCGTACAAAATCGTGATCGGCAACGTCAAGGGCGTCGAGTCGCTGACGCGCAACGGCACACCGGTCGACCTGCAGGCGGCAAACCGCAATAACGTGGCGCGCCTGACGCTGCCCTGAACATCGTTTCTCCAGCCATGCGCAACGCCGCATTGCAAGGTGGTAATGCTATGAATCAACAGGCTTGTATGCCGGTGCTGCCCGGCCCGCTGCCCCGCCGCAAAACGCGCCAGGCGCGCGTGGTGTGGGGCGACAACGTGGTCACGATCGGTGGCGACGCTCCCGTGCGCGTGCAGTCGATGACGAACACCGACACGGTGGACGCCATCGGCACCGCGATCCAGGTCAAGGAGCTGGCGCGTGCCGGTTCCGAAATCGTGCGCATCACGGTCAACACGCCGGAAGCCGCGGCAGCGGTTCCCGCGCTGCGTGAGCAACTGGACCGCATGGGCGTGAACGTGCCGCTGGTGGGTGACTTCCACTACAACGGCCACACGCTGCTGCGCGATTATCCCGACTGCGCCCAGGCGTTGTCGAAATACCGCATCAACCCCGGCAACGTGGGGCAGGGCGCCAAGCGCGACACGCAATTCGCGCAGATGATCGAAATGGCCTGCCGCTACGACAAGCCGGTGCGCATCGGCGTGAACTGGGGCAGCCTGGACCAGTCGCTGCTGGCGCGCATCATGGACGAGAACGCCCTGCGCGCCGAGCCGTGGCCGGCGCAGAATGTGATGGTCGAGGCGCTGATCACCTCCGCGATCGAGTCGGCGAAGAAGGCCGAGGAAATCGGGCTTTCGGGTGATCAGATCATCCTGTCGTGCAAGGTCTCGCAGGTCCAGGAACTGATCGCTGTGTATCGCGAGCTGACCAAGCGCTGCGACTACGCATTGCACCTCGGGCTGACCGAGGCAGGCATGGGCAGCAAGGGTATCGTGGCCTCCACCGCCGCGCTGTCGGTGCTGCTGCAGGAAGGCATCGGCGACACCATCCGGATTTCGCTGACACCGGAACCCGGCGCTGCGCGCGAGAAGGAAGTCTACGTGGGGCAGGAGATCCTGCAGACCATGGGCCTGCGCAACTTCACCCCGATGGTGATTGCCTGCCCGGGCTGTGGCCGTACCACCAGCACCACTTTCCAGGAACTGGCGTCCAGCATCCAGAGCTACCTGCGCGAGCAGATGCCGACCTGGAAGACCGCCTACCCTGGCGTAGAAGAAATGGATGTGGCCGTGATGGGCTGCATCGTGAACGGGCCGGGCGAAAGCAAGCATGCCAATATCGGCATCTCGCTGCCGGGTTCGGGCGAATCGCCGGCGGCGCCGGTGTTTGTCGACGGCGTGAAGGTCAAGACGCTGCGCGGCGATCGCATCGCCGAGGAATTCCAGGCGATCGTGGACGATTATGTGCGCACCCACTACGGCAAGAAGGCCGGGAGCGCCGGCAATGAGGTGGCAGCCTGAGCCGTTGCGGCCAGGCGCTACAGGGAAAGACAAGACACAATGAACCAACCCGTGAATCCGGTGGCCGCCAGCGATGGCACCAAGGCTGCCGACAGCAAGGCAGAGAGCAAGAGCAAGGCAGTGAAAGCACTGCAGGGCGTCAAGGGCATGAACGATATGCTGCCCGCCGACGCGCCGTTGTGGGAGCATTTCGAGAACGCCTCGCGCGCGATGCTGCGTGCCTATGGCTACCAGCAGGTCCGCACGCCCATCGTTGAGCACACGCAGCTGTTCGTGCGCGGCATCGGCGAGGTGACCGACATCGTCGAGAAGGAGATGTATTCCTTCACCGATGCGCTCAACGGCGAGCAACTGACGCTGCGCCCCGAAGGCACGGCGGCCGCGGTGCGGGCCACCATCGAGCACAACCTGCTGTACGACGGTCCAAAGCGCCTGTGGTACACCGGCCCGATGTTCCGCCACGAGCGTCCCCAGCGCGGGCGCTATCGCCAGTTCCACCAGCTTGGCGCCGAGGCACTCGGCTTTGCCGGCCCGGACGTGGACGCCGAGATCATCATGATGTGCCAGCGCCTGTGGGATGACCTGGGCCTGGTCGGCGTGCGCCTCGAGCTCAACTCGCTGGGCCAGGCCGAAGAGCGCGCCGCGCACCGCGAAGAACTGATCAAATACCTGGAAGGTTTCCAGGACATTCTTGACGAAGACAGCAAGCGCCGCCTGTACACCAACCCGCTGCGCGTGCTGGATACCAAGAATCCCGCGCTGCAGGAAATGGCGAGCAACGCGCCCAAGCTGATCGATTTCCTGGGCGCGGAGTCGCTTGCCCACTTCGACGGCGTGCAGCGCCTGCTCAAGGCCAACAACATCCCGTTCAAGATCAATCCGCGCCTGGTGCGCGGGCTGGACTACTACAACCTGACGGTGTTCGAGTGGATCACCGACAAGCTCGGCGCGCAGGGTACCATCGCCGGCGGCGGGCGCTACGATCCGCTGATCGCGCAGATGGGCGGCAAGGCGGCACCGGCTTGTGGCTGGGCGATGGGCATCGAGCGCATCATCGAACTGCTGCGCGAGGAAAAGCTCGTGCCGCAGGCGGAAGGCGCCGATGTGTACCTCGTCCACCAGGGCGAAGCGGCTGGCGAGCAGGCCATGATCATCGCCGAGCGCTTGCGCGATGCCGGCCTTGACGTGCTGCTGCATGCCACGCCCGACGGCAAGAGCGGCAGCTTCAAGTCGCAGATGAAGCGTGCCGACGGCAGCGGTGCGGCCTATGCCGTTATCATTGGCGAGGATGAAGTGGTGGCGGGCACGGCACAGGTCAAGGACCTGCGCCAGGGCGCGCAGGCCGAAGGCGGCGGCGCGCAGGTGACGGTGGAGGCTGGAAAGCTGGTCGACCACATCATCGACGCCATGGTTGGCGCCAGCGACTAAGCCTGCAGGTCAGCAGGCAGCATCGGAACCAGGGACCGCACGAGCGCGGTCCTTCATACAAACAAACGCGGGTGGATCCCTCGACATGGCTTACGATCTAGAAGAACAGGAACAGCTTGAGAGCCTCAAGGCCTGGTGGCGCCAGTACGGCAATACCGTGACCTGGGCCTTGATCGCCGGCTTGCTGGCCTTCGCTGCGTGGAGTGGCTGGAACTACTGGCAACGCAAGCAGGCCGGAGAAGCGGCGCTGCTGTACGAGCAGGTGGTCAAGGCTGCCGAGAGCCGCGATGTCGAGCGGATCAAGCGCGCCGCCGGCGATCTCGAGGAAAAATTCGGCAAGACAGCCTATGGCCCCATGACCGCGCTGGTATCGGCCAAGGTGCTGTACGATGCAGGCGACCTGGCTGGCACGAAGGCCCAGTTGCAATGGGCGATCGACCATGGCGATGGCGAGTATGCTCACCTGGCGCGCGTGCGCCTGGCTGGCGTGCTGCTTGACGAGAAGGCCTACGACCAGGGCCTGGCACTGCTCAAGGACGAGCCGCCGGCACCGTTCGTGGCGCTATATGCGGACCGTCGGGGCGATCTGCTGGCGGCCCAGGACAAGCGCCCGGAAGCCCGCTTGGCCTACCAGAAGGCGCTCGACAAGCTGAGCGCCAATGACGCAGCCATGCGCCAGATCATTCAGTTCAAGCTTGACGCGCTGGGCACCGCCTGAAGGCGGTTGGCCCGGCTCGCCGACAGGCCCGCGGAATTTGCATGCCACGTATGCCCCGCTTGCCTGCACCCTTGCGCCTCAACTTAAATCAGGATCGGAACCTCATGAAGTCATTGTTTTCCGGCACGGCCCAGAACCAGCAACACGGCAAATTTGTCCGCGGCCTGGTGGTGGCCGCCGCTTGTGCGGCCAGCGTCGCCAGCCTGGGCGGCTGCTCGTTGTTCAGCAAGGCTGACAAGCGCACGCCGGTCGAACTCAAGCCGATCACCCAGACGTTGTCGGTGCGCCAGGCCTGGAAGGCCAGCGTCGGCAAGAGCGGCCCGTACTCGCTGCAACCTTCTGTCTCCGGCAGCACCGTCTATGCATCTTCCAATGGCGGCAAGGTGCTGGCGCTCGATGGCGCCACGGGGCGCACCTTGTGGGAGGCCAAGACCGACATCGACCTGACCACCGGCCCCGGCAGCGACGGCACAGTGACGGCGGTGGCGGGCGAGAAGGGCGCGGTCTTTGCCTTTGACGCCAGCGGCAAGCAGATCTGGAAGAAGCAGGTCAATGGGGAGGTTCTCTCCGCGCCGCTGGTTGGCAACGGCCTGGTGGTCGTGCGCACGACCGATACCCGCGTGCTTGGTCTGGATGCGCAGACCGGCGAGCGCCGCTGGATCTACCAGCGTTCGCAGACCCCGCTCAACCTGCGCGCCTCGATGGGCATGGCGTTTGCCGGCGACGGCATCGTGATGGGTTTCCCCGGCGGCAAGCTGGGTGTGCTGGCTCCGGGCAACGGCGTGCTGCGCTGGGAGAGTACGGTTTCCTATCCGAAGGGCGTGTCCGAGATTGAACGGCTCAATGATGTGACGGGCCAGCCCATGGTCAATGGCCGCCAGGTCTGCGCGACCACGTTCCAGGGCCGGATCGCCTGTCTTGAGCTGGCCAATGGCCAGCCGCAGTGGGGCAAGGATTTCTCTTCGCCGACCGGCCCCGCGCAGGATGACACTTCGCTGTACGCCGGGGACGAGCGCTCCGTGGTCCATGCGTTTGACCGCCAGAACGGCACGGAACGCTGGAAGAACGATCAACTGCTGTACCGCCGTCTCGGCACGCCGCTGGCGGTGGGGCGTTCGGTGGTGGCGGGCGATTACGAAGGCTATGTACACTTCTTGTCGCGCGAGGACGGTCAGTTCGTGGCACGCCTGAAGACCGATGGCAGCGAGATTACCGCTGCGCCGGTGGTGGCGGGCCCGTCGCTGGTGGTACAGACACGCGACGGCAACCTCTACGGCTTCGTGCCGGACTGAGGCGGTCGACATTCATGGCGACTGTCCGTGCACCTGTCGGCACGGGCGGCGCCAATCCGGTAGCGCGGCCCTTCTGGCCGTGCAGGTGAACGAGGTCGGGTTGCGATGCAAACCTGACCACCCGACAGGAAAAGTGGCCAGGCGCGCGACGCCTGGCCGTCGGACCCATATCACTCCGGAGTTCCTGGGGGGCGGCATCTGCCGGCCCCCATTTCCGTTTATTGCATGAAACCAGTTATCGCTCTGGTCGGCCGTCCCAATGTGGGCAAGTCGACGCTATTCAACCGCATGACCCGTTCGCGCGACGCGCTTGTCGCCGATTTGCCTGGGCTCACGCGTGATCGCCACTATGGCGAGGGCCGTATCGGTGAACGTCCGTTCATCGCCATCGACACCGGCGGTTTCGAGCCGGTGGCCAAGGAAGGCATCGTTGCCGAAATGGCCAAGCAGACCCGTCAGGCGGTGGTCGAGGCCGACGTGGTGATCTTCCTCGTCGACGGCCGCCTCGGGCTGGCGCCGCAGGACCGCGTGATCGCTGATTACCTGCGCAAGACCGGGCGCCGCGTCATGCTGGCCGTGAACAAGGCCGAGGGCATGAAGTACACGACCGTGGTGTCGGAGTTCTACGAGCTTGGCATGGGCGACCCCTATGCCATTTCGTCGACCCACGGCGACGGCGTGCGCGAGCTGGTCGACGAGGCACTGGAACTGGCGGTGAAAGAACGCCCGGAACTTGCCGAGGAAGACGAGGGCGCCCAGCGCGGCGTCAAGATCGCTATCGTGGGCCGGCCGAATGTGGGCAAGTCCACGCTGGTCAACACCCTGATCGGCGAAGAACGCGTGATCGCGTTCGACATGCCTGGCACCACCCGGGATGCCATCTATGTGGAGTTCGAGCGCGGCGGCAAGCCCTATACGCTGATCGACACAGCCGGCCTGCGCAAGCGCGGCAAGGTGTTCGAGGCCATCGAGAAGTTCTCCGTGGTCAAGACGCTGCAATCGATCGCTGATGCGAACGTCGTGGTGCTGCTGCTCGACGCGCAGCAGGACGTGTCGGAGCAGGATGCGCACATCGCCGGCTTCATCGTGGAATCCGGGCGGGCGCTGGTGGTTGGCGTCAACAAGTGGGACGGCCTTGACGGCCACAGCCGCGACCGTATCAAGCACGATCTGGAGCGCAAGCTGCAGTTCCTGGACTTCGCCAACTTCCACTTTGTGTCCGCGCAGCAGCGCACGGGCATCAGCGCGCTGCTGCGCTCGGTGGATGAGGCGTATGCCGCGGCGATGGTCAAGCTGCCCACGCCGCAGCTCACGCGGATCCTGCAGGAAGCGGTCGAGTTCCAGCAGCCGCGGCGTGTCGGCGCGACCCGGCCCAAGCTGCGCTACGCGCACCAGGGCGGGTCCAATCCGCCCATCATCATCGTGCACGGCAATTCGCTTTCCGGTATCGCCGACACCTATCGGCGCTATCTCGAAAACCGTTTCCGCTCGGCTTTCAAACTGAAGGGCACACCGCTTCGCATCGAATTTAGAACGAACAAAAACCCATATGCCGACTCGAAGGATTGAGTCAGTCGACGGGAGCCCGGGCGGGTAAGTTTCGTTTGCGTTCGTTTGGAACTGAGGCTAAATTCACGGTAGCAGGGGGTTCCCTGCGAGGCGATGCTAGCTTGGTACCGTTTTGATCTTTTTTTGGCGCGGTTTGCGCCGTTTGACTTGAATCGGGGATTACCGTCCCCATCATCTATCACTAAATCTATAAATTTGGAGTGTGCCATGAGCAACAAAGGGCAATTGCTACAAGACCCGTTCCTGAACGCGCTGCGCAAAGAGCACGTACCGGTTTCCATCTACCTCGTGAATGGCATCAAGCTGCAAGGCAATATCGAGTCGTTCGACCAGTACGTCGTCCTGTTGCGCAACACCGTGACGCAGATGGTCTACAAGCATGCGATTTCCACCGTCGTACCCGCCCGCGCCGTGAATTTCCGCGTGGACGAAACGGCTGAAGGCTGATCATCCGCGGATAGCACCGCAGTTTTCCGGCGGGCCAGTCGCACCACGACACGGCCGCCAGTGCCGGTGTCGCGCAGGGGCCAGATGCTCCGGTGCGACACCAAAAGACGCCAGCCCATCCTGGCTGCAAAGTAGCCACGGGCACGGACATGCTTCACCCTGGTGCATTCCGCCACGGACAGCGCCCCCGCTTCAAGCGTCTTCCCAGGCCGGGGCTCCTGCCTAACGGCGCCAGCCGCTGCCTCCCAGTAGCTTCCAACCCGTTTTCCTTTCTCGCGTTTCGCGATCCTCCCGTTTGCAATCTAGAGCCACTTCCAATTCCGAGTCCTCCCGCGCCATCCTCGTTGGTGTCGATTTCGGCAAGCATGATTTCCAGGAAAGCCTGAGCGAGCTGGCGTTGCTGACGTCGACCGCGGGTTCCACGCCGGTGCACACGCTGACCGGACGCAGGTCCCGTCCCGACCCGGCGCTGTTCATCGGTTCCGGCAAGGCGGAGGAACTGAAGGAGGCCGCCGATGCACTCGATGCCGACGTGGTGGTGTTCAACCACTCGCTCAGCCCTGCCCAGCAACGCAACCTCGAGCGCTTCCTGCAGCGCCATGTCATCGACCGTACCGGACTGATCCTGGACATCTTCGGCCAGCGGGCGCAGAGCCACGTCGGCAAGGTGCAGGTCGAGCTCGCCCAGGTCCAGTACCAGGCCTCGCGGCTGGTCCGCGCCTGGAGCCACCTGGAGCGGCAGAAGGGGGGCATTGGCATGCGTGGCGGCCCGGGCGAGCGCCAGCTCGAGCTCGACCGCCGCCTGCTGGACGAGCGCGCCAAGCGGCTGAAAGCTGACCTGACGCGGCTGCAGCGTCAGCACAGCACCCAGCGGCGCGCGCGGGCGCGCAACGACACCTTGAGCATCTCGCTGGTCGGCTATACCAACGCTGGCAAGTCGACGCTGTTCAACGCCCTCACCAAGGCTCGGGCCTACGCTGCCGACCAGCTGTTTGCCACGCTGGATACCACTTCGCGCCGGCTGTACCTGGAAGGCGTGGGCAACGTGGTGCTGTCGGATACCGTGGGCTTCATCCGCGATCTGCCGACCCAGCTGGTGGCCGCGTTCCGCGCCACGTTGGAGGAGACCGTGCATGCGGACCTGCTGCTGCATGTGGTCGATGCCTCCAGCCCGGTGCGCCATGAGCAGGTCGAGCAGGTCAACCGTGTGCTGGCCGAAATCAATGCCGACGACATCCCGCAGATCGTGGTGATGAACAAGATCGACGCGTCGCCCGAACTGCTCGAGCAGGGCCCCCGCGTGGAGCGCAACGAGGAGGGTGTGCCGACCCGCGTGTTCGTCAGCGCGCGCGATGGTATTGGTCTGGATACCTTGCGCGAAGCGCTGGTGGAAGTGGCGCGCTGGCTGGCCGAGCGCCCGCCGGAGCGTCCCCCGCTGGATCCGCGCCTCGCGGTTGCGCAGCCCTACCCGGACGACGATCTCGACAGCGATTTTGACGGCGATGACACCCGGGTGGATCCGGAAGAACCCGACACGCAGTGAGCCGGTTCGACGGAAATCGGAGCCAGATTGCCCCAAATGGGTAAAAGTGGCGTCGATGACTGTTAGAATCCCCTTGTTCCAACTATCCCGGACCCGTGCACTTCATGCCCCTGTTTCCCCGGAATTCTGAATCGAGCCATGCCTTTGGCAGCCGCGCAGGTGGCCGCAACGGCGGCCATGCACCGTCGCGAACGGCCTGGCAGCGTTTGCGCGCGATCCTGTCTTTGAACGATCCCCGTTGGGGTAGGGGCGGCCCGGATGACGAGGACAAAGACAAGGACAAGGATAGCCGCGACAACAATCGCCAGCAAAACCAGCGTCCGCCCCAGGATGGTCCGCCCGACCTCGACGAACTCTGGCGCGATTTCAACCGTCGCCTTAACGGCCTGCTTGGCCGTAAGGACAATGGCGGCGGCAACCAGGGCTTTGGCGGCGGTGCGCGCACGCCGGGCAAAGGCTCGGGGATCGGCGCGGGCGTGGTGGTGATCGCAGCGGTCGGCATCTGGCTGGCCAGCGGTTTCTTCATGGTGCAGGAAGGCCAGACCGCCGTCATCCTCCAGTTTGGCAAGTTCAAGTACACGACGGGCCCGGGTATCAACTGGCGCCTGCCGTACCCGATCCAGTCCGCCGAGATCGTCAACCTGTCGGGCGTGCGCTCGGTTGAAGTGGGCCGTTCCACCTCGATCAAGGACAGCAACCTGAAGGACGCGTCGATGCTGACGCAGGACGAGAACATCATCGACGTCCGCTTCACGGTGCAGTACGACATCCAGGATGCGAGCGAATTCCTGTTCTACAACAAGACCGACCGTGGTGGCGACGAAGAACTGGTGACCCAGGCAGCCGAGACCTCGGTGCGCGAGATCGTCGGGCGCAACAAGATGGACGCGGTGCTCTACGAGAACCGTGAACAGATTGCCCAGAACCTGGCCAAGTCGATCCAGTCGATCCTGACCGCGTACAAGACCGGCATCCGCGTGATCTCCGTCAACGTGCAGAGCGTGCAGCCGCCCGAGCAGGTCCAGGCGGCCTTTGACGACGTCAACAAGGCCAGCCAGGACCGCGAACGCGCCATCAGCGAAGGCCAGGCCTACGCCAATGACGTGATTCCGCGCGCCAAGGGTACCGCCGCGCGTCTGAATGAAGAAGCCGAAGCCTACAAGGCGCGAGTGACCGCCCAGGCCGAAGGCGATGCCTCGCGTTTCCGCCAGGTCCAGGCCGAGTATGCCAAGGCCCCGCAGGTGACGCGTGATCGCATCTATATCGAGACCATGCAGCAGATCTATACCAATTCGACCAAGGTGCTGGTGGATTCACGCCAGGGTAACAATCTCCTCTACCTGCCGCTGGACAAGCTGATGTCGCAATCGGCGGTGGATGCGCGCGCGCCGGCTTCCGGCACCGCGCAGGCCCCTGCCGCGGGCAGCGGCACGTCTCCCGCGCCCGATGCCAGTGGCGATAACCGGTCGCGCGAGCTGTTGCGCAACCGTGACCGCGATTCGCGCTGAGGAGACCCGACATGAACCGACTGATTTCCGTAGTAATCGGCCTCTTCATCGCGCTGGCGATCGGCTCCTCGATGGTGTTCGTGGTGGACCAGCGTCAGTACGCCGTGGTGTTCGCCTTCGGCCAAATCAAGCAGGTGGTGAACGAGCCGGGCCTGCACTTCAAGTTGCCGCCGCCGCTGCAGAACGTGATTTTCATGGATCGCCGCCTGCTGACGATCGATGTGGCCGCTTCGGAGCGCTTTCTCACGGCCGAGAAGAAGAGCATGGTGGTGGACTGGTTCGTCAAATGGCGCATCACCGATCCGCGCAAGTTCTACGTGGCCTTCAATGGCAACATCCGCGGCGCGCAGGACCGCATGACCCAGCGTATCGACTCCGTTGCACGCGAGGAATTCGGCAAGCGCACGGTGGCGGAGCTGGTGGCCGGCGAGCGCGAGAAGGTGATGCAGAATATCCGCTCCGCGATGGCTGACTACGCGCAGTCCGTTGGCGTCGAGATCATCGACGTGCGCCTCAAGCGTGTCGACCTGCTGCCCGCAATCAGCGAATCGGTGTATCGCCGCATGGAAGCCGAGCGCAAGCGCGTGGCCAACGAGCTGCGCTCCACCGGCGCGGCCGAGGGCGAGAAGATCCGCGCCGATGCCGATCGTCAGCGTGAAGTCGTGCTGGCGGAAGCCTACCGCGATGCGCAGAAGATCAAGGGCGAGGGCGATGCCCGCGCGTCGCAGATCTACGCCGAATCGTTTGGCCGGGATCCCCAGTTCGCGCAGTTCTGGCGCAGCATGGAGGCTTACCGCAATACGTTCCGCGACAAGCGCGACGTGCTGGTGCTGGAGCCCAATTCCGACTTCTTCCGCTATATGCGGTCGTCGGGCGGCGCAGCGGCGCCGGCGGCAGCGCCTCCGGCGAGCCGTCGCTAAGCTAGGCGGTTCCATCCGCCAGGCGCTTCGACAAAACCCCGGCTTGCCGGGGTTTTGTCCGGCTGGAGGGGCGGCAAGAGAGGCTCGCGAGGGGCGTCGCTGCCGTCTCATCCGCCACGCCAGGTGACTGGCTCCCCGCTTGCGGCTGGCGCTCCCGGCGCAGCGCGCGGCGGGATCGAATTTCAACGGGTGGCTCAAGGCCTCCCGGCAACTGTGTGAAGTGAAGAGATTTACCATGTCCAATCACTGGCTCCTGCCTGAAAACATCGCCGACGTGCTGCCGTCGGAGGCCCGCAAGATCGAAGAACTGCGCCGCCGCATGCTGGACTTGTTCCGCACCTACGGCTACGAGCTGGTCATGCCGCCGATGCTGGAATACCTGGAATCGCTGCTCACCGGGACCGGGCACGACCTCGACCTGCGCACGCTCAAACTGGTCGACCAGCTCTCCGGCCGCACCATGGGCCTGCGCGCCGACATTACCCCGCAGGTCGCCCGCATCGATGCCCACTTGCTGAACCGCTCCGGCGTGACCCGGCTGTGCTACGCGGGCAATGTGCTGCACGCTCGCCCGGCCGGCTTTCGCGCAACCCGCGAGCCGATCCAGGTCGGCGCGGAGATCTACGGCCATGCCGGCCTGGAAGCGGATGTGGAAATCCAGGCCCTGATGCTGGCCGCGCTGCAGGTTGCCGGCCTGACCGAGATCCGCCTCGACCTTTGCCACGCGGGCATCCTGGAGGCCTTGCTGGACGGCTTGCCGTCCAGCCGCAAGATCGAGGATGTGCTGTTTGCGGCCCTGGAAACCAAGGATGTGTCGGCGCTGCGCGAACTGACCGAAGGCATGCCGCAGGCCGAGCGCGATGCGCTGCTGGCGCTGCCGACGCTGTACGGCGGCGTGGAGGTGATCGAGCGCGCCCGCGCGACGCTGCCGGCGAGCCCGGCGATTGGCCGTGCGCTGGACGAACTGGCGGCACTGGCCGCGGAAGTGAGCGGGGCGAGCGTCAATATCGACCTGTCCGACCTGCGCGGTTACCACTATCACAGTGGCGTGATGTTCACTGCCTATGTGGCTGGCTTGCCCAACTACGTGGCGCGCGGTGGCCGCTATGACAAGGTCGGCGAGGCCTTTGGTCGCGCGCGGCCTGCAACCGGCTTTTCATTGGACTTGCGCGAAGTTGCCTCGCTTTCTCCGCTGGAAGTGCGTGCTTTTGCCATCTTCGCGCCGTGGGATGCGGATCCTGCCTTGCGTGCCGCGATTGCCGCGCTGCGCGCCGCCGGCGAGATCGTCATCCAGTCGCTGCCGGGGCACACGCACCAGCTCGACGAGTTCAACTGCGACCGGCAACTGGTCCGCCAGGATGGCGGCTGGACGGTGATTCCGCGCAGCGCCGGGGCCTGAGCGCAAGCGCCAGGCCGCGGAATTCCCCCGCGTTGCAGGCCGATCTCCCCAAAATCGGGGAGTTGACCTGCAACGAGAGTAAAATACGTTTTTAACCCACTGACCAAAATCAACATGTCCGCTTCTGCAGTAAGCCAGGGACGCAATGTCGTCGTGATCGGCACCCAATGGGGTGACGAAGGCAAGGGAAAAATCGTCGATTGGCTTACCGATCATGCAAAGGGCGTGGTGCGGTTCCAGGGCGGCCACAATGCCGGCCATACGCTCATCATCGGCGGCAAGAAGACCATCCTGCGCCTGATCCCCTCGGGCATCATGCGAGAAGGCACGATCTGCTACATCGGCAACGGCGTCGTGCTGTCGCCGGAGGCGCTGTTCCGTGAGATCGAGGAACTGGAAACCGCTGGCCTGCAGGTGCAGAACCGCCTGCGCATTTCCGAAGCGACCACGCTGATCCTGCCGTACCACGTGGCCATCGACAAGGCCCGTGAGGTGCGCCGTGGCGCCGACAAGATCGGCACCACCGGCCGCGGCATCGGCCCGGCCTACGAAGACAAGGTGGCCCGCCGCGCGCTGCGCGTGCAGGACCTGTTCGATCCCAAGTGCTTCGCCGAGAAGCTGCGCGAGAACCTCGACCTGCATAACTTCATGCTGACCCAGTACCTGGGCGCGGAAGCGGTCGACTTCCAGCAGACTCTGGACGAAATGCTGGCCTACGCGCCGCGCCTGGCCCCGATGGTGGCCGATGTGTCGGCCGAGCTTTACGCGGTCAACGCTGCCGGCGGGAACCTGATGTTCGAAGGCGCGCAAGGCACGCTGCTCGACGTCGACCACGGCACCTATCCGTTCGTTACCTCCAGCAACTGCGTGGCCGGTGCGGCCGCCGCCGGTGCCGGTGTCGGCCCGGGCCGCCTGAACTACATCCTGGGCATCACCAAGGCTTACTGCACCCGCGTGGGCGCAGGCCCGTTCCCCAGCGAGCTGTACGACAACGACAACCCCAAGCGCCAGGACCCGGTGGGTGTGCGCCTGGCCAACGTCGGCAAGGAATTCGGTTCGGTGACCGGACGACCGCGCCGTACCGGCTGGCTCGATGCCGCCGCGCTCAAGCGTTCGGTGCAGATCAACGGTGTGTCGGGTCTTTGCATGACCAAGCTCGACGTGCTGGATGGCCTGGAAACCCTCAAGCTGTGTGTGGGCTACGAACTGGACGGCAAGACCGTCGACATCCTGCCGCGCGGCTCGGATGCCGTGGCGCGCTGCGTGCCGGTGTACGAGGAATTCCCGGGCTGGAATGAATCCACCTTCGGCGTGAAGGCCTGGGACGCGCTGCCGGAACAGGCTCGCATCTACCTGAAGCGCGTCGAGGAAGTGGTCGGCATCCCGATCGACATGATCTCGACCGGCCCGGACCGCGACGAAACCATCCTGCTGCGTCACCCGTACGTAGCCTGATGCAGTCTTGCCCGTCAGGGCGCCCGCGCGGCTGAACGAAGTCGCGCCCGCTAAAAGACGGCAGTTGCACAAGAGCAAATCGGCCCGCGCAAGCGGGCCGAAACTTTATCGGTCGACAGACCTCAAGCCTAAAGCCGAAGAGCTAAAACAATCATGACCCTGCCATCGAACGACGAAGAGAACCTGTGGATCTCGTGGGACGACTACCACAGCCTGATCGCGCGCCTGGCGCTGAACGTCCACGAGTCGGGCTGGAAGTTCGACAAGATCCTGTGCCTGGCACGCGGTGGCCTGCGCGTCGGCGACCAGATGTCCCGTATCTTCGACGTGCCTCTGGCCATCCTGGCCACCAGCAGTTACCGCGAGGCAGCGGGCACACAGCAGGGCGACCTCGATATCGCGCAGTACATCACCATGACCAAGGGCGACCTCTCCGGCAAGATCCTGCTGGTCGATGACCTGGTGGATTCCGGCGTCACGCTGGAGCGCGTGGGCCGCCATCTGCAGGAGCGCTATCCGGCCGTGACGGAAGTGCGCTCGTCCGTGCTGTGGTACAAGGCCTGCTCCAAGGTCAAGCCGGACTACCACGTGACCTTCCTGCCGACGAATCCCTGGATTCACCAGCCGTTCGAAGAGTACGACACGCTGCGTCCGCACAACCTGGCGGCCTGGCTCAAGCGCGGCAAGCACGCCGCCGGCAGCTCGCAGGCCTGATCCCGGGCGGCTCGGGCAAATGAGCGAGCAAACGAGCGCGCAGGGTGCTGCCGCGCGAGCATCGCGTTCGCAGGCGGCCTATCACAGCCTGCGCGACGATATCTTTGCCTTTCGCCTGCTGCCCGGCGACCGATTCACCGAGAACGACGTTGCCGAGCGGCTCGGCATTTCGCGCACGCCGGTGCGCGAGGCCCTGCAGCGCCTGCAGGGCGACGGCCTGGTGCGCGGCTACTTCCGCAATGGCTGGGAAGTCGTGCCGCTCGACCTGGGCCGCTTCGAGGCGCTCTACGAACTGCGCACCGTGCTGGAGACCCACGCGGTGACGCGGCTGTGCCAGCAACCCGCCGCGCGGCAAGTCGACCTTGCTGGCCTGGCCAAGCTGGATGCGATCTGGCGCGTGCCGCGCGCCGAGCGTCTCACCGATGGCAACACGGTGGCCGCACTGGATGAAGCCTTCCACATGGCGCTCATGCATGCCGCTGGCAACCCCGAGGCTGCCGCGGTTCACCAGCAGGTCACCGACCGTATCCGCATCATCCGCCGGATGGATTTCGCCTACGGCGATCGTGTCGCGCTCACCTATGACGAACACGCCGCCATCCTGGATGCCCTGGCCGCGCACGATGCGCCGCGGGCGGTTTCCTTGCTGGCCGCGCATATCGAGGATGGCCGTGCCGAGGTGAGCCGGCTCACCACCGAGCGGCTCGAGCAAGCCCGCACCAGCCTTGTGCCGTCTACCGAGCAGGCGGTGCGCAACGCACCGCAGCGGCGCAGGCGCTTCGGCTGACCCAGGCTTGCATGACCTGCCGCTAATGGCCGCCCGTAGGGCGGCCATTGTTCTTTGTGCCTTTCTTTGCGCATTCCGTGGTGGCTATGCGCCGTGGCACGCATGTTGCAATGACTCCTGTGAGCAAGATTATGTATACATAAATCACAGGGCGTCCCGTGAGTCATTACCTGAATCCCATCCGCGGCAGCCGAGGCATGGCCGTGGCGCCTCATGCGCTGGCATCGCAGAGCGCGCTGGCCGTGTTGCGCGAGGGCGGCAATGCCGTCGAGGCAATGATCGCCGCGGCAGCCACCATCGCGGTGGCTTATCCCCATATGAACAGCATCGGCGGCGACAGCTTCTGGCTGATCGCCCGGCCGGGCGAGGCGCCGCGCGGGCTGGAAGCCTGCGGCGCCGCCGCGGGCGCGGCCAGCATTGCGCGCTATCGTGATGCCGGCCTGAGCACGATTCCTTTCCGTGGCGGCATGGCGGCCAACACCGTGGCCGGCACGATCTCCGGATGGAGAGCGGCGCTGGCATGGTCGCACGAGGCGCTCGGCGGGCGCCTGCCGCTGTCGCGGCTGCTGGCCGATGCCATCGCCTACGCGCGCGACGGCGTGCCCGTCACGCACAGCCAGTCCGCATGCATCGCCGCCAAAAGGGGCGAACTTGCCGATATCACTGGCTTTGCCGAAACCTTCCTCGCCAACGGCGTGCCGGCGCCCGGCAGCCGGTTCCGGCAACCCCGCCTGGCGGCCACGCTGGAGCAACTGGCGAGGACTGGGCTGGATGATTTCTACCAGGGCGAACTCGCGCAAAGCATGGCGCGCGATCTTGCGGACGTGGGCAGCCCGCTGACGCTCGATGACCTGCGCGCGCACCGTGCGGTGTGGAAGACGCCGCTGTCGCTGGCGCATTCGTTCGGCACGATCTACAACATGCCGCCGCCTACCCAGGGCCTGGTTTCGCTGCTGATCCTTGGCCAGCTGGACCGCTTGCTGGATAGCGGCATGGACCCCTGCGGCGCGCCCTTCGTGCACGCCTGCGTGGAGGCCACCAAGCAGGCATTCGGCGTGCGCGACCGCCATATCACCGATCCGGCCTACATGGAAATCGAGCCGCAAGACCTGCTGGCGCCGCCCTGGCTCGACGGCGCCGCTTCCCGGATCCGCCCGGACGCCGTGCTGCCGTGGGGCAACGGCCTTGGGCCGGCCGATACCGTGTGGATGGGCGTGGTCGATGGCGATGGCGTGGCGGTCAGTTTTATACAGAGCATCTATCACGAGTTCGGCAGCGGCATCGTGCTGCCGGCTTCGGGCGTGAACTGGCAGAACCGTGGCTGCAGTTTCTCGCTGGATCCGGCCGCACGCAATCCGTTGATGCCGGGGCGCAAGCCGTTCCATACGCTCAACCCGGCACTGGCGCGCCTGGCCGATGGACGCACGCTGGTCTACGGGAATATGGGCGGCGACGGCCAGCCGCAATCGCAGAGCGCCGTGTTCTCGCGCATCGTGCATTTCGGCATGAACCCGCAGGCCGCCATTGACGCGCCGCGCTGGCTGCTGGGGCGGACCTGGGGCCAGACCAGCGACACCCTCAAGCTCGAAGCGCGCTTTCCCGCAGCCACGTGCGACGCGCTGCGCGCGCTTGGCCACGAGGTGGAAATGCTCAGGCCCTACGACGAGACCATGGGGCATGCCGGCGCCATCGTGCTGCATGCGGACGGGCTCTATGAAGGCGGGTTCGATCTGCGCAGCGACGGCGCGGTGGCCAGCTGGTAGGCACCCGCTGTGCGCGTGCCGGCGCGGCGACGCTTGGCTTTCTCCAGGTCTGGGCTGGCCGTCCCCGGTTTGCCGCCGCTCGCCGCCGGGCCTGGTTCCCCGAGGCTTCACCAAAGAGCCTGCGGTTTCCTCGAAGTCCCTTCCAAGGAGTGGTTCGATGCGTTCTGTTGCAGATAACCCGGCACTCGGCATGTCGCCTGCCTTGCCGTTGGCGCGTACGCGCTGGATCCAGCTGGCGCTGGGTGTCGCGTGCATGATGGCGATCTCCAGCCCGCAGTATGTGTGGACCTTGTTTACCAAGCCGCTCGCGGCCAAGCTCGGCGTGCCGCTCTCAGAGCTACAGGTCACCTTCTCCCTGCTGATCGTGCTGCAGACGTTCTTCTCACCGTTCCAGGGCGCGCTGATCGAGCGCTTCGGCCCGCGCCGGCTGATTGCGCTCGGCACGGTCCTGTCCGGCCTGAGCTGGGTGCTGGCGGCCCAGGTGCATAGCCTGGGCATGCTGTATCTCAGCTACGGCGTGGTGGGTGGCCTGGGCACGGGCATTGTCTATGTGGGGGTAGTGGGCCAGATGGTGCGCTGGTTCCCGGACCGGCGCGGCTTTGCGGTGGGCCTGGTGGCTGCCGGCTATGGCATGGGCGCGATCCTCACCACATTCCCGATCGCGTCGGCCCTGGCAGGCAAGGGGCTGGAAACCACGCTGTGGCAGTTCGGCCTGCTGTTCGCGGTGATCGGCTTCATCGCCTCGCAGGGGCTGCGCGCGCCGGCTGCCGGCGCGCAGCTCGCGCCCACGCACCCGCGTGCGGTGGCGGCGTCTGGTGTGGTTGATGTGCCGACGCGCCAGATGCTGCGCACACCGCTGTTCTGGCTGCTCTTTGCGATGATGACGATGATGTCCACCTCTGGGCTGATGGTTACCTCGCAGATGGCCTCGTTCGCCAAGGACTTCGGTGTGTCCGGCGCCGTGGTGTTTGGTATGGCCGCGTTGCCGCTGGCGCTGACCATCGACCGCTTTACCAACGGCCTCACGCGGCCGTTGTTCGGCTGGGTGTCGGACCACTGGGGGCGCGAGAACACGATGTGCTTCGCCTTCGCGCTGGAGGCCGTGGCCATGGCGCTGTGGCTGCTCACCCGGGAGAACGCGGTGCTGTTCGTGTTGCTGTCGGGCGTGGTGTTCCTGGGATGGGGCGAAATCTTCTCGCTATTTCCTTCCACGTTGACCGATACCTTCGGCACGCGCTACGCCACCACCAACTACGGCTGGCTGTATATCTCGCAGGGCATCGGCTCGATCTTCGGCGGCCCGCTGGCGGCGCTGATGCACGAGAAGCTGGGCAGCTGGATGCCGGTGTTCGGCGTGGCAATCACGCTGGATATCGTGACCGCGCTGCTTGCCATCGCGGTGCTCAAGCCCTGGCGTCGCGGCTATCTGGCGCGGCCCGGGCGCTGAACCGGGCCTGCAGAAGACGGAGAGGGCGGCATGCCGCGGCCCCCGCCGTTGCTGCCCGTTTCCTGCTTAGTAAGCGACCGTGTAGCGCTGGCGCGAGTGCGCCGGTTTTTCCACTTCGTCGATCATGGCGATGGCATAGTCTTCCATCGAGATCCAGCTCTTGCCGCTGGCGTCGGAGAGCAGCGTCTCCTCGCCCACGCGGAACTTGCCCGTGCGTGAGCCCGGCTCGAACAGGGCTGCGGGGGACAGGAAGGTCCAGTCGATCGCCGTCTCATTGCGCAGGGCGTTGAGGAAGTCCCGTCCGGCCAGGGCCTCTGCCTTATAGGCTTGCGGGAACTGCGCCGTGTCCACCAGTTGCGCGCCCGGTGCTACGAAGAGGCTGCCCGCGCCGCCCACCACCAGCAGGCGGGGCACGCCGGCGGCCTTGACCGCGGAGGTGATCTGTTGCGCCGTGGTCTGCAGGAAACGTACTGTGCTGATTGCCACGTCCTGGCCGGCGAGGGCGGCCGCCAGGGCCTTGGTGTCCGCGACATCCGCATTGATCGTGGCGAGGCCCGGCCGCGCGGCCAGCTTGTCGGCCTGGCGTGCGATGGCGGTGACCGTGTGGCCGCGGCTCAGGGCTTCGTCGATGAGGCGGGTGCCGACACGGCCGGTGGCGCCGATGATTGCGATCTTCATGTTGACTCCTTTGTTGCACTGTTGAATATCGATATGAAACTATTTCAGTTACATATCAGGACAAAAATTTTTACGGCTTGCGTTGCCGGGCTGCGCGCTCCACGTCGGCGAGCATGCCGGCAATCGTGATCTCGGCCAGCGCACCATCCATCGCTGCCTGGGCGCGGTCGGCGGCGTGCTTCAGCGCGCCGGTAATTTCCCGTCCCACCATGCACGCCGGATTGGGCACGCTGTGGTGCGGCGCGATCAGCGTGGCCGACTCCACCGCACGGAACACATCGAGCAACGTGATGGATGCCGCCGCACGCGCCAGCGAGGCGCCGCCGTTGCTCCCCATCACCGTGCTCACCAGCCCCGCCTCGGCCAACTGGCTGACCAGGCGGCGGATCAGGACCGGGTTCGTGCCCACGCTGCCCGCGATCAGCGACGACGGCAAGGGCCCCGCGGCGCTGGCCAGCAAGGTGAGGATATGGACGGCAACGGCGAATCGGCTGCTGGTGGTCATGATGGGTAAGGCAATATGAAACTATCTTAGTTACAGATGAGTGTCGCTGTCAAGCGACTGGCGGGCCACGCAGGCATGCCGGTGTGGCATGCGCGTGCAGCAATCGGGTGGTTTGCGCCTGAAAACGTCGGAAAACGCGACATTCCGGCGTGAGAATGGTGGAAGAATGCCGGGAGCGCCACTGAAACTGATACACTCACCCGCAGCGCAGCAGTCGGCTGCTGCTCCGGCCGCGCCCTGGCAGTTCGTGTGAGCGCCAGGCCGTGTGGATGCCTCGGCCTCTACAGGCAAGAGCGGATTCCACGCCCCGGAGCGGTCGTTGCTGCGACTGGTATTTAGTCAATTGTTAAGTGTTAAGTGTTAAGTCGCGCAGTCGCGCCAATATCGAATCGGGAGTGCCAAGTTGCAAGATCAGACGCCGGAAAACAAAAAACCCGCAGGGCTCGAAAGCGCTGCGGGTTTTCCGTTTGATCTGGTGCCCAGGAGAGGACTCGAACCTCCACAGTGTTGCCACCGCTAGGACCTGAACCTAGTGCGTCTACCAATTTCGCCACCTGGGCGGGCGTCGAAACAACCGAAGCGCTCATTATAGCGACCGCAAGTCGTTTGTCAAATAATTCTAGAAAAAATTGAATCAGAATAACTATCCGATCCCTAGTCGGGAAGAAATCCTTGGCGTCCTGCGGACGTCGGGGTCGCCCTTGTCGGGCGGCGATATCGCCAAGGCGCTCGCTGTCACGCGCAAAGAACACGACGGCTTCCAGAAACGCCTCGCCGCCATGGAGCGCGACGGCCAGATCGAACTCAACCGCAAGGGCCGCTACGAACTGGCCAACCAGCCTAACTTTGTGGTCGGCCGTGTGCAGGGCCACCGCGATGGCTTCGGCTTCCTGATCCGCGACGATGGCGATGACGACATCTTCCTGCCGGAGCGCGAGCTGCAAAAGGCCATGCACAACGACCGCGCCCAGGTGCGCGTGATCGGCTACGACCGGCGCGGCCGGCCCGAAGGCCAGATCGTCGAGATCCTCGAGCGCGCCAACCGCTACGTGATCGGCCGCCTGCTGAGCGAAGGCGGCGTGCTGGTGGTGGCGCCCGAAGACAAGCGCATCAGCCAGGACATCCTGATCCCGCCGAAATCGCAAGGCAAGGCGCAAGTCGGCCAGGTGGTCAGCGTCGAGATCATCGACTACCCCGATCGCTACGTGCAGCCCGTGGGCCGTGTGGTGGAAGTGCTGGGCGACTTCGACGACCCCGGCATGGAAATCGAAATCGCCGTGCGCAAGTACGGCGTGCCGCATGAATTCTCGGATGCCTGCGCCAAAGAAGCCGCCGGCCTGCCCGACGAGGTGCGCGAGTCCGACCTGGAGCACCGCATCGACCTGCGCGACGTGCCCCTGGTGACGATCGACGGCGAGGACGCGCGCGACTTCGACGACGCTGTCTACTGCGAACCCGTCAAGATCGGCCGCTCGAAGGGCTGGCGCCTGGTGGTGGCGATTGCCGATGTGTCGCACTATGTGCGCCCTGGCACGGCGCTCGACGCCGATGCGCTGGATCGCGCCACCTCGGTGTACTTCCCGCGCCGCGTCATCCCGATGCTGCCGGAAAAGCTCTCCAACGGCCTGTGCTCGCTGAACCCGCAAGTTGACCGCCTGTGCATGGTGTGCGATGCGGTGATCACCGCCAAGGGCGAGCTCAAGGGCTATCAGTTCTATCCCGCCGTGATGCATTCGGCGGCGCGCCTGACCTATAACGAGGTCTGGTCGGTGTTGTCCAACACCAAGGGCCCGGAGGCGCACAAGCGTGCCGACCTGGTGCCGCACCTGCAGAACCTCTACGAGTTGTTCCAGGTCCTGCTCAAGGCGCGGCGCGAGCGTGGCGCAATCGACTTCGATACCACCGAGACCTATATCGTCTGCAATGCGCAGGGCAAGATCGAGCAGATCCTGCCGCGTACCCGCAACGACGCCCACCGCCTGATCGAGGAATGCATGCTGGCCGCCAACGTGTGCGCCGCGGACTTCCTCGAACGCTTCAAGCATCCCACGCTGTACCGGATCCACGCCGGCCCGAGCGAGGAAAAGCTGAAGAACCTGCGAGAGTTCCTGCGTACCGTCGGGCTCTCGCTGGCCGGTGGCGACAAGCCGCAGGCGGGCGACTACGCCGACGTGATGGACAAGATCAAGAGCCGTCCCGACGCGCCGATGTTGCAGACCATGCTGCTGCGCTCGATGCAGCAGGCGGTCTACAGCCCGGACAACATCGGCCACTTCGGCTTGTCGTACGAGGCTTACGCCCACTTCACCAGCCCGATCCGCCGTTACCCGGACTTGCTCACGCACCGTGCCATCAAGGCCGTGCTGGCCCATACCAAGTACCGGCCGGCATTTGCGCCGGGCACCGCGCTGAACACCGCGATTGCGCCCAAGGCACGCCGCATGCAGGCCAAGGACGCTGCCGAGAAGGCAGAGCGCAGCGCCGCGCGCGCCCAGCGCAACGAAGCCATCTGGGACGAGCTCGGCCTGCACTGCTCGGCCAACGAGCGCCGCGCCGATGAAGCCTCGCGTGATGTGGAAGCCTGGCTCAAGTGCTACTTCATGCGCGACAAGCTTGGCAGCGAGTATTCGGGCACCATCAGCTCGGTCACCTCGTTTGGCATCTTCGTGCAGCTCGACGAGCTCTATGTCGAAGGCCTGGTCCATGTCACCGAGCTGGGCAGCGATTACTTCCAGTACGACGAAGCGCGCAATGAGCTGCGCGGCGAGCGTACCGGCATCCGCTACCGCCTCACCGACCGCGTTCGCGTGCAGGTTTCGCGCGTGGACCTCGATGCGCGCAAGATCGACTTCCGCCTGGTGCAGGAGCCTTCAGCCAAGAACCTGCGTGGCCGCGCCCCGATCGTCGATGCCGCACCGCGCGTGCCCGCCGCGCACGCCGTGCCCGCGCGCAAGAAGGGCCGTCAGCTGGCCGCGCTGCTGGGTGGCAGCTCCAAGCCGGAAGAGTCGTTCGACGAAACGCTGGACCGCGTGATCGAAGAGCAGCCGGTGTTCGAGGCTGTCATGACGCCGGTCAAGCCGCACGTGGGGCAGGGCGCCAAGGCCGGCGGCAAGCCGGCCAAGCGCGCCGCCAAGCCCAAGCCGCAGCATCTGGGCTCGACGCACAAGGGCGGCGCCAAGCCGGCCGGCAAGAGCAGCCGCGCTTCGCGCAAGCGCACCTGACGGCCATGGCGCCGGCGCCGGCTTGCCCGGTTCCGGCGCCATGGCTGCCGACGCAGGGCAAGCCCCGGCGGGAATGTACAATCTCGCCATGGCTAAACAAAAACTCCTGATCGGCTTTCACGCCGTCACCGCGCGCCTGCGCCAGGACGCCGCTGGCGTCACCGATGTCTACGTAGAATCCGCGCGGCGTGACCGCCGCATGCAGGACTTCATCCGCCTTGCCGAAAGCCTCAAAGTCCGCCTGCACCCGGTGGATGCCGAGCGCCTGCGCGGCATGGCCGGCACCGACCGCCACCAGGGCGTGGTCGCCCGCGCCGAAGATGTGGCGCTGGCCCTCAATCTTGACGAACTGCTCGACGGCATCGAAGGCACGCCCTTGCTGCTGGTGCTCGATGGCGTCACCGATCCGCACAACCTGGGCGCTTGCCTGCGCGTGGCCGATGGCGCCGGCGCGCACGCCGTGATCGCTCCGAAGGACCGCAGCGTGGGTTTGAACACCACGGTGGCCAAGGTGGCCAGCGGCGCGGCGGAAACCGTCCCCTACATCACTGTCACCAACCTGGCGCGCACGCTGCGCGAGTTGCAGGAACGCGGCATCTGGGTGATCGGCACGGACGACGGCACGGAAAAGACGCTCTATGACGTCGATTTCAAGGGGCCGGTTGCCCTGGTGATGGGCGCCGAAGGCGAGGGCATGCGCCGCCTCACCCGCGAAACCTGTGACGAACTGGTCAGCATCCCGATGGCCGGCGGCGTGGAAAGCCTGAACGTTTCCGTGGCCAGCGGCGTGTGCCTGTATGAGGCGGTGCGCCAGCGCCGCCTGAAGCGCTGAGCGCTGGGGCAGCAGCCATGCCGGCGAATATCGACGCACAGGCGCTAGCCGCATCGCGCCGCCTGATCGGCGAAGCCACCAATATCATGGTGCTCACCGGCGCGGGCGTATCGGCCGAGTCCGGCGTGCCCACGTTCCGCGACGCCATGACCGGCCTGTGGTCGCGCTTCAATCCCGAGGAGCTGGCCCAGGAAGACGCTTACCGGCGCCAGCCCGCGCTGGTCTGGGAGTGGTACCTGCACCGGCGCGAGCTGGTGGCGGCCACCGATCCCAATCCGGCGCATATCTCCCTGGTGGCGCTCGCCTCGCAGAAGGCCGTCACCCTGGTCACGCAAAACGTGGATGGCTTGCACCAGCGCGCCGGCAGCCGCGATGTGATCGAGCTGCACGGCAACCTGTTCGCCAACAAGTGGCTTGACGGCTGCGGCCGTTGCGACCCGGCGACCGCCGTGCCGGGCGTGCCGCCGCGCTGCTCCCTTTGCAATGCCATGATGCGCCCCGGCGTGGTGTGGTTCGGCGAGGAACTGCCGCGCGTGGCCCGCTATCGCGCCGAGCACGCAGCCGAGCAGTGCGATCTGTGCATCGTGGTGGGCACCTCCGGGCTGGTCTATCCGGCAGCCGGCTTGCCCGGCGCCGCCAAGGACCATGGCGCGCATGTCATCGTGGTCAATCCCGAGCCTTCGGCGCTGGATCAGACCGCCGACATCGTGCTGCGTGGCCCGGCCGGCGTGGTCTTGCCCTTGCTGTGGGACGACGTGAGCGCGACACCAGCTTGAATCGCTGCCCGCCGCCTGGATTCCCGGGCGGCGTCTGTTTTCTCCCGCTCAATTCCCCGTCTCAAGCCGTAATCAACGCCTCCAGCTTGACCGCATCCGCTGCAAATGCGCGGATCCCCTCGGCCAGCTTTTCCGTCGCCATCGCGTCTTCATTCATCTGCCAGCGGAAAGCCGCCTCGCCGCACTCGATGCGGGCGATATTGCCGGCCTGCGCCTGGTCGACCGACAGCTTGCGCTCCACGGTGCTTTCGCTGGCGGCCAGCTGCTCCAGCAGGTCCGGGCTGATGGTGAGCAGATCGCAGCCGGCCAGAGCCAGGATCTGCTCGGTGCTGCGGAAGCTGGCTCCCATCACTTCGGTCGGGTGGCCGAACTTCTTGTAGTAGTCGTAGATCTGGCGCACGGAACGCACGCCGGGATCGTTGTCGCCCGCGTTGGCGGCGGCGTCCCATTTGTCGCCGGCTTGCTTCTTGTGCCAGTCCAGGATGCGGCCAACGAAGGGTGAGATCAGTTGCGCGCCGGCCTCGGCGCAGGCAACGGCCTGGGCCAGCGAGAACAGCAGCGTCATATTGCAGTTGATGCCTTCTCGCTGCAGCACTTCGGCGGCGCGGATGCCTTCCCAGGTGGAGGCGATCTTGATCAGGACGCGCTCGCGGGCCACGCCGCGCTGCTCATACAGCGAGATCAGGTGGCGGGCCTTGGCCAGCGTGGCTTCGGTGTTGAAGGACAGGCGGGCATCGACCTCGGTCGAAACGCGGCCCGGCACGATGGCCAGGATCTCGCAGCCAAAGGCGATCAGCAGGGCGTCCATCACGGCATCGGTGCCTTCATTGCCGCGCACCGCCTTTTCCAGCAGGGGACGGTACTCGGCCTTCTGGACGGCCTTGAGAATCAAGGAAGGATTGGTGGTGGCGTCCTGCGGCGTGTACTGCTTCATCACCTGGAAATCGCCGGTGTCCGCCACCACGGTGGTGAACTGCTTGAGCTGATCGAGCTGGTTCATGGTCAGTGAGTTGCTTTTAAGGGTTGGTGATGGCGCAGGACCAAAACGGCAGGCCCCGGGCGCCGCGCTGATGCATGCCTCGGGGCATTGTACCGTCGGCTCGCGCCCTCGCCGGGGATGCCACGGCATTCCGGTACACTATGCGGTTTCCCCCAAAGCAGATGGGCGTTGTCATGACACAGGATGAACTCAAGGCGCTGGTGGCGCAAGCCGCGGCCGACTATGTCAAAGAGGTGGTGCCGGCGGGTGCGGTGCTGGGCGTGGGCACGGGCTCCACGGCCAACCTCTTTATCGATGCGGTGGCGGCGTTCAAGGAACGCTTTTCCGGCGCGGTCTCCAGCTCGGAGGCGTCCACGCGCCGCCTGCAGCAGCACGGCTTCCAAGTCTTGGACCTGAATGAGGTCGACGAGATCCCGGTCTACGTCGACGGCGCGGACGAGATCGATGCCAGCGGCGCCATGATCAAGGGCGGTGGCGGCGCGCTGACGCGCGAGAAGATCGTGGCCTCGGTGGCCAAGCGCTTTGTCTGCATCGCCGACGGCAGCAAGCTGGTGGATGTGATGGGGGCGTTTCCCCTGCCGGTGGAAGTGATTCCGATGGCACGCGCCGCGGTCGCCCGCCAACTGGCTGCATTTGGCGGCCAGCCGCGCCTGCGCATGACCAAGGAAGGCGGTATCTTCAAGACCGACAACGGCAATGTGATCCTGGATGTGGCAGGCCTGAAGATCAGCAATCCGAAGTCGATGGAAGAAGCCATCAATCACATGCCGGGCGTGGTCACGGTGGGGCTGTTTGCCCTGCGCGGCGCCGACGTACTGTTGCTGGGCACGCCGGAGGGCGTGAAGCGCAGCGATTATTGAATCTGCCGGTCCCGTTGGCGGATCGCATGAAAAAAGGGTGCCGTAACAGGCACCCTTTTTGTCTTCCACCGCGCGGCGCCAAGCCGCGCGCAGCCAGATCAGGCAGCCGGCGGCGGCACGTAGCCCTGTGCCTGGTCCGCGCCTTCGCCGAAGAAGTACTTCTCGGTCTGCTTGAGCAGGTACTGGCGAGCGCGGGCGTCGGCCATGTTCAGGCGGTTTTCGTTGATCAGCATGGTCTGGTGCTTGAGCCAGCCAGCCCAGGCTTCCTTCGACACGGTTTGCCAGATCTTCTTGCCGAGTTCGCCTGGCAGCGGCGGCAGGTCGAGTCCTTCGGCTTCTTTGTTGAGCTTGACGCATTGAACCATGCGGGCCATGGGGAACTCCTTGTTGTCGTGTGATGTGGCCGGCGCAGCGAGTGGCCGGCCGTTGCGGTGCCGCTATTGTAACGAAGCGGGGGCCGGCCTTCAGGCTACCCCCACCGCCGTCACAGCTTCTTCATCAGCACCATCGACTTGCGCTGCCAGTTGTAGAGCTTGCGCTTGTCTTCCGGCAGGTCGTCCACGGTGGCGTGCACAAAGCCGCGCTTGAGGAACCAGTGCTCCGTGCGGGTGGTGAGCACGAACAGGCGGTCAAGGCCGAGGCTGCGGGCGCGGCGCTCGATGCGCTTGAGCAGGCGCTCGCCGTCGCCGGTGCCCTGGGCTTCGGACGACACAGTCAGGCAGGCCATCTCGGCCATGCCTTCGCGCGGGTAGGGATAGAGCGCGGCGCAGCCAAACAGCACGCCATCGTGCTCGATCACCGAGAAGTTGGCGATGTCGCGCTCGATCAGGTGGCGCCCGCGTGGCACCAGTGTGCCGTCCTGCTCCAGCGGGGCGATCAGTTGCAGGATGCCGCCGACGTCGTCCAGCGTGGCTTCGCGCAGGCTTTCCAGGTCGGTGTCGGAGATCATGGTGCCGACGCCGTCGTGCAGGAACAGCTCCAGCAGCACCGAGCCGTCCAGCTGGAAGGGGATCAGGTGGGCGCGCGGCACACCGCCCTTGAGCGCCTTGACCAGGTGTTCCAGGTAATAGGAGACATCGGGCGGCAGGTGGTTGTTCTGCAGCCGCTCGATGGCGGTGCGCAGCGACATTTCCGGCATCAGCTTGCCGACCGGGTCCTGCACGCCGGGGACTTCGGTGATGAATACCAGCTTGTCGGCCTTCAGGGCGATGGCTGTGGCGCTGGCCACGTCTTCCATCGACAGGTTGAAGGCCTGGCCGGTGGGCGAAAAGCCAAGCGGCGAGAGCAGCACGATCTTGCCGTGCGACAGCGACATGCGAACCGACTCGCCGTCGATCTTGCGCACCAGCCCGGTGTGCTGGTAATCCACGCCGTCGACGATGCCGAGCGGGCGGGCGGTGACAAAGTTGCCGGAGATCACCGACAACTGGGCGCCAGCCATGGGCGTGTTAGGCAAGCCTTGGCTGAAGGCGGCCTCGATATCCAGGCGCAGTTCGCCGGCGGCTTCCTTGGCGCACTCCAGCGCCGCGTTGTCGGTCACGCGCACGCCGTCGGCGAATTGCGACTCGACGTGGCGCAGTGCCAGTTGCTCTTCCACCTGCGGGCGCGAGCCGTGCACCAGCACGATCTGCATGCCCATGGCGTGCAGCAGGGCCACGTCATTGACCAGGGCGTTGAGGATGTTGGCCTTGACCAGCTCACCGCCGAAGGCGATTACGAAAGTCTTGCCGCGGAAGGCGTGGATATAAGGCGCAACCGCTCGCAGCCAGTCGACGAACTGCTGGTGGTCGGGGGCGCCACGCTCGACGGGGTCGGCGCCGGCGGCGGGCGCGGGCAGCGTGGAAGGGTCGGTGACGGGCAGGGGCTCGTCCATTTCGGACGGCGCGGGCGCGTCGGCTGGCGTGTCGGTTCTTGCATTCATGCCGCGGATTATAATCCCGGCCAATGTCAGCACAACGCCCAGCCAAACCTTTGTCGCCGGATCGGAAAACCGATGCCGGCCGCCCCGCGCCCAAGGCCGCCCCGTCGCCAGCCCAGCCCGCTGTCCAGCCTGTCGCCAGGCCGGCGCGAGCGCCGGCCGTGGCCGCCACGCCAGCCGCCGGTCCGCCGGCAGAACGCCCGCCCCGGCAGCCGGGCCAGGCCCGGCAAGCCAGGACGCAGCCGGCAAACGGCACGCCCCGGCCGCCGCGCCCGGAGCGCACCGAGCGCACCGAGCGAGCGCCCCGCGAGGCACGCCGCCCGGTGCGCCAGGCCAATCCGCTCCCGCCCATCACCTTCCCCGAGGCGCTGCCGGTATCCGGCCGCCGCGAGGAGATCGCAAAGGCGCTGCTGGCCAATCAGGTGGTGATCGTCTCCGGCGAGACCGGCTCCGGCAAAACCACCCAGTTGCCCAAGATCTGCCTGTCGATCGGGCGCGGTCCGGGCGCTGACGGCAGCGGCGGCCTGATCGGCCATACGCAGCCACGCCGGATTGCCGCCACCTCCACGGCCAAGCGCATCGCGCAAGAGATTGGCACACCGCTGGGCGAGCACGTGGGCTACCAGGTGCGTTTCAACGACACCATGTCGGCGGGCGCGTCGGTCAAGCTGATGACCGACGGCATCTTGCTGGCCGAGACGCAGAACGATCCGTTGCTGCGCGCTTACGACACCATCATCATCGACGAGGCGCACGAACGCAGCCTCAATATCGATTTCCTGATCGGCTACCTGAAGGAGATCCTGCCGAAGCGGCCCGACCTCAAGCTGGTCATCACCTCGGCCACCATCGACGCCAACCGCTTTGCCGAGCACTTCGCGCAGGGCGGCAAGCCTGCGCCCGTAATCGAGGTCAGCGGGCGTCTGTATCCCGTGGAGATCCGTTACCGGCCAATCGAGAAGGACAAGGCGGCGGGCGAGGGCGCGCCCAAGTCCGCGCAATCGAAAGATCGCGACCTGTTCGACGGCATCGTCGAGGCGGTGGACGAGCTGTGCCGGCTTGGCCCGGGCGATGTGCTGGTGTTCCTGCCCGGCGAGCGCGAAATTCGCGAGGCTGCCGAGGCGCTGCGCAAGCACCATCCACCGCATACCGAGATCCTGCCCCTGTTCGCGCGCTTGTCGGTGCAGGAACAGGAACGGGTGTTCCGGCCTTCCAACGCGCGGCGCATCGTGCTGGCCACCAACGTGGCAGAAACCTCGCTGACCGTGCCGGGCATCCGCTACGTGGTGGATACCGGGATGGCGCGGGTCAAGCGCTATTCCTACCGCAACAAGGTCGAGCAGCTGCAGATCGAGGCGATCTCGCAGGCCGCCGCCAACCAGCGCGCCGGGCGTTGCGGCCGGGTGGCCGACGGTGTGTGCATCCGCTTGTACGAGGAGGCCGATTTCGTCAGCCGGGCGCGCTTTACCGATCCGGAAATCCTGCGCTCGTCGCTGGCCGCGGTGATCTTGCGCATGAAGGCGCTGAAGCTGACGGCGATCGAGGAATTCCCCTTTATCGAGCCGCCGCTGGGCCGCGCTATCGCTGACGGCTACCAGCTGCTGCAGGAGCTGGGCGCGGTGGAAAGCGTGGGCGACGACGCCAACGCGCTGACCCAGGTCGGCCGCCAGCTGGCCCGCCTGCCGCTGGACCCCCGCGTGGCCCGCATGACGCTGGCCGCGCGCGAGCACCATTGCCTGCGTGAGGTGCTGATCATCGCCAGCGCGCTGTCGGTGCAGGATCCGCGCGACCGTCCGCAGGAGGCGCAGGAAGCCGCCGACCAGGCCCACCGCAAGTTCATGGACGAGCGCTCCGAGTTCCTGGGCTGGGTCAAGATGTGGAAGTGGTTCGAGGAGGCGGTGGCGCACAAGAAGACCAACCGCCAGCTGCAGGACCAGTGCCGCGCCAGTTTCCTGTCGCATGTGCGCCTGCGCGAATGGCGCGACGTGCATTCGCAGCTGCTGACTACCGTCACCGAGCAGGGCTGGAAGCTCAATGAGAGCGAGCCCACCTATGAGCAGGTGCACAAGGCGCTGCTCACGGGGTTGCTCGGCAACGTAGGTTGCAAGATTGAAGACGCCGACGGGCGCGGGCGCGAGTACCTGGGTGCGCGCGGCATCAAGTTCCACC